>JALFDW010000037.1 GCA_022778545.1 bacterium | reverse complement strand
AGGTGGACTCTGCCTCCGCCTGTACCACGTTGGGCGAAAATCCGCCCGTGTTCAGAATGGCATAATGGAGCATGCATCCGGGGGGAATATGCTCGCGCAGATAATTACTGCCGACATTCATCAGCTCCACCGCATCGAGGGCGCTTCTGCCCATATATGGGGAAGAGGCCGCATGGCTTGCCTTGCCGTGGAAGCGGTAGTTCACCTGGATATTGGCCATCGTGGAAACAGGAACAACACCGCTGAACTCTCCTGGGTGCCAGGAAAGTGCACAATCAAGGCCTGCGAATACGCCCTTGCCCGCCATGCGCGTCTTTCCGCTGCCACCCTCTTCCGCAGGGCACCCGAACACGGTCACCGTGCCGGATTTTCCAGTTTCGGCGAGATAGCGTTTAATCAGAACACCCGCATGGGCACAGCCGGCACCGAGCAGGTTATGCCCGCAGCCGTGTCCGTTGCCGCTGTTAGTAATGGGCTTCTGTTCGGCGACACCAGCCTCCTGGGAAAGGCCGCTCAGTGCATCATATTCGGCCAACAGTCCGATGTGAGGACGACCGCTGCCGTATGTTGCGGTGAAGGCGGTAGGAATATCGGCAACGCCGGACGCAATCGTAAAGCCCTCCGAAGCGAGATACTCCTTCAGATACGCAGCACTTTTAAACTCGGTAAAAGCCGTTTCCGCCGCATCCCAAATATGATCGGATAGAATGTTTGTCTTTTCCTGCAACTCATCCGAGGCGCAAAAAATGAATTCCCGCATATCCATTAAGCATTTACCTTTGCAAGGCGTTTCCCGCGCACGATACCAACAACTACGGCGCCTGCGGTGAACACAACAGCCATTACCAGGGAAACAAGGAGGATGCCGAGAGTATCCATCTTGCCGATGAGAATGGGCATCAACACGCCGAGGATGGCAGCCTGTATAATGGACATGATAGCAAAGCCCTTGGTGAAGTTGTTGAGGGTACTGGTCTCATAGTTCGGATCGCAGACCTTCAGCAGCACAAGACCGGTCATCAAAACGCCGGTGCCGGTGCCCCATGCGATAATGGAGTGCTCGAAGGGAGCTTCAGTCCTGGTGATGAACTTGGTGAGCTTGAAGATGTAGAAGTAAGTTGCGATAAAGCCGATAACGGAGCTGATTACGATGGGTACGATGAAGGTGGCGATGGTCTTGAGGTTCATGGAAGCGATGGCGCAGACGATAGCAAAGTCGGTCATAAAGCCGGAAATCTTCTGCACGACCTTTTTATCGAACATCCACTCGAGTTTCAGAGCGGAAATAAGCTTGTTCGCAAGCAGCATCAGCACCATGGCGATGGACCATACGGGCAACTGCTTGAGCAGGGAGCCGATAGCGGGAATCTTGGCAAGCAGTGCGCTGACACCGTAAGAAGCGAGCACAACGCCCAGAATCACGGCCAGATGTACGGACAGGGTTTCAATGGCGAAGCTCTTGGTGGTTTCTCTGCCGAGAGATTCCTGCTTGGAGACGTCCTTCTGCAGGCCGGTGAGCGCAACGCCTTCGAGCGCGGTGGGCTTCTTCATAACAGCAGTCTCGCCTCTTCTGGCAGCGATATTAATGAAAATGATACCGAGCAGCATACCGCCGATCAGGCCGAAGGTAGCGAAGGTGGTGGCAACGTCCTTGCCTTGAGAGGCAAATTCTGCAACTGCGGGAATGCCGCCGTAGATGGCGCCGATGCTGGCAGCAGTGCCGTGACCGCCGGTGAAGCCGGCCGCCAATTCAAAGCCCCATACCTTGTAGAAGGGAATAGCAGAGCCGGCCTTGGTCATAAAGAAGTTTACGGCAAAACCGATGACCATCTGCACGGTCATTATGCCGCACATCAGCCAGAAAACGCCGTTGGCAATGCCGGATGTAGACTTACCGGCAGCCTTTTCCATGTCGTTCTTGCGTTTGAAGTTGCCAAGCGGAGTAGAAGCGAAGATGGGGATAATGAGGATCGCTGGCAGGGCGTCCATAACGGACACATAGTTCGTGACCTGCTCTGCAGCTGCGCCGACGCGAGAGAAAACCTGCACGAGAATCAGTCCGACGATGCCGCCGATCACAGATGCCGGCAGGAAGAGCTTCTGCAGAACTTTGATCTTGCTGCGCAGCAGCAGACCGATGAGCAGAAATACGCTTGCGAAGCCGAGTGCAATAAGAATGAGTTTCAGCGTAGTAGCCATAACAACACCTTCCTTTTTATATTTTTTAATACGCTAATACGCTTCTTTGCATATTAAAAATCGTGACAAATAGGTTGAGTCTTTGAAAGCCTTTGCAAAAGTAAATGCGCGGTATAAGCATGGCTGTTCGCGGGTTGCCGCACCACAGTCGTGGTTTTGAGGTGCCCCAAAACATGCAATTTGAAAAGGAAGGGTATGCCAAAGGGCGCCTAAGCCAACCTCAGGTTAAGATAAAGTATCTCTTATTCTGGAAATTCTATTATATATTTGGGAAATTGTCAAGAAATGTGCCGTCTGCAGGCTTGTCAAACTGCAGGCTTGTCAAACATGTTGGGCGGTATAGCAACGAAGGAAATCGTTGGGGGGAGCTATACTGTAAAGGACACATAGGACAGTTAGGACAGTTATTGGAGGCTCTTCGATGCACAGCCAGCTGAGCGTCGAAGTCGGCAAGCGAGTAGAAGCGATTGGAATCGTAGAAGCGATGCTGATCCTCACGGTGGCTGCGCTCTACCTTGCCATTGTGACGACGGGGCGTATAGGGACGAATCAGCTTGTGCTGAATGCCCAGCTCTGCAGCGGTCTTCTCAAAGAGCGTGACCAGTTCACGGTTGGATTGAGCAAAGCGGTTGGTAAACACAAATCCGTTGTCAGTCTGGACACATTCGACGGTAAAGCCGTGCCTTTTGAAGAAAGCATATGGCTTGAACACAAAACAGATGAAATGTCTTGAAAATACAGCGTTTTCAGAGGGATTAACAGACAAACTGGAATTTGCCGAATCATATTTCGATTTTATAGAGACGCTGCACTCTCGTTTCAAGAAACGTGTCTATCTCTTGAATAAATGTCCAGCCAAATTTCTCATATAGACCGTTATGGGCCGTATACAGATACAATTCTTTTAGGCCTGCTTTTGCTGCATGTTTACGAACCGATTCCAGTAAAAATCGGCCAAAGCCTTTTGCTCTACAGGCCTTCTCGATGTATACAT
Source organism: bacterium (assembly GCA_022778545.1). Classification (GTDB taxonomy): domain Bacteria; phylum Bacillota; class Clostridia; order Christensenellales; family CAG-138; genus UBA1685. The sequence continues at coordinate 118,868 of JALFDW010000037.1, read as the reverse complement.
TGGCAAGCCATGGATATATATCAGGACGCGGAAACAGATCTCCATTCGTAAACTGATACATACCGATCAGTTTGCCATCCCAAAACAGGCCATAGGTTTGAGGTAAACGCTGTTCTTGTATGCTATGTACCATATAGGCATGAACAGCCTCATAGCTGTAACCTTCTGCCTTACCCCACCATTCATACAACCAATCTGTCATTTTCTCAAGATGAACTTCATCTGTGATCTTACGAACACTTAATTGACCTATCATGCCAATCCGTCTCCCCTGCAAATTCTTATTCATCTCACTCTTTTACTGAATAAAGTATATCAGTAAAATATGAAAAGTCTACCATCCGCACAGGAGAACGTCTGAAGAAATCATACTACCTTACGGCCTCCGCCCGATGCACGGGGCTTTTGCCTTGCAAAAACTGGGGTAAGATGCTAACATGGAATGAAAAGATCCCCGCAGCGCGGGGAAAGGAGGAGACCCGGCATGAAAATTCAGGAAGCCGCGGAAAACTATCTCGAATGCATCCTGATCATCGGGAAGGAAAAAGGGCAGGTGCGCTCTGTGGATGTGGCGCATCGTCTGCAGGTCACAAAGCCGACCGTGAGCATTACGATGAAGCAGTTCCGGGAAAACGGCTATGTGGAAACGGATGAGAAGGGCATTCTGACGCTGACCGAAAAAGGAAGGGAGATCGCCGAACGCATCTACGAACGCCATGTGGTGCTCACGGAGCTGCTCCTGAGCCTTGGCGTGGATGAGGAAACGGCGCGGGCGGATGCCTGCCGCATGGAGCATGACATTTCCGAGATCACATTTACATGCATCAAAGAGCACATGCGCCGGCAGGAGAATAAATAACCGCGTTCCGGGCGCGTCTCGCGCTTTTGGGGAGGATGAAGGATGGAGATACGAGCCTATCTTGACCTGATGCACACCGTGGAAAAACTCAAGTGTGCGCTGCGCCATTCCTGGACGTCCGACGGCCGGCGGGAAAGCGTCGCAGAGCATACCTGGCGGCTTGCGCTGATGGCTTATTTCGTGAAGGATGAATTCCCGGAGGCTGACGCGGATAAGGTCATTCTCATGTGCCTCTGCCATGACCTCGGGGAAGTGTTCATCGGCGATATCCCCGCTTTTGAAAAGACAGAGGCGGACAGCGCGGCGGAGGATGCTGCAGTCAACGCATGGCTTGCACGCCTGCCCGCGCCCTACAATGCGGAGCTTTCCGCATTGTTTGCGGAAATGGCGGCGCAGGAAACGCTCGAAGCGAAGATATACAAGGCACTCGACAAGCTGGAGGCACTGATCCAGCACAACGAGGCGGACATCGCAACGTGGCTCCCGTTGGAATATGAGCTGAACTTCACCTACGGAAGCGAGGAAACGGCGTTCTGCAGCTATATGGAGCGCCTGCGCGCGGAGATCAACCGGGACTGTGCGGAGAAGATCCGCGCAGCGGAAGAGGCCGGAAAACAGACAAAATAACAATTCAACCAAACAGCAGCGCCCGCTCCGGACAGGAGCGGGCATTCGTTTTTCGAAAAAACGTGCGAAGGGCGTTATTCCTCCACCGCATGGATGTAATACATCCGGGAGCCGTTGTCGCCGAGAAGCCGCAGGCGGTCGTTATAACCCGTGCCGCCGAACTGTTGGCACAGCCGCAGACCGCTTTTCTGCAGCATGTCGCCGCCCGCAAAATAATGTTCCTTCGGCATCGGGAAACGATAGCGCGCGGCAAGCACCGTCATCGGCACGCCTTCACCGTTGAGCTTTACGGGAAGGGCATGTTTCACGAGGGAGCCGAACGCGCGCAGCGAAAGATACTGCGGCCTGCCTTCGATCTTGTAAAACAGCGTGTCATCGAGCCCGGTAAGGCGCAGAATATCCTGCGTGTGCGCGGGTTCGGCGCGGAACTGGAAGAAACAGGCGATGGCTTCGCGCCTGTCCTCGCTTACGACGAGCCAGACAGGGCGGTTGTCATGCTCCGGTGTGCGCACGCGGCAGAACGTGCCGAACTGGAACAGGCGCCGGTGGGCTTTGTAATAGGCGATCTGCTCCCGGATGCATTTTTTTTCAAACGGAGTCAGCTCGGTGAGGTCCATCTCATAGCCAAGCAGGCCGAAGGCGGCTGCGTTGAACCGCGTTTCCACGGGCGTCTGCCGCAGGGTGGACTGGTGCGGCGAAGCGGAAACATGCGCGCCGATGGTGGAAAGCGGGTAGCCATAGCTCGTGCCGTTCTGGATGGTGAGGCGGCACATGGGGTCGGTATTGTCGCTGGCCCAGGTTTGCGGCATGTAACAGAGCATGCCGAGGTCGAACCGGTTGCCGCCGGAGGCGCAGGACTCAAACAGGATCTCCGGGAAGCGGGAAGTCAGCGTTTCCAGCACTTCATAAAGCCCAAGGATATAGCGGTGGAAAAACTCTCCCTGCTGCTCCGGTGGAAGAGCGGGGGAATATGCATCCGAGAAGTTGCGGTTGTTGTCCCACTTCACATAGGAGATCTCCGCGGAGGAAAACACGCGCGTCATCGCTTCGACGATATATTCCCGTATTTCTTTCCGGCAAAGATCCAGCACGAGCTGATTGCGCCCGAGGCAGGGCGTGCGGCCCGGCTGCTGCACCGCCCAATCCGGGTGCGCACGGTACAGCGCGCTATTTTCGCTGATCATCTCCGGCTCCACCCAGATGCCGAAACCGAGCCCCTGAGCCTGGAGCCGCTTCTGCAGCCCATCAAGGCCGTGGGGCAGCTTTTTTCTGTTGACTTCCCAGTCTCCAAGCGAACTTGTATCGTCATCCCGTGCGCCGAACCAGCCGTCATCCATCACAAAAAGCTCCGCACCAAGCTCGGCTCCGATCTTTGCGATGGAAAGAAGCTTGTGTTCGTCAAAGTCCATCCCCGTGCCTTCCCAGTTGTTGATGAGCACGGGGCGCGCCCTGTTTTTCCATGCGCCGCGCACGATGTTCTGCTGTACAAAGCGGTGCATGCAGCGGGAAACGCCATTGAGACCGCCTGCGGAGAAGGCAAACACAGCCTCCGGCGCGGTGAAAACCTCGCCCGGGTCAAGCTGCCAGCGGAAGCAGGCGGGGTTGATGCCGAGCAGCAGGCGGGTCTTTCCAAAGTGCGTGGCTTCCACAATCTCTGCGTGGCTGCCGCTGTAAACGAGGTTCGCGGCACAGCACTCGCCCTGTTCTTCATCCGCGCCATGCCGCTTGAGCATCACGAACGGGTTCGCGCGGGAGGAGCTGACACCAAGCTTGGAGTCATTCACATATACGCCGGGGGAAAGCGGCTTGTCCTGCCGCTGGCGCTCGTTTGCCCACGCGCCGGTGAAGGTAATGAAGTCGAAATCCGCAGCCGGCAGGTCGAGCATTGCGCTCATCGCGCGCAGCAGCGTAACGGGCGCATCGCCGAGGTTTTCATATTCCGCATGGCAGGCGATGACGTCGCTTGCGTAAAACGCAGTATAAAACAGGCGCACACGCATGTGCGCGACGGGGTCTTCCAGCGTGAAGCAGTGCGTTTCGCATTGGCCGCCTTCCTCGCAGTAGGAAGAAGGAAGCCCTGCGAGCGGCGGTTTTTCCGGGAGGATCTCATGGGAGACGAAGGTAAAATCCGTTGTGCCGCTTCCGTCGGGCAGGATGAATTCCGCCATGGGTTCGCGGAAATCCCCGCGCCCGGGCGTTGAAAATGCAAGGCAGATGTCCTCAAGGCCAAGGGCGGCATCTTCCCGCGTGTAAGCAACCATGTCGCCGTAGCAGACGTCCTTTTTTTCCAGCAGGGAGGAGTAGTCCTTCCGCGGGCGCAGCCGCGCGCCGTAGTGCAGGCAGGACAGAAGCCCGTTTGGCAGCGCTGCGAGGATCATGCTTGTGTTCTCAGTATCGATATGGAAAACCTGCATTGTTTCTTGCCTCCGAAACGGATTTGTGCTTTCATCATACGGCATCATGCGGTAGGGCGCAAGCAAAAAGCAGCAACGTCAAAGATAAAAGGCGCGCCCCAAAGGAAATCTGGGGTGCGCCGCTCGCATGAGGTTTATTGTTTCCTCTTCACGGGGATCCACAGCTCGCAGTAATAATTCGCATCCAGTAAGCCGCCGGGATACTTTTTCGGGTCGTTATACATCTCGATGCAATAGCCTGCCGCGATCTCATATTCCTTGCAGGAAGGAAACCATTCGGAAAAGATCCTCTCATTCATGCCCTGCAAAGCGTTCGGCATGGAGCCTTTGCAGGGGAATACCGCCCAGGTGAAGGCCGGGATCACCTTTGTGACAAACCCTTCGGGAACTTCAACCGCCGGGTCATAATTGTCTGCAATGAGGTATTCAAAGCTGTCTCCCGCCATGGCTTCGTCATGGTTGACGCCATATGTGCCGCAGACGTATTTGCCGTTGCCCGCGGTAAAAAACTCATTCCAAAACTCCGGGATCTCCGCTTTCGCGTTTTCATACGGAAAGGTCTTTGAAATGCCGACGACGGTAAAACTGTCCTTCTGCATGATTCTGTACTCCATAAGATAACCACCCTCCAACGATAATTTGATTCTGAGCGGGGTAAAGGAACGGAGCGTTGCGCCGCTCCTGCGCACCATGGAAGGCGTCATCCCGTGAAACCGGGTGAAGGCTTTGGTGAAGCTGTCAGGCGAATCGTATCCGTATTTGAGGGCAATGTCAAGCACCTTCGCGTCGCCGGAGGCGAGCTCGCTGCCGGCAAGCGCGAGTCTGCGCTTGCGGATGTATTCCGTCACCGTGAAGCCGCAGAGCAGGCTGAAACCCTTTTGAAAATAAAACGGGGAAATGTTGACTTGCCGTGCGATCTCGCCGATGGAAAGATCTTCTGCAATGTGCGCCTCAATATATTCGATGGCCTGACTGACTGCCTCTGTCCATACCATGGCTGGCACCTCCCGCTGCGAGAACAGTATAACATGCTGCAAGGATGCCTTCCCGACATTGCGGGCGCTCTTTTGTCCGAAAAGCTGTTCAGTGGGAATCCTTTGCGAGCTCCCGCACTGCGAGCAGCACGGGGTAAGGGTTGATGTAGGCCTTTTCCGGCGTGACGATCGCAAGGTGCAGGTGGTTCGCGTCGCTGTTGCCGGTGTTGCCGACATTGCCAATCACATCGCCCGCCGCAACGCGGTCCCCCTCCGCGAGGAAGTCCGTGACGCGGATCATGTGGTAATAATGGTATTCGTACCCGAAATCATCCAGGATGACGACGTAGTTCCCGGCGAGTTCTCCTGTGCCGATGGAAAGAACGCAGCCGTCCGTGCAGGAGAGGATAGGTTCATCCGCAGCGGCGCGGATGTCCGTCCCCGTGTGCTTGCGCGTGCTCTGGGAGCGCGGGCCGAACCAGCCGTCCTTGATGCGGCGGCCGGGCAGCGGGTCGGAAAGCGTGGCAAGGTATTCCTCCGGCAGGGGTTCGTCCACATATTCCACTTCGTTGCCGTCTTCATTATATACGGTGTTGAGGTAGGCATAAAGCGTGGTGAAGCTGAACAGGGTATGGCCGCTTGTGCCGACAAATGCATCATATGGCGCGAAAGAAACGGAAAGGGAGACGCATGCGGCGTCAAGCCCGGCTTCCGCTTCGCAGTGGGCGGCAAGTGCGGAAGCAAGCTCCGTGCCGAGCACACGGTAAAGCCCCATGAGCTCCTGCCAGCCGGGAAGCGAGACGGAAACATGCCCTGCGGGCAGCGATGCGTATTCTCCGCACACGGCGGCATAGGCTTTCGCAAACGCGGCGCGGGCAGCGGTTTCGATGGCATCCTGCATGGCGAGGAACGCGTCGCGCTCGGCCATAAGCTCCGTGATATACTGCATATCGGGCAGCGTGAATGCATTGGGGTCAATGCAAAATGCCTCATGGAATACCGTTTCCACGCGGGCGGAAAGGGCCGCATAATCCGGCTCCGGAACAGGCGTTGCTTCGGGAACGTCTGAAAGGCCGGGCGCGGGCGTTGCCACAGGCGCGGAAACGGTGGCGCAGCCGGAGCACAGCAGCGCTGCGCAGAGGATAATCAGCAGCACATGCCGTGCAGGAACGATGAACTTCGCGTGCATATACAAAACAAGGACTCCTCATCATTATAATAGTCACAATGAATGCAAAGAGTATTATTACACAAACACGCCCGGATTTCATCCCCTAATTTGTAACGTTTTTGCGGTCGCGGGCGTTATGCGGTATACTGAAAGGGAAAAACAGGGAAGAGGTATGCGAAAATGAGCATTGTGATGCAGGTGAACGGGAGAATGGAGACGGTGCTTTCCGTGGCGGAGATGCGTGCGGCGGATGCTTATACCATTGCACATTTCACACCCGGGCGCGAGTTGATGCGCCGCGCGGCGCAAGGCGTTTATCGGACGGCGGACTGGCGCGGACGCGTTGCAATCCTTGCAGGCGGCGGCAACAACGGCGGGGATGGCTATGCGCTTGCGGGCATCCTTGCCGGGAACGGCCTCTTGCCGGACGTATTCGCGGTCTCCGAAAAGCTTTCGGAGGACGGGAGGTTTTTCAGGGAGGAAGCTCTGGCGTACGGTGTGCGCATCCTGCCGTTTACGGAGGAAACCACCCTTGTGGGGTACGACATGCTGGTGGACTGCATCCTTGGCACGGGCTTTCATGGGGAAGTCCGCGGGCCTGCCCGGACGGCGATCCTGCGCATCAACGAAGCGAAGGAGAAAGGCGCTTTCGTGGTTGCAGTGGACATCAACAGCGGTATGAACGGTGATACCGGGGAAGCGGAGTTTGCCGTCCGGTCCGACCTTACCGTGTCCATCGGCTTTTATAAAACAGGCCTTCTGACTCCGGCTGCCGCACTGCACATCGGAAAACTTACGAATGCGGACATCGGCATCGTGCTGCCGGAGGGCACAGAAAAATAATTTTGCAGACCATGCAATAAAAACGCAATCCCGTGCATTGTATGTGTGACGGAAAGGAAAGCAGGCATGTTGGTTTGGGCAATGAACGCAATCGAACATACACAAGGGGAAGCGCGGGAGCTGGAAACACTGCTCTCCCGCATCGCGCAGGGCGACAAAGAGGCGCTCGGCGCGCTTTATGAGCGGACGCACGCTGCGCTCTATGGCTTTGCGCTCTCACTTGTGCGCAGGCCGGGTGATGCGGAAGACATCCTTCAGGAAACATTCCTGCGCGTTTATGCGGCAGCGGAACGCTACCGCCCGGAAGGCAAGCCGATGGCGTGGCTGATGACGATCGCGAAAAACCTGGCACGGATGCGCCTCAGGGAGGCAAAGCGCACAAGCAGCCTGCCCGAGGAAGAATGGGAGCGCTACCTTTCTTCCAAACAGGGCGTCTCCGCGGAGGACCGGCTGATTCTGCAGGCGGCACTCCGGCAGCTCTCGGACGCGGAGCGGCAGATCGTGATGCTGCACGCGGTGGCGGGGCTGCGCCATAGGGAGAGTGCAGCACTCCTTGAAATGCCCCTTGCGACCGTGCTTTCCAAATATGCAAGAGCCGTCAGAAAACTGAAATATGCGATGGAGGCGGATGAAAAATGAAACGGGACGAGATCGAAGCCAAATTGAAAGATGCCGTTTCCAACGCGGCGCCCGATGTGCTGGAGGATATCCTGCGCAAGTGCGATGAGAAGAAAGGAGCGGTAATCGAAATGGAACAGAATACGAATAAAAACAGGGGCAAAAACAAGGTGCTGCGCACCTGCGCAGCGATCGCGGCGGCTGCGGCGCTGCTTGTTATGGGCGTGTTGATCGGCCGCGGAACCGGGCAAGCGCCTTCGGCGGCAAACGTTGCGGCGATCATCTCCCTCGATGTGAACCCCAGCGTGGAACTGCGCGTAGACGCGGAAGAAAATGTGCTTGCGGCGGAAGCGCACAATGAAGACGGCGCGGTGGTGCTCGATGGAATGGAGCTTGCGGGAACGAAGCTGAACGTGGCGGTGAACGCAGTCGTGGGTTCGATGCTCAAACTCGGCTATCTTGACGAGCTGGCGAACTCCATTCTCATCTCTGTGGAGGGAATGGATGGAACAGATGCGCAGACGCTTGAAAGCAAGCTCGTTGCAGAAGTGGAAGCGGTTTTCGCACAGAGCCGGGTCGGCAGCGGCGCAATCCTGAGCCAGGACGTCAGCGGCGCGGACGATGCGCTTGCGGCAAAGGCCGCGGAATACGGCGTGACTGTCGGCAAAGCCGCGCTGATCGAGGAGATCCTTCAGGGCAATGCGCGCCACACATTCGCGGAGCTTGCGGGGCTTTCCATCAACGAGCTGAACCTGCTTGCAGAAAATATAAGCCTCACGCATGTCAGCTCTGTCGGCCAGGCGAGCGACAAGGCATACATCGGCGCGGATGCGGCGGTCGAGGCGGCGCTCAAGCATGCAGGCCTTGCAAAAACGGACATTACCGGCCTTGAAGTGGAGCTGGACTGCGAGCATGGCCGCATGGTGTATGAAGCGGAGTTCGACGCAGCAAATGCAGAGTATGAGTACGATGTGGATGCTGTAACGGGCGAGATCGTCTGGTATGTGGCGCCGGGCATCGTCAGCGGGAGTACAGTTGGAAGCAGCGGGGCGGAGAGCAGCGTGGATGCGATCGGCGAGGAGAAGGCGAAGCAGGCCGCTTTGGAGCACGCCAATGTGAAGGAAGCGGATGCGGCACAGCTCAAGGTCGCGCTTGACCGGGATGATGGGACACTGCATTACGACGTGGAGTTCGTTTCCGGCGGCTATGAGTACGATTATGAGATCGACGCCGTTACGGGCGCTGTGCTCAAGCATGAGCGCGAACGGGACGAGGACGGAAACAAGCAGCAGAACGGAACGCAGGACACTTCTGGCGGCAGCCTGATCGGTGTGAGCCGCGCGAAGGAGGTAGCACTTGCACATGCGGGAGTTTCTGCCGGCGAAGCGATGGAAATGAAGGCAGAGCTTGACCGCGAGGACGGTAGGCAGCAGTACGAGGTGGAGTTCAAGGCGGGCGGTTATGAGTATGATTACGAGATCGACGCCCTGACCGGCGCAATCCTTGCGTGGGACAAGGAACTGGATGATTGAAGCTAAATAAAAAAGATGCTGTGCCCGGGAACTTTCCCGGGCGCATGCATTCCGAAAGTTTATGGTGTGTTTGAAGAGACGGCTTCCTTGACAGCCAAAAACAGCGCATGATACAATGCAGGCGGGCGTAAAGCCCGCCATTTTCTATTTTGCAGGATCCATCAGGTTCGGGAGAAAAGGCAGATATGGAATACACGTTTGAACAGTATAAAACCGCTGCGGACTATATCATGGAGCGCGCTCCTTTTGCGCCGGAGCTTGCCATCGTGCTCGGTTCCTGCCTGGGACCGTTTGCCGATGAACTGGAGGAGCCGGTTTCGATCGATTACCGGGATATTCCGAATTTCCTTGTGACCACCGTGGAGTCCCATGCGGGCAAGCTCGTGTTCGGCACGGTGCGGGGGAAGCGTGTTGTCTGCATGTCCGGCCGGTTTCACTTTTATGAGGGCTATGATTATGAGCAGCTCGTTATCCCCGTGCGCGTGCTCAAGCTCCTCGGCGTGCGCGCTCTGATCCTCACGAATGCGGCAGGGGCGGTGAATGAAAGCTATCATCCCGGTGACGTGATGATCCTCTCCGACCACATCAAACTCACCGGCGCGAGCCCGCTGCGCGGGCCAAATCTTCCGGAATTCGGGCCGCGCTTTTTTGACATGACGAAAACCTATACTCCGGAGCTGCGCGCTGTGGCGCGCGCCTGCGCGGCGAACACCAGCCTCACCGTCCACGAGGGGGTGTACATGTTCTTTACAGGGCCTCAGTTTGAGACCCCGGCGGAGATCCGCGCGGCGCGGCTTCTCGGCGCGGATGCTGTGGGCATGTCCACCGTCACGGAAGCGCTTACCGCGGCGCATTGCGGCCTCCCGCTGCTCGCCCTTTCTGTGATGACAAACATGGCGGCCGGCGTGCTGCCGCAGCCGCTCACGGCGGAAGAGGTTGGGGAAACGGCGGAGCGCATCGCCGCTCCCTTCGGCGCATATGTGAAGGACATCATCGAACGGATCTGACAGAACGAACAGGAGGAAAACAGATGGAACGGCAGGATCGCGGCCTTGCATTTATGCTGCAATATGAAAACATCGCCTGGTATGAAAACGGTGCGGTGCGCATTCTCGACAGGCGGACCTACCCGCGCCGGGTAGAGTTTGTGACATGCCGCCGGCATGAAGAGGTCGCGCAGGCGGTGACGGACATGGTTACACAAAGCGCAGGGCCATACACCGCGGCCGCCATGGGAATGGCTCTTGCAGCGCATGAGTGCCGGGATTTTCCGGAGGCGCAGCAACTTGCCTATCTTGAAAAAGCGGCGGAGACCATCTCAAACGCGCGGCCTACCACCGCCGCGCGCATGCGCCTTGTGACGGAGGGTGCGCTTGCCGCGGCAAAGGCGGCGCTTGCTTCCGGGTTGAATACGAGTGCGGCGATCATGGAGTATGCCGTTGCGGCAAACGATGTGCGCTATGCGAAAGTGGGCCGGATGGCGGAATACCTTGTGGATATGATCCCCGCGGGCGGGACGGTCATGACACAGTGCTTCGGGGAGACGATCGTCGGGAAAATGCTTGCTGCGGCAACGGCGCGCGGCAAATCCTTCCGGCTGTTCTGCCCGGAGACGCGGCCGTATTTTCAGGGCGCGCGGCTGACGGCCACCGTTGCACATGAAATGGGCTTTGATGTGACGGTGATCACGGACAACATGCCGGCTTATGTGATGCAGCGGGAGCATGTGGATGTGTTCACGAGTGCGGCGGATGCGATCTGCCTCGATGGGCATGTGGTGAACAAGGTGGGCACGTTCCAGATCGCCATTGCGGCGAAATACATGGGGATCCCGTATTTTGTGACGGGCGCGCCGGATCACGGTCACCCAACGGTGGATACGGTCCGCATTGAGCTGCGGGACCCTGATTTTGTGCTTCAGGCGATGGGGGTAAAAACTGCGTGCGATGGCGTGAAAGGATATTACCCGGCGTTTGACATTACGCCGCCCGCGCTTGTGAGCGGCGTTGTGACGGATTCGGGCATCTATGCGCCCTATGACCTCAAACGTTATTTCAAGAGCGGCAACCCGGGCGAGTACGGCATGGTTGTCTGAATTTTTTCTTCAGCCTGTTCCGCTTGCTGGAAAAAGGCATAGCGGTTCTTTCCGCTGCGCTTTGCAACATAGTGTGCTGCGTCTGCATGGGCGTATAACGTTTCAAAGCTTGAACCGGCGTCCGGTGCGATGGCGATCCCGATGCTTGCGCGCGGCGGCGGGAGCTTTGGGTCGCCGAGGGTGATGCTTTGGATGCGGGTGCAGATCTCCTGCGCCTTCCCGGCGATGCGTGCCTCTGTATCTGCATTTTTCATGAACACGACGAATTCATCGCCCGCAAGCCGCGCAATGATGTCCGTTTTGCGGAACGTGCCGCGCAGCTGATCTGCAATGGCGCAAAGCATGGCGTCGCCCCGGGTGTGTCCATAGGTGTCGTTGACGGACTTGAAATCGTCCATATCGATTATATAGAATGCGTGCAGCCCATTTTGTGCATCATGGCTTTCCAAAAATTCCTGTATTTGCGCTTTCAGTGCGCGTCTGTTCCAAAGGCCTGTCAACGGATCGTGTTCCGCTTTGTGCTGCAAGTCAAGCTCCTTGCGCTTTTGCGCATCGATGTCCGTTACAAAAGCGAAACCGGTCAGCATGCCGCTTGCAGGGTCCCGCTCCATGTTCACGGCAATCTGCCGCCAGGCGGTGGAGAGGCCACCTTCCGGCATGGTACGGTATTCGAACAGGAAGTTCCTGCCTTCTTCATAGTGCTTGCGCAGATTGGGCAGCGTAAGCGTACGGAGAAATTCCGCGCGCTCGCCGAGGAGAACGGTTCGCCGTGCGAGCTCAGGCAGGCATGCTTCGAGGTTCGTGCCTTCGGGCAGCAGCTTTGCTGCAGATGCGGAATGGGCGCGCGCGGAAAGAATGGTGCCGGTTTCCACATCGAACAGAATGGAGGCGAGTGTGGAAGAACACATGGCGTCATAGTGGCGCTTTGCTTTATCGTAGCGTTCCTGGGCGTGTTTTTGCTCCGTAACGTCTTCCAGCATGCTGACTGCGCAGACCGGAGCGCCGAACCCGTCGAACACCGTGGTAAGGGCGACATTGAGCCAGCAGTCATAGTTGCCGGCCTCGTTCTTTACGCTGATGAGGCAGGCCGCGGATGCCACGCCATCCGCAATGGCATGAAAGGCAGCCCGGAAGCCATCCGCCGTTTCCGAAGAGACGAAGCCGGAATCGATCAGGCTGTCCGGCATGGATTGAATATGCTCCGGCAGAAGCGGGTGTGTGGAATGCGGCGGGCGCATGATGGAATCAAACGACCGCGTTGCGATATTGTATTCATAGATGTGGGAGCGGGAGTGTTCCATCGCGATGCGGATTAGCTCGTTGCGGACGTGCAGCAACATGTCCGCTTCTTTTTTCGCCGTGTTGTCGATGCGGACGGAATAATAAACTTCCGCATCCCTTTCATCGTGCAAACGGGACAGCCGGTCGAGCAGCCACAGCGTTTTCCCTTCTTTTGTGACGACACGGTATTCAAGCGTCAGCGCTTCGGAAGAAGCGGCTTCCTGCATAAGCTGCGCTGCGATGCGCTCCCGATCCGCCGGGTGGACCAGCGCAAGGCTGCTGTTGTGGAATTGGAGGCGGATCTCCTCCGCCGTATAGCCGAGCATTTTCAGAAAACCATCGCTGATGTACAGAAACTCATATGCCCCATTTGCCGTGCACTTGCAGATGCCGCCGGGCAGGTTGTTTGCAAGAAGTTGATACTCGCGGTTGGCTGCCCGCAGGCTGCGGCGCATCAGCGCGCTGTAAAAAATCACGCAGAAAATCGCAAGCAGAGCACAGAGAATGGACAGGAGCGTGATGGTATTTCCATGCTCCAGGATAATATGCAGAAGAGCTTGCGGCCATTGAAAAATCAGGCAAAGGCCGGATACAACGCATGCAAGAATGAAAATTGTGGCGAGCACAGCAAAGAAAACGCGCATGAAAGTCAGCATGCGGGAGGAAGATCTGCACGAGGCTGTGTTTCTCTTCATGATGCTCTCCTTCGTATCGTTTTATTTCGTGGCTGAGAAATGCTCAGAAACAATATTGCAGCTTACATGGTTACAACATCAATTATATTGTATAATTTCTTAATATGCAACTGCAGTTTTATGCGAATTATGTAGATAAATGTGTGAATTGTGAAAAATACAGAAGAAAATGTGCGGTGAGGCAGGTATTGCCAAACGCGAAATGCAGAAATATAATTATGAAATGAAAGATACAATTCCGGCGGCTTCCGCCCGAAGGAGGTAAAACGATGCAATACATTATTGAGCAGTTTAAAGCGCTTACGGCCATCCCGAGCCCGAGCGGGTTTACGCGTGCGGTCACGGAATATACCGCTGCGGAGTTTGAGAAGCTTGGCTTTGCGCCCAAGCTTACCAACAAAGGCTGCATCCTTGTGGACCTTGGCGGCGAGGGGAACCCCCTTGTGCTTTCCGCGCACATCGATACGCTGGGGGGCATGGTGGCGGAAGTCAAGGCCAACGGCAGGCTGCGCATCACGCGCATCGGCGGCCTTGTGGCGGCGAATGTGGAGACGGAGAACTGCACCGTGTTCCCGCGCTTCTCGGAGAAGCGGTACAGCGGAACATGCCAGCTTGTGAACGCCTCCGCGCATGTGAACACCGACCTTGCCGAGACGAAGCGCAGCTTTGACACGGTGGAGATCGTCCTCGATGAAAAGGTAGCAAGCCGGGAGGATGTGCTTGAACTCGGCATCAACGTGGGCGACTATGTTTGCTTTGACCCGCGCACGACGGTGACGGAAAGCGGATACATCAAGAGCCGCTTTATTGACGATAAGCTTTCCGTGGCGCTGCTGCTGGGCTTTGCGAAGCGCCTCCGGGAGAGCGGCGCTGCCCTTTCCCGCAAGGTGTATGCGTTCATCACTACCTATGAAGAGGTCGGCCACGGGGCGCGCGCAGGCATCCCGCAGGATGTCGAAGAAGTCATCAGCGTGGATATGGGCTGCGTGGGCGAAGGGCTGACCTGCACCGAAACGCAGGTGAGCATCTGCGCCAAGGACTCCTCCGGCCCGTCCGACTATGAGCTCACGAGCGCGCTGATCCGCTGCGCGAAGGAAAACGGCGTGGACTATGCTGTGGACATTTACCCGAGCTACGGTTCCGACGCGGACGCTGCGCTCAGCGCCGGCTATGACATCCGGCACTGCGTTGTCGGCCAGGGCGTTTATGCTTCCCACGGGTACGAGCGCACGCACATTGACGGCGTACGGAACACGCTGGACCTGCTCGAAGCATATACCTACCAAAAGTGAAAATAATATAAACGAGATATTATATTATTTCTGCTTGCAATCCTGCGGAAGGAGTGCTACAATATCTTTTGGCAACATGCCAAATTGTTACAGAAAGGAGCCGTGTACGATGACGAAGATCAGGTTGATCCAGCTTAGCGCAGCATTTGACGGAATCCGTATGTCCGCACGGCTTGTTGACGTGGCATAGGCGAAAGCCTTCATTCACGCATCATCGGCCGCGGACATCCGTCCGCGGCCTTTTTTGCGCCGCCAAAAGCGCATTGCTGCGGGCGGTCCTTTCAGAATCGATCAAAATCAAAAAAACGAAACCGAACGAAAGGCGGAGCGGCATGGACGCCGCAAAGCCGAGGGGGAAAGAAAAGGAGGGGGATATTCTTTGGAAACGGAAACGAATCACGGGAAGAAGCTGAACCGAAAGCTGGTGGCGCGCATCCTGAAGGGGAACATGGCGTACCTTGTGCTCGGGGCAGTATTCCTGCTCGTTGCAGTCGTTGCCGCGTATTGTGGGCCGCTTGTGACGAGCTTCACGGTGGACTATGTGATCGGCGAGGAAGCGAGCAACCTGCCTGAATGGGCCATGCGCCACGTGGAAGCATGGGGCGGCAGGGAGTTTCTGCGCGGCAAGCTCTGGCTCTGTGCGCTTGCGCTCATTGCCTGCACGGTGGTCAACGGCCTTGCGACGTATCTGCGCCGCCGCTATGTGGCGCTTGCATCCGAGGGCGTGGCGATGACGCTCAGAAACGCGCTGTACTCCCATTTGCAGAACGTGCCGTATGATTATCACAAGCATGTTTCCACGGGGGATCTGGTGCAGCGCTGCACATCCGATGTGGATACGGTGCGCCGCTTCATTTCTGTGCAGCTGCTTGAGGTCGTCCGCACGGTCGCGATGGTCACGGTGGCCTGCTACATCATGTTTTCCACGAATGTGCGCATGGCGCTCATTTCCATGGTGCTGCTGCCGGTGCTGTGCGTTTCTTCCTTTGTTTATTTCAAACGGGTGCGCCACCAGTTCACCCTTTCAGATGAAGCGGAGGGTAAGCTTTCCGCGACGCTGCAGGAAAACCTTGCGGGCGTGCGCGTGGTGCGCGCGTTCGGCCAGCAGCGGGACGAGGTGGAAAAGTTCACCGCCTGCAACGCGGATTTCAGGGACAAAACCTTCAAACTCACGCAGCTGATGGGCATTTACTGGGGCGCTTCCGACGCGGTGGGCTATACGCAAATTGCGCTCACGCTGTTTGTGGGCATCGCGTTTGTGGTGAAGGGCGAGCTTACGCTCGGCAACCTCATGATGTTCACTTCCTATGTCGGCATGCTCACCTGGCCGGTGCGCCAGTTGGGACGTGTGCTTGCGGACCTTGGCAAGGCCACAGTGTCCCTCGGCCGCATCGACGAGATCCTTTCCGTGCCGGAGGAGCAGGAGCCGGGCCGCGCGGAAAAGCCGGAGATCCGCGGGCGCGTGGAGTTCCGCAACGTCTGCTTCGGGTATGACACCTATGACGATGTGCTTCACGACATCAGCTTCACGGCAAAGCCGGGGCAGACCATCGCCATCCTGGGTTCGACCGGCTCGGGCAAAACGAGCCTTGTGCAGCTTTTGCAGCGTCTTTATACCTGCACGGCCGGCGGAATTTATATCGACGGAGTGAACGTGAACGACATCGAGCATGGGCATCTCCGGCGGAACATCGGTATCGTTTTGCAGGAGCCGTTCCTCTATTCGCGCACGATCATGGATAATATCCGCCTCGTCCGCCCGGACGCGATGGAAGAGGAAGTGCATGAAGCGGCCCGCGTCGCCTCTGTGCACGATGTGATCGAAAGCTTTGAAAACGGCTATGACACCGTGGTCGGTGAGCGCGGTGTGACGCTTTCCGGCGGGCAAAAACAGCGCGTAGCCATCGCGCGGATGCTGATGCAGAACGCGCCCATCCTGATCTTTGACGATTCGATGAGCGCTGTTGATACCGAAACCGACGCCGCGATCCGCGCCGCGCTCAAAAAGCGCCGCGAGCATACGACAACGTTCATCATCTCGCACCGCATCACGACGCTTTCCGAGGCGGACAACATCCTTGTGCTGGAGCATGGCCGGCTCGTGCAGCAGGGCACGCATGCAGCGCTGCTTGCGGAGGATGGCCTGTACCGCCGCATTGCGGAGATTCAGAACGCGCTCGAGGATGAGCTGCGCACCGAAGGAGGTGAGGCATAATGGCAAGCGCCATTCAGGAACAGGATTACGATAAGGATGTAAAGGTGGATCTTTCCATCTGGAAGCGCCTTTTCCGTTATGCGTTCCGTTATAAAAAGAATACGACGATCCTGATCGTCATCAACATCATGATCGCGATTGTGGACATCATTTACCCGCTGATGAGCAAATACGCCATAGACCAGTTCATCATGCATGAGACGACGCAGGGACTGCCGCTGTTTGTCATGCTGTATGTGCTGCTGATCTGCTTCCAGGCATTTGGCGTATATGTTTTCGTTGCGCGCGCAGGGCGCATCGAGATGGATGTTTCCTATGACATCCGGCAGGAGGGGTTCCGCAAGCTGCAGGAGCTGTCCTTCTCGTTCTATGATAAGACCGCCGTGGGCTACCTGATGGCCCGCATGGTCAGCGACGTGGGCCGCCTTTCCGAGATGATCGCCTGGAGCATGGTGGACCTTCTCTGGGCGCTCACCTATGTGGTCGGTGTGACGGTTTCAATGCTCGTGCTGAACTGGAAACTTGCGCTGCTCGCTCTTGTCGTGATCCCGCCGCTTGCGGTGATTTCGATGTATTTCCAGAAGAAGATCCTGAAATACCAGCGCCGCGTGCGCAAAACGAATTCGCGCATCACGGGCTCCTTCAATGAGGGCATCATGGGCGCGATGACGACGAAAACCCTTGTGCGTGAGGAAGAAAACTATGGCGAGTTCCGTGAACTGACCGGCGAAATGCGGAAAGCTTCCGTGCGCGCGGCGGTGCTTTCGGCCATGTTTATGCCGATCGTCATGTTCCTGGGCTCCATCGGCACCGGGCTTGCGCTCTACCGCGGTGGGCATGCGGTCCTGATGGGGGCGATCAGCTTCGGCACGCTTTCCGCGTTCATTTCCTACACCATGAACTTCTTTGAGCCGGTGCAGCAGCTTGCGGGCATCCTTGCGGAGCTGCAGAGCGCGCAGGCCAGCGCGGAGCGCGTGATCTCGCTCATCGACACCCCGTGTGATATCACGGATACGCCGGAAGTCGTCGCAAAATATGGCGACAGCTTCAACCCGAAGCGGGAAAACTGGGAGGAGATCCGCGGCGAGGTAGAGTTCAAAAACGTTTCCTTTGCCTACAAGGGCGGCGAGAAAGTGCTCACGGATTTCAACCTGCATGTGAAGGCCGGCGAGACGATTGCCCTTGTGGGTGAAACGGGCGCAGGAAAAAGCACCATCGTAAACCTTGTGTGCCGCTTCTATGAACCGACGGAGGGGCAGGTGCGCATCGACGGGCGGGATTACCGCGAACGCAGCCAGCTCTGGCTTCAGGATAGCCTTGGCTATGTGCTGCAAACGCCGCACCTGTTTTCCGGCACCATTGCGGATAACATCCGTTATGGCAGAAAGACGGCAACGGATGAGGAAGTCCGCGCGGCGGCGCGCATGGTGCACGCGGAGGAGTTCATCCTCCGGCAGGAGCATGGCTATGATACCGAGGTAGGCGAAGGCGGCGTGCGCCTTTCCACGGGCGAAAAGCAGCTCATTTCCTTTGCCCGCGTGATCCTTGCCGACCCGCGCATCTTTGTGCTCGACGAGGCGACGAGCTCCATCGATACGGAGACGGAGCAGCTCATTCAGGACGCGATCACGAAGGTGCTGGAAAACCGCACGAGCTTCATTGTGGCGCACAGGCTTTCCACCATCCGCAATGCGGACCGCATCCTTGTGATTCGCGGCGGAAAGATCACGGAAAGCGGCACACACCGGGAGCTGCTGAAACAGCGCGGCTATTATTACGATCTGTACACCACGCAGTTCCGCGAGGAGGCTGCAAGCGAGATCCTGAATTGATAAAAACAAAAAAACGGAAACACACGGCGGGAGGGGCATAAAAACGCCCCTCCCCCACATTTTATGAAATGAATCGTAAACACGCGTTAAAAAGCTGCGGGAATCTCCGGAGAGGGGATGACAGAACCATGCATAACATGGTATGATAACAGCGTGACCATATGTAGTCCATGGAAAAAAACGGGCTGCCCGGTCATTATATTTCATTCACTGCATCAACCAAAGGAGGGGAATTCATGAAGAAACTGTTGGCATTGCTTTTGACTTTCGCGCTCGCGCTGGCGTTTGTGCCTGCCGCGTTTGCCGAAGGCGAAGTGGAAGCGGGGGACATCGTGATCCTTTACACCAACGACGTGCACTGTTCCGTTGCCCCGATAGGGGATGAGGACAATGGCTATACGAACATGGGCTATGCGGGCGTTGCCGCCTACAAGGCGGACATGAAAAAAATCACGTCGAACGTTGCCCTTGTGGACTGCGGCGACGCGATCCAGGGCGAAGCGATCGGCACACTTTCCACCGGCCGGTACCTCATCGACATCATGAACGAGATCGGTTATGACTATGCGGTTTACGGCAACCACGAGTTCGATTACGGCATGAGCCGTATTCAGGAACTGACGGCTAAAGCATCGTTCAAGTATCTTTCCTGCAACTTTATGGACATCAAGAGCGACCCTGCAAAGACCGTGCTCGATGCATATGCGATCCGCGATTTCGGCGGCAAGAAGGTCGCTTTTGTCGGCATCTCCACGCCGGAATCCATCACGAAGTCCACGCCGGCGTATTTCCAGGATGAAGACGGGAACTACATTTACGGCTTCTGCTCCGGCGGCAACGGCCAGGAGCTTTATGATGCCGTGCAGGCTGCCGTGGATGCGGCAAAGGCAGAGGGTGTGGACTATGTCGTCGCGATCGCGCATCTTGGCATCGACACGCAGAGCAGCCCGTGGACATCCCGCGAAGTGATCGCAAACACCACGGGCATCGACGTGGTGCTTGACGGCCATTCCCACAGCACCATCGCGGGTGAAACGGTACAGAACAAGGACGGCAAAGCCGTGATCCTGTCCTCCACCGGCGACAAGCTCAGAAACCTCGGCCGCCTCGTCATCAAGGCGGACGGCACGATGACCACGAGCCTCATCGCGGCAGCGGATTACACAAAGAAGGATGAAGCGATGGACGCATACATTGAGTCGATCAATGAGCAGTACCGAGAATTGCTTAACAAAATCGTTGCGAAGACGGATGTTGCACTTACGGTGAAAGACCCTGAAACCGGCGACCGCATGGTCCGCAATCGTGAGACCAACCTCGGCGACCTTTGCGCCGATGCATACCGCACGCTGCTCGACGCGGATATCGCGTTCGTGAACGGCGGCGGCATCCGTGCAAGTATCCCGGCGGGCGACATTACCTATGGCCAGATCATCAACGTGCATCCGTTCGGCAACATGGCCTGCTCCATCGAAGTGACCGGCCAGCAGATCCTTGACGCGCTGGAGCTTGGCTGCGCGAGCACACCGGGCGAGAGCGGCGGCTTCCTGCAGGTTTCCGGCCTGACCTATGAGATCCACACCTACATCCCCTCCGGCGTGCAGCTGGATGAGAACAAGATGTTCCAGGGCGTGGAAGGCGAGCGCCGCGTGAAGAACGTGAAAGTCGGCGGCGCGCCCATTGATGTGAACAAGACCTATGTCCTTGCTTCCCACAACTACATGCTCAAGGACGGCGGCGATGGTTATTCCATGTTCAAGGGCGCAAAGGTGCTGCGTGACGAAGTGATGATCGACAACCAGGTGCTCATCAACTACATCCAGGATGAGCTCAAGGGCGTCGTTGGCAGCGAATATGCGAACCCCTATGGACAGGGCCGCATCAAGCTCGTTGCGGAGAAGCCCGCCGAGCAGCCGGAAGAGCAGCCGGAAGAGCCGGTTTACAGCGGCGTGGAGTCCGGCAGCGGCATTGCTGTGGATGGCCAGCAGCCGGTAGTCCCCGCGGATCCCACTCCGCCGCAGACCGGCGCAGCTGCCGTTACCGGCTATGCGATCCTGAGCCTCGTGAGCGGCGCGGGCATTGCGCTTTACACGAAGAAAAAGTCCGCATAATGCGCCAAAGCGAAACTTAACCAAAACGCCTCTCCCCAAACGCGGGGAGAGGCGTTATACTATCCTTATGGAAAGAAAAAATTTGCCAACCGGATTTCTGCAGCGTATGCAGGCGCAGCTGGGGGAGGAATACCCGCAGTTCATCGCAAGCTATGCAATGCCGCCAAAGCGCGGCCTTCGTGTGAACACGCTGAAGATCAGCCCGGAGGAATTCCTGCGCATCAGCCCGTTCTCTTTGGCGGAAACGGGGATCCTGCCGGAGGGGTTCCTTTTGAATGAGGATGTGCCGGGCATCGGGAACCATCCGTACCACCTGGCAGGCCTGTTCTATCTGCAGGAACCTTCCGCGATGGCGGCGGTTGCTGCGGCGGGCGTGCAGCCGGGCATGCGGGTGCTGGATCTTTGCGCTGCTCCGGGTGGGAAAAGCGGCGGCGCGGCGGCGCGGCTTGCAGGGGAAGGATTCCTGCTTGCCAATGAGATCGTGCCAAACCGGGCGCGAACGCTTGCCGCTACGCTGGAGCGCCTCGGCGTGCCGAATGCCGCTGTGACATGCGCGAAGCCGGAAGCCGTGGCGGAAGCGTTTCCGGCCTGGTTTGACGTGACGCTCGTGGATGCGCCCTGCTCCGGCGAAGGGATGTTCCGAAAGGACGCGGGCGCCGTGGAAGCATGGTCGCCCGCGCATGTAACGGCCTGCGCCGCGCGGCAAAGCGCCATTCTTGCAACTGCCGCAAAAACGGTGCGCGGCGGCGGTGCGCTCGTGTATTCCACCTGCACGTTCTCTGAAGAGGAAAACGAGGACGTTGTGGAACGCTTTCTCGCGGCACATTCGGAATTTGCGCTGGAACATATGCAGCGCCTTTACCCGCATACCTCGCCGGGGGAAGGCCACTTTGTGGCGCGCCTGCGCCGGGCGGGGGATGAATTCCGCCCGCAGGAACCGCTCCCGCTGAAGCCCTGCCCGGATATCGCCTATCATACGGCCATTGCCGACATGTTTTTTCTGCCGCCGCATGGCTGCGCCTACGCCCTGCCGGATGGGCGCATTACGATCCTGCGCGCGCCTCTGCCGCGCGGCCTTGGCGCGCTTTGGACGCTTTCTGCCGGCGTTCCGTCCGGCGAAATGAAAAAAGGCAGGTTCCTCCCCGCACACAGCCTGTTCCTTGCGGCGCACGGCGGCGTGTATCGGCAAACGCTCGATCTGCCGCTTTCGGATGCGCGGCTTGCGCGGTTCCTGGCGGGTGAGGCGGTGGAATGCCCGGAAAGCTGGCGGGGATACTGCCCTGTGGCGGCAGACGGCTTCAACGTGGGCTTCGGCAAGGCGGTCGATGGGATGCTGAAAAACCATCTTCCGAAAGGCCTGCGGGTGGTACAAAACTAAGAAATCAAAAAACACTATGCTTCAATTCATACAAGATTCAGGCATAGTGTTTTATTTTGCGGTATCGGTCAGTTTGCAGCCACGATCAGGTCGCAAAGCGTGAGCCGGA
This sequence comes from bacterium, assembly GCA_022778545.1. GTDB lineage: Bacteria > Bacillota > Clostridia > Christensenellales > CAG-138 > UBA1685. Next base: position 96,822 of record JALFDW010000037.1, on the reverse strand, counting down.
CAGCCTTTTGCAGCGACGCGAGCGGCAGCTCCACCTGAAAGCCGATCTTCCCAGCGCTGAACATGATCTCCGGGCAGGCTGCCGCGCTTTCGTGCACAAAGGTGGGGAACTGCTTCTTCATGCCGATGGGTGAGCAGCCGCCGTGCACATAGCCGGTGAGCGGCAGCAGTTCTTTGGATTTGATCATTTCGATGGATTTTTCCCCGGCGCAGCGGGCGGCCTTCTTCAAGTCAAGCTCCTCTGCAACGGGGATCATGAACACATAATACTTTCCGCTTTTGCCGATGGTCACAAGCGTCTTGAATACCTGTGCCGGGTCCTTGCCGAGCAGTGCGGCGACCTCCGTGCCGCTTATGGCGACGCCGCCGGTTTCAAAGGCATAGGGGTGGTAAGTAAGCTTGAGCCGATCCAACGTGCGCATCACGTTCGTTTTTTCTTCCATAAAAGTTCTCCTTTTGAAGTATCTGCCCGTAACGCTCAGAAAGCACAGCTGAGCCGCAGCGGCATTTCCTGTTTTGGCGCACTGAAAAGGAAAGGGCTTCCGCACCGGACTGTGCGGGTGCGGAAGCCGAGATCATTGTTCGGAGCCGGTATGCGTTCAGGCTTCTTCCTTGTGGCGCTTCTCGCCGATGGAGAGCACGGTGTTCACGAGGATGCCGAGAATGAGCGCGGTGGCGATGTTGGTGATGGTGATCTTGCCGAAGTTCAGGGTCAGGCCGCCGATGCCGGTGATGAGGATGGTAGCGACCACAAAGAGGTTGCGGTTCTTGTCAAGGTCGATGTGCTTGAACATCCGGAGACCGGAGACCGCGATGAAGCCGTACAGCGTGATGCAGACGCCGCCCATCACGCAGCCGGGGATGGTGTTGACGAACGCTACGAACGGAGCGAAGAAGCTCAGGATCACGCAGCCGATCGCGGCGGTGATGATGGTGACGACGGAAGCGTTGCGGGTGATCGCTACGCAGCCGATGCTCTCACCGTAGGTGGTGTTGGGGCAGCTGCCGAAGAAGGCGCCTACCATGGAACCGATGCCGTCGCCAAGGAGCGTGCGGGCAAGGCCCGGTTCGCCGCTCACAAGATCCTGGCCGATGATGCTCGAAAGGTTTTTATGGTCCGCGATGTGCTCTGCGAATACCACGAAGGCGACGGGCATGTACAGAACAGCGATCGTGCCGAGGTTTGCCCAGTCAAAGCTTTCCTGCGCAGCCTTCACAAAGGCGAACTGCGGGACGTGGATCCAGCCGCTCAGGCTGCCGAAATCCAGGGAGGTGAGGGTGCTTACGTTGAGGACCTTGAGGTAATCGCAGTTGGTGGCACTGCCGATGATGGTGAAAATGCCGGCGAGCGCATAGCCGGAAAGGATGCCGATGATGAAGGGGATGAGCTTTGCCATCTTCTTGCCGAAGGTGGAGCAGAGCACGACCACGAGGAGCGTTACAAGGCCGCAGAGGATGTGGATCAGGTTATAGGAGCCTGTGGTGACGTTCGTCAGGTCGCTGATGGCGCTGCCTGCGAGGGAGAGACCGATGATCGCAACGGTGGGCCCAATGATGATCGGCGGCATGAGCTTGTCGATCCAACGGGTGCCGAACACTTTGATGGCGATGGCGATGAGCACATAGACGAGGCCTGCGAGCACCGCGCCCATGATGATGCCGAAATAACCGAAAGCCGTGGCGGAATACATGGCGGAAAGGAATGCGAAGGAGCTGCCGAGGAATACGGGGCTCTTTGCTTTGGTGAAGGCGATGTAGACGCCGGTTCCCATGCCTGCGCCAAGCAGCGCGGCGGCGATGTCCATCTCAAGGTTCTGCACGCCGTAGGCGTTCACGAGCACGGGGACGACCAGCGTTGCGGCCATGATGGCGAGCATCTGCTGGAAGGCAAAAACGATGAGTTGGACAAATTTGGGCTTGTCTTTGATGCCGTAGATCAGGTTCATTTGACAGTTCCTTCTTTCCTTTGTTTATAATATTATAAGTTTTTTACTTATCCTGTTCATCACCGGGTGTTTCCTTCCGGAGGATGGAAACATCCGTCTGTCCGTCCGTCTCCTTCAGGCGGACGGAGACGATCTCGCTCCTTGCCGTGGGGATGTTTTTGCCGACATAGGTCGCCTTGATGGGGAGCTCCGCGTGGCCGCGGTCGATCAGCACGCAAAGTTGGATGCGCGCGGCCCGGCCAAGGCGCATGACCGCATCCAGTGCGGCGCGCGCCGTCCTGCCGGTGTAGATCACGTCGTCCACAAGCACAACGGTCTGCCCTTCCACGGGGAAGGGCACGTTCGTGCCGTTCAGGCGGGGATCCGGTTGGAGGCGGGAAAGGTCGTCCCGATAAAGCGTGATGTCGAGCTCACCCACGGGGACATCCGTTCCGTCGATCCTGCGGATGTTCTCCGCGATGCGCCGCGCAAGCGGGACACCGCGCGTGCGGATGCCGATGAGGCAGAGCGATTCGGTGCCATGGTTCTTTTCGATGATTTGGTGGGAGATGCGCACAAGCGCGCGTTCCACGGCTGCTTCATCCATGATCTCCGCCTTGTGCTGCATGGGCGTCTCCTTTCTTCAGGCTGAAAAAAGCCCTGCCAGAACGAGCGGGCAGGGCAAAAAAAGCTAAAATGCTTTACCGATATCAGCTTGTTTTAACACCTTGCCGGAAGCTCTGTTCCGAACTTAAAAGTATCATCTTGCGCATTATGCCATGTTTCAGGGGTGTTGTCAACACAATTCTGTCACAATTTGTGAAAAAGCGATGCATGATGCTCTGTGTCACGCCGCTTGACGCTGCACCTGCCGTGTGGCTATAATGAAAGAAAATACAGCTTTCTTGAACAAAACGAAAACTGACAGGAGGCATAACGGAATGGATCGCAACAATCTGGCTCTTGCGGTGGAACTCCGGCACGCGCTGCATGCTCACCCGGAGCTTTCCAATCAGGAAGAATGGACGCGGACGGAGCTTATGCGCTTTCTGCGCGCGCATACGAGCCTTGCCGTGATCGACCGGGGCAACTGGTTTTACGCTGTGTACCGCGCGCCGCAGGCAAAGCGGCGCATCGCGTTCCGGGCGGATTTTGACGCGCTCCCCATCGAGGATGCATGCGGCGCGCCGTATGCTTCAAAGATCCCCGGCGTCGGCCACAAATGCGGCCACGACGGCCACAGCGCCGCGCTTGCCGCGTTTGCGATGGAGATCGACCGGGAGGGTTGCCCGAACGACGTGTATTTCGTTTTCCAACATGCGGAGGAAACAGGCGATGGCGCAAAGGAATGCGCGGAGCTGATCACGGAAGAGAAGATAGACGAGGTATTTGCGTTTCACAACTGGCCCGGCTACCCGCTTGGCACGGTGTGCATCTGGTACGGTGCCGTCAACTGCGCTTCGCGCGGGATGACCATCCGCATGGTGGGCACACCTTCCCACGCAAGCATGCCGGAGTGCGGGAAAAACCCGGCATTTGCGCTTGCGGAGATGGTGAATGAGGTTCCCAAGCTGCTCGACCTGCCCTGGGAGGGCCTTGTGCTTGCAACGGTGATCGGCCTCAATGTTGGGGAAAAGGCGTTCGGCACACAGGCGAGTGAGGGCGAGCTTTACCTGACCATCCGTGCGGAACGCGAGGCGGAGCTTGACAGATTCGCTGAGATGATCGAAGCCATGGCGGAACGGAAGGCGGCAGGTTACGGCCTTACGTTGAGCATCGCATATTGCGATTGCTTCCCGGAGACTGCGAACGACCCTGCAAGCGCGGAGAAGGTGCGCGCGGCGGCCGGTGCGCTTGGATACCCGATCGAAGTGATCGAGCAGCCTGAACGCGGCTCGGAGGACTTTGGCTACTTCCTGAAGCGCGTGCCTGGTGCAATCTTTGAGATCGGCGCGGGAGAGGATCATCCGCAGCTGCATACGGCGCAGTTCGATTTCCCGGATGAACTCATCGAGCCTGCCGTGGAGCTTTTCAAGAGGCTTGCGGCGGAATAAAAACGGACAATAACAGGAATGCAGCCCTGCAGATAATTCGCAGGGCTGCGTTTTGTTCGCAGAACTTACGGGATCAGCGCATCCATGCCGATGGTCAGGATGCCGATGTTGTCACGGTAGATGGTGTTGAACTGCGAGACCGGCAGCGGATTCGTGCCAAGCCCAGCTTCGATGGTGTAGCCCGGGCGGTTATAGGTCTGGATGAACCAGTCACGGTAGCCCGCATGGGAGTTGGCGGGCCCGGACTCAAGCGTATAGCCGCTTGCAGCGGCCATTCGCTGGCCTATGGCATAGGCGTTCTCCGGCTCATAATCCTCATATTTCCAATAGATCACCTTGCCCTGCGTGTGATAGGAGAGCGTCAGCGCGAAATTGTTTGCGCGGGTGTAATCGTACATCGCGCGGCTTTCCGGCTCGGAAAGCGCCGCCGGGCCCACATAATCCCGCGGGCCGGGCTTTGTGTAGCCCTGGGCGAATTTGATCTCGCGCTCCTTTTCCCAGTTGGCGGGATAGTTGCAGTTCAGGTCAACGCCGCGGATGTTGGCCTTCCAGCCGGAGGGGAAGGGGATGGCAGGATAATTTGCCGCAAGCGTGCGTGCGCTCTGGTATAACCCGCCCGAATCCAGCGCGCCCGTGATGAGGTCTACGCCGTCCGGGTTCACGAGCGGCACGATGTGCAGCATCGTTCCGGCGAAAAGGCGGGAAGCGGCTACGCCGCCGATGCGCCCGCCGGTAGCGTAAGCATCCGCGTAATCCTCCAGGTATTTCAGCAGCAGCGGCGTTGTGATCCACTCGTTGGCGTGGTGGGAGGCATTGTAGAACACATGCCGGCTCCCCGTGCCGAGCTCCATCGCGTGGATCGGCGTGCCGGCCACGCTGGTGCCGACGGTTTTGCGCGCAATGAATGGATAGCGCGCCGCAAGGCCTTCCGTAACAAGTTCCGTCAGCTCGGAGGTGTAGGCGATATTGGTGGGAACGACGTCGAATGGCAGCGGGATGATGAGCGTTTCCCCCACATAAATGAGGTTCGGGTTTTCGCGCGGGTTTGCGGTCAGCAGCGCCTGCACGGTTGTGCCATACCGCCGGGCAAGGGCGGAAAGCGTGTCGCCGCGCCGGACGGTGTATTCCACATATCCTGTGAGATACGGCTTGAGCGCGGCAAGCGTGCGCGGACCCACGATGCCGTCCACCTGCAGGTTGTTTGCACGCTGAAACTGGCGCACTGCCGCATCCGTGCGCGTGCCGAAGATGCCGTCCAGCGCGCCGGGGGAAAAGCCTGCGCGCTCCAGCGCAAGCTGGACCATCTGCACATACGGCCCCCGGTCCCCTTTGCGCAGCCAGGTTTCTTCCTCGGCCATGTATGGCGCAAGGGCGGCCCAGGTGCGCGGCCCCACAATGCCGTCTGCGGTGAGGCCGTTCGCCCGCTGGAAAGCGCGCACCGCTGTCTCCGTGCGCGAACCGAAAATGCCGTCGATCGTTCCGGCGTCGTATCCGGCACGCTTCAAGGCGCGTTGAAGCACCTTGACGTCCTCACCCCGGTCGCCGCGTCGCAATGTTCTCATATCATTCAACCTCGCTTGCTTTTTGCTGCCATACTATGCGCGGGCGTTCAGAAAGGTGCAAGGCCTGCCGCAGCATCTCGTTAATCAAATCTTAATCCCTTTGCCACTACGCATTTAATCCGCGCCATGATACAATGGGCGTGCAAACCAAAAGGGGAGAACATGCATGTATAACATCCTCATCTGTGACGACGACCGCGATATCGTGGCTGCGCTTAAAATCTATCTGACTGCCGAGGGCTACCATACGTTCGAAGCCTACAACGGCAGGGAAGCGCTTGACATTCTTTCCCGCGAAACCGTGCACCTTGCGCTGCTTGACATCATGATGCCCGGGATGGATGGCCTTGCCGCGACGACAGCACTCCGGGAAAAGAGCAACATCCCCGTGATCCTGCTTACGGCGAAGAGTGAGGACGCGGACAAGGTGCTTGGCCTTTCCATCGGCGCGGACGATTATGTAACAAAACCTTTCAACCCGATGGAGGTGATCGCCCGCGTGCGCTCCCAGCTGCGGCGCTACACCATGCTCGGCGGCATGAGCGGCATGGAAAAGAAGTCTTCTGTCATTTCCATCGACGGCGTGGAGATCGATGACGATGCAAAGACCGTCACGCTCGATGGAGAACCCGTAAACCTTACGCCGATCGAATACAGCATACTGAAGCTTTTGATGGAGAATGCGGGCAAGGTGTTTTCCTCCGCCCGTATCTATGAGCTTGTGTGGAAAGACCCTGCATGGGGTGCGGAGAACACTGTCGCCGTACATATCCGCCACATCCGCGAAAAGCTTGAGATCAATCCTGCCGAGCCGCGCTATCTCAAGGTGGTGTGGGGGCAGGGCTACAAGTTTGAAAAAGGAGGCAAGCGATGAAGCTAACACACAGCCTTGGCGCGAAGATCACTGCGATCTTCCTTCTTACGCTGTTAATTGGCATAGCGTTTTTCGGCACGAGCCTTACGATCGCCATGATCAACGACGGCTTCTATTCTGAGGGAGCGGAGGCAGAGCAGCGCTTTCAGGAGTATCAGGACACGGTAAACGAATATGCATGGAATGCGGACATGGCGGAAGTGAAGCTTTTTCCGTTCCGTTATACGATCCCGATCCTGGCGTGCATCGAATGGCTCTGCTGCGCCGCACTGTTCCTTTTCCTGTTGTGTGCAGCCGGGCACCGGGCAGGCCGGGAGGAGGTTATGCTGAACACGCAGGATAAGCTCCCGTTTGATCTTTACCTGTTGGCGGCTGGTTCAGCCGTGATCATTATGTATAAGTGGCTGGTGGATCCCTTTGTCTATGACATGACGGTGCGACGGATCGAACAACTTGTGCTTCTTTCCGCTGCGCTTACGTTGCCTAGCCTCATCGTGTTCGCATGCTGCATGACATTCGCAACGCGCATCAAAGCTGGGACACTCCTGCGCAACACGGTGGTTTACCTTGTGCTGCGGCTCTGCTGGCGCGTGCTTTGCTGGATGGGGAGAGGCATCCGCACGATTTTCCGCAACCTGCCGCTCCTTTGGAAGACGATCCTCGGCTATGGCGCATATGCGCTCGTGATGCTGCTTGTGTGCCAGGCGACGTATTTCAGCGCCATGGCATCGCTGTTCTGGATCGGCCTGAATATGACGGCTCTTCTGCTGCTGTGCTTCGTTACGCTGCAGCTCTCGCGGCTCAAGGAGGGGGCAAAGCGCATCGCGGAGGGTGATCTCTCTCATCATGTGCCGACGGAGTATATGTTCTATGAACTGAAGCGGCACGGCGATAACCTCAACAGCATCGGAGAGGGCATGACGCGCGCCGTAGAGGAGCGCATGAAAAGCGAGCGGCTCAAAACGGAACTCATTACAAACGTTTCACACGACATCAAAACGCCGCTGACCTCCATCCTGAATTATGTGGATCTTCTCAAAAAAGAACCGCAGGCAAGCGAGACGGCGGGCGAATACATCGCCGTGCTCGACCGGCAGGCGCACCGGCTGAAGAAGCTGACGGAGGATGTGCTGGAGGCTTCCAAAGCTGCCACGGGGAACATCAAAGTGGAGCTCATGCGCACGGATGCGGTGGAACTGCTCCGGCAATGCCTTGCGGAATATGAAGAAAGGTTCTGTGCAGCCGGGCTTACGGCCGTCGTGCAGACGCCCGGCGCGGTGCAGCCGATCCTGGCGGACGGACGCCTGCTTTGGCGGGTGTTTGACAACCTGCTCGGCAACATCGCTAAATATGCACAGCCCGGTACCCGTGTCTATGCCGGCGTGACCCGGGAGGGAACGGACGTTGTAATTTCGCTCAAAAACGTATCCCGGGATGCGCTGAACATCTCGGAGGAGGAGCTGATGGAGCGCTTTGTACGCGGTGACAGCGCGCGCACGAGCGAAGGGAGTGGCCTCGGCCTCTCCATTGCCCGAAGCCTTACGGAGCTGCAGAGCGGGCGATTTGGGATCGCAATTGACTGCGACCTGTTCAAGGCGGAGCTGCGGTTTGCTGCAGCAGAGGAAAACTGAGAAAAGAAAGGTGGCAAACAGTGGGGGCGCGTTCCGCGCCCTTTTTGCATATTATGCGTGGCGTTTTCTAAGCCGCAAAGAAGTTTCCGCACCCTGCAACGGAAAACGGGAAACGGTGAATGAATAAAGACACATTGAAATAATAAATATACAATAAATGATGCTGAAATAGGCGAAAAATGGGCGAATAAGGCATATATACACAAAAAACACGCATAAAATTTTGAAAAAGCTATTGCATTCCATGCGGAGAAGGCGTATAATTCGGCTGTACAAAAAACAGGAATCACAACTTTGGAGGTAAACCATATGAAAACCATGAAAACTATGCTGAGCTTGCTTTGCGCGGCGATGATGCTGCTTCTTGCGGCCGGTTGCTCGGGCGCTCCGGCAAACACCGTGTTCAGCCTTGATGACCTGCCGGGCAAGACCATCGGCGTGCAGCTTGGCACAACGGGCGACATCGTATACGCTTCCGACTATGAGGATGAGACCACCATCGTGGAGCGCTACACGAAGACGAATGACGCGGTGCAGGCGCTCAAGCAGGGCAAGCTTGACTGCATCATTCTGGATGAACAGCCGGCGAAGTATTATGTGGATGCCAACAAGGATCTCAAGATCCTGGAAGAAGCGTTTGAGCCGGAAGATTACGCAATCTGCGTTGCCAAGGAGAACACGGAGCTTAAGGATCAGCTCAACGCGGCTCTTGCCACTTTGAAGGAGAACGGCACGCTCGCGAACATCCTTGCCAACTACATCGGCGAAGATGATGTGAAGGGAACAATGCCCTACGTTTCCAGCAACACGGATTATTCCAACGGCAAGCTCGTTATGGTTACGGAAGCGACTTTCCCGCCCTACGAATACTATGAAGGCGGCGACGGCAAGATCGTCGGCATCGATATCGACCTTGCGCAGGCCATCGCGGACATCCTGAAGATGGAGCTTGAAGTACAGGACATCGCGTTTGATTCCATCGTCACCTCCGTGCAGACCGGCAAGGCGGACATCGGTGTAGCCGGCCTCACGGTCACGGAAGACCGTCTCGAGAACGTGGACTTCACCGAGCCTTACACAACTTCCACCCAGGTCATCATCGTCCGGGCGAAGTAAAAGCAAATCTCCCTTGCGGGCATGTTCCCGCATTATGACGAAAGAACTGTATGCCGCGGGCAGCTTCTGCCTGCGGCATGGCTGCGTTTCCGGCAGCATAACGGAACAAATCTAAACAAGGAGGAACCATGCTCTCAATCGACATCGGCGCTTTTTTCGGGAATATCTTCGCATGGCTGCAAAACGCGTGGGCGAGCCTGAGCGCGGATTTTTATCTGAATTTCATCAAGGAGGATCGCTGGAAATACCTTGTGCGCGGGCTTGGCGTTACGGTCGAGGTTGCGTTTTTTGCGGCGATCGCCGGCATTATTCTGGGCGCACTGCTTGCCATCATCCGCACCACGGCGGATAAGACCGGAAAATTGCGCTTCCTGAACGGGATCGCAAAGCTGTATATCACCGTGATCCGCGGCACGCCGGTCGTCGTGCAGCTTTTGATCATCAATTTCGTGATCTTCTCGTCCGTGTTCGTGGATGCGGTCGTCGTAGCGATCATCGCCTTCGGGTTGAATTCCGCGGCCTATGTTGCGGAGGTGTTTCGTTCCGGCATTATGAGCGTGGATGAGGGCCAGCTCGAGGCCGGGCGCAGCCTTGGCTTCAACTACAGGCAGACGATGTGGCACATCGTGATGCCGCAGGCGTTCAAAAACGTCCTGCCCGCGCTTGCCAACGAGTTCATTACGCTTTTGAAGGAGACCTCCGTTTCCGGCTACATCGGCCTCATGGATCTCACAAAGGCGGGCGACATCATTCGCAGCCGCACGTTCGCGGCGTTCTTCCCGCTGATCGCCGTGGCGCTGATCTACCTTGTTATCGTCGTAGCGCTCTCGGCAGGGGTGACAAAGCTTGAAAGGAGGCTTCGCAATGGCGCAAGGTAATCCGCTGATCGAGGTGCAGGGGCTGAAAAAGTATTTCGGTGAGGTGCACGCGCTCGATGACATCACGGAAACCATCTATGAAGGGGAAGTTGTGGCGGTGATCGGCCCTTCCGGCTCGGGCAAATCCACGTTCCTGCGTTCGCTGAACCTGCTTGAAGTTCCAACGGAAGGTCATGTTCTGATGGAAGGGGTGGATATTACCGACCCGAAAACGGACATCAACAAGCTTCGGCAGAAGATGGGCATGGTGTTCCAGCAATTCAACCTGTTTCCGCACATGACGATCCTCAAGAACCTCACGCTGGCGCCGATGAAGCTGCAGAAGCTCAGCGAAGAAGAAGCGAACGAGCGCGCCATGGCATTGCTTGCGCGCGTAGGGCTTGCGGACCGTGCAAGCGCGTATCCATCCCAGCTTTCCGGCGGGCAGAAGCAGCGTATTGCCATCGTGCGCGCGCTTGCGATGAAGCCGGATGTAATGCTGTTTGACGAACCGACGAGCGCGCTTGACCCGGAGATGGTGGGCGAGGTGCTGGAGGTCATGCGCGGCCTTGCGCAGGAGGGCATGACGATGGTCGTCGTGACGCACGAAATGGGCTTTGCGCGCGAAGTCGCCACCCGGGTGCTGTTCATGGATGGCGGGCGCATCGTGGAACAGAACACGCCCAGAGAGCTGTTTGACCACCCGGAAAGCGAACGCCTGAAGAGCTTCCTTGCCAAGGTGCTTTGATATGAAAAACAATTATGAATGGCTGGACGGATATCTTCTCGGCAAGCCGGGTGCGGTAAGCGAATACAAGGCCGAATGGGGTTGGCTTCGTTACCTGGTGGGCGGAAAGCAGTTTGCCGCCATCTGTACGCCGGGGGAGGCGCACAAACTGCACGCAGGGCGCACGATGGTGATTTTGAAGTGTGAACCCATGCTTGCGGAGCTGTTCCGGCAGCAGTATACTGATGTTGTGCCGGGGTTCTATTCGGATAAGCGCACCTGGAACAGCGTGTATCTGGATGGCGCTGTGCCGGAGGAAACGCTGCGCGCGATGTGCGATATGTCCTATGAGCTGGTGTTTGCCAAGCTTGCGAAAAAGGTGCAGCGGGAGATCAGGGGAGAATAACAGGAGAATAACGGGAAACAACGGAAATGGGCGCGCCTTACGGCGCGCCCTCAGTTTGCAGTAAATTGAATTCTTAATTCTTGCCAAACAGCTTTCCGACACCACCGAGCAGATCGCCGGCCTTGTCGAGGTTCAGCTTGGCCTTGATGGCATCGGCGAGCTTGTTGATCTGCTCGTCCGGCAGGTCGATACCCAGCTTGCTTTCGAGCGTTTTGACGGGGTCCTTTGTGAAACTTGCGAGAAGATCCTTATCCGCGCCGATCTTCTTTGCAAGCTCTTCGGCTTTTTCCAGAGCGCCGCCCAGATTCAGGTTCTTAAGATCCATACTGTGTTACGCCTCTTCCTTAACGACCGGTGCATCGGCTACGTTTTTGCGTACGCTTTCCACGCCGTTCTGGCAGCTGGCCTTCGCTTTGTAACCCTCGGAGACCGCGATGATCTCGCCGTTGCGTGCCTTCAGGCGGAAACGGAATTCGCCAGCCTTGTCGGTATACATCTCGAATTTGGGGTGGGTGGCAGTCTCGAAACCTTCCACAGTCTGGTCCTCCAGGTTGGCGATGGGCGCGTTCTTGCGTACGCTTTCCACGCCGTTCAGGCACGCGGCTTCGGTGGTGTAGATTTCGGAGGTGGCGATGGTCTCACCGTTACCGGCCTTGAGGTCAAACTTAAATCCGGACTTTGTCTGCTTTACGAGGAATTTTCCCATGATTGCACCTGCTTTCTTCTGAAATTCGTGGTTTTTATCATTATATCACACTGCGGGGAAAATGAAAACGGAGCGTTTTCGCTCCGTTTTGGTTTTTTGTCTTAAGCTTTTATCAGGCAGCGGGAGTCAGCTTGTATTCCGGGAGCAGCGGCGTGCCCGGAACGTAACCCGGCCAGACAAAATAGCGGTTGGGGTGCATCTTGTAGGTGGTTGTTGCGATCTTCTCGCGGCGCACCTCGGTACCGGCGAGCTTGTAGACCTTGAAGGTGTCGTAAACATAGCCCTTCTTTGCCGCGTTCTTCACCATCCAGTACGGATAGGTGAGGGATGCGTTGGGGATAAATTCATCTGCCGTGGGCTGGATCGGCTCGAGTTCCTGGGAAACCAGTTCGATCGAATCGAAATCGCCGGAGAACGGGAGACCGTAGATCTCGCACCAGATGTTCTTTCCGGCCTTGTCGATCCAGGTGAACACATAGATCGGGGCTTCCGTGTTGTTGCTCCACTTGAAATCGATGGAGCCGGTGTTGATGGTGGCATCAAGGCCGCCCTTAACATAGCTCAGGCGGCTGGAATGCGCCTGGCGGTAAACAACTTCATAATCGCCCATCAGAACAGCGTTGTAGACCGTAGTGGAAACCTGGCAGACGCCGCCGCCGGGCTGATCCTCGGTCGCCGCTCCGCCCTCGATGACTGCGGGGGCAAGCTGCCAGCCGTATTTTTCGTAACGCGGCCCGAGCAGATCGTTGCAGGAGAACACGTCGCCCGGTTGGAGTACGGTGCCGTACATCAGGCCGCAGGCCTTTGTCATGTTGTGGACGCGGGTGTCACGGCCGTAGTTGCCGTGCGCATAGCTGGTGGATGCGCTCGAACGCAGGACGAGGGACTGCTTGATGGTAGCGACGGTGACGGTAGGATAAACCACGGAAAGTTCAAAGTTGATCTCCCCGTATTCCCGCGCTTCGGCCCGCTCCCGGATGAGCGCGGCAAGCGCCTCCTGATCGAGCGCGCAGCCTTCCACGCCTTCCACAAAGTCAAACCGCTTATCGCGCAGGTCCATGCCGGCAGCAAGCTCTTCTTCGGTCAGGCCGATGTTGACCACATCGAGCGCCTTCGTGGTGGAATTCATCTCGAGCTGCTTCACGGAAAACGTCGCATCCGTGGCAGGCGTATCAAGCTCGGAGGCCATTTTGGCGACAAAGCCTTCCACATCTTTGGGCACAGCGGTGTAGGAGAGCGCGAAGCTGCGGCCGTTTGCCGCGATGTCGGCAAGCTCTGCCTGCAGCGTTTCAAGATCGCCCTCGCGGCCGAGTGCCATTGCTTCGGCAAGCACGGCCTCGGTGTCAAAGGAGATGTCGAAATGGGACTGATCGTAAGTATAGGTATGCACGCCGTCCGTGATGCGGAAGGAGACGTCGCTCACGAGCGCCTGCTCCGCGTCCTTCAGGGCAGCTGCGGCTTCGCTGGCCGTCATGCCCGAAACGTCGACACCTTCCACGGTGATGCCGGGGTGGAACGTGCCGGAATTGATGATGCTCTGGCGCAGTTCTTCGTTGCGGTCCGCGCGGATCTTGAGAAAGAGCAGAACACCGCCCACAACAAGCACCGCGGCAAGCGCGATGATGGCGATCGTGATCGTCTTCTTCTTGTTGGCAGGCGCCTTTTTAGGGGTTGCAGCTTCAGCCATTTTACCGGTTACCTCATATCCATAAATATTGTTGAACGCACCTTATCAAAGCGGCATGCAGCATGCCGCTCCGTGCTTTATTATAAGCGCGCGGCGGGGAGGATGTAAAGGGCATATGGCCGAAAAAGGCGGATGAAACAGAAATTTAACATTCGGCGGCAGAACGGCGGGGCGGGGTTGCATACATTTAAAATAAAAGGTATAATATGCTTCCGGCAGAGATGCCGAAAATAGTCAATGAGAGGTAAAAGTAAAAAACATGGACCACGGCAAAGTTCGCACTCTGGTTATTTATGCATTATTTATCGGAATGATTTTTGTGCTTGCTCTTACGCCGATTGGCTACATTACAACGCCTACGATCGAGATCACACTGATCCATATTCCTGTGATTCTGGGCAGTTTCTTCCTTGGAATACGGGGTGGCATGATCCTCGGGTTTTTCTTTGGCCTTTCCAGCCTTATGAAGGCCCTTATGACGCCTACTCCGCTTTCCATGATTCTTCTTGGGGCAGATACCGGCTTTGGACTGTATAATCTGGTTCTGATCCTTGCGGTCATTTTCCTGCCGCGCATCCTCGTAGGGGTTGTGAGCGCGCTGCTCTACCGTGTGCTGACGCCGAAGAACAACATCGTTGGTATGGCTGTGGCTTCCGCTGCAGGCTCGCTGACAAACACCGTGCTCTTTCTGGGCATCCTTTATCTGCTTGCTGCGCCGCTGCTTGCGACTGCATTTGGGACGGATGTTGCGGGCGTTGCGACGATCCTCTTTGCGGCAACGGGGCTTTTTAACGGCGGCTTGGAAGCTGTCGCTGCCGTACTGATCTGCACGGCGGCCGGAAAGGCACTGCAGAGCTATATGAAACGGCGGATGGCATAATAGCAGTATACTGACAAAAATACTGACAGAAAGCGTAGGAATACCGACATGCTCCTTGCAATGGACATCGGCAACACGAACCTGAAAACCGGCCTTTATAATGAGAATGGGAAGCTTCTCCACTCCTGGCGCATGACAACGGACATGCACCGCACGTCCGATGAATACGGTGTGCAGATGGAATCCTTTTTCGGGCATCTGGGGCTTTCCACGCGGGATGTGAGAGGCATCATCATTTCCTCTGTTGTTCCGTCGATCAATTACACCATCGAGCACATGTGCCAGCTATACTTCTTCGGCCAGCAGCCGATGATGGTAAACTCCTCCCTGGAGCTCGGACTGGACGTCTGGTATGATTACCCGGAGCTTCTCGGCGCGGACCGTATCTGCAATGCCGTTGCGGCTTACCGCAATTACGGCGGCCCGGTCATCATCATCGACTTCGGCACGGCGACGACGTTCTCCGTTGTGTCGGAGGAGGGCGCGCTCCTCGGCGGCGCCATCGGCCCGGGCATCATCGTTTCCACCGATGCGCTCGTGGAGAAGGCGGCCATGCTGTACAAGGTCGAATATGTGAAGCCGGAGCACGCTATCTGCAGAAACACGAAGGATGGTATTCAGTCCGGCATCATCAATGGATATGTTGGCTTTGTGGAGAACATCGTGCGGCAAATGGAGAAGGAGCTTTCCTGCCCACCGACGGTCGTTGCAACGGGCGGCATGTCCTCAATGATCGCTGCGGAGACGGATTGCATCGATGTGCTCAACCCGACGCTGACCCTCGAGGGGCTCAACTGCATCTACCGCATGAATCAATAAGCGGCTTCATATGCGCTGCTTCAGGTATACGACAGCGCAGCCGATGCTCAGGAGAAGCTGCAAGGCAAAAAGACCATAACAGACATTGCGCCGCAGGGTATCCTTGCGGCGCTTAAATATTCCGGCGCCGATCAGCGGGACAACGGGGATCGCGCCCACATACAGAAGAAAAAGGGCATCCATGCGTTTCACCTCCTGAAAATTGCTTCAATTCATGCTATCATTTTCCCGCGGTTGGGCACAATATGGAACGCATGGAAGCACGGCCAAATGCTTCCGCATGGGAGGCGTTTTCGGCTTTCCGGACAAAATATCGTAAAAATGGTGGCGCGCGGTTTCTTTTCCGTGCGGTTTTTGGTAGAATAGAAACAGGCGCGTATTGAGGAAAGACGGAACGGATGATATGAACGAATTCAAGGTGGTGTCGCCGTTTGAACCGCAGGGCGATCAGCCGCAGGCCATTGAGAAGCTCGCGGCGGGCGTGCTGCGCGGTGACAAAACGCAGGTGCTGTTGGGCGTGACCGGCAGCGGAAAAACCTTTACCATGGCGAAAGTGATCGAGCGGGTGCAGAAGCCCACGCTCGTCATTGCGCACAACAAGACCCTCGCCGCGCAGCTTTGCTCCGAGCTTCGGGAATTCTTCCCGGACAGCGCAGTGGAGTATTTCGTATCTTATTACGACTACTATCAGCCGGAGGCGTATATTGCCTCTTCCGACACATACATCGAAAAGGTTTCCACCGTCAACGATGAGATCGACAAACTGCGCCACAGCGCCACCTGCGCCCTGAACGAGCGGAAGGACGTAATCATTGTGGCGTCTGTTTCGTGCATTTATGCGCTGGGTGACCCGGTAGAATATATGAAGCTTTCGATCTCCCTGCGTGAGGGAATGCAGATCGAACGGGATGAAGTCATCCGCAGGCTGGTGGATATTCAGTATCAGCGCAATGAGATCGACTTTGCGCGCGGCACCTTCCGCGCGAAGGGCGATGTGTTGGATATTTTCCCCGTCAACTGGTCGGATAAGGCGCTGCGCGTGGAATTCTTCGGGGATGAGATCGAACGTATCACCGAGGTGAATCCGCTCACCGGGGAGATCCTGCTTCAGCGCAAGCATGTTGCGGTGTTCCCGGCCTCCCATTATGCCACCGGCCGGGAAAAGCTGGAGAGCGCGATCGGCGAGATCGAACAGGACCTTTGGAAGCGCGTGGAGGAGTTCAAGGCACAGGACAAGCTGCTTGAGGCGCAACGCATCGAGCAGCGCACGCTGTATGACATCGAAATGATGCGCGAGATCGGCTATTGCCAGGGAATTGAAAACTACTCCCGTTATTTTGACGGCCGCAAGCCCGGGCAGCCGCCGTTTACGCTGCTCGATTATTTCCCCGAGGATTTCCTCATGATTGTGGATGAATCCCATGTGACGCTGCCGCAGGTGCGCGGCATGTACAGCGGCGACCGCTCACGCAAGGAGAACCTTGTGGAATACGGTTTCCGCCTGCCCGCGGCGTTCGATAACCGGCCGCTGCGCTTTGAGGAGTTCAACGCGCGCATCAACCAGCTCATCTGCGTTTCCGCCACGCCGGGGGATTATGAGCTTGGCCTTTCCAGCCAGACGGTGGAGCAGATCATCCGCCCGACGGGGCTGATCGACCCGGAGATCAGCGTGCGCCCGGTGAAGGGGCAGATCGACGACCTCCTCAGCGAGGTGAAGCAGATGGCTGCCCGCGGCTACCGCACGCTTGCCACCACGCTCACCAAGCGCATGGCGGAAACGCTCACGGAGTATCTTGATTCCATGGGCGTGCGCGTGCGCTATATGCATTCCGATATTGAGACCATCGAACGCATGGAGATCATCCGGGATCTGCGCCTCGGCGAATTCGATGTGCTCGTGGGCATCAACCTGCTGCGCGAGGGGCTTGACCTGCCGGAAGTCGGCCTTGTGGCGATCCTCGATGCGGACAAAGAGGGCTTTTTGCGCTCCACGACTTCGCTTATCCAGACTATTGGCCGCGCCGCGCGCAACGTGGACGGCCGCGTCATCATGTATGCCGATACGGTTACGGATTCCATGCGCCAGGCCATCGACGAGACAAACCGCCGCCGCGAGAAGCAGCAGGCGTTCAATGCTGCGCACAACATCACGCCGCGCAGCGTGAAAAAGGCTGTGCACAACGTGCTGGAGATCTCGCACAAGGCGAAGCAGGATGAGGGCGGCATGACGGAAGCGGAGCGGCAGGAGCGCATTGAGATCCTGCGCACGCAGATGCGCCAGGCTGCGGCAGAACTCGATTTTGAGGCTGCGGCCAAGCTGCGCGACGAGCTGTTTGCGCTCACGGGCGATGCGGCTGCCGTCAAAAAGCCTGCGCCCGGTACGCCCGGCAGCGCGAAAAAGGCGCGCGGCAGAACGCGCAAGTCGCCTAAAAAATAGGCGGCACAGAACAAAACAGAGAACGATTTTTCAGATAAAGGGAAACGGATATGAAAGACGCGCTTGTGATAAAAGGCGCGCGGGAACACAACCTCAAGAATGTGGACATTACCCTCCCGCGCGATCAGCTTATTGTGTTTACGGGGCTTTCCGGCTCCGGAAAATCGTCCCTCGCTTTCGACACCATCTATGCCGAAGGCCAGCGGCGCTATGTGGAATCCCTCTCTTCCTATGCCCGGCAGTTTTTGGGGCAGATGGAAAAGCCGGATGTGGACATCATCGAGGGGCTTTCCCCGGCGATCTCCATCGATCAGAAAAGCACCTCCAACAACCCGCGTTCCACGGTAGGCACGGTCACGGAGATCCATGACTACCTGCGCCTGCTGTATGCGCGCATCGGCATCCCGCACTGCCCGAAGTGCGGGCGGCGCATCGAGCGGCAGAGCATCGATCAGGTGGTGGATCAGGTGATGGCGCTCGGCGAGGGCACACGCGTGCATATCATCGCGCCGGCAGTGCGCGGCCGCAAAGGCGAGCATGCGAAGCTGCTTGAGAGCATCCGCAAGGAAGGCTATGGGCGCGTGCGCGTGGATGGCACGGTATATGACATCGGCGATGTGCCGCCGCTTGACAAAAAGTTCAAGCACACCATCGACGTTGTGGTGGACAGGCTTGTGATCCGCCCGGGCGCGGTGGGTCGGCTGAACGATTCCCTTGAAACGGCCTTTGCCTTTGGTGGTGGGCTTGCGAAGGTGGATGTCATAGGGAAGGAGGAACTGCTCTTTTCCCAGAACTACGCCTGCCCGGACTGCGGCGTGAGCCTTGAGGAGCTTACGCCCCGCATGTTCTCCTTCAACAACCCCTTCGGCGCCTGCCCGACCTGCTCCGGCCTCGGCGCGATGATGAAGATCGACCCTGCGCTCGTTGTACCCAACGAGAGCCTTTCCCTTGCGGAAGGCGCCATTTCGGTCAGCGGCTGGCAAAGCGCAAACCGGGAGTCGATCGCGGGGATGTATTTTTCGGCGCTTGCGGAAAAGTACGGTTTTTCGATGGACACGCCCTTTGCGGAGCTGCCAAAATCCGCAAAGCATGCGATCCTTTACGGAACGGGCAAAGAACGGTTGCATATCGAATACAAGAAAGAGTTCGGGAGCGGCACTTTCGATTCCCCCTTTGAGGGCATCTGCAACAACCTGGAACGCCGCTACCGCGAAACGCAGTCCGAGGGCATGAAGCAGGAATATGAGGCGTACATGTCCAACATTCCCTGCCCGGATTGCGGTGGAAAGCGTTTGAGACCGGAAAGCCTTGCCGTGACGGTGGGCGGGAAGTCCATCGCGGAGGTCAGCGACATGACGGTGCTCGAGGCGCGCGAATTCCTGAATTCGCTTTCGCTGACCGAGCAGCAGCGCATGATCGGCGAGCAGATCTTCCGGGAGATCAATGCGCGCCTTGGCTTCCTTGTGGATGTCGGGCTAGATTATCTCACGCTTTCGCGCGCGGCTGCAACGCTTTCCGGCGGCGAGGCGCAGCGTATCCGCCTTGCGACGCAGATCGGCTCCGGCCTTGTGGGCGTGTTGTATATCCTGGATGAGCCGAGCATCGGCCTGCATCAGCGCGACAATGCACGTTTGCTTTCGACGTTGCAGGGCATGCGGGATCTCGGCAATACGCTTATCGTCGTCGAGCACGATGAGGACACCATCCGCGCTGCGGACTATATCGTGGATATCGGGCCGGGCGCGGGTGAGCATGGCGGCCGGGTCGTTGCGGAAGGCACGCTGCAGCAGATCATGGATACGCCGGAATCCATCACCGGGCAGTTCCTGACCGGTGTGCAGCGCATCGAGGTGCCGAAAACACGGCGCGATTGCGGCGGAAAATACCTGCGTGTGCGCGGCGCGCGCGCAAACAACCTCAAGAACATCGATGTGGACATTCCGCTCGGCGTGTTCACCTGCGTTACGGGTGTTTCGGGCAGCGGAAAATCCAGCCTTGTGAACGAGATCGTGAAGAAAACGCTGCTGCGGGAGTTGAACGGGGCGCGGACGCGCTCCGGCGATCACGATGCGATCCTCGGAATTGAACAGCTCGATAAGATCATCGATATCGACCAGTCGCCCATCGGGCGCACGCCGCGCAGCAACCCGGCGACATATACGGGGCTGTTTGACCTCATCCGCGAAGTTTATGCGCAGACGCCGGACGCCCGTATGCGGGGCTATGGCAACGGCCGCTTCAGCTTTAACGTGAAGGGCGGGCGGTGCGAGGCCTGCCGGGGCGACGGCATCATCAAGATCGAGATGCACTTCCTGCCGGATATTTACGTCCCCTGCGAAGTATGCCATGGGAAGCGCTACAACCGCGAAACGCTGGAGGTGCGCTACAAAGGCAAGACCATTGCGGATGTGCTGGATATGACCGTGGAGGAGGCGCTCGCGTTCTTTGCGCCGCTGCCGCGGCTTGCAAAGAAGCTGCAAACGCTTTATGATGTGGGCCTCGGATATGTGCGGCTGGGTCAGCCCTCCACAACGCTTTCCGGCGGCGAGGCGCAGCGTGTGAAGCTTGCCACGGAGCTTTCCCGCAAGGACACCGGGCGCACGCTGTATGTGCTGGATGAACCGACGACCGGCCTGCATGTGGCGGATGTCAAGCGGTTGCTTGAGATCCTGCAGCGCCTCTGCGAAAACGGAAGCAGTGTCGTTGTGATCGAGCACAATCTGGATGTGATCAAAACCGCGGACTATATCATCGACCTTGGCCCGGAGGGTGGAAACCGCGGCGGAACGGTCGTCGCAACCGGCACGCCGGAGGAGGTCGCCGCGGTTCCCGGCAGCTACACCGGACAGTATCTCAAATCCATCCTGGAATGGGTACAGACGGAACGATGAAGGAAAGCCATATTTTGTCCTTATGGCAAAACGGCCGGAATATGGCAAAAAACAGCAGGCTTTTTTGTTAAGCCGCTTGCGAATTGCGGTAAAAATGGATAAAATAAAAGTGGTACATTCCGCGTAGGCGGGTTATCGGAGGGATAATATGGCATTCAAAAGGGTTTCAGAAGCTGTGATCAAGCGTTTGCCCCGGTATTACCGGCATCTCGTGATGCTGGAAAGCCAGGGAGTCGAGCGCATTTCATCGGAAAAGCTTGCGCAGCAGATGCGCCTCAACGCATCGCAGGTGCGGCAGGATTTCAACTGTTTCGGCGGATTTGGCCAGCAGGGGTACGGATACAACGTCCGCTCGCTGCTTTCCGAGATTAAATCTATCCTGGCGCTTGACCGGGATCATTCCGTTGTGATCGTCGGCGCGGGCAACATCGGCCATGCGCTTACAAATTTCGAAGGGTTCGCTGCCGCAGGGTTTAAGGTGCTTGCGCTGTTCGATGTGAACCCGGAACTGGTCGGCAAGGAGATCAACGGCAAGCCGGTATTCGATTGTGCGGAGCTTGAAGCGTTTATCCGCAAGTATTCGGTCGATATCGGTGTGATCGCCGCCCGCAGGAGCGCCGCGCAGGAGATCGCCGAGCGCATGGTGGAAGCCGGCATCAAAGGCATTTGGAACTTTGCCCCGATCGACCTGGTATCGCGCGTGCCCGTCGAAAACGTGCATCTCAACGACAGCCTGAGCGAGCTCAGCTACAAGATCGACCACGATGTGCTGTGCGACTGATTAAAGAAAACTTTTCAATTTACGTTACGGAGAACGCCGCGGCTATGCCGCGGCGTTCTCCGGTTGTTTACCCCTTTTCGACTGTTGAAGCCGCGCTGTTTGCGGTTTCCATACTGTAAGCATAGCCGCTGTGTTATGCAGCGTCAAGCGTTTCGGCAAAAACAGAGATTATCTGAGAAAACAAGTGCCGTTTTTCATGCGGCGCCCGTTATTTTACCTCGCAGCCGCCCCACTCAATGACCGTGAACCCCTTGCGCTCAAATTCCGGCAAAACGGGCGGCGTTACGTCGATCCATGCGTCGAGCGCCTGATAGGCCATGAATACGCGCAGCATGCTGTCCGGCTTCGGGGAGATGGCGAGCTTTGCGCTTTCGGTGTAAGGTTCGGTTTGAAATGTGATGAGGTTGAAGGGGTTCTTCTCCATGCGCGGCAGCCAATACACGATAAATTCATTGTATTCCCGCGGGAGAAGCCCCATGTGGCTCAGAATGGCCTGCAAAAACGCGGCGGTATCCGCACCCTTTACGACGAATCCACGCGTCATGTCATAATCGGTTTCGGATTCGCCTTCCCAGAACAGATAAGAATACTCCTTGCCGTCCGCATGGTTGATGAGCGTGCCGTCCGGCATGGCGGTAACGCTCCAGCCGGTTTCCCCGTAAGCGGGGTAGGTCGTGGTCAGCGTGCCGCTGTAATCGAGCGCAACGGAAACGTCCATGGTCTCTTCCGGGTAAAGATAAATAACAGGCTTTGCGTCAAGGTCCGACGTGGGCGCATCGTCCGTGCAGCCGCCCCGCAGGAGAAGCACGGCTGCCGCCGCGGCAAGCAAAAGAACGCCGCCTGCCCAAAGCCATTTTTTCTGTTTCATCGGGTGCTCCCTTCAAAATCGTGCAAGGATTTCCAATTAGATTCTACTCTGCCATATGCTGTGCGTCAAATGAACGTTTTTTGAATTTCGCCGTTTGCCGTGCATTTGGGCGGTGCGCGCAGGGGGGCTGCTATGCTATAATAAAACATATATTAGCAATTTGAATGGAGCGTTGGAAATTTATGGGCTTTTTGCGCTTGCTGGAATCGATCCGTTCGCCATTTCTTGACAGTATTGCTTCGGTCATAACCATGTTGGGCGAGGAAACGGTATTCATGCTCGTGGGCATGGCGCTGCTGTGGTGCCTCGATAAAAAATGGGGGTTCCGGTTCTTTTTCATCGGGCTGGTGGGGAATACGCTCAACCAGCTGCTGAAGGCGATCTTCCTGATTCCGCGCCCATGGGTGCTGGATGAGAGCTTCACCATCGTGGAGGCGGCGCGTGAGGCGGCAACGGGTTATTCCTTCCCGAGCGGGCATACCCAGTCTGTTGTGACTGTGTTCGGCACGCTTGCGGCATGGAAGAAGCGCCCGTGGGTGACAGTGTGCTGCACGGCCGCGATTTTGCTGACGGCGTTTTCCCGCATGTATCTTGGTGTGCACACGCCGCTTGATGTTGGCGTCTCGCTCATCACGGGCGTACTGTGCGTGCTTCTGCTGACGCGCCTGTTTGACTGTCTGGAAGGGAACCGGCGCGGAAAACTGATCTTCGGCGGCTGCGCGGCTGCGTTTGCGTTTGTTCTGCTTTGTTATGTGCTGTTTATGCCTGCGCGTGAAGCAAACATCGCGGAGTTTGATGCGCACGGTGTGAAGAATGCATGGACGCTCATCGGCACCATGTGCGGCCTGATGCTTGCCTGGTGGGTGGATGATACGCATACGCATTTTGAAACAAAGGCCGTTTGGTGGGCACAGGTCTGCAAGCTGGTGATCGGCCTCGGGCTTATCGTTGCGCTGCGCGTAGGCCTGAAGGCTCTGTTCAGCACGTTGTTTGCGGGGGCTGTCGCTGCGGATGCCGCGCGGTATTTTCTGATGGCAGTCACGGGCGGCGTGCTTTGGCCAATGACATTCCGGTTCTGGGGAAAACTTGGAACTAAAAAGGAGGAAAATAAGTAAATATGGACATTCTGTTTGAGACAAAGCGTTTCCGCGCCGTTCCGGCATGCGCGGAGGACATTCCGTTTATCATCCGCATGGAGCATGACCCTGCGAACCGGAACTTCATCTGGCAGGGTACGGAGGAGCAGCACCTTGCGGAGATCGCAGACCCGGCGCACATACTTGCGGTGTTCCGCACGGAAGAAGGCACGCGCATCGGTTATATGCTCTGCCATGTGGATGAAAAGTCCGAAGTGTTTGAGCTTCGGCGCATCGCGATCGATGTAAAGGGTCAGGGTTATGGCCGGGAAGCGATGGAAGGCACGATGCGCTATGCGTTTGAAACACTGCACATGAACCGCTTCTGGCTGGATGTTTACCCAGACAACACGACGGGCATCCGGCTTTACGAATCGCTCGGCATGCACCGGGATGGCATGCTGCGCCAAAGCTATAAGAGCGAGCGCGGTTATCTCGATCAGATCGTGTATTCCATGCTCAAAGGCGAGTATTTCGCAAAGGAAACGCAGGCATGAACGAAACGGAAGCGCTGATCGGCAAGTGCGGTTTCTTTTGCGGAAGCTGCCCCACGCTGCGCTCCGGCGCATGCCCGGGCTGCCGCCTTGCGCATGAACCGGGCGACTGCTTCACGTTCGATTGCGTGGAAGCCCACGGGCTTACCTATTGCGGAGAATGCGGAGCGTTCCCCTGCGGTGAACTGCTGCGGCGCAAAAAAGCAACGGTGCTTGACGCGGACTGGCTGCGCTGGAAACGGCGTGAAAAGGCGGCGCTCGTAACGGAGCGGCTGCTGCTCCGCCAACTGACGGAGGAAGATTTCCCCGAGGTGTTCGCCGTTCTGGGCGACCCGGAGGTGATGTACGCCTGGGAGCATGGCTTTTCGGAACAGGAAGCGCGCGATTGGCTTGCTCGCACGTTTGCACGTTATGAAAGGGATGGCTTTGGGCATTATGCTGTGGAGCTGCAGCAAACGGGTGAATTTGTCGGCATGGTGGGTGCCATCCGCGAAACGCTGGCCGGGAAGGACCTGTTGGGGATCGGCTGGATGCTCCGCAAGGAATGCTGGGGAAACGGCTATGCAACGGAAGCGGCAAAGGCTGTTTTGAACGACGCGTTTGAACGCCTTGGCGCCGAGGAAGTGATCGCGGACATCCGCCCGGAAAACACGGCTTCGCGCCGCGTGGCGGAACGGCTTGGGATGCGGCCGGAATACGAGGTCGTGAAGCAGTACCGCGGCAAGGACATGCCGCATATCGTGTATGTTATCCGGAAAGATATGAAAGGATGACGATACAAAAAATCTCGCAAAACAAAAAGCAATACCTAGAACTGCTCCTGCTGGGAGACGAGCAGGAGGACATGATCGACCGCTATCTGGAACGCGGAGAGATGTATGCGCTTCGCGATAACAACAGTGTTTGCGCTGTATGTGTTGTGACGGATGAGGGAGAGGGCGTGCTGGAGCTTAAAAACATCGCCGTTGCGCCCGAAAAACAGCGTAAAGGTTACGGGAAAGCGCTCATCGTGTTTCTTTTGCAGGAATACTGCGCACGATACGCTGTTTTGCAGGTAGGGACGGGAGACAGCCCACTGACAATCCCATTCTATGAGGCGTGCGGATTTACGCGCTCCCATGTCATCAGGAACTTCTTTCCTGACAATTACGATCATCCCATTTTTGAAGGCGGCGTTCAGCTCGTGGATATGGTGTATCTGCGGCGCACCTTCAAATGACGTAGCGCAGCAGAAGATAGGCTGCAGCAAAATTCAAAAGCATCAGAAAGGGCATGCCGATGCAGAAGGAGGCATGCTTTGTTTTATGCCGGAAGGCGAGCATGCCGAGGACGCCGCCCAGCCCGCCGCCAAGCGCGGCAAGCCAGAAGAGCGTCCGCTCCGGCACACGCCAGGCACGGCGCTTTGCGCGCCGCTTATCCGCCCCCATGAAGGCGAAAAGGATGAGGCTCATCAGCAGAAGATAACTGAAGAGCAGGAGGCGGGGATCAGGCATCGTCCTCATCCTCCGGCAGGGATGTGCTTTGCTGCGTAAGCTCCGCAAGGTCGCGCGGCGGCAGGCGCAGCCTGTCCCACATGCCGTACTTGTGCGTATCCGCGATGGCGTTCATGATGCGCTCCTCCGGATTCGGCACAATGGTGGTGAAATGCTGGATGAGCTGCTTCATTTCCTCGCGCTTGGTGTTGCCGGCGACGGGGCAGTTCGGCTTGCGGATGGGGAGTTCCAGCCGCTTTGCGATGGAAAGCGCCTGCTTTTCCGGCAGGAAAATCATCGGCCGGATCACGGTTACATCCTTGCGTCCAAGGTAGGTCACAGGGCCGAAGGTGTTGAGGCGGCTTTCGTAGAACAGGCTCAGGAAGAATGTTTCGATCACGTCGTCCCGGTTGTGGCCGAGCGCGACAAGGTTGCAGCCGCGCGCACGCGCTGCGTCATTGAGCGCGCCGCGGCGGAGCTTCGAGCAGAGCGCGCAGGGGTGCGATTCCTTCCGAATGTTGAACACGACGTCGCCAATGTCGGTCTTTACCAGGTCAAACGGTACGCCGATCGCTTCTGCAAATTCCGAAACGGGAGAAAAATCTTCATTGTTGATCCCGAGGTCAAGCATTACGCCACAAAGGTCAAACGGCGTGCGGCAGAAACGCTGATACAGCTTCAGGCCGTAAAGCAGGAGCAGACTGTCCTTCCCGCCGGAGACGCCGACGCAGATCTTATCGCCGGGGCGGATCATGTGGTAGCGTTCATCCGCACGGCGGATGCACCCTAAAACGCGTTTCATATCGGTTGTCCCTTTAAGTAAAGTCATTTTTTTATTATACGCGATGTGCACGGCATGCGCAATCACAGCTTTTATGTTTTTACCGCAAATTGGGGTTGCCCGCAGCCGCGTAAAAAGGTTATAATAAATGCATCAGATTTATGGGAAGCGCTTTGGCGCGCAAAGGAGGGCTTTTACCTTGATACGAGTGATTTTCGGCGAAAAGGGCACGGGCAAGACGAAGCGGATCATCGACATGGCCAATGAGTCGATCAATACCGCAAAAGGCAGCGTCGTTTTTATCGACAACGACAACCAGTATATGTTCGAACTTAAGCACAGCATCCGCTTTGTGGATGCGTCCGAGTCCCATATCGATGGCCCCAAGATGTTTTATGGCTTCCTTGCCGGCATTGCGGCGCAGGATTTTGACCTTGAGTATCTCTTTATTGACGGCTTCCTGAAGATCGTGCACCATCCTCTTGAAACGCTTGAAGGGCTTTTCGCCGAACTGGCTAAGTTTGCTGACCGCACCGACGTGAAACTGATCATCAGCATCAGCGGGAACGAGGCGGACGCGCCGGAGTTCATTAAGCCTTACATGGTATAATCTCTCAGACGGAATAACAGAAAGAATCAAGCGGGCGCTTTGCGCCCGCTTTTTATATTCTCCGCTTTGGATACCGAATTCTCCGCACTGTTTCTTGCGGGATGCCTTGAAATGACATATACTGATGACATATACTAAAAACAGAAACAATACGAAATGTGATTTATTTCATGCTGAAAGGTATTTTATATATGGTGGACGATATCATTCGAAACCGAATCACAGCGCTGCGCAAATCAAAAGGGCTGACGCAGGCCGAATTGGGTGCACAGATCGGCGTATCTGCAAAGACGGTCAGCAAGTGGGAAACAGGCCGCAGCTACCCCGATATTTTGCTGCTTCCACGGCTTGCGGCTGCGCTTGGTGTAACGGTGGACGCTCTTTTTGCGGAAACCGATGCAGAGCCGGAGCAACCGTTTGCAGACCATGAGCCATTGGAAAACTCACCATCACCAAAAACGCCCAGGCATTACCTTGCATCCATCGCCTTTGGTGTGAGCGTTCTTTCCGTTCTTCTTTTGAACCTTTTGACTTACACAACCTATAATTTTCTTTATGGCTCCTGCTGCGCAATATTTTTGGGTGTTGTTGCAGGAACGTTTCTGCTCCATTTCTTTGCGTCCTGTCGGGAAAACGGAAAAACTATCTGCCCGCCTGTGCAGAAGTGGCTGGCCGTTGCCGCAGTCGCTTTTTCCGTACATGCTGCCGTGCTCGGCATTGCATATCTTGCCGCGTCATACAGGTCCGGCTTTGTGGCAACGGTCAGTATTGTTGATGACCCGAAATATGGAATCATTTCTTCCGGCGCAGCGACAGTTGCCGCATTGTGGATATGGGGAAAAAACAGATAAAATATTTTCCCAAACAGGTGCTGACGTGGCGCGATCGGGGGCGTTTTTTCGGAGAAATTGGCAAAAAGTGGTGTACACAATTCGTTTATTTGACGTATGGGCATTCATTTGGTAGAATATACCTTAATTAATCCGTCCCATGCGCGCATGGGCGCAAGAATCAGCCGGGTTCTGCCGGGCTGTATGGAGGTTTAACCATATGAAGTCCTGGGTAAGGACAATCCTATATTTCCTTGCGGTCATCCTCATAACGGCAAGCGTAACAGCCGGTGTGACGGTGACGCTGCTCAATCAAAAGCGGGAGGATGTGGTCGTGCTTTCGGCGGAAGAGTACGCAGAGATCAGCGATCTGCTGTTCCTCGACGAAATGATGGACCGCCTGCAAAACGATTCCTTCCAGGAGCCGCCTGCGCGGGAAGCGTTGCTGGATGCGGCTGCAAGAGGCATTGTCGCAGCGCTGGACGATCCCTACGCGGCATATTACACAGCGGAAGAATACGAGGACTATCTCTCCAACATCAACGGGCAATACAACGGCATCGGCATCCTCGTGGGGCAGCCGGATGCGGAAGGCGCGCCGGTGCTCGATGTTTACGATGACACACCGGCTGCGGAAGCGGGTGTTTTGCCAGGGGATGTGATCGTGGCTGTGGATGGTGAAAGCATCGGCGGCATGCTGCTTGATGAGGTGGCTGCTGCAATCGACAGGGAAGTGGGGGAAAGCGTGGCACTTACGCTCAAGCGGGCGGAAGAAACGTTGGAGCTTGAAGTCACCTGCGCGACGCTCAACCTGACGCGCGTAACGAGCGCGCTTTTCAACCAGTATACGGGCTATATCCGCATCAGCATGTTCACGGGCAACTGTGCTACGGAATTCAAGGAAGCGATCAAAGACCTGACGGATCGCGGTATGCGCTCGCTTGTGATCGACCTGCGCAACAACCCGGGCGGCTCGCTTTCGGATGTTGTGAGCATCGCGGATGCGCTGCTCGGCGAAGGGACGATCGTGAGTGTGCGCGGGCGGCTGGAAGCAGATGGTGATGTCTACCGCTCCAATGCAAAGGGCGTCAAAGTGCCGCTTGCGATCATCGTGAACGAAAACTCCGCCTCTGCCAGCGAGATCCTTGCGGCAGCGGTGCAGGATTTTGAAGCGGGCGCCATTGTTGGCATGCAGACTTACGGAAAAGGCGTTGTGCAGACCACGAAGCAAGTGGAAGGCAACCGCGCCTGGCTCAAGCTGACGACTGACGCATATTACACCCCGAACGGAGAAAACATCGATGGGAAAGGCGTGACGCCGGACATTGAGATCGATCTCCCGGAGGAACTCAAAGGGCTTGCGATCGACCAGATCCCGCAGGATGACGACGCGCAGCTTTGGGCAGCGCTCGACTATGTGCGTACGCTGGCGGACGAAGCGGACTGAGCATATTCACTGAGCATATTCAGCGATAATTTAAAGCGGAGCTTCCACATTGTCGGAAGCTCCGCTTTTTGTTTCGGCTGTTATTCGTTTTCGTCGGAATGGCGGATGCCGTCGCGGCGGAACAGGATGGAGATTCCCCAAATGCCTGCGAGCCCCACAATCGTATAAATGATGCGGGATACGACGGTGCTCATGCCGCCGAAAATGCTGGCGATGAGGTCAAACTGAAACAGGCCGATCATCCCCCAGTTCAGTGCGCCGATAATGACGAGAATAAGCGCAAGTGTATCCATGGTGTTTCCTCTCCTTTTGTGTGATGGAAGTAGCTTGTGCAGCTGAACGTGTGGTTATGCAGAGAAAAAAGTGCGGCGCATCTTGCTAAAATGTTGTTAAAACGATTTTGAAATAATGCTTTTTAAATTGAAAAACAGATCATACAGACAGAAACGCATCTTTGTTGGAAAAACTTAGAATATATCATATAAAAACGGGATCGGATTCAAAATCAATACATGCGATTATTAAAAATAATACTATTTATTGATGGATAATAACCATCATTAAGAATTATATATAAACAAATCTTAACGGATGATACGTTAATTTTACAAAAAACGGCATATACAGGACGGGATGCACCATGCTAAAATAAGGCAGCACATCTATTCTTATAAAGGAGGTAAAGCTATGAAATTCGCAAAGAAACTTTCCCTGCCCGTATGGATCTTCATCGGCATGTTCGCCGGCATACTCGTCGGCCTGTGCTTTTTGAAGAACCCTGCTTTCACGACCGATTACCTGAAACCGATCGGGACGATCTACATCAATCTGCTCAAGTTCCTTGTGGTTCCCGTCGTTCTGTTTTCGATCATGGATGGCGTGATCTCGTTGAAGGATCTTCGGCGCGTGGGCAGCGTTGGCATCAAAACGTTTGTGTATTATATGGTCACAACGGCAGTCGCCGTCGTCATCGGCCTCATCCTTGTTTCCTGCTTTAAGGGTGCGTTCCCGGCGCTGCCGAGCGCGGAGCTTTCCGAGCTTACCTATGAAGCGAAGGAGGCCCCGAAGATCATGGATGTGATCGTCGGCATATTCCCGGATAATCTGTTTGCGCCGATGGTCAAGGCGGATATGCTCCCTGTGATTGTGATCGCGATTCTGCTTGGTGCAGGCATCCTTTCCGCCGGGGAAAAGGGGGAGAAGATCGCAGAGCTTGTGAACTGCATGAACGAGGTCATCATGCGGGTGCTGATGATGATCGTGAAGCTGACGCCGGTCGGCGTATTCTGCCTGATGGCAAATGTTGTCGCCGTAAACGGCCCGGAAATTATCGGCACGCTTGCGCTCGTGATCGGCATCGCCTATATGGGGTATATCCTGCATGTGGTGTTGGTGTATGGCAGCAGCGTCCGGCTCCTGAGCGGCATGAGCCCAATCAAGTTCTTCAAAGGGCTTGCGCCGGCCATGATCTGCGCCTTTACGACAACCTCCTCCAACGCAACGCTGCCGCTGAACATTGAATGCTGCAATAAGCTGGGCGCGGAGCCGGAAATCAGCTCTTTTGTGCTGCCGCTCGGCGCAACGATCAATATGGACGGCACGGCGATCTATCAGGCGGTGGCGGCGGTGTTTATTGCCTGCTGCTATGGCATAGACCTTACATTCGCGCAGCTTGCGACGATCGTGCTTACAGCGACGCTTGCCTCTGTCGGAACGGCGGGCGTTTCCGGCGCGGGCATGATCATGCTTGCCATGGTGCTTACTTCCATCGGTGTCCCTGTGGAGGGCATCGCGATCATCGCGGGCGTTGACAAGATCTTTGACATGGGGCGCACGACACTCAACATTACGGGCGATGCGACCTGCGCGCTCTGGATCTCCAAACTGGAGCGCCGCAGAAAGGCGAAGGCGAACATTCAGGCATAAAACGGGCAGCAGAAAAAGGGATGCGCAGGCATCCGCAAACAGTCAGTAAAGGCTCACAGCAGGTTCCATTGCTGTGGGCCTTTTTGTGGTTCACTGAGTGAAGGATATTGTTTGACTCAACATATACAGGGGGAGAAGCTGGAAGTTATTCGTCTTGAAAATAGAACAGTTCCTCAAACTTGTGATCCAATGCGATGCACAAAACGAGTGCCAGCTTTGCCGTGGGACTGAACTGTC
Source organism: bacterium (assembly GCA_022778545.1). Lineage (GTDB taxonomy): Bacteria > Bacillota > Clostridia > Christensenellales > CAG-138 > UBA1685. The sequence goes on along the minus strand of JALFDW010000037.1, from coordinate 65,669 downwards.
CGGTTTCAATCGAACTGATGGTGTTCCTTGAAACGCCAACCATTTCGGCAAGGGCCGATTGCGACAGCCCATTTTCTATTCTTGCCTCTTTGATTCGGTTATGGAGAATCAGCGTATCGTCTGTTTTGCCTCTCATGTTAGCCTTTCATGCTCATTGCAAATCCGATTGCAAAAAACGCGCATAATCCATAATACAATGTGGCAACGAGAATCTCATGGCGCTTTTTCATTTTGATTGCCTTTACAAGGAAAATCGTCCCTAAAATACTGAAGTTAACGACCCAGCACCCCCAGTTGATGGTTTTGGCGAACACCCACTGCAGTGTGCAAATCAGGCAGCAAACCAGGCAACCTACCGTGTAGGCCACTCTGCTTGCCTGTTTTAGGCATTCCGCTTCAACAATGTCCTGATTCTTGTTTTCTTTTCTGCTGGCAGCCAGGATTTCTTCTTTATTCATGTTTGCGCCTCCATGCCAAGTTTTCTTTGCATATGAATCATAACACTGCCAAGTTTTATTGTCAACACAAAAATGCAAAGTTTTGTTGGCATTTTTATAAACGTTGGTGACTGCATACAGCAGCAATTCAAAAAATGGCAGTTTTTGAACCGCAGCTAAGAAAAAGACGCACGCTGCTCTCCTGTCGGGAGTATCGTGCGCCCTCTGTTCCATTATTTGTGTTCACTTATTTTTCTTTTCGGGAAAGATTTCGATCGTCAGCTTGTCAAAGGAGATCGGCTCCATGAAGTCTGCCGCCGTGAAGGTGGTGTGCGAAAAGTGCGTAAGGTCGTTCAGGTGCTTTTTCAGCAGAACGGGGCGCGCGAGATCCAGCTCGTGGCAAAGCTCACCGATGATTGGGTTCCAGTCCTCCACGCGCGCCTTGGAGAGCCCGTCAAAATCCATGACGGTGTCCTGCTGAATCTTGTTGTCTGTGCGGATCGCGGCCCAGATCTTCATTGCTTACGCGTCCTTTCGTTTTTCGTGCTGTTTGGTGTTCCGATGAAAAGCAGGGCGGATGTGTTCGATCCGCCCTGCCGGTGTGCCGTTATGGGGTTCGCTTAGCCATCCTTCAGGATATACCAGGCGTGCATGAGCGGCAGCGTCGAACCGTCAGCCAGGGTGTAGGTGCCGGCGGGATCGGCATAGAGGTTATAGGTCTTGCCGTCGCCAACGGCAACTTCCGAAACGCCGCTGTAATAGGAGAACACGATGTCGCCTGCCGAGGTCTGAATGCGGGCGGTCACGAACGGGGAGGACTGATAGATCTCAACCACCCTGCCGGTGACCTTATAGCCCTGATCATGCTCGGGATAATTCTTGATGCGGTCGTAATCCAACACATGCACGCCGGACATGTAGCTGTCCTTTTCCGGGCGGTGCTCCAGATACAGTGTGCTGGACTTTGCGGCCGTGTCCTTTGTAGCGGTGATGACGACGGGGTAGAGGCCGACATCCGCCGTTTTCACGGTGAAGCTGAACGTGCCCGCGGTGGCATCCTGCGTGATGTCTCCTTCGAGTTCAACGCCGGAAACGGAGATGACGGCGCCTGCTTCCATCGTGCCGGATACGGTCATGGTGGAGGTGGTGGCATAGCGCGCAACGGAATCGTTCACAGAGAACGCAACGTTGCCTTCCACGGTGCCAGGCGTTGTGGTGTTATCGCCGTTGGGATCCTGCGTCGCACCCGTGCCGTAGGTGATGTTGAAGGTCTGAGAGGCCGTCTGGTACCGGTTTTTGCGCGCTTCGATCGTGACGGTATAGGAGCCGTCCTCAGGCAGGGTGTAGGTTGTGGAGAAATTGCCCGATTCGTCGATGGGGATCTGCGTCTCGTTCACATACACGCCGGCCGTGTTGTCGCTGACCGTGCCTGTGATGGGAACAACGGCGGTGTCCGTGGTGAAATCGCTCACGGTGGGGGAAGTGACGGTCATCTCGATCGCGGGGATCTGGATGACGATCTCATCCTCGAATTCAACGGGCGTTTCTTTGCCGTTGGGGCTGATGACCACAACGGCAGGCTTGACATGCAGCTCGCTTTCTGCGATGGGAGCATCGGGCAGGAAGATCTCTTCCGGGATGCGCCATGCGACGCAGTTTTTGGCATGCGCACCAACTATGTCTTCGCGTACGGTCTCACCCGAGGTAAAACGGGCAGTATAATTGTTCTTGCAATACACCGTCACGATATAAGCTGGAGCGCCGGAATCCATCTGCGTGGACGTAATGGTCGCGGGCTTCGGGAACGGATTTCCGCCGAACGTGTAAGCGAAGAACGCGCCGACGCTGCCGTTGAAGTTCCGGTTCAGGTAGATGATCGCAAAAACGGCAATGAGCACGACGAGCACCGCGACGGCTGCGATGAAGAGCATGTTGCGGGAATGCGTGCCGCCGCGCTTTTTGCTGCGGGATGGCTTCACGTTGTATTCGAGGTCGTCGAAATCGTCAAAGTCGTCGAAATCGTCCGCCGCCGTGTCCTCAACAGGCGCCTTCGGAAGCGGGGCGGCCTTCTTTACGGAAGAAGGCTTTGCGACGCGCGTTGTGTTTGCGCTGCGCGTGGGCGTATACGGGCGCACGAGCTCTTCTTCGGGCTCCGCGGCAGCAAATGCCGGTGTGGGCTCCTGAACGGGCGTATGCACGCGAACGTTGTTGCTGTACCCCTGTTCGCCGGGCGCGGGCGCAGCGGGCTGCTGTGCAGAGGCCTGCTGCTGTGCGGGGCGCGGGTTGAAGCGGGAAGAATAGGATGCGGGGATATCCTCCTCGCTGACGGTGTTGGCGTCAAATTCAGGCTTCGGCCATTGCGGCGCGCGGACAAAACCCCATGCCGGCGGCGTTTCGCCTGTGGAGGCAACGTAGGAATCCTCGGCGGGCTCGGGTTCCGGCTCGTCAGGCGTAAGCGGAGCGGCGCAGTTTTCGCAGTACTCGAGGTAATCCTCGTTGTTTGCGCCGCATACCTTGCATTTCATATTGAAAAACCTCCTATACAGGAATAAATCAATTCATTATAGCAAATCTGCCGCGGCCTGAAAACACTTTTGCCTTTTTATTTTGGAAACAAACTATGAAATCGGCGCTGAAATCCGCGCGCGGCGTTCCCGCTCTGCCGCTTTTATGCTATAATCAGTTCGTAAACATAGATCACCAGTGCGACAGCCGGCAGTTTTGCGGCTATGCCTGATAAGGAGTAAATGCAATGCGTTTTTTGAAAAAAGGACTATCGGTCAGCCTGATCCTTTGCCTTCTGCTCTCTGCTTTTGCAGGGTGTGCGCGGGAAACGGCGGAGGAAACGCCCGAGGCCAACCCTCTCGACGGGTTTGAGACGAAGGGAGAGGTTACGGGCGGCGGTACATTGCAGAATGCGAACCTCAACTCCGTTCAGGTCACAGAGGAAAATGGGGATGTGCGCCTGACGCTTGTGTTCATCGGCGGCAGCCGGATATCCGGCGGAACGGATGAACGGGAGCCTGCGAACGTGCCGCATTTTTCGGTTCGGATGCTTCCGCAGCCCGCGCGGCTTGCGGTGTCGTTTGATTCCATCACATATTGGGACTATCTGCGCGGGCTTGACCTCAGCGCGAGCGATTTCCTGCTCGGCAGCTTCGGCACGGTGTTTGCAGGCAGCGAAGCGTTCACGCTGTATTTTGAGCTTTCCGCTGATGCGGCCTTCCAGGTCGAGGAGAAAAAAACGAGCATCGAGATCCTGCTCCGCCCCATTGCAGCGGAAGAAACGCAGCCGGGCCCGGAGGCGACTCCGGATGCGGCAATCGATATCGTTCAGGATGAACACGCCGCGGCGGGCGAGAGCTACTATGTTGTGGCGAACGCATATGATGCGTATTGCGCGGGCACGCTCTCGCGCGAATGCGGGATGACGCCGGTGCTTGCAAAGGACCTGCAGACGGTGCTCCTGATCTCCGGCGGCTTTTCGTCAGGCTCCGAAGCGGAGAGCTTCCGCGCGCGCATTCTGGAGCAGGAACCCGGCGCGGTGGCTTCGGACTGGAACGTGGTCAAACTCAAAAACGGCGAACTGCCCGCATATGATGAAACGATGGAATATGTGGCGGCCTATGACCAGTTCCCCGTGCGTATCGATGGGGAAGAGACTGCGCTTAAACCGCTGATCCCGGACGGATTGTTCCTTGCCGCCACGCCGGAGCGGGACGGCTTCCTTTACAGCCGGCAGGTAACGCGCACCAGCCTGGGCGAAACATATGAATACCAGCTGCTCTGCGTGCAAAGCGCGGCCGGCGTTTCAAAACCGCTGCTTTCCTATGAATTCCAGACGATCGAATCCGTGAAGTACTCGCCGGATGGGCGGAAGCTTGCGGTGTTGGAACGAGCTGCGGAAAGCGCGCACCTCTATGTGTTTGACACGGACACGAAGGAGCTTTTGACGGACCTTACGGACATGGGCTTTGGTGACACGGTCAGCGCCTATGTGTGGGACAGCATGGGCGGCCGCGTGTTTTCCATCGGCGGCTCGAGCGAGATCGCCATCCACCAGTACGATTTCAACGTGCCTGCGGAAAACAAGCGCCATACCGTGGTGGACCGAAAGGGCGTGGACGAAGGAAGCCTTGCGTTCTTTGACGGGGAGCTGTATTTCACTGAAACGACCCTTGAAAACGGCGGGATGATCTACCGCATCAAGCCGGAAGGGGGGACGCGGCGCAGCTTTATGGAGGGCAGCGCATTCGTCCTTTCAAACGATGGGCGCTATATGGCATACAGTGTTTCCGGCGATGACTCCGCAGGCGGCGGGGGGGCGCACTTTGGCATCCGCAACATGCAGAGCGGCGCGCTTACTACCGTCACGGATGAATTCTCCGTATATACGTTCCTCTGGTCCTACGAGGGGGGCACGCTTTATTACATCGAAAACCGCCTTTCCGGCAGCGCGGGCGAAGGAGGCGACGGGTCGGATGCGTCAAACGATGCATATCCTTACCGCCTTTGGGCTTATGATGTTGCTGCAGGCGAGAGCCGCGTGATCGCAGATCTTCCGTATGCGTCCATTGCGGTATCGAACCGGGCGGGCGAGGTCTACCTTTGCTACACGGATCCCGCAACGATGGGCGACGTTGTCCGCGCAACGTATGCCATCCCCGCTGCAAAATAACATGCCGGGCCGCGATAGCCGATGAAAGGTATAAACTTCCGGAATTGGAGCATACTTGCTGATAAAACTCCTTCGGAGGTGAAACAATGGCGATCACAGGCCTGCTCCCGCGCCTTATGGGCAGGGAGCGCAAAGAATGTGCCGAGGAGGCGGAGGTCCGCGCGGCGCTGCAGCAATGGAAGGACGCAACGCGCTTTTTTGAGAGCGTGAGCGATCCGGAACTTATGGATTACGCGATCTACGATATGGAGACCGCGCGCAGAAAATATATGTTCCTGCTCCGCAAAAGAGCGCGGAACGGGAACGAGCACCAATAAAGCCGGACGGAAAAGGGATCCATGCCCGCCCGGTAATATGATGGAGGTCGGACATGAATCCCTTTGGTTCCATTTTGGCGTTTGCCGCAGGTCTGCTGGTTCTCTGGCTTTTCTGCAAGCTGCTTTCCTTCCCGCTTAAAGTGCTTTGGAAGCTTGTGGTCAACGCGCTCCTCGGCGCGGTGGTTCTGTTCCTGTTCAACTTTATCGGCGGGTTCTTTTCACTTTCCATCCCAATCAATGCGCTCAACGCGCTCATTACGGGCGTGCTTGGCGTTCCAGGCGTTATTCTTCTTCTCGTGCTCCAGTGGATTCTATAACGGGGAGATAATTCCCGCTGCGCCGGCCGAACTGGATGGGCTTTTCTCCCGCAGCGGGGGAAAGGCGCACTGTCAGCTCGGTTTTTGAGGTTTCCGTACAGGCTGTGGATGACCAGACGTCCACGGCCTTTTCCATGGTACAGTCAAGCACTGCCGTACCCTCTGCGGAAACAAGGGTGAAGCGGAGCGCGCTGCCGGAAAACGTGCCGGAGAGCGTCCTCCCATCGTTGTAGGAAAACGTGAAGGAATACCCCTTTTCCGGGTTCCCGCTCATGCTTCCGCTGCCTTCTGCGGCAGCTTCCAGCGTGCTGCTGTAACCATCTGCATCGCTTCCATAAAGCCTGCCGGCCGTGATGCGCCCTTCGGAAAGCAGCGCGCGGTGCTCCGTCAGCGCCAGGGAGCAGGAGAGCCCCTCCGCGGTTTGCAGCGCGGAAAGCCCCGCGGCGTAATCGTCAAGCAAGGCGCCGCAATCCGCCAGGTATTCCGCGTAAAAAGCGTATATGGGATTTACCGCAAAAGGCGTGGGAGAGGCTTCCGGCGAAAGCACCGGTGTTTCCGCTGCTGCGGGGGAGGGAGACGGCGAGGAGGTTGAATTCGTCGTAGGGGCGGGCGGAGGGGATGCGGTATTCTTTGCGCTGCAGCCGAAAAAAAGCATGACCAAAAGGCATGCCGGCAAAATCAGAAATGAGTTCAAACGCTTTTTCTTTCGGATCGTATTCAAAAGAACACCTCGTTATTCAGCTGCTTTTTCTGCGGTTTGCTCAAAATAGGCGAGGATGCCGTTGAAAAGCCCCGTGGCACAGCTCGCCTGATAGGAATCCCGGTTCAGCCGGATGTCTTCCTGCGGGTTGGAGAGCATGCCCATTTCTATGGCGATCACCGGCACTTTGGACCAGTTGAAGCCTGTCTGATCCATGAGCGCCCGCAGGCCGAGCATCGTGGCGCCCGTTGCCGCCGGGAAGCTTTCGTACACGCATTGCCCGAGGCGGAGACTCTCCTGATAAATCGCCGCACCATAGGCGCGGGAGGGGATGAGTACGCTTGCGCCGCTTTGCCGGGCAGAGGAGGAGCTGTCACAATGCAGGCGCAGCCAGATGTCCACTCCTGCTTCGTTCATCCGTTCGGCACGCTCCATGTTGGAGATCGAAACATCCGAAGTTTCGCGCGTGAGCACGACTGTTGCGCCCTCTGCGGTAAGCAGGTCGCGCAGCTTGAAGGCGATGAGCAGGTTGATCTTGTACTCCGAAACGCCTGTTTTTACGCCAACGCTGCCCGCGCTCTGCCGCTCCTTGGTGCGTTCAATGCCTGGGGCGATCCGTTCCAAACCGGTATCCGCCGCTTCCTGCTGGCCGGGGTCAATGCCGATCGTGCGGCCGGAAAGCCGCCCCGCGGTTTCCGGCTTCTCGGTTTCCTGTGAGGGAAATGCAAGCAGGCCGCGCTCGAATGCGTCCCAGTAGGCGGCAAATGTGATCGGCCCGAATGCGCCGTCCTCCCGCACGCCAAGGAAATGCTGCAGGCGGATGACTGCCTCGCGCGTTGCACCGTCGAACAGGCCTGTGACTTCTCCGTCATAAAAACCGAGCGCGCGCAGCTCCGTTTGCAACGCCACCACATCTTCGCCGAAATCGCCTGCGGAAAGGATATCCTGCGAGGGGACGGCGGGATAAACGGGCGCGGCAAACGCGGTGCTGCACATGGCAAGCACCGCGAAAACGCAGAAAAGCGCGGCTGACCGCTTTAACAGAGAACGCATTTCAGATAAAAACTCCCGGATCTTGATGTTTTTATTCTACCATTCCCGCCGGAATTTGCAATCGCCCAACCATAAATAAACTGTGAATTCAGCAGGATACGGGCGCGTCTTTGCGGAACACGAGTTTCCCGTCTTCCGCAAACGCAGTCACGGCGTCGCCAAGCGCAATGTGCCCTGCAAGGATCTCCTCGCTCAGGCTGTCTTCCACCTGGTGCTGTATGGCACGGCGCAGCGGGCGCGCGCCGTAGAGCGGGTCGAACCCCGAACCGGAGAGCAGCGCTTCGGCTTCCGGTGTAACGGTGAGCGCAATGCCGCGCTCCCGGAGGCGGGCTTTCACGCTTTCGAGCATCAGCCCGGCGATCGCCTGCATTTCCTCCTGCGCCAACGGGCGGAAAACGATGATTTCATCCACACGGTTCAGGAATTCCGGGCGGAAGGTCTTTTTCAGTTCCGCAAGCATGGTCTCGCGCAGGCGTTCATGGGTGAGCGCATCCACGGGCGCGCCGAAGCCAACGGTGTGCGCCTGTTGTGTGCGCGGTGCGCCGGCGTTTGAGGTCATGATGATGACCGTGTTGCGGAAATCCACCGTGCGGCCCTGGGAATCCGTGAGCCTGCCGTCCTCAAGTACCTGAAGGAGCAGGTTGAACACGTCAGGATGCGCCTTTTCGATCTCATCGAGCAGGATGACGCAATAAGGCTTGCGGCGCACGCGCTCGGTAAGCTGCCCGCCGTCGTCGTAGCCGACATAGCCCGGCGGGGAACCGATGAGCTTGCTCACGCTGTGCATTTCCATGTATTCGCTCATGTCGAGGCGCACCATTGCGTCCTCATCCGCAAAGAGCGCTTCCGCCAGTGCGCGGGAAAGCTCCGTTTTTCCCACGCCCGTTGGGCCAAGGAAAATATAGGAGCCAATCGGCCGGCCGGGGTCTTTCAGCCCGGCGCGGGCGCGGCGGATGGCGCGGGAAATGGCGGAAACGGCCTCATCCTGCCCGATGACGCGCCGGTGCAGCGTTTCCTCCAGGTGCAGCAGCTTCTCGCTTTCGTCCTCGGTGAGCCGGCGAACGGGGATGCCCGTCCATGCGTTCACAACTTCCGCGATATCCTCCTCGGTCACGATGGATTCCTTATTGTCCCGTTCGCGCTCCCAGTCCGCCTCGATGCCGGAAATCCGCGCGGCAAGGTGCTGTTCCTCGTCACGCAGCGCGGCGGCGCGCTCGTAGTTCTGGTTGTTGACGGCTTCTTCCTTTTCTTTGCGCAGCGCTTCGATGCGTTCGCGCAGCGCCTTCACGTCCGGCGGGGTGTTATAGGCGCGGAGCCGGACGCGGCTTGCCGCCTCATCCATAAGGTCTATGGCTTTGTCCGGCAGGAAGCGGTCGGAAATATAGCGGCCGGAAAGCTCCACGGCTACGCGGATGGCCTCGTCCGTAATGCGCGCTTTATGGTGCGCTTCATAGCGGTCCCGCAGGCCAAACAGGATGGCAACGGCCTCTTCCTTTGAGGGTTCGCCTACGGTCACGGGCTGAAAGCGCCGCTCGAGTGCCGCGTCCTTTTCGATGTGGCGGCGGTATTCATCGAGCGTTGTCGCGCCGATGACCTGGATCTCCCCGCGCGCAAGGGCCGGCTTTAGAATATTGGAAGCGTCGATGCTGCCTTCCGTCGCACCTGCGCCGACAATCGTGTGCAGCTCGTCGATGAACAGGATGGTGCTTCCGTCCTCACGCAGCTCTGCGATGGCATTGGTGATGCGTTCTTCAAACTCGCCGCGGTATTTCGTGCCCGCGAGCATCGCGCCAAGGTCGAGCGTCACGATCCGCTTGTCCTTCAGCAGTTCGGGGATCCTGCCTGTGGCGATGCGCTGTGCAAGCCCTTCGATGACCGTGCTTTTGCCCACGCCCGGGTCGCCTATGAGCGCGGGGTTGTTCTTTGTGCGGCGGCAGAGGATCTGGATCACGCGCTGGATCTCCGCCTCCCGGCCGACGACGGGGTCGAGCTCACCGTCGCGTGCAGCGCGCGTCAGGTCGCGGCCAAACTGGTCGAGCACGGGCGTTCCCTGCCCTGCGTGTACAGGTTCGCGGGCAACCTCTCCGGAAGAACGCCCGCCGGAGAGCACGGATTGCAGGCCCTGCACATCCGCGCCGAGATCCTGCAGAATGCGCACGGCAACGGAATCCCGTTCCCGCAGGATGGCAAGCAGGATATGCTCTGTGCCGATATACCCCATTTTAAGGGACTTTGCTTCATAAAGGCTCAGTTCGAGAATCTTCTTTGTGCGCGGCGTGTAGCCGAAGCTGTCGGTGAAGTGATAGTCGCCGCGGCCGACGAGCGCGTCCGCCCGCTCCGCGACGGCCTCCTCGGTCACGCCGAAGGCGGAAAGCGCCCGGTAGGCTCCGCCTTCTCCTTCCCGGATCAGGCCGAGAAGAAGATGCTCACTGCCAACATAGTTATGCCCCATTGCCCGCGCCGCCTCCTGCGCAAGGGCCAGGGCGCGCTTTGCGCCCTCGGTGCATCGTTCCAAAAAGCTCATATGTGCTTCCTTTCGGGTGATATGTACTGATTTTATAGCAAAAGCCGGTTGCCTGCAACCTTGGTGCGATGCGGTTTTTATGAAAATGGCATAAACAAACGCGCGCCGGTGTGGTATGATAAAACAATACGGGCTGTCGCATGGCGCGTGCGCGGCATATAATGGACAAAAAGGAGTTTGTCTCCGGTTTTAAGGAGTGAGAAATATGATATATCTCGATAACAGCGCAACGACCCGCACGCTGCCTGCGGCGGCGGAGGCGGCGCAGAAATACATGTGCGAAAGCTTTTTCAACCCCGCTGCGGCTTATTCTCCTGCCGTGGAGAGCGAACGCGCGGTGAACGGTGCGCGCGCCCGCCTCGCTGAGGCGATGCACGGCAGCGCGGAGGAGATCGTTTTTACCTCCGGCGGGACGGAAAGCAACAACATGGCCATCCACGGTGCGCTCGGCGCGATGCGCGGGCGCGGGCAGCTCATCACGAGCGCGGTGGAGCACCCTTCCGTCTACGAGGTGATGCGGGGACTGGCTTCAGAATATAACGTGCGTGAAGCCGGAGTGGACAAGGAGGGGCGCCTGGACCTTACCAGCCTTGCGGAGCAGCTCACGCCGGATACGCGCTTCGTTTCCATCATGCAGGTCAACAATGAGACAGGGGCGATCAACGACATTCCGGCCATTTATAAGCTCGTGAAGCAGGAGGCGCCGGGCGCACTCGTGCATGTGGACGGTGTGCAGGGCTTCCTGAAAGTGCCGTTCGATGCGCGCAGCTGCGATTTTTACACCATAAGCGGGCATAAGTTCCATGGCCCGAAGGGCGTCGGCGCGCTGTATGTCAAAAAGGGGACGCGCTTCCTTGGCGGGCAGATCGGCGGCGGGCAGGAACGAAACCTCCGTTCCGGCACCACGAACACGCCCGGCATCATGGGGATGGACGCGGCGCTGCAATACTACCTTGCAAATCAGGGAACGATATGGCAAAATATGCGGGCATGCAAGATGCGCCTTGCGGAAAACCTGCTGACCCTTCCGGACGTGCTCATAAACGGCCCTGCGCCGGAGAACGGTGCGCCGCATATCCTGAACATGTCCTTCCTTGGCGTGCGGGGCGAAGTGCTCCTGCATGCGCTTGAGGAAAAGAAAATCTACGTTTCAACGGGCTCGGCGTGTTCCGCGCATAAGAAGGGCAAGAACCGCATCCTGAACGCCATGGGGGTGACCGGCGACCGGCAGGAGGGAGCGATCCGCTTCAGCTTCTCGCTGTTCAACACCCCTGCTGAAATGGATGAGGCGGCGGCGGCCATCGCAGGGCTGCTCGGCTTGCTACGGCGTTTCAGGAGAAGGTAAGAGGGCAGCGGACAGATAAAAAGCAAGCGGGTGCAGCGCCCGCAAACAACATAAGAAAAAACACAACGGAGGGTTATTGTGGAACAGGTACTGCTCGTCCGCTATGGCGAGATCCATCTCAAGGGGCTGAACCGCCCCTTCTTCGAACGCAAGCTCATCGACGGCATCAACAACGTGCTCAGGGGCTTTCATGCCCGGGTGCGCCGCGATCAGGGGCGCATCTATGTGTACGGCATCGCGGAGGACCGCATTGACGATGCGTGCGATGCGCTGACCCGCGTGTTCGGCGTGCATTCCATAAGCCCTGCCATGGCGGTGGAGAAGGATTGGGATGCGATCGTTGCCGCGGCGGCGCAGCTTACGGAGCAGGCGGCAGGCGGCAGGGCGGCAACGTTCAAGGTGTTCTCCCGCCGCTCGGACAAGGGCTTCCCCATGAATTCGGAGACGATCAACCGCGAACTCGGCCATGCGCTGCTCGAACGTTTTCCGAACCTCAGCGTGGATGTGCACACGCCGGAACTCAAGGTGTGCGTGGAGATCCGCGAACAGGCGTTCATTTACGCGGCGGAGATCATGGGGGCGGGCGGCATGCCGACCGGCACGGCCGGGCGTGCGGCGCTGCTCATTTCCGGCGGCATTGACAGCCCCGTTGCAGGATACCTGATGGCAAAGCGCGGGCTCACGCTTTCCGCCGTGCATTTTTACAGCTATCCTTACACCAGCGAGCGCGCGCGGGACAAGGTCGTCGAGCTTACGCGCCTCGTTTCCCGTTATGCGGGGCCGGTGCGGCTGCACCTTGTGCCGTTCACGGAGATCCAGCTTGCCATCTATGAAAAGTGCCCGCCGAAGGAGACGACCGTGCTCATGCGCAGGCTTATGATGCGCATTGCGGAACTGCTGGCAAAGCAGGACGGCGCGCTTGCGCTCATCACGGGCGAGGCGCTCGGCCAGGTGGCGAGCCAGACGCTCGAAAGCCTCTGCGTGACGGATGACGCGGTTTCGATGCCGGTGTTCCGCCCGCTGATCGGCTTTGACAAGGAGGATATCGTGACCATCGCAAAGCGCATCGGCACGTTTGAGACATCCATCCTGCCGTATGAGGACTGCTGCACGGTGTTCGTTCCGCAGCACCCGGTCACAAAGCCCGAGGTGGCAAAGCTGCGCGAGAGCGAGACCATGGTGGATTTCGCGCCGATGATCGCGGCTGCGCTTGAAAAGACGGAGACCCTCGAAGTGGGAGCAGACTGACGGTTTACCTTTTATTCACACTTTGTTCCGGCAGGCGGTGTTATACTTAAGGGCAGGAAAAAGGTTGAAGGAGGTGCGGCGCATGAAACGGGCTGCCATATGCGTTGTGGGGCTGCTTTTTGCGTGCTTTTGCGCATGCGGCGCACCGGCTGCGGATGAAGCGCCGGGCGAATTTGACTCCACGCTTCTGCTCCCGAGCATGACGCAGGATGTGGCGCAGGCCATGCAGGCGAACGATGACGCGCGACCGCTTTCCTACATGCGCGCGGAGCAGGAATACGGCAACAGCGGCTTCATCAGCTATCCTTATCTGATGGATGAGGAATACGACGCGATCAATTCCGCGATCCAGGGCGCGATCCGCGCGGAGCTCGATGCGCTTGATGCGCCGGCTTATACCCGGTGCGACATCATGTGCAACGATTGCGGCCTGCTTTCCGTGCGCATTGCCGTGCGGGACCTTGCGGGCGAAACGCTTGCCATTGTGCCGCTCACGTTCAACACGGCGACCTGCGGGCAAATCGCGCTTGCTGACCTGTTCGACCCGGAGAACGAACGCTGGCGCGGGCTTATCCCGGATATCGTGATGCTTCAGGCGGAAAAAGAGGGGCTTACGCTCCTTTGCGATGTGATGCCCGCCTCCGACGATCAGGCGTTTTATGTTACGGAGGATGCGCTCGTGATCCTTTACCGCCCGTATGAGATTGCGACTTATTCCGCGGGCTGGCCGGAGTTTGCAATCCCGCTCAGCCAGCTGACGGACTTCTTTTTGCCGGATGGCCTTATGATGCGCCTTGCAAACGGCGGGTCGGCTGCCATGGAATCCCTGCCCGGCATCTATGACTGGGGGGGTGGAAGCGGGGCAAACGGCGAAACGGAGTCGGAGAGCATGGCTGATGCAGAGATAACGGAGGAAGTAAAGCCATGAGATGCAGCTGCCGCGTATGCGGAACGTATATGGTTCAGGTGGAGCACGGGCTCATGAGCGGGTGCAAATGCCCGGATTGCGGCGCAATGTGCCGCGACTGCATGGGGAGCGAACAGCAGCCGCTTTCCATTGAAGGGCTGAGGGCGCAGATGGCGCTGCGCATGCGCACGGAAGCGGAAGAGGGCGGCATAGAAGGGTTTGACCCGCTTGAGGCAATGCGGCCGGACCCGGACACGGACTGATATAAAATAAGGCAGCGGGTATCGCTGCCTTTTGTCTTATGTGCCTTTTTGCCGCTCAGAAGCCGGTTTGCTGCTTCAGCTGCTGCATGTTCTGCTTTGCGGTCTGCACCTCGTTGTCCGGTGCGTCCTTGGTCTTGTACATGTTGCGCTGCTTCATTTGCTCAAACACGGCGAGCTGATCCGAGGAACATTCCGTCAGGTTCTTAAGCAGGATCCCGCGCAGGTTTTCGCAGGAAGCTTCCGTGATGTCGCCTGCATAGTCCTTCACAAGCTGTTTCTCCTGGGAAAGGAAATCGGTGAGCAGTTCCTGCTCAGTCATGTTGGGTCGGTTGCTGTTCATGCTGTGTCCTCCTTTATTGGTGGCTGTTGAGGTAGTTCATGAGCGCGTCGAAATGCTGCTTGTGGTGCTGCGCCGCGCGGTTGCTCAGGTCCTTGAGCGGCTGCTCGGTGAACCATTCGCTGAACATGCAGCATTTTTTGTAGGCGAGCGCCTCGTGGTGCATCTGATCCTGGACGATGCCGAGGTTTTTTGTCTCGATCTGCGGTGCACCCGCTTCGGTGTTCCAATTGAAGGTGGCGTTCGGGTTGAACGGTTGCCTGGTATTTGCCATATTTTGCCCTCCTTGTGCGGATAATTGTTGGATTTAGTATTGCACGGAGGCGCGGCGATTATTATGATAAAGACGGATGGAAGCAAAAGGCAGCGCCGGGGAGCGGTTTCCCGGAATTTGAATACGGAAGAAGGAAATGGTAATTTTTGATGAAGAAGAACAAAGTCGGCAACACGCCCATGGATGCGGCGCTGAAATTCCTCACGGCAAAGGCGCGCACCGTGCGCGAGATGGAGGATCATCTTGATTCGCTCAACTACGGGGAATATGAGGTGTATCAGGTGGTGGAGCGGCTGAAGGAGCTCGGGTATCTGGACGATGCGAAATACGCGGCAGATTTTGTGGCGACGCGCCTTGCGTCAAAGCCGCTGAGCCGCCGCAAGCTGCGCGAGCAGCTCTACGCACACAAGCTCCCGAAAGACCTGATCGACGAGGCGCTTTTGCCCGTAACGGATGAGACTGAACGGGCGGGCGCGCTTGCCGTAACGGAGAAATTCGCCCGGCAGTTTGCCGCCCTTGAACCGGAGGAACGCAAAGCCCGCACGATGCGCAGGCTCGTTGGCCGCGGGTTTGAATATGAAGCTGCGCGTGCGGCGCTTGAGGCAGTGTTCGGCGATGCGGAAGGGCTTTCGGCCTGCGCGGGGGAGGACGATGACGAGGATTGATCCTGCTGCGCTCGCGCGGGCGCTTGCGGGAAATGCGCTTGTGCGGCGCGTGGAGGTTCTGGATGAAACGCCTTCCACGAACCTTGCGGCAAAGGAGCTTGCGGTGGAAGGCGCGCCTTCCGGCACGCTCGTGCTTGCAAACCGGCAGACTGCGGGGCGCGGGCGGCGCGGCCGCGCCTGGGAGAGCGAGGCGGGGACGTCCCTCTGCATGAGCCTGCTGCTCCGGCCGGAATTCCCGGCAGAGCTTGCGCCGCGCGTCACGATCGCGGCGGCGCTTGGCGTGTGCCGCGCGCTCCTCACATTCGGCGCGGATGCTGCCATCAAGTGGCCGAACGATGTGCAGGCGGGCGGAAAAAAGCTCACGGGCATCCTCTCGGAACTCGGCACTGCCGGGCAAGAATACTTTATCGTCTGCGGCATCGGCATCAACGTGGGGCAGAGCGCTTTCCCGGATGCGCTGAAAGATACGGCAAGCTCGCTTCTGCTGGAAACGGGGCGTGCTCCCGCGCTGGAGGATGTGGCAGCGGCGGTCATGCAGGCTTTTGCGCCGCTTTTCACTGCCTGCGGGGAGGATGCAGCCTATGCGGCGCTGATGGCGGAATACAGGCAGCATTCCTGCACGCTTGGTCAGGCGGTGAAGGTCATGCGGGCGGACGGTACGCTCTATGGCGTGGCGGAGGATCTCGACGCGTTGGGCCGCCTTCTGCTGCGCACCGGGGATGGTGTGCTGCATACGATCCATGCGGGCGATGTTTCGCTCAGAAATATTTGAAGAACGAAAAGGAGTTTTGAAGCATATGAAAGGAATTACGGAGATCAAGGGGATCAAGGTCGGGAATTATACCGATAAGGCGGCCATGACGGGCTGCACGGCAGTCTTGTTTGAAGGCGGCGCGGTCGGCGGCGTGGATGTGCGCGGCAGCGCGCCCGGCACGCGGGAAACGGATCTTCTCCGGGGGTATAACGTTGTGGAGCGGATCCAGGCGGTCATGCTTTCGGGCGGCAGTGCATATGGCCTTGATGCGGCCTCCGGCGCAATGCAGTATCTTGAAGAAAAGAACCTTGGCACGGATGTGAGCGTAGGCGTTGTGCCGATCGTGCCGGCGGCGGTGATCTTCGACCTTGGCGTGGGGGATGCGCATGTGCGCCCGGGCAAGGCGGAAGGCTACTTCGCCTGCAAGACGGCAACGGACGGCCCCGTGGAAACGGGCAGCGTGGGCGCGGGCACAGGCGCAACGCTCGGCAAGACCATGGGGCAGGAACATGCCGCAAAGGGCGGCGTCGGCACAGCGTGCATCACGCTGCCCGGCGGCGCGAAGCTTGCAGCGCTCGTGGTGGTGAACGCGCTTGGCGATGTTTACGATCCGGCGACCGGTGAGCTCGTTGCGGCTGCCACGGTGAACGGCGTGAAGATGCCCTGCCTTGGTGCGGCGGCGCTTGCGGGCGCGGGCTTTGGCAACACCACAATCGGCGTGATCGCGACGGACGCAACGCTCACGCGCGAGGAAGCCAACAAGCTTGCTTCCATGGCGCATGACGGCCTCGCCATGGCGATCCGCCCGGTGCACACTTCTATGGATGGCGACACGATCTTCGGCGTTTCCACCTGCGAGCTTCCTGCACAGCCGCTCCTTCCGATCCTTGCGGCGGCGCCCACGGTGATGACCATGGCGGTGCTCGATGCCGTAAAAAGCGCGGAAAAACAGGCCTGAGTGGGGCAGGATTTGACATTTGAGCGATCTATGGTAGAATAAATGCACGGCAATTTCAGAAACATGGGAGTGAGCGCATGGTAATCGGTACCGGCATAGACATCATCGAGGTGGAACGCGTGAAGAAGGCTGCGGAAAAGCCGGCGTTCCTTCGGACGGTATTCACCCCTGCGGAACAGGCTTATTTCGAGCGGTTCGGCTTTGAACCGCAGACGATCGCAGGCACCTTCGCAGCGAAGGAAGCGACGGCAAAGGCGCTTTCCGTGGGCTTTCGGGGTATTCAGTGGACGGATATCGAGGTGCTGCACGATGAAAACGGCAAGCCTTTCGCGAAGCTGCAAAACGGCGCGCTTTCGCGTTTGCGCGAGCTTGCGGGCAAAACGGTGCATGTGAGCATTTCCCACATCAAACAGCTTGCCGTGGCGCAGGCGATCGTGGAGGATTAATACCATGCTTTGCAGGGCGGGAGCATTCCCGCCTTTTTTATAGCATACAGCGCAAACCGGTGGAGGAATCATGGAAGGGCATATGCTGAACAAAAACGATATTGCGGCGCTGCTCCCGCCGCGCAGGCGGGAGAGCAGCAAGGGCGAAAACGGCCACGGGCTTTTGCTCGCAGGAAGCGCGGACATGCCGGGCGCAGCCCTGATGGCATCGACCGCCGCGCTGCGCGCGGGCCTTGGCACGCTGAAGGTGATCTGCCCGCGCCCCGCCGTTTCCGGCCTTTGCGCTCTGCCGGAGGCAATGCGCGTGCCGCTGCCGGGCGAGGGGTGGGCTTCCGCTTCGGATGAGCTTATTCGGCCTTATATTGAAGCGGCGACCTGCATCGGCATCGGCCCGGGCATGGGGCGCGAGGCGGAGACGGATGAAGTGCTCCGGCGCGTGCTTTCCGCAGAAAAACCTGCCGTTGTGGATGCGGATGGCCTTTTCGCGCTTTCGCGCGTGGAAGACAAGCGGGCGCTTCTGCATGAAAAAGCCGTGCTTACGCCACACTTTGGTGAAATGGCGCGCCTGTGCGGGTGCACCATATCCGAGGTGCGGGAGAATCAGGAGGCGATTGCGCGTTCCTGCGCGGAGGAATGGGGCTGTACGGTATTGCTGAAAGGGGCACGGAGCGTGATTGCGGCGCCGGACGGCCGCTTCGCCTGGAACGAAACGGGGAATCCCGGCCTTGCAAAGGGCGGCAGCGGGGATGTGCTCGCGGGCATCACGCTTGCGATGCTCGGGCAGAAGCTCCCGCCGTTTGAGGCTGCGTGTGTGGCATCCTATCTGCTCGGCGCGTCGGCGGATGCGGCGCTCGACCTCCTGCGCGAGCGGATGCTCATGGCGCGGGACGTGACGGAAATGATTGAATCAACGCTGCAAAACAGCGTATATCAACCCAAATAACGACCAAATAGCGAGAGGAGAAATTGTTATGCTGATCTTGAAAAACGGCAGGCTTCTGACCATGGCCGGCCAGGAATACGAAGGGGACATTGCGGTCGAAAACGGGAAAATCGCCGCGCTCGGCAGAAATCTGCCCACGGAAAACGCGGAAGTGCGGGATGTTTCCGGCTGCTACGTCCTGCCAGGCATCGTGGATGCGCACTGCCACATCGGCATGTGGGAGGATGGCATGGGCAGCGAAGGCGCGGATGGCAACGAGTGCACGAACCCGGTCACGCCGGAACTGCGTGCGATTGACGCCATCAACCCGTTTGACCCCTGCTTTGCGGAGGCCTGCGCGGCAGGCGTTACCACCTGCGTGACGGGCCCCGGCAGCGCGAACGTCATCGGCGGGCAGTTCGTCGCGGTCAAAACGGCGGGGGATTCCGTGGAGGACATGACGCTCCGCTTTCCCATCGCGATGAAGGCCGCGTTCGGCGAAAACCCGAAGCGCGTATACGGAAGCTCCGACAAGACGCCCCAGACCCGCATGGCCACCGCCGCCATTCTGCGCAAAGCACTGCTTGATGCACAGGAGTATGGGCGCAAGCTGGATGCGGCGAAGGATGACCCGGAAAAACGCCCTGCACGCGATTTCGGCAAGGAAGCGCTGCTTGCTGTTGTGCGCCGGGAGCTTCCGCTGAAGATCCATTGCCACCGGGCGGACGATATCCTGACGGCCATCCGCATCGCAAAGGAATTCAACCTGCGCTTTACGCTTGATCACTGCACGGAAGGGTATCTCATCCCGGAGCATTTGCAGAGGACGATCGCGGAACAGGGCGCGGGCATCATCGTTGGGCCGCTGCTTTCCGAACGCAGCAAGATCGAGCTGCGCAACCTTTCCTTCAAAGCGCCCAAGGTGCTTTATGACAAGGGCATCGAGTTCGCGATGATGACGGA
Source organism: bacterium (assembly GCA_022778545.1). Lineage (GTDB taxonomy): Bacteria > Bacillota > Clostridia > Christensenellales > CAG-138 > UBA1685. Next base: position 46,561 of record JALFDW010000037.1, on the reverse strand, counting down.
TCACCCTGTCATCCCGGAGCAGTACCTGCCCGTGTGCGCCGCGCTTGCCGTGCGGGAAGGCCTGCCGGAGGAAGCGGCACTTCGTTCCATCACGATCAACGCCGCGCGCGTTGTGGGTATCGACGACCGTGTGGGCAGCCTTGAGGTCGGAAAGGACGCGGATATCGCCGTGTTCAACGGCCATCCGCTCGATTTCCGTGCGCGCTGTGTGCTGACGCTCGTGAACGGAAAGGTCGCGCACGAGGAATGACGCTTTCCGAGGAAAAGCAGGCGCTGCGCCGCGACATGCGCGCGCGCCTGCGTGCGCTTTCCCCGGAGGGACGCATTTCCCGTTCTGCCGGGGCCTGTGCGCAGCTTCAGGCACTCCCCACGTTTCAAAACGCCGCAGTGGTGCTCGCCTATTGCGCCATGCCCGGGGAGTGCGACCCTGCGGCGGCTGTTGATGCCGCGCGGGCGGCGGGCAAACGGGTGGCTTTCCCGCTGTGCCTTGCGGAGAACCGCCTCGCGCTTTATGAACCGGTTCTCCCGGATGCGCTCCTGCCCGGAAAATACGGCATTCTGGAGCCGGTCCCCGCGCGGTGCAGGCGCGTCGCGCCGGGTGAGGTCGATTTTGCCATCATTCCCGGATTGGCCTTTGGAAAGGATTGCAGCAGGCTTGGCCGGGGCGCAGGGTATTATGACCGCCTTTTGCCGGAGATCTCCGGCGTAAAGGCCGGCCTTGCGTTTGATTTTCAGGTCGTTACCGCGGTTCCATGCGGCAAATGGGACGCGAAAATGGATCTCATTGCGGAAAACAATGGAATAATTGTTAATAAAATGTATTCGTGCTTGTAAGCGGGCATGGATCAATGTTAAAATACTACGAATTGATTTATGGAGGAAGCCATTGCGCATTATTGCCGGCACAAAGCGCGGGCAGGCCATCGCCGCGCCGAAGGGGCGTGAAACACGCCCAACGCTTGACAGGGTCAGGGAATCTCTCTTCGGGATCATCCAGTTCGAGATCGCAGGGAAGACGGTGCTCGACCTGTTCGCGGGTTCGGGCAGCCTGGGCCTTGAGGCGCTTTCCCGCGGGGCGGAGTATGCCGTTTTCAACGACGCGGCGCGCGAGAGCGTTGCCATCGTGCGCGCAAACGTGGAAAAGCTTGGCTTTACGCGGCAGGCTGCCGTGTATTCGCTCGATTACCGCGCGGCGATCCAGGCTGCGGCGCGCGCCGGGTTCTGGTTTGGGCTGGTCTTTCTTGACCCGCCGTACCGGGCAGGGCTTCTTGAAGAAACGCTCGTCTGTCTGAAGACGGCGGGCGTGCTTGCGCCGGGCTGCCGCGTCATCGCGGAGCATGCCGCGAACCTGCCGCCCGAAACGCCGGAAGGCTTTGTGCTTGTGGACCGGCGGAAATACGGCATTGCGGGCCTTTCCATCTTCGAGGAGAAACCGGCATGAAAAAAGCGATCTTTGCAGGATCCTTTGACCCGTTCACTATTGGCCACATGGATGTGCTGCGCCGCGCGGCGGTGCTGTTTGATGAGGTGCATGTGGGCGTGCTCGTCAACCCGGGGAAGCACCCGCTCTTTACGCCGGAGGAACGCCGCGGCATGATCGAAGCCGCAGTGCGGGAAGCGGGGATAGAAAATGCCAGCGTTTCGGTGTTTTCGGGGCTTCTGGTGGATTTTGCGCATTCCGTGGGCGCGCGCTACAACGTGCGCGGACTCCGCAGCGGCGCGGATTTCGATTATGAATACCCCATGGAATACTATAACCGGCGTATGGCGTCGGAACTCGAAACGGTCTATCTTGCCTCCGATCCCGCGCATGTGCACATCAGCTCGAGCGCCGTGCGCATGCTTATGGCCTCAGGAGCCGGCATAAGCGGGCTTGTGCCCGATCAAATATATAAAATAATCGCAGAAAGGGTCAAAAGCGATGAGCAATAACACGCAGAACATGCAGATTTTCACCATTATCGGCCAGCTTGAGGATATGATCGAGCGCAGCCCGAAGCCGAAGCTCAGCAACGGCGCGAACAAGCGCGTGATCGACGCGGAGGAGATGATCGACCTTCTGGGTGACCTGAAGGTCACCATCCCGGAAGATATTCGGCGCGCAAACAGCGTGATGATCGAAGCCCAGACGATGATCGACAATGCGGATGAGCATGCCCGTGAGCTTGTGACAAATGCGCAGGCGGAGTCTGACAGGCTCATCGCGCAGGCACACGCCACTGCGGATGATATCGTCGAAAAGGCAAAGCAGGAATATGAACGCCTTGTGCAGGAGGATGAGATCTATCAGGAAGCGCAGCGGCGCGCGGAACTCCTTGCCAAAAAGGCGGAAGCGAATGCAAGCCTTGTGTTTGAGAACGCAAAGTGCTATGCGGACGATGTGCTCAAGGATCTTGAAAGCTTCCTCGGCGAGTACAAGCAGCTTGTCGCCATCAACCGAAAGGATCTCGATGCGCGCGCCCAGGAACCCCAGAGCGCGCCGCAGCCGGAGGCGCAGCAGCCTGTGCAGCAGCCTGCCGCGCAGCCACACCGCAAGACGAAGCCCGCCCCAGAGCCGGAAGGGGATGCGTTCGACGATTTCGACGATGAGGAAGATGACTATGAAGACGAGGCGAAGGGTGGCTTCCTGAGCAGCCTCTTCAAACGCAAAAAGAAGGTCGAGGATATCGACTTTGATGACGAGGAATAACGGCTTTCACCGGTTTTCCGGCGGCTTCCGCAGCAGTTGCGGGAGCCGCTTTTGCATGCTCATTTTCTAAGGCGCATATGGCGGCGCTTCCCTACGATGGCGGAGAACAGAAGCACCGCCCCTACGCCGAGCAGCGAGACTGCGAAGATGGCCGTTGCGGTAAGCGCGTTTTCTGCCAGCGTTTCGCCGCTCACAAACCCCGTTTGCGCCGCGCCCGGGAAGCAGAGGGGGAAAAGAAAATAGCACAGCAGCGCGGAAAGCACGCCCTGCGCGAACTTGAGCGGGAGATACTGCCGAAGCCGGACCGGAAGGAACAGCATGGACTGCATGGTGATGCAGAGGCCACCGAAGGAAAAAAGAAACGCACCCGCGCTTGCGGCTGTGCGCAGCGGCAGCCCTGCCTCGGCAAGCGCCTTTGAACCGGCTGTCATTTCCAGCATGCCGGAAAAAACGGCTTCTGCAAGCGCGCCATCATGGCCGAACAGGGAAAGAAGCGTGCGGAACGGCCAGAGCAGAACGGCAAGCAAGCCCGTGGCGGCGAGGAGGCGGGTAAAAACGAGAAAGAAGATGATCGTACCGCAGATGGAAAGCAGGGAGGATACGGCTTCCGCTACGCTGGCGGCAAAAATGCGGGAAAAGGGGAGCGTTTGCTCCGGGACACCTGCGGTAAGCACGGGCCCATACGCCTTCCGCACGAGCAGCGTAAGTATGAGCGCGGAAAGGAACTGTGCAGCGAGGATGGGCAACGCTGCCTGCGGTGTGCCGAGCATGCCTGAGGCGAACGTGCCGGCGATATACATGGGGCTTACGGTATTGAGCGAGGCCGCAAGGCAGGTGAGGCCACCGTCCGCTTCGCCATCCGTCATGTACTGCTGAGAGAGTCGCGCACCGCCGGGTGCGCCCGAAATGAACGCGAGCGCAAAGAGCGCGGCGGTATTCCCATTTTGAAGCGCGCCCATCTGGCGCATCAGCGAAGTGCAGACGAAGAAGGGCAGGAGCGCGGGCAGGACGGAATCCCGCCAAAGGGCATACCCCTCCCGCGCAGCGGCCATGGCGTCCGGGTTAAAGGCAATGAGAAGCGCGCAGATGAGCGCGCAGGCGAACAAAGCAAGCTTTCGTTTCATGCTTTATTCTATGCGCCTGCATCTTTAGATATGGTGCGGAACCGGAAAGTCGGTTAAACGATCAGCAGCGGGCGCAAAAACTCGTTCTTTGCGGGTTCGGGCGTGGGGGAGGCCATGGCAAGCAGCTCCCCTGAGAAAAGGTCGAGGTCAAACTGCTCCTTTGCAGCTGCATCGAGTGCTGCATAGCCCTCATGGCCGGTCACAATCGGGAGCGAAGCGTGTTCGGAAAGCGCGGAGAGCAGCGCAAGTGCGTCCCGCCGCACGCCGAGCACGCGCAGGTAACGCGGCGCAGGATGGCGCGCAAGGAACGTCTTATCCACGCCGAGGAGTGCATGCATGGAAATGCGCCGGAGGCGGGCGAGCGTATAGCGCCGGGTCTTGACGGCGGCAAGAAAGGCGGGGTAATCCACGGCGGCGCGCGCTTTTTCATACAGCACGTTTTCGAGCCCTTCTCCTACATCGGGGAGAGCTGCAAGCTCCGCGCGGCTGCACTTGCGCAGCGCATACAGGATCGCGTCGGAAAGGCGCTCCGCGCCCTTTGGCGCACGCTGTTCCGAAACGGCGGATTCGATTTCTGCGGCGACATCCTCGGGCACAGCGCTTCGCACGGAATATATTTCACCCAGGCGGATTGCTTCCCGCAGGGAGGAGGCGCTTGCAAAGCCCGATTCTGCGTCAATGCCGGGTGCGTCATGGACTGCGCCTGTGCGGGCGACGGGGATGGGCGTGATGCCCGGCGCAAGCGCCCGGAGCGCTTTCAGGTATTCAAAGGCAAGGATGTTGTTGGGCGCGGCAAAGGCTTCCGCTTCGCCCGGTTGGGGGAACGTTTCGGCATAAGCCCGGGCGCGTGCCGCAGGGAAGGAAAGACCCTGTTTGAGGTGGAAGGAAACGCGCTCTGAAGATGCGGGCGTTTCGCCGTAAAAAGCCAGGGAAGAGAGCAGCGCAAGGTCCGCATGCTCCGCGCCGAAAGCGAGCGCGGAAACAAGCCCGGTCGCTGCGAGCGCGGCAACGCCGCCTGCCGCAAAACGCTCCGCGCCTGCGCAGGCGAAGGAGGCGGGCAGCTCAAACACAAGATCCGCCCCATGGAACAGGGCCCAGCGCGCGCGCTGAAACTTATCGAACGCCGCAGGTTCTCCGCGCTGCACGAAGCTGCCGCTCATGATGACGATCGCATACGGGCAGCCGGAAAGCGCCTTTGCACGGGAAAGGTGATGGGCATGCCCGTTGTGGAACGGGTTGTATTCCGCAATGATGCCGACTGCGGGCTGCATGGGATCCCTCCGCGAATCAGAATATGCTATGATTATAGCATAAAGCGGGGCTGCACACGGAAAAAACTGCAATTTATCCTGCAAAATTGCAGTTGTGCCGGTAGGCGAAAACGATATATTGTGCTATAATATCCAAGTTAGGGCGAAATGCCCACCGAACACAAGAGTTTCGAAAGGAGATCATTCCAAAATGTCCGTTCTCGACAAGATCAAAGTAAAAGCAAAGGCTGACGTAAAGCACGTCGTGCTGCCTGAGGGCGAGGAAGAACGCACCATCCGCGCGGCGGAGATCATCACCAAGGAAGGCATCGCCAAACTGACGCTGCTCGGCAACCCCGAAGCGATCAAAGCCAAGGCGGAAACGCTCGGCGTATGCCTCTCGGGCGTTGAAATCGTGAACCCTGTCGATTCGCCCGATTTCGGACGCTATGTGAATGAGTTTTATGAAATGCGCAAGGCCAAGGGCATGACGCCCGAGAAGGCCGAGAAGTCCATGAAGGACACCATGTTCTTCGGCGCGATGATGCTCTATGACGACAAGGTGGACGGCATGGTCGCCGGCGCGATCTGCACCACGGCGGACACGCTGCGCCCGGGTCTCCAGATCATCAAGATGGCCCCCGGCATGAACACCGTATCGAGCTGCTTCATCATGGAGATCCCGAACAAGGCGTTTGGCGACGACGGCGTGATGATCTTTGCGGATTGCGCGGTGAACATCGCTCCCACGTCGGAACAGCTTGCTTCCATCGCGGTTGCTTCCGCGGAAACCGGAAAGGCGCTCTGCGGCATCGATCCGCGCGTTGCGATGCTTTCTTTCTCCACCAAAGGCAGCGCGAAGCATGAAAACGTGGATAAGGTTGTCGCGGCGACGGCAATGGTCAAGGAGCTTGCGCCGAACCTCAACGTGGATGGCGAGCTTCAGGCGGATGCGGCGCTCATCGAGAAGGTCGGCCAGCTCAAGTCCCCCGGCAGCCCCGTTGCAGGCAAAGCCAACGTGCTCGTGTTCCCGAGCCTTGAGGCAGGCAACATCGGCTACAAGCTTGTGCAGCGCCTTGCGGGTGCAGAGGCAACGGGCCCGATCTGCCAGGGCTTCCGCAAACCCATCAACGATCTTTCCCGCGGCTGCAGCGTAGAGGATATCGTCTCCGTCGTGGCCATTACGGCTGTGCAGGCGCAGAACATGGCGAAATAAAAAGGAGAAACAAAGATGAAAGTACTGGTCATCAACGCGGGAAGTTCTTCCCTCAAGTATCAGCTCATTGACGTGGACAACGGCAACGTGATCGCAAAGGGCCTTTGCGAGCGCATCGGCATCGGCGGCTCCATGCTGACTTATAAGCCTGCCGGCGGTGACAAGCATGAGTTCAAGCAGGACATGAAGGATCATACCGACGCCATCCGCATGGTGCTCGACGCGCTTGTCGATCCCAAGATCGGCGTTGTGAAGAGCATGGATGAGATCGACGCGGTCGGTCACCGCATCGTCCATGGCGGCGAAAAGTTCGCGAAGTCCGCGCTCATCACCGACGAGCTGATCGAGGCCGTCAAGAGCCTCACGGATCTTGCACCGCTGCACAACCCCGCCAACCTCATGGGCATCGACGCCTGCCGCGCAATCATGCCCAACACCCCGATGGTCGCCGTGTTCGATACCGCGTTCCATCAGACCATGCCGCCGGAAGCGTTCCTCTACGGCCTGCCGTATGAAGCGTATACCGACCTCATGGTCCGCCGCTACGGCTTCCATGGTACCTCCCACCTGTATGTTTCCGGCCGTGCCATCGAAAAACTCGAAAAGCTTGGCATTCCCGCGGAGCAGACGCGCGTCATCACCTGCCACCTGGGCAACGGCTCGAGCATTGCAGCTGTAAAGGGCGGCAAGTGCATCGATACCTCCATGGGCCTTACGCCGCTTGAGGGCGTGCCGATGGGCACCCGCTGCGGCGACATGGACCCCGCGATCGTCACCTACCTCATGGAGAAGCTCGATCTCGACAAGAAGGGCATCGACACCTACATGAACAAGAAGAGCGGCGTGCTCGGCATCTCCGGCGTATCGAGCGACTTCCGCGACCTGGACGAAGCGGCAAAGGAAGGCAACGAGCGGGCGAAGCTTGCGCTCAAGACCTTTGCTTACAAGGTAAAGAAGTACATCGGCGCTTATGCGGCGGCGCTCGGCGGCGTGGACGCGATCGTGTTCACGGCGGGCGTAGGCGAGAACGACCGTGCGATCCGCGAAGCGATCGCGGGCGACCTCGGCTATCTTGGCGTGGAGTTTGACCGCGAGGCGAACCAGACCTGCCCGCGCGGCGAAGAAGCCGAGATCAGCGTGAAGGGCAGCCGCGTGAAGGTATTCGTGATCCCGACCGATGAAGAGATGGTCATCGCGCGCGATACCGCGGCCCTCGCTGCGAAATAACGCAGGAAAAGGACATGAATCCGGAAAATATTGTTGACAAACAATAAGGCAATGGATAAAATAAACGAGGTTGACTTTCGATGAAAATACCCGTAGCTTTGGAGCTGAAGCTCCCCGGGCGCACCGGCACATTCCGGGCAGCCGAACCGTTTCAGGATATGGAATATCTGGGGCGGGTCATCCGGTTTGCCGCGCCGGTCTCCGTGAAAGCGGAATATGTGTTCGATGGCAGCGGGTTTTCCGTCAAAGGTACTTTGAGCACCTCACTGCATTCCCAATGCGCGCGCTGCGCAAAGGAATTCGAGGAACCGTTCGAGGCACAGTTCGATGAGCGTTTTGAAAAAAACGCTTCCGCGGACAGCGAGTGCTACGGATTTTCCGGTGAGGAGCTTGATATCAGCCAAATGCTCAGCGACGCGATCCTGCTCAACATGCAGCCTTACAGCGTGTGCCGGCCGGACTGCCGCGGGCTATGCCCCGTTTGTGGGTGCGATTTGAACACAGCGCAGTGCTCCTGCGCGCGTGAAGCCGGCGAGGAAGAACCACCATCGCCATTCGCCGCGCTCAAGACGCTGTTGAATGACGATAAGGAGGTGTAACCATGGCAGTCCCCAAGAGAAAAACTTCGAAGGCGAGGCGCGATGCGCGCAGGGCGAACTGGAAGCTTTCCATCCCCGGCATCGTGGAGTGCGCGCAGTGCCATGAGCCCAAGCTGGCTCATCGGGTATGCAAAAAGTGCGGCTATTACGATGGCAAGCAGGTCGTCAAAGTGGAAGAACAGAAGGCGTAAGGCGCTCCGTTCTTTGATTTGCACTTGAAGGGCTTCCTTCCCGGAATCGGGGCGGAAGCCCTTTTCTTTCTTAAAACCGGCTTTGACCCGGCTTTGCGGTTTACAAGTGCTGCTGCAGCGTGGTAAAATCAAACATATTTTTAACAAAGGAATGATTTGCAATGATTCGGATCATAATGGATGCTTTCGGCGGCGACAATGCGCCTGCGGCTGTTGTGGAGGGCGCGGCGCTTGCGCTCAACCGTTTTGACGACATAACGATCACCCTTTGCGGCAAAGAGGACGCCATCCGGAGCGAGCTGCAAAAGCACAGCTTTGATGCGGCGCGCATGGCCGTGCTCAACGCGGAGGAAGTGATCGACTGCCATGAGGCGCCCACGCTTGCCATCAAACGCAAGAAGGATTCCTCCCTGGTGAAGGCGCTTACTGCGGTCGCAAACGGCGAGGCGGACTGCATCGTTTCCGCGGGCAGCACGGGTGCGCTGCTGACGGGCGCAACGCTCATTGTGCGGCGCATCAAGGGCGTAAAACGCCCGGCGCTCGCGCCGCTTCTGCCTACGCGCACGGGCGGCCAGATGATGCTGATCGACTGCGGTGCGAATGCGGACTGCAAGCCCGCATATCTGCAGCAGTTTGCCGTGATGGGTTCGGCTTATATGAAAGGCGTTGCGGGCGTTGAAAACCCGCGCGTCGGCCTCCTCAACAACGGCGCGGAGGCGGAAAAGGGCAACGAGCTTACAAAGGCCACCTATCCGCTGCTTCAGGCTGCGCCGGTGAACTTTGTGGGCAACTGCGAAGCGCGTGACATTCTTTCCGGCGATTATGACGTGCTGGTGTGCGACGGCTTCTCCGGCAATGTGGTGCTCAAGTACACGGAGGGCCTTTCCGCGACGATCCTTTCCATGCTCAAGGAGGAGCTGATGGCGGATACGCGCTCCAAATTCGGCGCGCTGCTGGCAAAGCCTGCTTTCCGGCGCATGAAAAAGATGATGGATTCCACGGAACACGGCGGGGCTCCGCTCCTTGGCGTAAACGGCGGTGTTATCAAGGCTCACGGCAGCTCGGATGCGAAGGCGTTCTGTTCCGCGGTGATGCAGGCGCGGCGCTTCGTCGCGGCGGACATCAACGGGGCGATCGGCGCTGCGGTCGCGGCCCTGCCGGATGAAGAGGATTGACAGAGCGCGCCGTAAAAGTTAAACTTAAGGCATAACAGCCGGTGACGCCGGCGGATTTATCATGGAATCATTTGGAAAGGCGGTATGAATTCATGGAATTTGAAAATGTACGCGCTGCGATCGCAAAGCAGCTTGACCTCCCGGAAGAGGAAATCACGATGGAATCCCGGCTCATCGAGGATCTGAAGGCGGACTCGCTTGACATCGTTGAGCTTATTATGGATCTTGAGCAGGAGTACGGCATTCAGATTCCGGACGATGAGCTGCCCGGCATCCGCTGCGTGGGCGACATCATCAAGTATGTGAAGAAATAACAGAAGGCTCGCTGATACCCGCATCGCCGATGCGGGTTTTTGGCATGTGGAGGATAATTTGGAATTTCAGCGAAGAAAAATGCTTAATGCGCTGGAGGAACGGCTTGCATACAAGTTCCATGATCTGGCGCTGCTGGATACTGCGCTTACGCACACTTCCTATGTAAAAGGGGACGGGCGTGCAAGCGCGCACAACGAGCGTTTGGAGTTCCTCGGAGATGCTGTGCTGGAACTCTGTACGAGCGAGTATCTGTATCTGCGCTTTCCGGAATACGATGAGGGCGCGATGACACGCCTCCGGGCGCAGGCGGTCTGCGAGAGCGCGTTGTACGAGGTGGCGCGGGACTATGACCTTGGCGCGCTGCTCCTTCTTGGCCGCGGGGAGGATCACTCCGGCGGCAGGGAGAAGCCTTCCATCCTTTCGGACGCGGTGGAAGCGGTGATCGGCGCTTTGTACATTGACGGAGGCATGGAGGTCGCAAAGGAGTTCATCATGCGGTTCGTCCACAGGAGCGTGGTGGACGCGATGGCCGGACGGCTCATCAAAGACCACAAGACTATGCTTCAGGAATATGTGCAAAAGCGCCACATGGGGCCGATCGTTTACGAGCTGACCGGCAGCAGCGGCCCGGATCACAACAAGACGTTTTCCATGCGCGTGCTCGTTGCGGGCGAGACTGCGGGCGCGGGAGAAGGCCGCACGAAGCAGGAAGCCGGGCAGCAGGCGGCGCGTGCTGCGCTCATTGAATTCGGCGTGATCCGCGCAGCGGATTGAAACGGAGAAGGTTTGGTATACACGATTGAGACTGATAAAACTTGAGATAAACGGGTTCAAATCCTTTGCCCGGAAGACAGAGATTGAATTTGAAAAGGGCGTCACGGCGATCGTCGGCCCCAATGGCAGCGGAAAAAGCAACATTGCGGATGCTGTGCGCTGGGTGCTGGGCGAGCAGAGCGCCCGTGCTCTGCGCGGAGCGAAGATGGAGGACGTCATCTTCAACGGCACGGAACAGAAAAAGCCGCTTGCCTATTGTGAAGTCTCGCTGACGTTTGACAACACGGACGGCAAGCTGAACACGGATTTTACCGAGGTTACCGTGACGCGGCGCGTTTACCGCTCCGGCGAGAGCGAATACCTTCTGAACCGTACCGCCTGCCGCCTGAAGGACATCAGCGAGGTGTTCCGGGATACGGGCATCGGCAAGGAAGGCTATTCCATCATCGGGCAGGGCCGCGTGGAAGAAATCCTTTCCAACAAGTCCAGCGAGCGCCGCAACGCCTTTGAAGAGGCAGCGGGCGTGATGAAATACCGCGTGCGCAAGGAAGATGCCGAGCGCAAGCTGGAAAGCACAAGGAAAAACCTTCAGCGCCTGAACGACATTCTCGAAGAGCTCGGCAGCCAGGTGGGGCCGCTCGAGGAGCAGAGCGCGGCGGCACGCGAGTATCTGCGCCTCCGGGATGAACTGAAGGAGATCGAGATCAACGTATTCCTGTATCAGTACGATAAGCTCAACGAGCGGCTGCTGAGCCTTGCGGATACGCTTGCACAGCTTTCCGGCGAGATCGAGAAGAATGCGGCGCTCGAGGGCAGCCTCGGTGCGGATTGCGCGGCGGAGGAAGAACGCGAGCGCGCACTGGCGGATGCGATCAGCGAGCTGCAGAACAAGCTGCTTGCACTCTCTTCCGGCGTGGAAGCGAAGACGGGCGAATCCCGCGTGTTTCAGGAGCGCATGGAGAACCTTCTGCAGGAGCGCGAGCGTTTGCAGGCGCACATTGCGGAGAGCGAGGCGCGGAGCCGGGAGCTTTCGGAAAGCCTTGCCGCGCGCGATGGCGAACTTTCCGGCAATGCGGACAGGCAGATTGCGGAACGGGAAGCCTTTGAAGCGCAGAGCCGGAAACTCGCGGAAATGGCCGCGGACATCGAAGAAAAGGAAGCATTGCTCGAACGGCAGAAGCGCGAGATGATCGAGGCGATGAACCGCATTTCGGATGCAAAGAGCATGCTTTCCCGCTACGAGGCCATCCGCGGCACGCTGGAGGAACGCCTTACTGCCATCGATGAAGAAGAGGCTGCGCTCCGCGAAAAGGCTGCAAAGCTCGATGCGGAATATGCGGAGGCGGAGAAGCAGTATAACAATGTGCGCGCAGCGCGGCAGGAAGCGGAAAAGCAGCGTGCGGCAGCTATCGCGGGAGTGAACGAAACGAACGAACGGCTGCGCGCGGCGCGCGAGGCGGTGCGCACGATGGAGCAGCAGGCTGAGGCGGGACGATCCCGCCTGAAAGTGCTTGAGGAAATGAAGCGCGCGCATGAGGGCTACTATACGAGCGTGCGCAACGTGCTCCGGGACAGCGGGCGCGACCCTGAACTGAAGAAGCGCATCGAAGGCGTCGTAGCAGAGCTGATCCGCGTGCCGAAGGAATATGAAACCGCAGTGGAGATGGCGCTTGGTGCCGCGCTGCAGAACATCGTTACGCCTACTGAACAGGACGCAAAGTATGTGATCGAATACCTGCGCCGCAAGGAATACGGCCGCGCAACGCTGCTCCCGATCTCCGCCATGCGCCCGCGCACGCTGGATGCAGGGGAACGGGAAACCTGCCGTGTGGACGGCTTTTTCGGCGTGGCATCCGAGCTTGTGGGCTTTGACGCGAAATACAAGGGCGTGATCGAAAACCTGCTTGGCCGCACGGTGATCGTGCGGGACCTTGACGCGGGCATCGCCATCAACAAGCGCGCGCGCGGCGCGTTCCGCATTGCTACGGTGAAAGGCGACATCATCAACCCCGGCGGTTCGATGACGGGCGGCAGCGTGCAGAAGCGGGAATTCAGCCTGATCGGCCGCGAGCGTGAGATCGAGGAACTGAAAAAACGCATGGTTTCCCTTGCGGAAGGGCTTGCCGGCCGCACTGCTGAGGCAGAGGAGGCGGAGGCTTCGCTCGGCAGCGCAAACGCTGCGGTGGAAGCGGCTGCCGAAGCGCTTCATAAAAAGGATGTGGAACTTGCGACGCAGAAGGAAAAGCTGGATATCATCCGCAAATATGTGGACGATGCGCATGAGGAGCTGGAAGAAGCGGCGCTTGAACGGGCGCAGATCCACGATAATATAGAAAACATCGATGAACAGCGCCGTGCTGCCGAGGCGGATCGCGAGGGGCTGGAAGAAGGCAATTTCGCCACGCAGGAGGACATCAAAAAGACGCAGGAGATGCTGGCCGCTCTGCGCGCGGGGCATGCTGCGGAAAACGAGCGTGCGACCGAGAAGCGCGTGGCGCTCATGGCGCTTGAAAAGGAGCAGGCAGCTGCCGAGAACGAACGCGCGCGCATGCAGCGTGAGCTTGCCGGGCTTTCCGCTTCCGTGGAGGCGGATAAGAGTGCGGTGGAAGAGTCGCTTGCAAAGTTTACCCGGATGCAGCAGGAACTTGCCGCGATCGATGTGGACATCAGCGCGGAGCGCAAAGAGGTGGATGCGCATACCGACCGCCTGCATGCGATGGAAAACGAGCGCGCAAAGCATCTGCAGGCGCTCGACGAGCTGCGCGCGCGGCGGGAAACCATCGCGGCGGAACTTGGCGACATGCGGGAGCGCCGGCACAGGGCCGAACTGAACCAGAGCCGCGCGCAGATGGAACTTACGACGATGCAGGACCGCATCTGGGAAGAATATGAGCTGACGTATGAAAACGCGCAGCCCTTCCGCAGGCAGATCGCCATTACGGCCTCGCATGTGCGGGTGGATGAGCTCAAAAAGGCCATCCGCGCGCTGGGCGATGTAAACGTGAGCGCGATCGAGGATTACAAAAACGTCAAGGAGCGCTATGAAAGCCTGAACGCACAGTGCAGTGACTTGACCCAGGCGGAGGCGGATCTGCAGAAGCTTATCGCGGAGCTTGTGGCGACGATGGAAACGGAGTTCCGCAGGCAGTTTGAACGCATTGGGGAAAACTTCGCCACCACGTTTACGGAACTGTTTGGCGGAGGCAAGGCGGAGCTGATCCTTTCCGACAAAAACGACATCCTCAACTGCGACATCGACATCATCGCGCAGCCACCGGGAAAGAAATTGCAGCTGCTTTCGCTGCTCTCGGGCGGTGAGCGCGCGCTTACGGCCATTGCGCTGCTGTTCGCGATGCTCAAGCTCAAGCCCACGGCGTTCTGTATTCTGGATGAGATCGAAACGTCGCTCGACGAGGTCAACGTTTCCAATTTTGCGGAGTATGTGAAGCGCTATTCCGGGGACACGCAGTTCATCCTCATCACGCACCGCAAGGGCAGCATGGAAGTCTGCAATGCGCTCTACGGCGTGGCGATGGAGGAGCGGGGCATATCGAAGATCGTATCCGCGCGGTTCAACGAGATCGCGTAGCGGGTGCGGGAAAGAGAGGGACGATCATGGAAAAAAAGCAGGGCTTTTTTGAAAAACTGAAGCAGGGCCTTTCGAGAACGGGCGGCGGCATGTTCGCAAGCCTGTTCGCGGGGGATGAACGGATCGACGCTGCGTTTTACGATGAGCTGGAAGAGGCGATGATCGTGGCCGATATGGGGATGGCCACATCGGAAAAGCTTCTCGAAAGGCTGCAGGAAACCGTTTCCGAGCAGAAGCTGAAGACCAGGACCGAAGCGCGGGAAGCGCTTGCTGGCATCCTTGCCGAAAGCATGCGGCCGGAGCGGGCGTTCCTTCCGGAGGGAGAACCTGCCGTGATCCTGATCGTAGGCGTGAACGGCGTAGGAAAAACGACCTCCATCGGCAAGATGGCTGCGTATTATAAATCCGAGGGGCGCAAGCCCATGATGGCTGCGGCGGACACATTCCGCGCGGCCGCGGCAGAGCAGCTGACCGTTTGGGCGGAGCGCGCAGGCGTGCCGATCGTGAAGCACGGCGAGGGGGCGGACCCGGCCGCTGTGGTGTTCGATGCGATCGCTTCCTTCCGGGCGAAGGGCTGCGACTTACTTCTGTGTGACACAGCAGGCCGCCTGCATAACAAGAAAAACCTGATGAGCGAGCTTGAGAAGATCCGCCGCGTAATCGCCCGGGAGCTTCCCGGCGTGCATACGGAGGTGCTCCTTGTGCTCGATGCGACCACGGGGCAGAACGCCATCGCGCAGGCGCGCGTATTCGGAGAATCCGCCGGGCTTACGGGCGTTGTTCTCACGAAGCTCGACGGCACCGCAAAAGGCGGGATGACGGTCGCCATCAAGCAGGAGCTTGGGCTTCCGGTGCGCTTTGTGGGCGTGGGGGAAGGCATTGACGACCTACAGCCCTTCGATGCGGATGCCTTTGCCCGGGCGTTGATTGGCGCGTAAGGCAGCCGGAGGACGTTTTTTGTTCTACTCGGTGAACAGAGGCGCCCTTGTGCCATAGTAGGAACGCATAATGAGCGTAAATCCTGTGTTGAGCGCAGCGGACGGCAGCTCGGATAAAAAATCGGGAGCCTGGTGTGAGAGAAATGCGAGCACAAGTGCTGCCGAAGCTGTTGAAATGAGTGCTTGGAGGTGCGTATAATGACCCTTTACCACGGCAGCCCGCAGGGCGGGATCGGGATGCTTCAACCGAGCTTTTCCCAACATGGAAAGGCTTATGTTTATTTCAGCACAAACCCGGTAATTGCGGCAATGTATGTGTTCAATCCTCTGCCTGCGCCGCATGCGTTCTTCCCTTATGGGTTTGACCGGGAAGGACGGCTGATCTACGAGGAATATTACGAAGGCCAGTTTGAACAGCTTTACGGCGGACGCGAGGGCTTTTTGTATGAATGTGACAACGTGCCGGGCGCTTTCAACCCAACGCAGATTCCGCATGTATTGGTGAGCGCGGCGCCCGTGCCGGTCAGCCGCTGCACCCGCATTCCGGATGCGGCGGAATATTTCCGCGCGCGGGCCGGGGAAGGGAAGCTGCGCATCTTCCTTTACGACGAAATGCGGACGCTGGGCCGCCTGCCGAGCGTCGCACGCATGATCCGCGAGGACATGGAGGCAGAGGGGCTGTGCGAGCGCCCGGAGCATCCTCTGTCAAAGTTCTACCGGGCGCATTTCCCGGAACTGTTTGAAGAAACGGAGCGAATGAAATGACGGTTGAAATTTCCCTTTGGAGCGCGGTGACGCTAGCGGCATTGCTGCTGCCAAATTTGCTGTATGTGTTTTTTAAGCCTGTGAACCCGGAAACGGCAGAGCCGCCCAAACCGTTTCTCGGCTGGCTGGAACAGCTTGGCCGCATGGGCTGCATCCTGCTGATGTGCCTGAACATCGGGCCGTTCCAGTTCGGATTCCACAGCGATGTGAGCTTTGTGATCTGGCTCTTCGGCGTGGCTGTCTGCATTGCCGGATATTGGGGCATGTGGGTCTGGTACTTCATGAACGGCCGCCGGTTTGCGCTTTGGACGCGGATGCCCATGGCGATCCTGCCGAGCGTGGTGTTCCTGCTTACGGGCGGGCTGTGCCTCAACGCGGCGCTGTCGCTTTTTGCAGTGATCTTTGCGTTTGCGCACTGCTATAACACATATGGCGCGGTGCGGCAGCTCCGCGCGAAGGAACGGGCCCGCGCGCCGAAAAAAGGCGCGAACGCTGCGAAAAAGAAGAAAAAGGCTTGACTTTTTGGCCTGTTTCGGTATAATGACATAGGTGTAAAGCCAAAGACCTTTACAGCGGAGCGCACACCATGGAAAAACACGTTGAACTTGGCTGCCTGTTGGGCTATTACGGCGCGTTGCTGACGGAGCGCCAGCGTGCGCTTTTAGAGCAGCATGTGCTGGAGGATTGCTCCCTTGCCGAGATCGCGGAGCGGGAAGGGATCTCCCGCCAGGGCGTGCGGGATGCGCTCAAGCGCGGGGAGGATCAGCTTTATGAGCTGGAGCAGAAGCTCGGCTTCATGAGGCGGGATGCTGCGCTTTTACAGGCTGTGGATGAGCTCAGAAACCTTGCGGAGAAACTGCCGGCCGGCACGCCCGGGAAAGCGGCGCTCTCTGCAAAAGCAGAAGAACTTTACGACATGATCGAGGAATAGCAATGGCGTTTGAAGGGCTTTCTTCCAAACTGCAGAACGTGTTCAAGAAGCTTTCCGGAAAGGGAAAGCTGAGTGAGAAGGACGTAAAAGAAGCCATGCGCGAGGTGAAGCTCGCGCTGCTTGAGGCGGACGTGAATTTCACCGTCGTCAAAAGCTTTGTGAACGCCGTGACGGAACGCGCTGTGGGTGCGGAGGTGCTTGAAAGCCTCACGCCCGGCCAGCAGGTCATCAAGATCGTCAACGAAGAGATGACAAAGCTCATGGGCGGCACGAACGCAAAGGTCGAGTTTGGCTCAACGACGCCTGCGGTCATCCTGCTCGCGGGTTTGCAGGGCGCAGGTAAGACCACGATGGCGGGCAAGCTTGCGGCGTATCTTTCCAAGCAGTATGGCAAATCCCCGCTCCTTGTGGCATGCGATATTTACCGCCCCGCAGCCATCAAACAGCTGCAGGTCGTAGGCGAAAAGGCCGGTGTGCCGGTATTCGAGCGCGGGCAGAGCGACCCTGTGGAAACGGCAAAGCTCGGCATCGAACACGCCCGGCGAAACTTAAAGGACCTTGTCATCATCGATACGGCGGGCCGCCTGCATATCGACGGGGACATGATGGCGGAGATCGCCGCCGTGCGGAAAGCGGTAAACCCAAGTGAGATCCTGCTCGTGATTGACGCGATGACCGGTCAGGACGCGGTGAACGTGGCAAAGGCCTTCAACGATACTCTGGAGCTTACGGGCGTGATCGTCACCAAGCTCGATGGCGACACCCGCGGCGGCGCGGCGCTTTCCGTCAAGGCCGTAACGGGCAAGCCCATCAAGTTCTCCGGCACGGGCGAAAAGCTCACGGATATCGAACCCTTCCACCCGGACCGCATGGCTTCGCGCATCCTCGGCATGGGCGACGTGCTCACTCTCATCGAGAAGGCGCAGACCGCCTTCGATGAAAAAAAGGCTGTGGAGCTTGAAGCGAAGCTCCGCAAGGCTGAATTCACGCTGGAGGATTACCTCGACCAGTTCGAGCAGATGAAAAACATGGGCTCCATGCAGGATATCCTCGGCATGATCCCCGGCATGGATGCGAGCAAGCTCGGCAACGTCGAGATCGACGAAAAGCAGATGGCGCGCACGCAGGCGATCATCCGTGCGATGACGCCCCAGGAACGCCGCCGGCCGGATATCTTAAACGCCAGCCGCAGAAAACGCATCGCGCGCGGCAGCGGAACTTCCATTCAGGAGGTGAACCGCCTGCTCAACCAGTATGAGGCTTCGCGCAAAATGATGAAGCAGCTCACGAACATGGGCAAGGGCGGCAGGTTCAAAAAAGGGAAGAAACGCTTCCCGTTCGGCTTCTGAGCCGGAACAGCAACGCGAACAACGGTTTCCCGTTTTCGATAAAACAAACATTATTGTACTTTCAGGAGGAACAACAACTATGCTTAAGATCAGGCTTCGCAGGATGGGCGCCAAGAAGGCTCCGTTTTACCGCATCGTGGTCGCGGATTCCCGCGCTCCCCGTGATGGCGCATTCGTGGAAGAGCTTGGTTACTACAACCCGCTGACCGACCCCGCTGAGATCAAGGTCGATAACGAGAAGGCCCAGCAGTGGATCAAGAACGGCGCACAGCCTACCGACACCGTTCGCGCGCTGCTCAAGAAGTCTGGGGCGATCCAGTGACAAATTCGGAAGAAAATCCAGCAAGGAGGCAAGCCATGGGAGATCTCGTCAAATACATCGCAATGAATCTCGTGGATAAGCCGGAAGAAGTGAAGGTCGTGGAAAAAGAGGGCGACCGTGCCACGATCATCGAGCTGACCGTTGCGCCTGACGACATGGGTAAGGTCATCGGCAAGCAGGGCCGTATCGCAAAGGCGATCCGCACCGTTGTGAAGGCCGCCTCCATCCGCGAAGATAAGAAATACATCGTAGAGATCGTCTGATGGAATATCTGCGCGTTGGTCTGATCGTGCGCCCGCACGGCATACATGGCGCGGTGAAGCTTTTGCCGCTTTCGGATGACCTTGGGCGGTATGCGTCGCTCAAGGAAGCTTATCTTGAACGCAATGGGCAGTATGAGCCCGTGACAGTCTCCGGCGTAGGCGTGCGGGAGGATGCGGTATACGCATCCATTTCCTGCTGCACTTCGCGGGAGGATGCGGAAAAGCTGCGCAGCGTTTACCTTTGCGTGGATCGCGCCCATGCGGCGAAGCTGCCCCCCGGCCGTTATTTCGTGGTGGATCTGATCGGCTGCCGGGTATGCGATACGGAAGGGGCGGAATACGGTACGCTCACGGATGTGCTCGAAACCGGCGCAAACGATGTTTATGTCATCAAGGGCGAGCGGACGCTGCTGATCCCGGCGCTGAAAAAGCTTCTTGCCGAAGTGGATGTGGACAGCAAGCGCATCGTGCTGCATGCGGATGTGCTGAGGGAGGTCGGCCTCTTTGAAGATTGATGTGCTGACACTGTTCCCCGAGATGTTTCCGGGCGTTCTTGGTGCGAGCATGCTTGGCCGGGCGCAGGAAAAGGGCATTTTGGAATTCAACCTGCACAACATCCGGGATTATTCCGAAAGCAAGCACAAAAACACGGACGATTACCCCTTTGGCGGCGGTGCGGGCATGGTTATGATGCCCCAGCCCATCTTTTCCTGTCTGGATGCGGTGGATCCGGATCATGCGGCGCTGCGCGTCGTCCTTACACCACGCGGAAAGACGCTCACCACGGCGATGGCACGGGAGCTTGCTGCGGAGGAACATATTCTCCTGCTTTGCGGCCATTATGAAGGTATCGACGAACGTGCCATGGAACAGATGGACTGCGAGATCTCCATCGGAGATTATGTCCTCACCGGCGGAGAGCTTCCCGCCATGGTACTCATCGACTGTATTTCCCGCTTCATTCCGGGCGTGCTCGGAAGCAGCGAATCCGCGGAGGAGGAATCCTTCAGCGCGGGGCTGCTGGAATATCCGCAGTACACCCGCCCGGCGGAATACCGCGGTATGATTGTGCCGGAGGTGCTGCTCAACGGGAACCATGCGCATATCGCGCGCTGGCGGCGGCAGGAATCGTTCCGCCTCACCTGGGAACGGCGGCCGGAGCTGATGGCAAACCTCGACGAGAGCGGGTTGGACAAACACGACAGGCGTTTCCTTGCGGAACTGAAAAATCAAGACAATTAGGCGAAAAAACGCCTTGCAAACACGAAACGAACATGGTATAATGGCGTTCGGAAAACGGGCGGTCCAATGTGGGAGCCATCCTTCAAGAACGTCTATGAGGAAGGAGAAAGCTGAAAATGGCTGATATCATCAGGGAACTTGAAAAAGAACAGTTGCGCACTGACCTCCCCAAGCTGGAGATCGGTGATACCGTCCGCGTATACGTAAAGGTTATCGAGGGTACGCGCGAGAGGCTTCAGAACTTCGAGGGCGTCGTCATCAAAATGCAGGGCGGCGGCATCCGCAAGACCTTCACCGTCCGCAGGATGTCCTATGGCGTAGGCGTTGAGCGTACGTTCCCCTACAACAGCCCCCGCATCGGCCGCATTGAGGTCGTTCGTCACGGCGAAGTGCGCCGCGCGAAGCTGTACTACCTGCGCAACCGCGTTGGTAAGGCTGCGAAGGTTGTTGAGCGTATCGTGGAGAAATAACACATACAAAACGGTAGAAGCAAGCGCTGCCCGAAATGGGCGGCGCTTCAGCCTGTCGAGAAACCCCGATTGCGCATTAGGCGGCAAGCGGGGTTTCGGCATATAATGGGGAAAGCAGGAGAGAAAACAGGAAATGGACAGAGTCATTCCATTTCCACCTCGCCAGTTTTTTGAGGTTCATAGCAACAAATTTAAGCTTCACCCAGTTTGTCACCTGGGCCAAGCCTCTGTACTGCGTATAACGCATGGCGTATTTTTCCTTCGCATCCGCAAAGTCCCGTTCAATCGTTTCTTTGCGTTTCTTGTAAAGGTCCTGGCACTCAGACGTGTATCGGGCATCATCTGCCAGTTCCTCATATCCTTTCCAGATATGACGCTGTACCGTCTTTACACAATCCTTGGAATGGGTACAGAGTTCTCTGGTAGGGCAATTGGCGCAGATCTTTGGGGTGCTCTTGTATTCCCGGTATCCATTCCGGTTGGTGGTGCTGTATTTCAGAATCTGGTATTCGGGGCAAATGACGCAGTCGTAAAACTCATCATAGACGTATTTCCAGCACTCATGTCCGCCCTTCATCGTTTGGGGACGCTTATAGGTTGCGGAGAGAACTCTGCCATCGCCAAATACTTTCCTGCAAATATGCGGAGTCTTATAAGCGGAATCTGCAACAATGGTCTCTACTTCAGGGAATGCCTTCGTTACCTTGTCGTATACCTCATCAAAAGCAACACTGTCATGAACATTGCCTGGAGTTACCGCTGTCTTCAACACAAAACCGTGTTTGTCACATGCAGTATGGGCTTCGTAAGCGAACTGCCGCTTGTGGCCCCCCTTTACGAACAGGTCGCTGTTCGGGTCAGTTACGCTCTTTGTTACCGTGTGTTTTTTCTCTTTCTTCCTGCGGGCCAGCTTCTTCCTGGAAGTGCTGTCTTTTCGTTTCTTAGGTGCTGTCGGCGGATCATCGTCATCATCGTCAAACGGCTTTTTGCCGTGTACCTCTCTGTCTGCGTTGACCTCCGCCATCAGCTCCTTCGTATAATGCCTGGATGCCACAGGCACCTGCTCTTTGATCTGCTTCTTCGTATTGGCGTTTGCCTTGATATGAGTGCCGTCTATAAACACGGCCTTCGGGGACAGGTATCCTGCTTCCGCTGCTTCTTCCAGTATCCAGCGAAAGATCTGGTTCACTGTATCCTCTGTAAACCGATGACGGAAATATAACTCACCGTGGAAAAATGCGGCGTTTCCTCCTGCAGCGTATAGTCCAGAAACCAGCGGTAAGCTACATTCAAGCCCACTTCATCCGCTGTTCTCCGCAGGGATGGCAGTCCGTACAGATGTTGGATCAGAACCATCTTGAACAGTACCACCGGGTCTACGCTGGGCCGTCCGTTATCTTCACTGTACAGCGGTTCCACCATTTCATAGAGCCGGTTAAAATCCACTGCCAAATCTATTTTTCTCAGCAGATGGTCTTTCGGCACCCAACTTTCTGTGTCCACAATCTTTACGATTCCACGATCCAGTTTCCCTCGTTCAAGCATCTTTCATCACCCATGCTTATTCTACCATATAAATACGAATAAACCCAGCTATTCTGGACCTTTTTCGACTGGCTGAGAGCCACCAGCCTTTGGCTGGTGGCGCTCTTTTGCGGCGATGTTGTGCCGTTTTTCAGAGAAGAGATTCAGCGAGGCGTGCAGCCCCAATGAGGCCTGCCCGGTTGCCATAGCGGGCAGGGGAAAGCAGCGCATGAAAACCCGGAGCAACGCGTTGCCGGGTGTAAGTACTGATACGTTCAAACACGCGCTCGTTTTCAATGAAGCCACCGCCAGTTATGACTGCAGCCGGATCAAAGATATGAATCAGCGAGGCAAGGCCATCCGCAACGTCGCTGACCCAGGCGTCAACAAGCGGAGCGATATCCGGTCTGTCAAGCACTGCTGCGATCTTCCGTCCGCTGTCAAGCTGCGGATCCACGGCTCGAATGCGTTCCACAAGCGCGGAAACGCTTGCAATATCTTCATAGTAACGCCCACCGGAGTAGATCATACCGAATTCGCCGGCGGACCAGTTGGCTCCGTGATAAACTTCTCCGTTGCGCACGATTGCACCGCCAACGCAGGTGCCGTAGGTCAGGCAGATGAGATCGCCATTTCCGGAGTTCGGGAAAAACTGGGCTTCAGCAAGCGACATGCAATTTACGTCATTTTCTACAGCCACCGGAACGCCGAAATCTGCGAAAGAGGCCTTCAGGTTTGTGCCGGTATAGCCGGGAATGATGTGCGGAGGATCATAAATCACAACGCCGCTTTCGCAGTTGATCTGGCCGCGCGTGCAAATACCGATCGCATCCGCTGCGCCAAGGGTATTCATGACAGCATTCAGCCGCGCGATCAGCCGCGCGGCACCCTCCTGCCCGCAGGAAGGGAATTCTCCCATGGCATGCAAGGCGGCGCCATCCCAAATGCCATACTTCACAAATGTGCCGCCGATATCAAAAACGTTGATCTTCATTTCCAAATCCTCTCATTCGTTTTGCAAATTTGATATATTAGAACGAGTATACCATGTTTCCCATAAAATTTCACCATGCTATTAAATGAAACATATATGTTGTTGACAAACATAAAATCGAGTGATATATTTACTAACGCGGTGTTAGCTATTGAGGAACACGCCGTTTAATGCGATTTTGATTTGCGGATGCAGAGCCCGCAGGGAATACTCAGAACTTTAATTATAAAGGGAAACGGATTTCGGGCAAGATTGATCGGGAAAGCGACAGGGAAGTCATCAAAAATATTCAGTTGATCTTTCAGAATCCGACGGCGAGCCTGAGTGAACGCGCAATGGTTGATTATGCGGTTTATCACAAACCGCATTGCAGTGATTTACAAGGGTATGATCGTGGAACTCGCCGAAACGAATGTGAGCTTGATGCTTACAGCGAGGAACGGGAAAAATAGTAGTGGGATGGAGAAACACAATGTATCATGAGGCTCCAAGGTCACAGGCTGATTTGAAGTATCATAACCTCAAGCTGATTTTTGATCTTGTGAAGCGGGAGGGCCCTTTGTCCCGTGCTGCGCTCGCAAAGCGCACGGGCCTCAGCGCAACGAGCATGACGCGCATCGTAAACGAATTGCAGGGGATCGGCCTGATTGCCGAGCATTCGATTGCATCCGCAGGGACGTCCGGCCGGCCAAGTACGCTGCTTGAAGTTCGTGCGAGTGCGGCATATTGTCTCTGCATGGACGCGACGCCGAACGTGAGCAAGGTTTCGTTGGTAGATATGTCAGCGAAAAATGTGGCATACCGTGAGCTTATCATGGCAGAGGGGATAACGTTTCGCAATATGGCGGAGACGCTCAAGGAGATGCTGCCGGAGCTTTGCCGCGATGCTGGCGTGCCTGTTGAAAAAGTTGCCTGTTGTGGTATCAGCATTTCCGGCCACGTTCTTGAAACAGGCGTCATATCTGGATCAAGTCAAATGCACTGGGCGGATGTGGATGGCGTTGCTATCCTTGAAGATGTGCTTGGCATGCCCGCGTTTGTGGAGAATGACTGCAAAGCGGCTTTGCTCGGAGAGCAGTATCTGCTTTCCTGCGCCGGGGAGAGCACGGAGAACATCGTCTACTTAAAGCTTGGCTGGGCAGGTGTAGGCAGCGCTGCGATCGTGGATGGAAGGCTCCTGCGGGGCAGCCGCAACGCAGCGGGTGAGATCGGGCATTTTAACGCCGGGCTGGAGGGCCTGCGCCCTGAGAAGTGCGAATACCGCGGCAGCTTTGAAAGGACGATCAGCGAATCTGCAGTTATTGAACGTGCAAAGGAGATCGATCCCGCTTATGGCTCGCTCGCAAGCATCAATGCGGGGCTTAAAGCGGGTAATCAGAAGCTGCATGCGCTGCTGTTGGAGGTGAGCGAATATATCGCGATTGCCATCAGCGATATCTCCTGCGCCTACAATCCGGATACGATCGCTCTTTGGGGCAACTTGTTCGCCGGCTGTGCAGCCTGCTACCCGACTGTAATGCAGTTTGTGGAGAAACGGCTTGTGCGCTCTGTTCAACCAAACCTGACGGTGCGCCTCACCAAAATGGGATCCAATGCAAGCCTTTATGGCATAAGCTGCATCGTTGTGGAGCAGACAATCCAACGTATTCTGCAAAAAATGGATATGGGAGTATGAACTAATGAGAATTATTCAGGACGAAAACTATGCGGCGCTGAGCTGCCGGACGGCGGAGATCATCCTTGCCGCGGTGCGGGAAAAGCCGGATTGTGTGCTCGGGCTTGCGACAGGCAGCACGCCCATTGGCGCATATGACTGCCTTGCCGAAGCGTATCGGGAAGGGCGGGCAACGTTCCGGCATGTGCGCACCGTTAATTTGGATGAATATGCCGGCCTCGGCGCGGACGATCCGCAAAGCTACCGCTATTTTATGGAAAAACACCTGTTTTCCCGCATCAATGTGCAGCGGGAAAATACGCATATCCCGAATGGCCTCGCGGAAAATCCGGCTTTGGAATGCCGGCGGTATGATGCGCTGTGCGAAGCGCTTGGCGGCATTGACCTTCAGCTGCTTGGTATCGGGAAAAACGGGCATATCGGCTTTAATGAGCCGGCGCGGGCGCTCGATGTGCATACGCATACCGTAACGCTTGCCGAAAGCACCCGCCTTGCAAACAGCCGCAATTTCAAAAGCCTTGACGATGTGCCGCGCAGCGCGCTCACGCTCGGCATGGGCGGGATTATGCGGGCGAAGCGCATTCTGCTGCTTGCCTCGGGCGAACAGAAAAGGGAAGCGCTGCAAAAGGCGGTTTCGGGCAAGGTCGATCCGGAGGTTCCGGCGAGCTTTTTGCAGTTGCACCCGGATGTGACGGTGATATGTGATTTTGATTTGAATTGTGCTGAATTGTGAATAAAGGAAAACGATGGAGGAGAACATGGAAGAACAACGCAGAATTTTGAGCATCGGTGCGCACCCGGATGATGCGGACACATATTCGGGCGGCTTGCTTTCCAAGCTGCGCGAGGCAGGCTGGCAGGTGCGCCTGCTTTCGGTGACGGATGGAAGCGCGGGAACTTATCACATGGACGAAAGCGCGGAGGAGCTGAAGCTGAAACGGCGCAGTGAGGCTGCGGCAAGCGGCCGCCTGCTCGATGCGCGTTATGATGTGCTGGATTACCCGGATGGGCGGCTGGAAGTGACGCTTGCCGCACGGGAACACCTCATCCGCTATATCCGCCGCTACCGGCCGGATGTGATCCTCACGAATCGCCCGAACGATTATCATGCGGATCACCGGAATGTGTCGCTTCTGGTGCAGGATGCATCCTTCCTGCTCACCGTCCCGCACATTTGCGCGGATACGCCGTATCTCGCGCACACGCCTGCCATCCTGTTCTGGGCAGATGATTTCAAAAAGCCGTATCCGCACAGCGCGGACATCATCGTTCCCGTCTCCAGGGAGCGGGTGGATTTTAAGGTGCAACTTGCTTCCTGCCATGCGTGCCAGTATTTCGACTGGATGTATTGGCCGGATCATATGGGACGGATCGCGTGGCCGCGTGAAAAGCAGGTCGCATTGCTTGCGGAACGGTATCACGGTTTGGGCAGGGCACAGTGCGGGAAGCACCGGGAGAGGCTCGCTGAAAAATACGGCGCGGAGGCGGAGAAGATATACAGTGTTGAACTGTATGAGATCAGCGAATACGGCGAGGCGCCTTCGGAAGAATTCCTGCGCATTGCAGAGAGCGTGGAATAAAACAGAAGATAGATTGAAACGGTACGGGCGGCAAAGAGAAGCATTGCCGCCCGCGTTTGCTTTTCGGCGGAAAAACGGAAACCACCGTTGAAATCTCTTCCGTTTTGTGCTATGATGCACCAAGAAACATAGGCGATGACGGAGAAAAGCGCCGTTTGCCCGTTCCAGAGAGGGCCGCAATGCTGGAAGCGGCCTGCGGAGAAGCGGTGCGCGAAGTTCGCTCCCAAGCCGCGCCGGGGAAGCCTGCTCCGAAAGCAGGTGCGTAGTCGGTGCCGGGTAAGCCCGTTACAGCGGAAAAGGCCCCGTGGCAGCGGGGCGAATTAGGGTGGTACCACGAGCGCGCCTTCGTCCCTTCGGCGAGGCGCGCTTATTATATTTTTCGGAGGTTCATTTCATTATGATCGACGCATTGCAGAAGATCAGGCAGGAAACGCTTGACCGCCTGAAGGAAGTGCGGGACGAGAAAGAGCTCGACGCGCTCAACGTTTCCGTGCTGGGCCGCAACGGTGCGCTGACGGAGATTCTGCGCACCATGGGCAAGCTTGATAAGGAGCAGCGCGCAAAGCTCGGCCAGGCATCGAATGCCGTGAAGAAGGAGCTGGAGGAAGCCATCGGCGTGCGGCGCGAAAAGATCGCGGAGCTGATGCTCGAACGCCGCTTTGAAAAGGAAGCGCTTGATGTGACGGAACCCGGCAAGCGCAGGCTGCCGGCCGGCCATCTGCACCCGATGACGCGGACGTACCGCGAGATCCGCGACGCGCTCATCGGCATGGGCTTCACCACGTTTGGCGGTCCTGAGGTGGAGTATGACGATTACAACTTCACGAGGCTGAACCTGCCGCTCGACCATCCGGCGCGCGACATGCAGGATACCTTCTATATCAACGACCGCGTGGTGCTGCGCACGCATACTTCCCCCTGCGAGGCGCGCGCTCTCATGACGCTCAAACCTCCGTTCCGGCTCGTCATGCCCGGCCGCGTGTTCCGCGTGGATGAGGTGGATGCAAGCCACAGCCCGGTGTTCATGCAGATGGAGGGCTTTGTGGTGGATCGTGACATCACGCTTGCAGATCTGAAAGGCACGCTCGATACGTTCGTGCATGCCGTGTTCGGCGAGGATGTGCGCACGCGTTTCCGCCCGAGCTACTTCCCGTTCACGGAGCCTTCCGCAGAGGTGGACATTTCCTGCTCCATCTGCGGGGGAAAGGGCTGCCGCGTCTGCAAGGGCACGGGCTGGATCGAGATCCTCGGTTGCGGCGTTACGAACCCGCACGAGCTTGAAAACTGCGGTCTTGACCCGCATGAGTGGAAGGCCATTGCCTTCGGCATCGGCGTGGACCGTGTGACGAGCCTTAAGTACGGCATCACGGACATCCGCCTTGAGTACGAAAACGACGCGCGCTTCCTGCGCCAATTCTAAGGGAGGGATCGGAATATGAAACTGCCATTGAGCTGGTTGAAGGATTATGTGGAATGGAATGTGACGCCCGAGGAATTCGTGGAGCGCATGATGTGGCGCGGCTTCGAGGTCGCCGATATTCTGGACGAGATGCCCAACGTTTCCGGCGTTGTGGTGGGGCGCATCAATGCGCTTGAAAAGCATCCGAACGCGGACAAATTGCAGATCTGCTCCATCGATGTGGGCGGGGAAACGCCGCTCTGCATCGTGACGGGCGCGACGAACGTGTTTGAAGGCGCGCTCGTGCCTGTGGCGCTGGATGGCGCAAAACTCGTGGGCGGGATCGAGATCAGGCCCACGAACATGCGCGGCGTGGAAAGCGCGGGCATGCTCTGCTCCGGCAAGGAGCTCGGCCTTACGGAGGCGGATTACCCCGGCGCGGAATTCAACGGTATCATGATCCTGCAGGAGGAGCATCCACTTGGCCAGCCGATTCAGACCGCGATCGGCATGGACGACATCATTTTCGATATCGAACTGACCCCGAACCGTGCGGATTGCCAGAGCATCATCGGCATCTGCCGCGAGGCTGCGGCTGCGCTTGGGCAGAAGTTCAGGGAGCCTGTGATCCGCCCGGTCGCCGGCACCGGAAACACGGCGGATTATGCGAGCGTTACCGTGGAAAACACGGAGCTTTGCCCGCGTTATGCCGCGCGCGTTGTGACGGATCTTGTAATCGAGCCTTCCCCGAAGTGGATGCAGCGGAGGCTCCGCGCGGTCGGCATGCGGCCGATCAACAACATCGTGGACATCACGAACTATGTTCTTGTGGAATACGGCCACCCGATGCATGCGTTTGACCTGGCCTGTGTGGCGGATGGGCACATCGTTGTGCGCAACGCGCATGAGGGCGAGACCGTCGTAACGCTCGATGGCAAGGAGCGCGCCGTGACGCCGGAAATGCTCCTCATTGCGGACCCGGAGAAGGGCGTCGGCATCGCGGGCGTGATGGGCGGCGAAAACTCCGAGATCACGGAGAACACCAAGGCGACGCTTTTCGAGGCAGCGGCCTTTAAGGGCAGCAACATCCGCGCGACGACGCGCAAACTGCGCCATGTGACAGACGCAGCCGCGCGCTTCATTAAGGGCGTGGAGCCGGTGAATGCTTACCTTGCGCTGGAACGGGCCATCGAACTTGTGGACGATCTCCATGCGGGCAAGGTGATCGGCGAGGCGATCGACGTTTGCGCGGCGGATGTTTCTCCGCGCGTGATCGATGTGGATTACGCCCATGTGAACAAGATCCTGAACACGAGTATCGTACCGGAGGACATGGTGAAGATGCTTGCTACCATCAACATCTCCTCCGAGGTCTGCGGCGACAAGCTGCGTGTGGATGTGCCGCATTTCCGCACGGATATCGAAAGCGGCATTGAGGCGGATTGGGACATTGCGGAGGAAGTCGGCCGCATTTACGGCTATGACAACATCCCACCCACGCTGATGACCGGCAATACCTTCCGCGGCCGGATCGGAGAGGATCTGAAGGATGAGGATGCCATCAAGGATACGCTCGTTGCGCAGGGCTGCTGTGAGATGTACAATTACAACTTCACCGGCCCCGCGGCGCTTGACGCGCTGCGCATCCCGGAAGGCGATGAAAAACGCCTTGCAGTGAAGCTCCTCAACCCCTTCGGTGAGGATCAGAGCCTTATGCGCACGACGCTGCTTGCGGGTGTGCTCGATTCCCTCGCGCGCAACTTCAGCCGCAAAACGGGCCAGGCACGCTTCTTCGAGGTCGGGAACGTGCATTTTGACAACAATGCCGATCTGCCGGAAGAACGCAAGATGCTCGGCATTGCTTTCAGCGGGGAGGATGAGGACTTCTTTACGCTCAAGGGGAGCATTGAGGCGGTGCTCGAGGCGTTCCGCATGCAGGAGTACTGCTCGGTTGTGCCGGGCGGCGGAGAATACTTCCAGCCCGGGCAGAAGGCGCTGCTGCTTGCAGACGGCGAGGCCATCGGTGAGTTTGGCGCAGTCCACCCCAAGGTGCAGAAGGTGTGGGGCATTCCGCAAAAGGTATATTATGCGGAGATCAATGTTGAGAAGCTGCGCGCGCACAAGGGCGGAAAACGCACCTATGCGCCTCTGCCGCGCTTCCCGAAGGTCCCGCGTGACATCGCGGTCGTGGTCGATGAAAGCATAAGCGCGGCGGCTGTGAAGGAAGCGATCCTGCGGGCACCCGCTGCGGTGACGATCGGCGATGCGGAGCTGTTTGACGTGTACCGCGGCGTGGGCATCCCGGTGGGCAAAAAGAGCATGGCGTATTCGTTCTCGCTTTCTGCAAACGACCATACGCTCAATGATGACGAGATCCAGCAGGCTATGAAGTGCGTGATCGATACGCTTGCAGCGCGCCTTGGCGCACAGCTCAGAGCATAAGGAGGAAAATGGCATGGTAACGATCCTGATTTACATTTGCGCAGTTTGGGTAGCTGTGAAAGGCGTGCTGATGCTGCTGGGAAAGCATATTCCCGAAACGGCGCGCACAGCCATTGAGGATGAGGATGACAAGCGGGCATGGTGCCGGGAAAACGGGATCATCAACTTGGTGTGGGGCGCGGACTTCGCGTTTTATGCAACGGGCGCGTTCATCCCCTATGACAATGCTGCCTGGCTCAAATATCTGTGGATCGGGATCGCGGTTGCCGTCGGCATCGGCTGCTGGGTCGCAACATACAAGAGCAACCAGAAATACTTTAAGTAACGGAAGTGCTTCAGGAGGGAGCCGGGCTGCTTGTCCGGCTCCCTTCGCATCAACTTACCCTCCTTATTGTTCCGCATGGATTGCTCTCTTTAACACTTCGCAAAAATGTGCGGTGAGTGCTTGACAGCATATTATGTAATGATATAATACTTACAAACCCGAAATATCTTCGCACCGGGCTCAACGAAGGGTGAGCTCCGAGGTTCTCTGCGTGAAGCAGGATTTCCTGTGCAGAGCGTTCAGGCCCTTTATGGGAGAATGAAGTCGAAGATACGCAGGGTTTTATTTTTATGTATAGAAATCCGCTCCTTTCTTGCGCGCTGTGATGGGATATGCTACACTGATTTTATTGGGCTGAATGGTAAATCACCTGCCGTTTGGGTGGGTTAAGTATTATTTGAGCAGGAGGAACAGCATGGAACAGATGAGCGATCTGCAAATCGCGCAGGCGGCGGAGATGTGGCCGGTTCGTGATGTGGCGGAAGCCGCGGGCATCCCGGAGGAGGCGCTTGAATACTATGGGCGCTACAAGGCAAAGGTGAACGTAAAAACGCTGCCGGAAGGAAAACGGGCGGGGAAAGTCATTCTTGTTACGGCGCTTACGCCGACCGCTGCCGGCGAGGGAAAGACGACCGTGAGCGTTGGCCTTGGCGACGGGCTTGCACTGATCGGCAAAAAAACGATGATCGCGCTGCGCGAACCGTCACTCGGGCCGGTATTCGGCATAAAAGGCGGCGCGGCGGGCGGCGGATATTCGCAGGTCGTCCCGATGGAGGACATCAACCTCCATTTCACTGGTGACATGCATGCCATAGGCGCGGCAAACAACCTGCTCGCAGCGATGCTCGACAATCACATCCAGCAGGGCAATGCGCTCGATATCGACGTGAAGCGCATTTCCTGGAAGCGGGCGGTGGACATGAACGACAGGCAGCTCCGGCATATCGTGAGCGGGCTTGGCGGAACGATGAACGGCATGCCGCGCGAGGATGGGTTTGAGATTACCGTTGCATCCGAAGTAATGGCCGTGCTTTGCCTCGCGGAGGATCTTGCCGATTTGAAAGCGCGCCTTGGCGCAATCATTGTGGGCTATACGCGCGCAGGCAAACCCGTTACGGCGGCTGACCTCAAGGCGCATGGCGCAATGGCGGCGCTTTTGCGGGATGCGCTCAAACCCAACCTGGTGCAGACGCTTGCACATACGCCTGCGCTCATCCATGGCGGGCCGTTTGCAAACATCGCCCATGGCTGCAACAGCGTGATCGCAACAAAAACGGCTGCGCGCCTTGCGGATTATGTCGTGACGGAGGCGGGCTTTGGCGCGGATCTTGGCGCAGAGAAGTTCCTTGATATCAAATGCCGCAAGTCCGGCATTCGCCCCTCCGCCGTTGTGATCGTCGCTACGGCGCGCGCACTCAAGATGCACGGCGGCGTTCCCAAGGCTGAGCTTGGGGCGGAGAACACGGAAGCGATCCGCAAGGGCATTGCCAACCTGTTCCGCCATGTGCAGGTGATCACGGAGACCTTCCGCCTGCCGGCCGTTGTGGCCGTGAACCGCTTCCCGACGGATACCGAGGCGGAGCTTGCGCTGGTCGAATCGCTCTGCGCGGAGCGTGGGATCGAGGCCGTGTGCTGCGAAGCATGGGCGAAAGGCGGCGCGGGTGCGGCTGCGCTTGCGGAACAGGTCGTGCGCCTGTGCGAGAAGGAAAACGATTTCCGCTTCTCCTATGACGATGCCATGCCGCTGCGCGAAAAACTGCGCGCCATCGTGCGCAGCGTATATGGCGGCGCCGATGTGCACTTCACTGCCGAAGCGGAGAAAAAGGAGAAGCTCCTTGCGGAAACCGGCCTTGCAAATCTGCCGGTATGCGTTGCAAAAACGCAATACAGCTTTTCGGATGACCCCACGCTGCTTGGTGCGCCGGAGGGCTTTACCGTGACGGTGCGCGATCTTAAGGCCTGCGCGGGCGCGGGCTTCATCGTGGCATATACGGGCACGGTGATGACGATGCCCGGCCTCCCGAAATTGCCTGCGGCAGAGCGGATCGACATAGACGAAGCAGGAAACATCACCGGGCTTTTCTAATTTAATGTGCGTTCCCCGAAGCGGGAACGGATGCCGTGCGGCCTGTGCGCCTCTCCTTCCGGAGACGCACAGGCCGCTTTCGTCATTTTGCGCGGTTTTCTGTTCCGAAACCGGTTTTCATGTGCTATAATTAATTGGTTCGCCTCTGCGCTGAAGGCGCAGAAGCTTGTTCTCACATTGCAAAAGAAGGAGAACCGCATATCATGGATCTTTCGGTTTTGAACAAGGAACAGCGCGCGGCTGTGGAATGCCTGGATGGCCCTCTGCTTGTGCTGGCGGGTGCGGGCAGCGGCAAAACGCGCGTGCTTACATACCGCATCGCAAACCTGATTGAACATGGCGTCAAGCCGTGGAACATCCTTGCGCTGACGTTCACGAACAAGGCGGCGGCCGAGATGCGCGAGCGCGCGGCGGCGCTTGTTGGCGAAGGCGCGGAGGACATGTGGGTGACCACGTTCCATTCCTGCTGCGCCAAAATGCTGCGCATTGACTGCGACCGCCTGGGCTACGAGCGCAATTTCACCATCTACGCCGATAGCGATCAGATGAAGGTCATCGGCGATATCCTGAAAGATATGGGCATGAACGAGAAAAACATGCCCAAGCGGGAGATGAAAGAACGCATCTCCAACGCGAAAAACAAATCCCTTAACCCGGAGCAGTTCCTCGCGGAGACTTATGCGGACAGCGAGGGACTTACGCTGCGCGTTTACAAGCAGTATGAAAAGCGCCTCCGCGCTGCGAATGCGCTCGATTTTGACGACCTGCTCGTGAAAACGCTCACGCTGCTTGAGACCAACCCGGATATTCTTGAAAAATACCGCAGCAAGTTCCGCTATGTGCTGGTAGATGAGTATCAGGACACCAACATGCCGCAGTACCGCTTTGTGGAGCTGCTTTGCCGCACGCACGGCAACATTTGCGTTGTCGGCGATGATGACCAGAGCATCTATGGCTGGCGCGGCGCGGATATCCGCAACATCATGAGCTTTGAAAAGGATTTTGAGGGGGCGCAGGTGATCCGGCTGGAGCAGAATTACCGTTCCACCAGCAAAATCCTTGATGCGGCAAATGCCGTCATTTCCAACAACCAGAGCCGCAAGCGCAAGACGCTCTGGACGGAGCAGGAGGGCGGTGAGCTCATTGAACGGTATATTGCCGCTTCCGAGCGGGATGAGGCGAACTTCATTTGCCGCAAGATCCTTGAGGGTGTGCGGGATGGCCGGGCGTATTCGGATTTTGCCATCCTTTACCGCATGAACGCGCAGAGCCGCGTGCTGGAAGGCACGCTCCTCAATTACGGCATCCCCCACAAAGTATATGGCGGCTTCCGCTTCTATGAACGCAAGGAAATCCAGGATATCCTTGCATATCTTCGCGTGATCGCCAACCCGAACGATGATGTTGCGCTCATGCGCATCATCAACGTGCCACGCCGGGGCATCGGCGAAAAGGCCATTGAGGAGCTTCGCCTCGCTTCCGAGACGCAGGGCCTTTCCATGCTCTTTGCGGCAATGGACGGTGCGCTGCTTACGGCGCAGACGGCAAAAAAACTCAAGACGTTTACCGATTGCATCGCGGAGCTGATGGCCATGAACGCCGTGATGCCGCTTTCGGATTTTGTGGAATACCTCATCAAGGAGATCCGCTATGAGGCATATCTTGCGGCGGATGATAAAAAGGGTGAGCTGGAATCGCGGATGGACAACCTGCGCGAGCTCGTCGGCAACATCAAGGAGATCGAACGGGATCTGCCGGAAGGAGAAAACGTGCTCAATGCGTTCTTGGAGAACGTTGCTCTTATTTCGGATATCGACGCGATGGAAGAAGGAAACGGTTCCGTTGCGCTCATGACGCTGCACAGCGCAAAAGGGTTGGAGTTCCCGGTGGTGTTTCTGGCCGGCATGGAGGAGAACGTGTTCCCGACCTTCCGCGCACGCATGGACATGACCCACGGCGCGCTTGAAGAGGAGCGCAGGCTCTGCTATGTTGGTATTACCCGTGCCCGGGAGAAGCTCTATCTCATCAACGCGCAGCAGCGCTCAATCTTTGGGGACAGCGCGTACAATCAGCCCTCCCGCTTCATTGCGGAGATCCCGAAGGAACTGATCGAGTGCCGGCAGGAGCAGCGTGTTGCGCAGCAACAGCCGCAGCGCGCCATCTGGAAACGGGATGCCGAGATGCCGAAATATGCATCTTCCCAGGGGTTTGGTGTGCGCCGGGATACGGTTTCCGTCCCTGCGCCTGCGGCGGTGCGCCATGCGCCGGATGCTGCGCCCACAGGAAAGCAGTTTACGCAGTTCTCACGCGTGCGGCATGAGAAATTCGGCGAGGGCACAGTCCTTGAGACGGCGGGCAGCGGCAGCGCTATGACGGTCACGGTTGATTTTGCCTCCTGCGGCGTAAAACGCTTTGCGGCCGCTTATGCTCCGCTCACGCCTGTGGAAGAATAAAACAAACAGCAACATTTGCAAAGGAGAACCGCCTCATGCAGGAACGCATGCAGGAGCTTGTGGACAAGCTCAACGATTACGCCCGCGCCTATTATGCTTTCGATGCGCCGAAGGTGAGTGACGCGGAATATGATGCGCTCTTTGATGCGCTTTTGGCGCTTGAGGCGGAAACGGGTATCGTATTGCCGGATTCGCCTACGCAGCGCGTCGGCAGCGAACCGCTTTCGGCCTTTGAACAGCAAAACCACCTTGCGCGGCTTTGGAGCATGGACAAGGTGCGCACGCGCGAGGCGCTCATTGCGTGGGGCGAGCGCGCAGAACGCCTGCGCGCGGAGTACAACGCCGCAAACGAGGGAAAGCTCCCGCCGGTGCGCTATGCGCTTGAATACAAGTTCGATGGCCTCACCGTAAACCTGACCTATGAAAACGGCATGCTCGTGCGTGGCGCAACGCGCGGCAACGGTGTGGTGGGGGAAGCCATCCTTCCGCAGATCCGCACCATCCGCTCCATTCCACTTACGATCCCATTCAAGGGCAGGATGGAGGTGCAGGGCGAATGTTATATGCGCCTTTCCGTGCTGGATGAGCTCAACCGTGCCGGTGAGGAGCAGCTTAAGAATGCCCGCAACGCGGCGGCGGGTGCGCTCCGGAACCTGGATCCCAAGGTGACGGCGCGGCGCCGGTTGGACTGCTATTTTTACAACATTGGCTTTATTGAAGGAAAGACGCTTACGGAGCAGACGGAGATGATCGCGTTCCTTCGGGAAAACGGCCTACCCACAAGCCCGTTCTTGCAGACGTTTGACAGCATCGAGGCCGTTTATGACGGCATTGTGGAAGCGGAGAAAACGCGGGAAACGCTGGATTTCCTGATCGACGGCATGGTGGTAAAGGTGCGCGATTTCGCAACGCGCGCGGCGCTTGGCGCGACCGACCGCTTCCCGCGCTGGGCGATCGCCTTCAAGTTTGCGGCGGAGGAGACCACGACCATCGTGCGTGACGTGACCTGGGAGGTCGGGCGCACGGGCAAGCTGACGCCCCGCGCACACCTTGAGCCCGTCGAGCTTGCGGGGGCGACCATCAGCCACGCGACGCTCAATAACTGGGATGATATCGTGCGCAAGCGCGTGGGCATTGGTTCCCGCGTGTTCCTGCGCAGGAGCAACGATGTGATCCCGGAGATCCTCTCCGCTGTGGAGGGGGATGTGCCGGAACGCCCGGTGGAAAAGCCTGTGCGCTGCCCTGCGTGCGGCGCCCATGTGGAACATCGCGGCGTGCATCTTTACTGCACCAACTCGCTTTCCTGCCCGCCGCAGATCGCGGCACGGCTTGCGCATTACGCTTCGCGCGAGGCGATGGACATCGAAACGTTTTCCGAGAAAACGGCTGCGCAGCTTGTAGAAAAGCTTGGCCTTTCGAGCATTCCTGACCTTTACGACCTTGCGCCGCAGGATTTCCTTGCCCTCGAGGGCTTCAAGGAAAAGAAGGTGCAAAACCTGATGAACGCCCTTGCGGCGAGCAAGCACCGCACGCTTGGCGCGTTCCTGTTCGCAGTCGGCATCCCGAATGTGGGCGCAAAGACTGCGCGCGACCTTGCACGTCGGTTTGGCACGCTCGACGCGGTGCGCCATGCGACGCGGGAAGAACTCATCGCCGTGGAGGATATCGGCGACATTGTGGCGGACAGCATCGTGGAGTTTTTCGCTGATTCGTCGATCGCAAAACAGATCGACCGGTTGCTTGCGCACGGTGTTTCGCCCACCCCGGAGGAAACACAACAGAGCGACAGCCCGCTTGCGGGGAAGACAATCGTTGTCACGGGCACGATGGAACGCATGGGGCGCAAGGAGATCGAGGCGCTCATTGAACGCATGGGCGGCAAGGCGGCGGGAAGCGTCAGCAAAAAAACGGATTATGTGCTTGCCGGAGAGAACGCCGGAAGCAAGCTGGAAAAGGCACAGGCGCTTGGCGTGCCGGTGCTGAACGAAACAGAATTTTTCAATTGGATCGGAGAGGCCGAATGAGGATCGGAAAACTGGACAACGATCAGCTGAACGGGCTGATTTTAAGCAAATTCCGGCATGTGCGCAGCGAGGTGGTCTGCTCGCCGCGCGTGGGGGTGGACTGCGCTGCCGTTGACCTTGGCGGGCGGCTTGCCGTGCTTTCCACGGACCCCATCACCTCCGCGGATAACAATTTGGGCCAGCTTACGGTGCATGTGAGCTGTAATGACGCGGCGGCAGCCGGCGCGGAGCCTATCGGGCTTCTTGTGACGCTGCTCGTGCCGCCGTCGGCGACGGAAAAGGACATCGCCCGCGTGGCGGATGAGCTTTCTTTTGCCGCTGAGCAGGCCGGCGTGGAGATCATCGGAGGGCACACGGAGGTCACGGATTCCGTAACGCGCATGGTGACCTGCGCGACGGTACTTGCTAAAGCGGGTTCGCGCGGCGTGCTGGATGCGCGGAACATGCGCGCCGGGAATGACCTTGTTCTCACAAAATCCGCCGGGCTTGAGGGAACGGCGATCCTTGCAAGCGACCATGCGGATATGCTTTCCGGCATTCCGGAGGAGGAACTGCAGGCGGCGCGCGCTTTCTTCGGCGCGGTGAGCGTCGTGAAGGAAGGGCTGTATGCAGCGGAACACTGCGCCACCGCCATGCATGATGTGACGGAAGGCGGCGTGCTCGGTGCGGCGTGGGAGATGGCGGAAGCCGCTGGCTGCTGTGTGGAGATCGACCGCGCGGCCGTTCCCGTACACCCGGCAACGGAGCACATCTGCGCTGCGCTCGGGCTTGACCCGCTGCGCCTGCTTTCAAGCGGAGCGATGCTGATCGCCTGTGAGGATGGGGCGTCGCTTGTGCGCGGACTTCGGGCGGAGGGAATCCCCGCGGCGGTGATTGGGGCGGTGAAGGAGGGGCGCGGCGCATTCTTTGCGGACGGCGCGCCGATCGACCCGCCGGGCGCGGATGAGCTTTACAGGCTCCCGCAGCAGAAGGCCTGAATTCGGCAAAATACGTTTCAATCCCCGCGATTCTGTGCTATAATAAATTGGTTTAAGACGATCTGAGGAGGCATGGCATGATCAGCAGCATGACCGGCTTTGGGCGCGCAACGGTGGCGTCCGATGGAAGAGAGATCACGATCGAGCTCAAAAGCGTGAATCACCGCTATCTGGACTTGGCATTCCGCATGCCGCGGCATATCGGGTTCATTGAAGATGTGCTGCGCCAGCTCCTTTCAGAGCAGCTTTCGCGTGGGCACGTTGACATTTATGTGAATTACCGCAATACGCGCATGGATGCGCGCACCGTTGTGATCGACGAAGCGCTCATGGGCGCCTATCTTACCGCTGCCCGCAAGGCAGCTGCGCAATACGAACTGAAGGATGATATTTCCCTTTCCACCGCCATGCGCTTTCCGGATGTGACGGATGTGATCGAGGCGGAGGAGGATCGCGATGCGGTGGCCGCGTTGGCGCGCGAAGCAGCGCTGAGGGCCGTAACTGCGCTCAAACGCATGCGCGCCGGCGAAGGGGAACGGCTCTGCAACGACCTGCTCAACCGGGTAACGACGGTCGAATCCATCGCCGCGAAGATCGATACCCGCGCGCCGTTCGTGGTGGAGGAATACCGCACGAAGCTTTCCGAGCGCATCGAGAGCATGCTCGGCGGTGTGGAGGTGGACAGAACGCGCCTTGCCACAGAGGTCGCTCTGTTCGCGGACAAGGCAAGCATCAACGAGGAGCTCGTCCGCCTTGCGAGCCATGTGACGGAGATGCGCAAGGTGCTCGGTTCCGATGAGGCGGCCGGGCGCAGGCTTGATTTTGTCGTGCAGGAAATGAACCGCGAGTTTAACACCATCGGCTCGAAAGCAAACGACGCGGAGATCACGAACCTCGTGATCGCAGGCAAGGGCGAGATCGAAAAGATCCGCGAGCAGGTACAGAACATCGAATAAATCCAAACGCGGAGGAATGCCATGGCGGTTCGCCTTGTAAACGTGGGCTTCGGCAACGTAGTCGCCGCAAGCCGTATCATTGCCATTGTGGCGCCGGACAGCGCGCCCGCGAAGCGCCTTGTGCAGGAAGCACGGGAGCGCAGCCGCCTGATCGACGCTTCCCACGGCAGGCGTACGCGCGCGGTCGTGGTGATGGACAGCATGCATATTGTACTTTCCGCGCTGCAGCCGGAGACGCTTGCAGGCCGCGTTGCAGCGGAAACGGAATGATTTTCGGGAGGTTGGATGCAGCATGAAAGCGAATGAAGGAAAAGGGGTGCTGATCGTGCTTTCCGGGCCTTCGGGCGTCGGGAAGGGGACGGTATGCAAAGAACTGCTTGTGCGAAATCCGCAGGTGAAGCTTTCCGTTTCGGCAACGACCCGTGCTCCCCGGCCCGGAGAAGTGGAAGGCGTGAGCTATTTTTTCAAGACGCGGGAAGAATTTGAACGCATGATCGCAGCGGGCGAGTTTCTGGAGTATATGGACGTGTTTGGCATGAACTATTACGGCACGCCGCGCGCCTATGTGGAGCAGCAGCTTGCCGCGGGAAACGACATCGTGCTTGAAATCGATGTGAAGGGTGCCATGAACGTGAAACGCCTTTGCCCGGAAGCCGTGCTGGTGTTCATCGCGCCGCCTTCCATGGAAACGCTTAAAAAGCGCCTTGTCGGGCGCGGAACGGAAACGGCGGAGGCCGTGGAACGCCGCACGCAGGAAGCGTTTGCTGAAATGAAGCTGCTGCCGGAATACGATTACGCAGTCGTAAACGACGTGCTGGAAGATGCCGTCTGCAGCGTTGAAACAATCATCAAAGCCGAGCGGCTGCGCGTATGCCGCCGCGCGGATCTTACGAATTTTTGAAGGAGAGTGGAACTGACCTATGATGAACAAACCGCCGCTGAATGAACTGCAATCCAAGGTGGGGTGCCGCTATATGCTCGTGACCGTTGTTGCAAAGCGTGCGCGCCAGCTCGTGGGGAACGAGGAACGGCTGCAGAACCGCAAGGCTGTATCCTATGCGGTAGACGAGCTGTATGAGGACAAGCTGTCCATCAAATATCCCGAGGATTACGCAAAATGACGGAAAAGAACGTCGTTCTGGGCGTTACGGGCTCGATCGCAGCCTATAAGGCCTGCGACATTGTGAGCCGCCTGCGCAAACAGGGCGTGGATGTGCATGTGATCCTGACCCGTGCGGGTGCGGAGATCATCACGCCGCTTGCGCTTGAAACCATGAGCGCAAACCCCGTTGTTGTGGATATGTTCCATCGTGAGAACCCATGGGAGGTGGAGCATATTTCCCTTGCAAAACGGGCGGATGTGTTTCTCGTCGCTCCTGCAACGGCGAATTTTCTCGGCAAGGCGGCACACGGTATTGCCGATGACATGCTGACGACGACGATCCTTGCCACGCGTGCGCAGGTGCTCGTCGCACCTGCGATGAACGTGAACATGTACGAAAACCCGGTGGTGCAGGAAAACATTGCGCTTTTGAAAAAGCGCGGTTGGCATTTCATCGAGCCGGATGCGGGGATTCTTGCCTGCGGCGACGTCGGGAAAGGGCGCCTTGCCGAGCCGGAAACGATCGTTGCGGCGGCAATGGAGCTGCTTTACCCGCGGCGCGACCTTGCGGGAAAACATGTGCTTGTGAGCGCAGGCCCCACGCAGGAACGAATCGACCCGGTGCGCTATATCACGAACCGTTCCAGCGGTAAAATGGGCTATGCCATTGCGGAAGCTGCTGCGGCGCGCGGCGCGCGCGTCACGCTCGTAAGCGGGCCGGTAACGCTGCCAGTGCCGGAGGGCGTGGAGCGCGTGAATGTCATCTCCTCGCAGGATATGTTCGAAGCGGTACATGCCGCCTTTGACAGCTGTGACGGGCTTATCATGGCTGCAGCGCCGGCTGATTTTACGCCGGCGGCTTTTGCGGAGCAGAAAATCAAGAAAAACGGGCGCGAAGGCATGACACTCGAGCTCGCAGCCACAAGGGACATCCTTAAGAGCATTGGCGAAAGGAAAAGGCAGCAGCGCGTGATGGGCTTTGCCGCAGAGACGGAGCATCTTGCGGAAAACGCGGCAAAGAAGCTTGAAGCTAAGAACCTTGATATGATCGCCGCCAACGATGTGACTGCGGCGGGTGCGGGCTTTGCCGTGGACACAAATGCCGTAACGCTTTACAAAAGAGACGGTTCTTCCGAGCAGAGCGGCACGATGCCAAAGCGCGCGCTTGCGGACTGGCTGTTGGACAGGTTGTTTGAGAAATAAGCAGATTCACGGTTTTGTCAATACAAAAGGAGCGGTTCTTCAGCCGCTCCTTTTGCGTTGCTACGCTGGGGATTTCGCAGCAACATGATGGATGGGGGTATGTCATCGGAGGAGTGGAAGCTCCTCACGGGATGACCGCTGTCAGGTCAGGCCTTTGTGCGTTCGCCGAGCGTTATGGAGAGATCGATGAGCTCCGTCCCGCGCTGTACCGTTATTGTGACCGTATCGCCGACTTTGTATTCATAAAGCAGCGTGCTGAGGTCAGAAGAACCGTTGATCTCCGTGCCGCCCAGGGAAACGATGATGTCATTCACTTTCATGCCGCCCTTTTCCGCCGCGCTTCCTTCTTCGATGCCGACTACCTGAACGCGGTTCACATAGCCGTAGGTGCTGTAGGAGCCGAAGGGGAAGAAGCCGCCGTTATTGCCGCTGTTGCTGTTGGTACGGATGCTGATGTTCTGCATACTGATGCCAAGGTACGGCCGGCCGGTCACATAACCCAAGTCAATCAGATCCGCAATGATCTGCTTTGCGGAATCGATCGGGATCGCAAAGCCGAGGCCTTCCACATCCGTGCCGGAACTCTTCGCGTTCACGATGCCGATCAACTCGCCCCTGCTGTTGAACAGGCCGCCGCCGGAATTGCCGGGGTTTACGGCTGCTGTGGTCTGCATCAGGGTCATTTCTTGCCCCTCGACCGTGATTACACGGTCAAGGCCGCTGATGATGCCTTCGGAAACGCTGCTCGCAAGCACGCCGAGCGGGTTGCCGATGGCATATACAGGATCGCAGACCAGCATGTCGCTGGAATTGCCGAGTGTGGCGGCAGGGAGGTTGGCCGCGTCGATCTTGATGACGGCAAGGTCAGTGTAGCTGTCCGTGCCGATGAGGGTGGCAGTGTATTCCGTGCCGTCCTCCAGGTGAACCTTGATGGTGTCTCCGCCTTCCACAACGTGGTTGTTCGTCACGATATAGCCATCCGCAGTGACGATCACGCCGGAGCCGGAGCCCACGGTCTCAGAGGTCGTGCCGTCTTCCTTCTGCTGGCCATAACCGAACATGGAATAGCCGTTTGAAATCTCCTGCTCGATGTCGATACCGACGACGCTGCTCATGCAGGAGCGGATGACAGAGCCTGTTTCATCGCCGTTTGGCTGGTTCGTGCCGGAACTCATGTTAAGGCCAGCAGAGGGCTGGGAAGCCGGGCTGTTGTCATTCTCCGTGCCGGAGGGTTTGCCCGCAGCTTCCGGCGGTGTGACCACGGTGTCGTTGGGGCCAAGCTGCGCTTCCTCTTTGACCTGATCCCGGTTTGCAAAGTATACTGCGCCTGCGCCGATGCCGCCGCCGATGAGCGCCATCACCAGCATGCAGATGATGAGTTGCGTCCAGGTCGCAACGTGCTTTTTCTCCTTTTTATTTCCGCCGCCGTTGCCGCCGGCAGGCTGTTGTGTATTGAAATTGCCAGTGTTGGGCGTGGTGTTTTCATACCAGTTCCAATTGTTGTTTTCCATAAATCATTGCTCCTTTCCGTTTAGGAAACCCTGAACTCTTATCTTGCCCATATTATAGAATGGAATTATGACGTTTCAATATCCGGATTGCGCCAAAGTTGTGTAGAAACATGGATAAAATATGAAGTGAGAAAGACGATGCCGGGGTTGCCTCAAAAGAAAAGGGAGGGCGCATAGATATGCCCTCCCGGAAGGAACGGGGAAAACAGGCTCAGCCGAGCAGCTTTTCCGCGGCGGCGAGCTTCAGGCAGACACAGAGCACATGCATGGCTTCGCGCAGCTCCGCGATGGGCGGGTAGCTCGGCGCAATGCGCAGGTTTGCGTCCTGCGGATCCTTGCCGTAGGGGAAAGTCGCGCCTGCGCCCGTCATGATGACGCCGGCTTCCTTCATGAGCTGATGCGTGCGCTTTGCGCAGCCTTCCATGGTGTTGAGGCTTACGAAATAGCCGCCGGTGGGGCGATGATAGGAGGCGAAGCCGAGCGGTGCGATTTCGCTGTCGAGCGCTTCGATCACGGCGTCGAACTTCGGCTTCATGAAGGCTGCATGCTTCTTCATGTGCGCAAGCACGCCGGCCTTATCCTTCAGGAACTGCACATGGCGCAGCTGGTTGACCTTATCAAAGCTGATGCATTCCGCGTTGAGCAGCTTTTTCATGTAAGCCATGTTGGCTTCGCTGCAGGCGAAGCAGGCGACGCCTGCGCCCGGGAAGGTGATCTTCGAGGTGGAGGCGAATTCAAACACCATGTCCGGATTGCCCGCATTGCGGCACTCGGTCAGCATTTCCTTAAAGGGAACGAACTCGCCGCTGAATTCGTGTACGCAGTAGGCGTTGTCCCACATAATGACGA
This sequence comes from bacterium, assembly GCA_022778545.1. Lineage (GTDB taxonomy): Bacteria > Bacillota > Clostridia > Christensenellales > CAG-138 > UBA1685. The sequence goes on along the minus strand of JALFDW010000037.1, from coordinate 3,032 downwards.
AATCGCTTGCCGCAGGTTTGAGCGAAGCAAGGCGGGCGATGGTCGCATCGCTGTAAATGATGCCTTCCGGGTTGGAATACTTCGGCACGCACCAAATGCCCTTCACGGCGGGGTCTTTCACATATTCTTCCACAACGTCCATGTCGGGGCCGGTTTCCGTCATCGGCACGTTGAGCATTTCGATGCCGAAGGATTGGCAGATGGTGAAATGCCTGTCGTACCCGGGGACGGGGCAGAGAAACTTCACTTTGTCGAGCTTGCTCCAGGGTGCTTCCGAGTGCAGAAGCCCGTGGGTAAACGCCTTTGAAATGAGGCCGTACATCAGCGTCAGGCTGGCGCTTCCCGCCGCAAAAACCTGCTCCGGCTTTACGCCGAGTATCTCCGCAAAGAGCGCGCGGCATGCCGGAAGGCCATCCATCGTGCCATAGTTGCGCGCGTCGATCCCGTCACACATGTAGGTATCAGGTGTGGGGAGGGAAAAGAGCGCGTTGGAAAGATCCAGCTGCTGCTTCTCCGGTTTTCCGCGGGACATGTCGAGCTTCAGCCCTTTTGCCTTGCACGCATCGTACTCTGCCTTTGTTTCCGCATAGAACTGAAGCAGCGCGTCACGGGACATTTCTCTGAGCTTCATGGGTATATTGATCCTCCTGAACATGATATTACTATGAATATGCACGGAAAATGCAAGTTTTCCGTCATTGATGCAAGATTCATTTCATAATATAATTTTACCGAAAAATGCCGCCAAAGTAAATACCCGCTCTGCACTTTTATTGCAGTTTACACATGCGGAGTGAAATGCTACAATGAAAGGTATCAAACAGGGAGGACACAGCTTTGAAAGAAGAGATCCGCAGGCTTCGCGCCATGATCAACGCCTCCGGGCGCATTGCATTTCTGGGCGGGGCAGGCGTTTCCACGGAAAGCGGGATCCCGGATTTCCGCAGTGAGGATGGCCATTTCGCAGCGATCCGCGCCTTCGGTGAAACGCCGGAGGTGCTTTTATCGCACAGCTTTTTCATGCAGCATCCCGAGAACTTTTTTGCCTATTACCGTTCCTCGCTTCTTGTGACGGATGTGCAGCCGAACCGCGCCCATTTTGCTTTGGCGCGGCTGGAACAGGCGGGGAAGCTGACGGCGGTCATCACGCAAAATGTGGATGGCCTGCACCAGAAGGCGGGCAGCAAAAACGTGCTCGAGCTGCACGGCAGCATCTATCGTAACCGTTGCATGCAGTGCGGCAGGGCGTATGGGCCGGAGACGATTGCAGAAAGCACGGGCGTGCCGCGCTGCGCCTGCGGCGGGATCATAAAGCCGGAGGTCGTGCTGTACGAAGAAGGGCTTGATTCCGAGGTGCTCCGCCAGGCGGTCACACATATTATGCGGGCTGACATGCTCATCGTGGGCGGGACTTCCCTTGCGGTGTATCCGGCGGCAGGGCTGATCGACTATTACCGCGGAAAACGGCTCGTGCTCATCAACAAGAGCGAAACGCCATATGATTATCGCGCGGATCTTGTGCTGCATGATTCCATCGGGGAAGTGCTTCATGCAGCGCTCGAAGCAGAAAATGGAGGGGGAGAAGCATGACGGAACTTTTGGTGCGCTTTTTTATTAAAACACCGGAACGGGTGGAGGATTCCTCCGTGCGGGAAGCGTATGGCATTCTGGCAGGGTTTGTGGGCATTGCCTGCAATTTGATTCTCTGCGCGATGAAGTTTGTGATCGGCTCGCTCAGCGGGTCGATTGCGATCCAGGCGGATGCAGTCAACAACCTTTCGGATGTCGGCTCTTCCGCGGTGATGCTCATCGGTTCCAAAATGGCAGGGAAGCCTGCTGACCGTGAACATCCTTACGGCCATGCGCGCATGGAATATATCGCTGCACTGATCATTGCGTTTTTCATCCTGATTGTGGGCTTTGAACTTGGGCGCGAATCCGTGATGAAGATCATTGCTCCCGAGCCGGTCGAATTCAGCGTGGCGATGATCGCCGTGCTTGTTGGGTCTATCCTTGTAAAGCTTTGGATGAGCCGCTTCACCGCGAACATCGGCCGCAGGATCAACTCTTCCACCATGAGCGCCGCAACGAGCGACAGCATTGCGGACGTCATCAGCACCGGCGCGATCCTGCTCTCCAGCGTGATCGGCTATTTCAAGGGCGTGAATATCGATGGATACATCGGCGTTGTTGTTGCGGGCTTTGTGCTGTATTCCGGCGCATCGATCCTGCGGGACACCATCAGCCCTCTGATGGGCGAAGCGCCTGATCCCAAAGTAGTATCGGAACTGACGGATCGGATCCTTTCTTACGATGGAATCATCGGCATTCACGATATTCTGGTGCATAGCTACGGCCCGGGCAAGCTGATTGCAAGCGCGCATGCGGAGGTGCGTTCGGACTGCGACCTGATGGCTATTCATGAGACGATTGACACCGCTGAGCGGGAGGTCGGCGCGCAGATGGGCGTCATGCTTACACTGCATCTTGACCCGGTGGAGGTGAATAACGCCGTGCTCAATGAGACGCGGGAGCAGATCAAAGGCATCCTTGCGGAGATTGACGCAACGCTGCGCTTCCACGATTTCCGCATGGTGCGCGGGGAAAACCGCACCAACCTGTTGTTTGACATCGTGGTGCAGCCGGGGCGGAAACCGGAGGAGATCGCAGAACTCAAACAGCGTGTGGCGGATGAAGCGGCACGACTGAACCCTGCTTACCACTGCATCCTTTCGGTGGATGTTGACAACAATGGGCTTCTTTGAGGCGAATTGGAAACACAAAACAGGTCTGGTGTAACCACGTCATACCACATGATATGAAGAACTCAAAACGATCTGGCAGGCGGACTTGCGTGGTTTTATGAAAGTAAAGAAAATGCTCCCGTTAAATTGAACAGCACCCCATTTGTTAGACAGTATGGTATACTACTAACGAATGGGGTGTTGCTTTATGCCAAAAGGGAAGCCAAACAAGAGATACACAGGGGAGTTTAAGCAGATGGTAGTAGAGACGATGAGAAAAGAAGGTCT
>JALFDW010000016.1 GCA_022778545.1 bacterium | reverse complement strand
ATCCACGAAGGGGGCGAGGCCATACCGTTCAAGATGGGACTGTGCCGTGGGCGTCACCTTGGAGGTGACAACACATACGCACGCTCCGTTGGCTTTAAGCTGCGCGAGCAGGGCGGGAATACCGGGATAGGGGTGGATCGCGTCGAGGCCAACGGTTTTTGCAAGCAGGTGATACCGGTCGACCGCTTCCTGCACACGATCCTTCGGAACACCGATGACATCACTGAAACATACTGCGAGCGGGGGCCCTACCATGGGGCGCAGTTCGGCATCCGTCATGGGCGGAAGCCCCATTTCCTGCATCACAGCGCGTGCGCAGGCAAAAATGCCGGGAGCGGATTCGATAAGCGTACCGTCAAGATCGAACAGAACCGTTGGATATAAAAGCAACGCAGACTCCTTTACAATAGCATACGAATCGGATTTACATAAATTATACCGCGTTTTCCGTTTTGACGCAAGCAGTTCGCCCGTCGCTTACGCCAAAGAGGGAAAGTCCGGCCTCCCGGAACGCGAGCATGCGCTGCACATCCGCCTCGGCAATGCGTTCGCCGGGGAACAGCGTTGCAACGCCGGGCGGGTAAGCGCCGGCGGCCTGCGCCGAGATGCGGCCTGCGCAATCTTCGAGCGGAACCGCTTCCGAAGGGGCAAGGAGCGCGTCCCGCACGCGCAGCACAGGTGTTTTTTCCACAGCAACGGGCGGAAGATAGGAAAACTTTCCATTGCCGGAAGGAAGTGCCGCGAACGCGGCAAAAAGCCTTTCATACCAAATATCCGGATCGGCGGGGGAGGAGATGCACACCACGGAGGCAAGGTCGGCCATTTCCGGCACGACGCCGGCCGAGACGAGCGCTTCCTGTGCTGCGGCGCCGCTGATGCCCCGGCCGTTTACAAGAAACATGAGCCGCGTAAAATCGAGCGCCGCAAACGTATTGCCCTTTTCAAGCAGGGAAACGCCTTCGGGCGGCTGGTTAAGAAACTGCCTGCGCAGCGCGTGCATGCGCTCCGCGTGGCGTTCCCATTCGCCGGATTTTGCCTGGCTGAGCGCCCAATCGAGTGAGAGCATCAGGGGGTAAGAGGGGCTGCTCGTCTCGATGAGCGCGAGCATTTTGCGGATATGCGCATCCGGAATGGGGCAGGAGGGCGAAGCATGCAGGACGGCGGTCTGCGTCATGGCACGGAGCGTTTTGTGAGCGCTGACGCACCAGAGGTCCGCTGCGGAAGCCGCATAGGCGGCAAGCTCCGGCACGAAAGGAAAATGCGCGCCATGCGCCTGATCGCAGAGCAGGAGCGCGCCATAGCGGCGGCAGACTGCGGCGATGGCCGCAACGTCCGCGCATGCGCCGTAGTAGTTTGGGCTTGTGATGAAAACGGCATCCGCCCGGCGGCGGGAAAGCGCCGCTTCGACGGCCTCTGGCGTGATCACGCCGCAGAACGGCGCGTTTTTTGCCGTGGATGGGTAAACGAAATCGCAGTCATGCCCGGCGAGCGCCACGCCCGCGATGGCGGATTTATGGCAATCCCGCGCGAGAAGGACGCGTTTGTTTTTGCCGATGGAAAGGAGCATCGCAAGAATGCCGGTCGTGGAACCGCCCACGAGCAGGAAACTGTGCCGCGCGCCATAGGCTTCGGCGTAGGCCTGCTCCGTGGCGAGAATCGCACCTTCCGGCGCATGCAGATCGTCCGTGCCGGAGATCTCTGTTACATCCCAGGGGGAGAGCGCCGCGCCTAAGGGCCCCATCAGCCCCTGCCCCTTGTGGCCGGGCATGTGGAAGCGCGCCATATCCGCGGCGGCATAATCGCCGATGGCTTCCGGCAGGGTGCGGGGGCGGTCGTTATGCATCGGCCTGCTCCGCTTGCCCGGCGGCTGCCTGCGCTTCGGCTTCGTGCTTTGCGGCAAGCAGGGTTTCGATGTGGGCGGTCAGCGTTTCATCGGGGTGGAACAGGATGCAGCCGGGCTTCCCGTTCCGCAGAAACACAAGGGTGCTTGCCGTTTTGCGGGAGCAGCGCGTCATGCGCTCGGTGCTGAAGAAACCGGGCTTCTTGGGAAAGAGCTCGGCGGGCAGCGCCTCGTTCGGCTTCACGAGCGCCACGAGTTCGGCAGGAGTGATCTCTTCAGCGATCTTCCCTTTGTTGCTGACCATGCGCTCAAAGAGCACCGTGCCGACCGGCCAGGGCCACACGAGCTGGTTGCCGTAACGGTCGAGCTGGCCTTCCGGCGCTTCTTCAAAAATGACGGTATAGCGGAAGGAGCAGATGCGCCGCTTGTAAACAAAGAGGCAGATGCCGACAAATGCGGCAAACAGGACAAGCTGGCTGATGCTGCGCCAGGGCGTGGGCAGGGCTGCGCAGAAATCAACGATCTGCCGCATAAAGACAGCGAGCAGCAGGAATACGACCACAAGCAGGAAATCCATGAGGGAAGTGCTTTTTTCGTTTTGCAGATGTTGTTGATACATGGAAACACCTCGTTCGGCTTGATATGAGTAATATAACATTATGGGGAGGGTGTGTCAATTTAAGAACGATGGGGAACAGGCGAGAAAAACGTTGACAATGCGCAGGCGGCGCTCTAAAATACATGCGAGTTAGGCAAAGCTAACTGTAAATGTGCGGATCGCGGCGGTCGCTGCGGCCCGAAAAGGAGAAAGGGCATGGAAACTGCAATTCTTGTTACGGTGTTGATCGCGCTTATCGTCTTCGGTATAAGATCCTACATGAAAAAGCTTTCTTCCGGCTGCTGCGGCGCGTCCGTGGAAAAGGAAAAACGGATGCCGGTGAAGGATGCGGACAAAAACCATTATCCTTATGCATATCATGTTGCCGTAGAAGGCATGCATTGTGCCAATTGCGCCGCCCGGCTTGAGAACGCGTTCAATGGGCAGGAAGGGATGTGGGCACAGGCGGACGCGGCGCATGGGCATATGCTGCTGCGCGCAAAGGACCCCTTGGCGGAAGGGCGCATCCGGCAGATCGTTGCGCTTGCGGGATACCGGGTTGTGCGGATTGAAGAGAAAAAAGCTGCGGAGAAGGCAAAAAAGTGATTGACAAAATAAGTTAGATGAATTAAACTTAACGACGCAAAGGGTTAGGAAAATCTAACCCATATATTTAAAACATAAGTTAGGTTATAAAAACCTAATAAAGCGGGAGGAAGGAGTGCGCGATGATGCCTTTGACGATGGCAAAGAATGGAGAGAGCAATTATATCCGGAAAATCACCGGAAAGGATGAGGTGCGCCAGCACCTTGCGGAGCTTGGCTTTGTAGTAGGCGAATGCGTGACGGTGGTGAGCGAAACAGGCGGAAACATGATTCTTTCCGTGAAGGGAACGCGCATCGCGCTTGACCGCGGCATGGCAAACCGCATCCTGGTATAAGGCTGCGGCAAGGTGAAAAGAGAGGGAAAAACAAAGGAGGGTTTACGATGAAAACGCTGAGAGATGTGAAGGTTGGGGAGACGGCCGTTGTGGCACGCCTGCATGGGGAAGGCGCGGTGAAACGGCGCATCATGGACATGGGGATCACCAAGGGCACGGAGGTCTATGTGCGCAAAGTGGCGCCGTTGGGTGACCCTATTGAGGTGACTGTGCGCAATTACGAGCTTTCCGTGCGCAGGGCCGATTGCGAAATGATCGAGATTGTATAAGGAGGAGAAAAACAATGAGCATCAAGATTGCGCTTGCCGGTAACCCGAATTGCGGCAAGACCACCATGTTCAACGATCTGACCGGCAGCACGCAGTATGTTGGCAACTGGCCGGGCGTTACCGTGGAAAAGAAGGAGGGCAAACTGCGCGGCGAAAAGGATGTTATCATACAGGACCTGCCGGGCATTTACTCCCTTTCCCCTTACACATTGGAGGAGGTCATTGCGCGGAATTACCTCATCAATGATAAGCCGGATGCGATCCTCAACATCGTGGACGGTTCCAACATCGAGCGAAACCTGTATTTGACCACGCAGCTGCTCGAAGTCGGTGTGCCGATGGTGATCGCGCTCAACATGATGGATATTGTGCGCAAAAACGGCGACAGGATCGATGTAAAGAAGCTTTCCGACGCGCTTGGCTGTGAGATTATCGAAACCTCCGCACTTAAGGGCGAGGGGAGCCAAAAGGCGGCACAGCGCGCAGCAGAACTTGCAAAATCCGGTACGCGCGAAAACCTGCCTTCCGTGTTTGGCGGAACGGTAGAGCATGCGATTGCCCACATTGAAGAATCGCTTGAAGGAAAGGTGGAGCCTACGCAGCTGCGCTGGTATGCCGTGAAGCTCTTTGAACGGGATGAGCGCGTGAAGGATCAGCTCAACCTGGATGCGGAAGTGCTCGCGCACATCGAGACGCATATCGCAGAGTGCGAGCAGGAGCTTGACGATGATGCAGAATCAATCATCACCAACGAGCGCTATGCATACATCAGCCGCCTGATGACGGCCTGTGTACATAAAAAGCCCCGCAAGGAGAACCTGACGGTTTCGGATAAGATCGACCGGGTCGTGACCAACCGCTTCCTGGCACTGCCGATCTTCGCGCTGGTGATGACGCTTGTTTATTACGTTTCCGTCAGCACCATCGGCAGCATCGTGACCGATTTTACGAACGATGTGTTTGTCGGCGAATGGATTCAGGGGCCGATTGGGGATTGGCTTGCGGGCATCGGCACTGCGGATTGGCTCATCGGCCTCATTGTGGATGGCATCGTCGGCGGCGTGGGCGCGGTGATCGGCTTCGTGCCGCAGATGCTCGTGCTGTTTCTGTTCCTTGCCATTCTTGAGGACGTCGGCTACATGGCGCGCGTCGCGTTTATTATGGACCGTATCTTCCGCAAGTTTGGCCTTTCCGGCAAGAGCTTCATCCCCATGCTGATCGGCTCCGGCTGCGGTATTCCGGGCATCATGGCCTCTCGCACCATTGAAAACGACCGCGACCGCAAAATGACCATCATGACGACGACGTTCATTCCCTGTGGCGCGAAAATGCCCATCGTTGCCCTGATCGCCGGCGCGATCTTCGGCGGCGCGTGGTGGGTTGCCCCTTCGGCGTACTTTGTCGGCGTTGCAGCCATCATCATAAGCGGCATCATTTTGAAGAAAACGAAGATGTTCCGCGGGGATCCGGCTCCGTTCGTCATGGAACTTCCCGCCTACCATGCCCCGAGTGCGGTCAATGTGCTGCGCAGCATGTGGGAACGCGGCTGGTCATTCATTAAGAAAGCCGGCACGATCATCCTTGCTTCGAGCATCCTCATCTGGTTCCTGAAGAGCTTTGGCGTTGTGGAAGGCGCGTTCCGGATGGTGGAGGATATGGATGCGAGCATCCTTGCTGCCATCGGCGGTGCAATCGCCCCCATCTTCAAGCCGCTGGGCTTTGGCACGTGGCAATCGAGCGTAGCGACCATCATGGGCCTCGTTGCGAAGGAAGAGGTCGTCGGCGTGTTCGGTGTGCTCTATGGTGTGGCAGGCGACGCGCTGGAGTTGGTCGAAAACGGCATGTTCAACGAGCTTGCCCCCATCGCGGCAGTATTCTCGCCGCTTGGCGCATATTGCTTCCTGATCTTCAACCTGCTCTGCGCGCCCTGCTTTGCGGCAATCGGTGCGATCAGGCGGGAGATGGCCAATGCGAAATGGACCTGCTTCGCGGTCGGTTACCAGTGCGTGTTTGCCTATGCGGTCTCGCTCATCGTATATCAGCTTGGCGTTTGGTTCTCCGCTGGCACGTTCGGCATCGGCACCGTGGCGGCGCTCCTCTGCCTTGCGGCATTCGGTTGGCTGCTGTTCCGGCCTTACCGGGAATCCGGCCACCTTACGATGCGGACGAAGCTTGGAGCATGAACACATCAAAGCAGAGCATGAAAGGAGGCGCAAACCATGCTGCAGTTCATTTCGGATAACCTTGCCACCATTTTGGTGGGCTTCGCCGTGGCGGTGCTCCTTGCCCTCTCTCTTTGGGCCATGCACCGCGATAAAAAGAAGCATGCCCACGAAGGCGGCTGCGGCGGCGGTTGCTGCGGCTGCCCTTATGCGGGCAAGTGCCACGGAAAGTAAGGACTTCCATAATGCAAAAAGCCGGAGTGTTTTCTCCGGCCTTTTTGCATGTTTAATACATATAAAATTATTGACAAACGATAATTTGCGTTGTACACTACCCATAAAGATTATCGCTTAACAATAATTTAGGAGGCGTTATGAAACAGAAGGGCTTTTATGCTGCCCTCGCCGCTGTGGCGGTGCTTTGCATGGCGGCGCAATTGGGGAGCGCTGCCCTGCCCGGGATATTCACTGCGGCGGCAGCATTCCCGTTTGAACAGCTCGGCCTGTGCCTGCGCGCTCTCTCGCTTTCGGGTAGCGTGGGCAACGCGGCGGCGCTTGTGCTGTACGGCGCAGTCTGCCTGCTCCCGGCGAGCGGGCTGCTCCTCATCCGGCGCAGGCGGGCGCTTTGCCCGGAGGATGCGCTTTTGCCCGTGCTGAGCGCGGCGCTCTTCCCGGTGCTGTATTGGATGATTAACCCCGGCCTGCTGGGGCAGTTTTACGGCAGTGCGGAGGGGCAGCCCATTGCAAAAGCCGTGTTGGGCATCATCGTTTATTCCGTGCTGCTGGGGTATGTTCTGCTGCGCATGCTGAGGCGCTTTTTTGCTGCGGATCTTCCGGGGATGCAAAAATGCCTTGCGGCGCTGCTGTGCGCGCTTTCCGTGCTGTTCGTCTGCGCTGCTTTCGGCACATGCTTCGGGGAGCTTGTTGATTCCATCGCCGCGCTGCGGGAGAGCAACACCGGAAGCAGCCAGGGGCTGCTGCGGCTGAGTTATGCGTTCCTTGTGCTCCGGTACATTGTAGACGCGCTGCCATATGTGCTGGATGTGCTCGTGGCGCATGCGGCATTCACGCTGCTCAGGGAGCAGGCACACGCGCGCTATTCCGAAGCGGCGATTGCTGCAGCAGGGCGGCTCTCCCACCTGTGCGGATGCGCGCTTGCCGTGAGCGTGCTCACCAACGTCGTGTTCAACCTGCTGCAGCTTGTGTTCTTCCGGCGCCTGCTTTCCATCAATGCAGTTGCTGAGCTTCCGCTGCTTTCCGCCGCGTTCGTGCTTTGCGTGCTTCTGCTTTCGCAATACATCCGGGAGAACAAGTGTCTGAAGGATGAAAATGACAGCTTCATTTGAGGAGGCGTGCGCATGGCGATCAAGGTTCATTTGGAGGAAGTGCTCAAGGCGCGCGGGATGACGTCAAAGGAACTATGTGCGCTTGTGGGCATCACGGAGGCCAATCTTTCCATCCTGCGCAGCGGCAAGGCGAAGGGCATCCGGTTCGGCACCGTGAACCGCATCTGTTATTTTCTCCACTGCGATGTGGGGGACATCCTGAAATTCGATGGAAATCTGGAGGAAAACGAGTATGAAACATAGAAGGCTCCTTGTGATGGGCATTGCGCTTGTTGTGCTGTTCTCCTTTGTGGGCTGCCAGCTTGCAAAGAAGGAAGGGGACGCACAGGGAAACGCGGAGCGGGACAGGCTGATCGGCGTGTTCCTGACCAGGGAATACCTTGACCTGTTCGATTGGGACGGTTTTTTCAACGACAATGCAGGCGCGCTTGCGGGCGGCGATCTCGTCGTCAACGGAGAGGATAGTGCGGCATATGAAGGCCGCCTTTATGCGACGCTTACGCGGGAGACGCGCACGGATGACGCGGGCGAAACGTATGAATGGATCGATTACAGATTTGAGGGTGTGGAGGGCATCCGGTTTTTCTGCGTGGAGGAAGGTGACACTGCATATATTATGATCTCCGACCCGGGGATCAGCGGCGTTCGGCAGGCCATAACCGATACGGAGGATGCGAAGCGCATCGACCTTGAAGCCGTGCTCTATGTTGCGGCAGCCGCTGAGACGGAGACCGTCGCATGGTATCTCAACCCGGTCTATCAGAGCGCGGACGGAAGTGTGTACGCTACGGCGGGGCAGGGAAGTTCGCTCACGGGCGGGATGACCGAAGGAGCGAGCTTCAGCACGACTTTTGATGAAACGGAAACGATCACGGCGGATGGAGCATCCAGGGAGAGCGGCGCTTCCATCAAGGTCAGCATCGAAGCGAAGTTCCCGGCGGAGCGGATCCGCGTTTTGCAGATGGGTGCGGAAAATGCGATCCTTACGCGGAAAGAATACGATGCTGCCGCGCTGCCGGAAAAAATCGTGCCGGAGCCGGGTGCGGAATACCTGATCGTGGAAACCGTGAAGCGTGATCTTGCGGGGAAGGAGTCCATATCCCGAGCGCTGTATGGCAGGGATGAGACGAAGTTCGTTACGTTCTGCCGCGGGGAGGGAACAGCGCTCCTTGAATGGTACACATATCTGGAATGGAAATAAAAAATGATGAGGGCGGCCGCGTGAGCGGCCGCTCTCGGCGCAAAGCGCTGCGTTATCAGGCTTTCTGGAACAGGAAGAAGGCGGGGGAACGGTTCAGGCAGTCCTCCACGACCAAATCGATGTCGCAATAGATGTTTTCGCCGTCCACGAACACCATGCCCCGGCGGCCTTCCCGGTCAAAGCTGTCCGGCTTGAGGTTGGGGTCGAGAACGCGCACGGTGCGCTGCCGCGCTTCCGCAAGCACGATGTAATGGCCGGTTGTGGTAAAAAGGCCGATGTGCCCTTCCCGGTCGCCGCCCGGGTTGGCGATGACCATGCCGCGGTTGTTGTTGAGAAAATCCAGCACCTTTTCCTTATCGTCCGTCGCCTCAAATGTAAGGCCGAAACGTTCACAGAGCGGGGGTGCCAGCTTTTCCATGTCCGTTCCGGCGTTATCGCGTCCGCCGACAGCAAGCGAAAGCTTTGCGCACTCTTCCACGGAGAGCTTGTGTTCCGTCATGTTCTCCACGACCATGCAGGCGGAACAAATGCCGCAGCCGCTGCACTTGATCGTGGCGCGTGGGTTCGCTTCGGAGGGGTATGGAATGTGTTCGTAATCGTTTTGGTTGTAATAGATCATGGGATTCTCCTTTGCAAGAACGGGGTTCGACAAATAGTATAGCGCATTGCAAACTCTGCCGCAAGGCTTTGCTGAAGCGCGGAAAGGTGATATACTGAAAAAAACATTCTGCCCGGAGGAAAAACGCATGACGCGTGATTTTGTGGAAAAGTATTATCTCAAAGGCGATTATAACTGCGCGGAAACGCTGCTGCTTGCTGCGAACGATGCTTACGGCCTTGGCCTGCCGGAGGGTGCGCACAAGCTCGTGAGCGCCTTTGGCGGCGGCATGGGGTGTGAGCGCACCTGCGGCGCGGTCTGCGGTGCGTTGGCGGCGCTCGGATATCTGCGCGCAAAAGGCAGAGCACATGCTACCGAAGGCTTCCGCCAGCTTTGCGCAGGCTTTGTGGCGAAGGTCGAGCAGGAATGCGGCAGCATCGAATGCAGCGCGCTCATGGCGCGTTACAGGACGGAGGAGACGCGCTGCCTCGGCACAGTGCTTCGCGTTGCGGACCTGCTTGACGTCTATCTCGAAGAAACAAAGCAATAAAGGGCCGTTTTATGGAAGATGGAACGAGACAGACAAAGCTGCATCACTCGCTCATAACGGTTATAGCGCTTGTGGCCTTCATTTTCCCCTGCGTTGTGCTCTGGGGGGTAGACCCGCAGATCCCGCTGCTGCTTGGCTGCGCGGCGGGCTGCCTGGTGGCGAAAGCGATCGGCTACCGGTGGGAAGAGATTTCAAACGGCATCATTTTCGGCATCCACAACGCGTTGGAAGCGCTGCTGATCCTGCTTCTCATCGGTTCGCTCGTCGGCGTGTGGATCAGCTGCGGCACGGTGCCCACCATCATCTATTATGGCCTCAAGATCATCAGCGCACGGTACTTCCTGCCGGCGGCGTTCATCGTTTGCGCGCTGATCTCCCTTGCCATCGGCAGCTGGGGCACGATCGGGACGATCGGCCTCGGCTTTATGGGCATCGGCATGGCATTGGAACTTCCCGCCGGGCTTGTGGCCGGCGCTGTGCTTTCCGGCGCCTATGTGGGCGAGGTGCTCTCCCCACTGTCAGACGCAACAAATCTTGTGGCCGCCGTAGTCTCCCGGGATGTGTTCAAACTCGCGCGCAGCATGGCAAAAGTGGTCGTCCCTGTGGTGGTGGTGACGGCCGCTGCGTTTTATATGCTGGGGCTGCCCTATGCTTCCGCCGGTTCGGATGCGGTCGAACAGAGCATCGAGCCGCTGCTCGGAGCGCTGAAGGGTATGTTTGTGATCTCGCCTGCGGCGCTGCTCCCGCTTGTGGCGGTGCTTGCCGCCGTTCTGCTGCGCCTGCCCGCTATCCCGGCCATGTTCATCGGCAGCGTTGCGGGCATTTTGCAGGGCGTTCTTCTGCAGCATCAGCCGCTTCCTGTGCTGCTGCAATCCTGCTTTTCCGGCTTTGTGAGCGAAACGGGCAATGCTTCGTTGGACACGCTTCTCACGGCGGGCGGGCTTGACAGCATGATGTATTCCGTATCCATGATTATGATCGCCATGGGTTTTGGCGGCATGATGCAGGCAACGGGGCAGATGGACGCGCTGGTGCGCCCGCTGATGCGGCATGTGAAGAGCAAAGCAGGGCTTGTGGTGCTGACGACCGTCACCTGCGTGGGCGTGAATGGCCTGCTGCCGGATCAATACCTTGCGCTGTCGCTGCCGGGGCAGATGTACCAGCCCGAATATGAACGCCGGGGGATCGATCCCGTCCTTCTCGGCAACGTGCTGAGCGCGGGCGGCGCGACCACAAGCTGCATGATCCCCTGGAACACCTGCGGCACCTATGCGGCGGGAATCCTCGGCGTGACGGCACTTTCCTACGGCAAATACTGCCTCCTCGGCTTCCTGATGCCGCTTGGCATGATCGTTTATGCGGTCATTGCAGGGATAAGGGAGAAGCGGAGAGCGAAGAAAGAAAAAACAGCCTGACATGCAGAGATATGGAAAGGAGCCTGCAATGCGGGAAGAAAAACAGGGAACCATCCGCAGGGTGGTGGGCATGATGTCCGGCACATCGGTGGACGGGATCGACGCGGCGCTTGTGGAGATCGGCGAAGGCAGCGCAGTGAAGCTGCTGGCGTTTGAAAACAAGCCATTCCCACCCGCGGTACGGGAGAAAATATTCTCGCTGTTCCGCCCGGAAACCGCAACGGTGGATCGCGTCGGCTATATGAACTTCCTCCTGGGAGAGCTTTATGCCGAAGCGGCGCTTTCCGTGATTGCAAAAGCGGGATTCCGGCCGGAAGAGGTTGACCTCATCGGCTCGCACGGGCAAACGATTTGGCATGCGCCGGAGCCCTCGGGGCAGGATGGCTACCCAATCCGCTACACGGTGCAGATCGGCGAAGGCGCCGTCATCGCAGCACGCACGGGCACGCCCACCATTACGGATTTCCGCGTGGCGGATATGGCGCTCGGCGGGCAGGGTGCGCCGCTCGTCCCGTTTACGGAATATCTTCTTTATCAGAGGGAAAACGAGACTGTCCTGCTCCAAAACATCGGCGGCATCGGCAACATGACGGTGCTCCCCGCAGGGGGAAAGCCGGAGGATGTGTTCGCTTTTGACACCGGCCCCGGCAACATGATTATCGACGCGGTCACGGTGGCTGTGACGGGCGGCAGGCAGACCTATGACGCAGGCGGCGCGCTTGCGGCGCAGGGGCATGTGAACGGCGCCTTGCTTGCCCGCCTTCAGGCGGATGCCTATTACGCGCTGCCCTTGCCCAAAACAACGGGCCGGGAGCGCTTCGGCACGCAATATACGGCAGCAATGCTGGCATGGCCGGAAGCGGAGGGCATTTCGCCGGAAGATCTGCTTGCAACGGCAACGGAGCTTACGGCCTGGTCCATCGCGGATGCGTATGAACGCTATGTGCTGCCGCGGGTTCAGGCAGCGGAACTTATCGCAGGCGGCGGAGGCAGCTGCAACAAGACACTCCTGCGCAGGCTGGAGCAGCGCTTTGCGCCCCATGGTGTGCGGGTCAGGACGCAGGAGGACATGGGCTTTTCCAGCGATGCGAAGGAGGCTGTTGCTTTTGCCATCCTGGCGGATCGCTGCCGCAAGGGACTCGCGAACGTCCTGCCCAGCGTGACGGGCGCGCGGGAGGCTGCGGTGATGGGAAAGCTTTCGCTGCCGCCGGAGCGGAAACAGGTGTTGTGAACCATACGTTAAAAACAGAGGAAAGGATTGATTGCATCCTTCCCTCTGTTCATACTGTGAGAAAGAGGAATCTCCTTACCGGCTTATGCTGAAAGCTCCGCCACAATCGCCTGAAACTCCGGCATAGGCATGAATTGAATTGCCCGGCTGCGGTTTCAGGCTGATCCAACTGCAAAAAGCAAATAAAAGAACCAACTGCTGATTTTGATTTGCGCAGAGCAGTTTTACCCCCAAGTTTTGTTTTTTAGTAATTCTGCAATCTGTTTGGTATCCGGCAATGTACTTGTACCGAGTACATCCGTTAAATCAAACATTCTGGAGCCCATCGGTGCTCTAGGGCTCTTCTTAGCAAAATCAGTTTCATAGAATTTGTCCACAAAAAAGTATCTTGCAGCATCTAAAACATATCCAGACTGTTTACCGTTTTCGATTGCTTTGTCAATCAACTCTTTGCGTGACTCTGTTAATTCACCACGCTCGACATTGTATTGTAGCACTCCGTTTTTCAAAACTGCTGTTATGATTGCTTCAATTTTGCCTACCGCACGAATGCTTTTCTGCTTGTAAAGGCTCAAATAATCATGGGCGCTAAATCCGCGATTGATATTGTCATAATAAACATTCTCTGCAATATTAAAATCAAAGGTTGTGCCGGAAAGCTGCATCCGCATTTTTTTCCAGCTATCCGGAACCACAATGAGACTATCTCTATGGCAGTAATCTATATAATCATCCAATACTTCTTGCATTTCATAATCGCGATCCGTTAAAACATCTTGAACACCTTGCGCGAGCGCTTCGAAAGTTGTATTAACATGAATGATATACATCTGATGCTCTGCATTGTAATTATGAATAGCAGCATCAATAAGCTGTTTCTTGTCTGCTTTCATCAACTCTGATGAAAGCGTGATTAATACTTTATATTCTTCATTCTTAAATTTGCTTAAATGATTAATGAGCTGCTCTTTATAGAACCAATCAGTCAATTTGGTTTCAACGACTAACATGAAGCTTGGTTGCTTAATCGTTGCATCCGGAACGCTCTTTTCGCCTGCATCCTGAAGTACAAATGAAAGCTCTGGCTCAAATTCCATATCTCCAAAAAACTGTTCCTTGAGGAATTGGAAGAATTTATTGGACGAGTATGAATATAATCTTGACAACAAAAGCATAGTATTTGCTGTCGCAACATCTTCTCCCTTGTGATATCGTTGGAAATAATGGATTTTCATAATATTCTCTCCTCGTGTTTCACCTAAAGCAACATTGTACAATCGCATCGGCGGTTCGAAAATCCTTGTATTTGAATTGTGCGGTACTGCCTTGGAAAAATACTATCACGTGCACAATAACTTTGCAAGGTTGAGTCGTGTTGTGGCATTTGAAAAGTGGCATAATCGGATGCACGCTCCGCAAACCTTGTGGAAGGGTAAAAACACAACAGGCTCCGCAGCGACCATTCCAAAGTCACAGTAGAACCTGTCTTATTTTAAAATGTATGGGAAATCCTGTTAATACAGGATTGTGCAAAAAAGAAACTGGACACCAATCGTGATATCTGGTATCAAAATTGGTGTCCAGTTTTGGTGCGGCCGATGAGACTTGAACTCATACGGTCTCCCATACGCCCCTCAAACGTACGCGTCTGCCTATTCCGCCACGGCCGCACAGGAAGCAATTTTTCAATCGCAAGGCCTATTATAACGAGTTGGGGCGCACTTGTCAATGCCAAAATTTCTTTTTTTCTGCGTTTCCGATGCAGAAAGACGCAGCCATAAAAAACAGGCCTGCTGCGGAAGTGGGATCCGCAGCAGGCCATGCCTGCAAACTGGCTTATTTCTTTGCTTTGCTGTCGACGACTTCCTTGAGCAGCGCCGTGAAGGCATCCATGCTCATTGCGCCGAGGTCTCCATCCGCCCGGTGACGCGGGGAAACGGTGTTGTTCTCGATGTCACGATCGCCGACGACGACCATGTAAGGCACTTTTTCAAGCTGCGCGTCGCGGATCTTCTTGCCGGTTTTCTCGTTGCGGTAGTCAACCGTCGTGCGGTAACCGAGCGCTTCGAGCTTCTTCGCCTGCGCGGCGCAATAATCGGCTGCGCGGTCGGTCACGGGCAGGAAACGCACCTGCTCCGGCGCCATCCATGTGGGCAGCGCGCCGGCATAGAGCTCGATGAGGTAGGCGAGCGTGCGCTCATAGCAGCCGAGGCTCGTGCGGTGGATGATGTACGGGCGGACTTTCTTGCCCTCCTGGTCGATATATTCCATGCCGAACTGCTCCGCAAGAAGCTGATCGACCTGGATCGTAACGATGGTATCTTCCTTGCCGAAAACGTTCTTATACTGAATGTCCAGCTTCGGACCATAGAAAGCGGCTTCGTCGATGCCGATGGTGTAGTTTACGCCGAGGTCATCGAGGATCTTTGCCATGGTAGACTGTGCTTCATCCCACTGCTCCGGCGTGCCGATGTATTTCTCCGTGTTGTTGGGATCCCACTGGGAGAAGCGGAATGAGCAGTTGTCGAGCATGTCGACCGTGTCAAGCAGGTACTTGGCAAGCTCGAGGCAGCCGCGGAACTCATCCTCCAGCTGATCCGGGCGGAGGATCAGGTGGCCTTCGGAGATCGTGAACTGGCGCACACGGATGAGACCGTGCATCTCGCCGGAATCCTCGTTGCGGAACAGCGTGGAGGTCTCGCCGAGGCGCATGGGCAGGTCGCGGTAGCTGCGTCCGCGGTTGAGGAACACCTGATACTGGAACGGGCAGGTCATCGGGCGCAGGGCGAAGCATTCTTTTGTTTCATCGTTTGGGTCACCGAGGACGAACATGCCGTCGAGGTAATGATCCCAGTGGCCGGAGATCTTATAAAGGTCGCTCTTGGCCATGAGCGGCGTCTTCGTGAGCAGATAGCCGCGCTTTTGCTCTTCATCTTCAACCCAGCGCTGGAGCAGCTGGATGGTGCGTGCGCCCTTCGGCAGCAGGATTGGGAGACCCTGGCCGATCACGTCCACCGTGGTGAAATACTCCAGTTCGCGGCCGAGCTTGTTGTGGTCGCGCTTCCTGGCTTCTTCCATCTGGGTGATGTATTCGTCAAGGTCTGCTTTCTTCTCAAAGGCCGTGCCGTAGATGCGCTGGAGCATCTTGTTCTTTTCGCTGCCGCGCCAGTAGGCGCCTGCAACGCTCGTGAGCTTGATATTCTTGACCTTGCCTGTGGATTCCGCGTGCGGGCCTGCGCAAAGGTCCACAAATTCACCCTGGCGGTAGAAGCTGATGACGGCATCCTCCGGCAGGTCGCGGATGAGCTCCACCTTGTAGGGCTCGCCGAGTTTTTCCATGTAGGCGATGGCTTCCGCGCGGGGCAGCTCAAAGCGCTCAAGCGGGAAGTTTTCCTTTTCGATCTTTACAAGCTCTTTTTCGATGGCTTCGAGGTCGGCGGGGGTGAAGGTCGTGGGCGCGTCGAAATCGTAATAGAAGCCGTTGTCGATCGCGGGGCCGATGGCGAGCTTCACATCCGGGTACAGGCGCTTCACGGCCTGCGCCAGCATGTGGGAAGCGGTGTGGCGGTATGCCCAGCGGCCGCCTTCGTCCGCAAAGGTGAGCAGCTTGAGCGTGCAGTCCTTTGTGATCGGCTTGAATGCATCGGCGCGCGTTCCGTCGATCTCGCAGGCGATGGTCGCCTTGCGCAGGCGGGAGCCGATGGATTCGGCCACGTCAAAAGCTGTTACGCCTTCGTTGTATTCGCGGACGGAGCCGTCCGGGAACGTGATCTTCATGTTGAAATCCTCCTGTTCTTATCTTCAAAATTTTTGTGAATGAAAGCGGTTCAAGCGGTTCGCGTGCGGGCGGGATGAAAAAAATGCCCGCCTCCGGCAAAAACGCCGGGGACGGACATAATTCAAACATGTTCCGCGGTTCCACCCCGATTGGTAAAACCCTCTCGAAACGGCTTAACGCGCCGCAACGGTTGCAGTCCGCGGGGCGGTATTCCCAAGATCAGATTCCGAATGCGCTCGCAGCCTTGGCGCATCTCTCTGGGCGAAATTGCCTGACCGGTACTGAAAACCCGCATCGACCCACAATATCAATATATTTGCGATTATAGCGCCGCAAAGCGCGTTTGTCAAGCGGCGGAAAAGCGCCCCGCAAAGCAAGCGAGGCGCGGTGCGCAAACTTGATTTGACTTTATTTTGCCGCGCGCTTTTTTACTGCGGCATAAACGGGGAGGCCGGCAAGCGTGATGACGATGCTGCCGATGGAGAGCAGTGTTGCCTCCTTGCCGGAAAGGAACAGCTGGCTTATGACGACGTAAACGCCGCTCAGGATCGCAAGGATCGGGATCACCGGGTAGAGGGGCACCTTGTATTTGCGCTCCAGCTCCGGATGCGTCCGCCTGAGTTTGATGACGCAGGCGAAGGTCAGCGTGTAAAAGATCCAGCAGGAGAATACCGCAAGGTTCGTCAGCATGTCAAACTGGCCGCTGAGGGAGTATATGCAGGCCAGCGCGCCGATGAGGATGATGGAGTTGGCGGGCACATGATTGCCGTTGAGGCGGCCCAGTGCGGCGCTGAAGGGCAGCGTTTTGTCGGCGGCCAGCTGATAGGCCACGCGGGAGCCTGACATCAGGAAGCCGTTTGCCGCGCCGATCACGGAAATGATGATGCCGACCTTGATGAGCGTGCCGCCCGTGGGCCCGAATATCTTCATAGCCACAGCCGAGGCGGGCGACTGGATGTTCATCAGCTCATCCGCAGGAAGGACCCAGAGATAGGCCATGTTGATGACGAAATACACGGCCATGATGATCGACACACCGCCAACGATCGCAAGGGGCATGTCGCGGCTCGGGCGCTTCATTTCGCCCGCGATCGCGCCGACATTCGTCCACCCCTCGAATGCGAAAAGCACGGCGAGAAGCGTGGAGCCGAGCACCGCGCCGGTGCTCTTTCCTTCAGCGACCATGGGGGTGAAAATGGGGTTTTCGCCGCTGCCTGCAATAAAGCCGAACACCATCAGGAGCACGAGCGGGATCAGTTTGCAGATCGTGGAGACCACCTGAATGCCGCCTGCGGTCTTAGAACCGAGCGTGTTGAGCGCAACGAGCGCAAGTATGACCGCCATGGCGATGGGCATGGCATATTGCGCGCCGACGTATTCGCCGAGCTCACGGCCGACGGTCACCCCATAGCCCGCAAGGAACGCGGGATAGAAGATCACCGTCTGCATCCAGCCGGCAAGGAAGCCGATCCTTTCGTTGTAAGCCTCTCCGAGATAGGCTACCATCCCGCCGGTACGCGGGATGAGCACAGCCACCTCAGCAAATGTGAGCGCGGCAAGGATGCTTGCGATTCCGCCGAACACCCAGGCCAGCATGCCCATGCCGGGCGCACCGCCTGTGGATTGGTAGATGGCATATGGCTTAAAGAATACGCCTGCGCCGATCACGCAGCCGATCACGATGGAGGTTGCCGTTGCAACGCCCAGGTTCTTTTTGAGCCCCTGCTGACTTTCCATGGAAAAATCCCTCCAATAAAATAATATGTCATTACATGTTACAAACCTTTTATGGGTAAGATACCCGGCAGGGAAAATATAGAATAAAACATCAGAAAAGTCAATAACTATGACATTATCATTTAAAATATCGATAAATTTGGACGTTTTCTGCGCGTGCTTGCAGGCGGAGAAGGTGGAAACAAAAATTAACAGCGCGCACGGGAATGGCATTTGAACATACTAAAGCATATCTTGCAAATGAAGGCGCAGGTCGGTTCTGCTTTGGAAAAGCAGGAACAGGCGCCAGAAAAGAAGAGGCTGTAGAAGCCGGATGAAGCGAGGAAAGCATGCAGACAATATCCGTAAGCACTCTGGAATATGAGATCGACGTGGCGGCACTGCTGCTTCGCAGGCTGCGGCGCACGCGGGGCGGCGCGGAGATCGCGGTTGTGCCTGCGGAGGACAGGAGAACGGCGCGCGTTCAGCTCCGGAGCGAAGCGGAACGCGAGGCGCTGTGCGAAGCGCTTGCCGCGCTGCTGCTTCAGGATGCGGCGCATTTCGAGATTGCGCGGATCGTGAACGAGATGCCCCTCACGCTTGCGGAAAAGCAGCGCGTGCTGCCGGAGGCGGTCAAAGCGGCGCACAAGGCGGCGGAAGAAAGGGCGGGCGCGGCCGCGGTGCCGATTGATTGCGAGCGCGTGCAACAGATGCTTTCCGCGCATTTTGAAGGGAACGACAACCTGAACCTGGAAGGCTTTCTGCGCTTCCGCATGCGGGAGGAGCTCGGCGCGTTTGAACTGTACGCGCTCTCCGCGGCGGAGGAGATCATGCTGCAAACGGAATATCTGGAGCTGATGCGCGTGCTTTCCGTGCTCGTGCGCTTGCAGCAGCCGCGCATCCGGGAGGTCTCGCTGATCCTGCATGCGGATGGGAGCTGCACCATCACCGACGATACGGACGCGCGCATTGAATGCGAGGGCTGCGGCGCGGCGGCCGGGAACGAGCTTGTGAACCTGCTTGTGGCGCTTGCGCCTGCGCGCATCGTTGTGTACGATCTTTCCTGCGGGCGCTGCGCGGAGCTTTCGCAGGTGCTTTTGCAGGTGTTCGAGGACAGGGTGAGCTTTTTCCGCTGAGCGAGCAAAATGAACTTAAATAAAAATATATAATTGATAAATGGAATATTTCAGGATATAATTAATTGTAATGATACACTTGAAAATCAAAAGATCGGGCAAAGTGCATATCGGCAAAAACCATAAGGAGATGTGAGCAGTTTGGAGAAAAAACAGTATGTTACCTGGGAGGAAAGTGAACAGCGGCGCAAAGCACTGAAAAAGGAGAAAAACAAATGGCTGGTGCTTGTTGCTGCGGGGGCTTTGACAAGTGTACTCTCTCTGATTGCCGGATTTGTTACCGGAAAGTTTGTTCATTTTCTGCTGACAGCAGCTTATGTGTACGCCACGATGAATTGCTTCAAACAATATAGAAAGAGAAAATTGGAGCAGGAAGCGGCAGAGCAGGAAATGGGCGAAGACAATGCATGATCCTGGCGTGAAAAAGGGCGGCGTCCCGGCCGCCCTTTTCGCATGTCCAAATGCGCATTGTAAAACAGCGATTCCACATAGTATAATATCCCCATGAACGACCTGATCCGCGAAAAACTCAAGCTTTTGCCTGATTCGCCCGGCGTGTACCGCATGTACAACGCCGCGGGCGAGATCATCTATGTGGGCAAAGCCGTAAATTTAAAGAACCGCGTGCGCTCTTACTTCCGCACGGAGAAAAACCGCCCCCCGAAGGTGGCGGCCATGGTTTCGCATGTCGCGGATTTTGAATACATCCTCTGCCAGAACGAGATGGAAGCGCTCACGCTGGAGGCGAGCCTCACGAAAACACTTCAGCCGCGCTATAACATCCTTTTAAAAGATGATAAGCACTTCCCCTATGTTCGGCTGGATGAAAAAAAGGACTTTCCGCGCTTTGAGGTCGTGCGCCGGGTCAAAAATGACGGCGCGCGCTATTTCGGGCCGTATCTTTCCGGCGTTGCGCTCCGGGACTGCCTGAACCTCATCCGCGATTCCTTCCCGGTGCGCCATTGCAGGAAGGACATTGCCCGCGCCATTGCGCGCGGGGAGCGTCCCTGCCTGATGTATCATCTCAACAAATGCTGCGCGCCCTGCTCCGGCAACGTCTCCCGGGATGAATATCATGCGCTGCTCGAAAACGTGTGCAGCTTCCTTGAGGGGAAGAACCAGCCGGTGATCGACATGCTCACAAAGCAGATGATGGACGCTTCCGAACGGCTGGAATTCGAAAAGGCCGCGCAGTACCGCGACCGCATTGAAGCGGTGAAGCACCTCGCGGAGAAACAGCGCGCCATGGGCACGGGCGATGCGGACAGGGACGTGTTCGCGCTGGTGCGGGACGGGGAGGACGCTGTGATCCACGCGCTCTTTGTGCGCGGGGATGATATCATCGGCTCCGCGCATTACCGCATGGCGACGGGCGGCGAATCCGCCGGGGAGATCACGGGGGCTTTTTTGCAGCAGTTTTATGCGGAGGACATGGAAATTCCCCGGGAAATAGCTGTGCTGGACATGCCCGAAAACCACGAAGCGCTCACCGCCTGGCTGCGTGAAAAACGCGGGCGCGCGGTGACGATCATCCGCCCGCAGCGCGGCGAACGGCTGCAGCAGGTGATGATGGCGGAGCGCAATGGCGTGGAGGCCATCGAGAAGCAGCGCGCATTGGAAACGCGCGAATGGGAGCGCACGGGCGGCGCAATGGCGCGGCTCACGGCCATCCTCGGCCTGCCCGAAGTGCCGTCGCGCATGGAATGTTTCGATAACTCCCACATTCAGGGGCGGGATACCGTATCCTCCATGGTGGTGTTCCTGGAGGGCAAACCCGCGCCGAAGGAATACCGGCGCTACCGTATTCGCGCAGCTGCGGGCGGGGACGACCTCGTTTCCATGCGCGAAGCGCTCACGCGGCGTTTTACCCGCCTCCGGGATGAGCTTGCCGCCGCGGAGCGTGGTGAGGGTGCACCGCCGAACGAGCCGGATCTGCTCGTGGTGGACGGCGGCCGCACCCAGCTCACCGTGGCGCTCGAGGTGCTTTCGGAGCTTGGCCTTTCGCACATCCCGGCCATCGGCCTTGCGGAGCGGCATGAGGAGATCATCCTGCCGGATGAGGATGAGCCTGTCGTGCTCGCGCGCAGCGATCCCGCGCTGCATGTGCTTGAGCGCATCCGGGACGAGGCACACCGCTTTGCCATCACCTACCACCGCAGCCTGCATGTGCGCACGGCGCTGCTTTCCGAGCTGGATGAGATCGCCGGCATCGGCGTAAAGCGTAAACGCCTGCTGTTTGACACGTTTGTGACGCGGGATGCCATTGCCGCTGCCGATGTGGACGCTCTTGCGGCAGTGCGCGGCATGAGCCGCCCTGCGGCGGAAGCCGTGTACGCGCATTTTCACCCGGAAACGGCGGAGAAACCGCCCGTTTCGGAATAAGACGGAATTATATTTGAAGGAGAACACAATGTATCGACTTCTTGTGCTGGATATTGATGATACGCTCACCTTGTCGCCCTACGATGTGCCGGCGGAAAACCTTGCGGCCATTCGCCGCGCACAGGCTGCCGGCGTGTATGTGACCATTGCGACGGGGCGGGGCTACTTTGGCTCCGCGGCCATCCGCAAAGCCATTGGCATGCAGGGACCCGTTATCAACTATGGCGGCGCTGTCATTCACGATACGCGCACGGACAAGCCCATCTTTCAGACTGCGCTTCCGCCCGAACTTGTGCAGGAGCTGCTGCTGCTCGGAAGGGAGCTTGGCGTGCATGCGCATATTTACCAGGGGGACGGGATCGTTTACGAGAAGGCGAACCCGGCTGCGGACGCATACCACGGCTTCTTGAATCTGCCGTACACCATCGACCCGGAGGTATGCGAAAAGCGGTGGGAGAATGTCCCCAAGGTGCTCTTTATCGCGGAGCCTGCGCACGCGGAGAAGCTGATCCCGCGCCTTGCGGAACGCTATGCGGGGCGTGCGAAGGTTTCCGGCTCAAAGTCCGGCTTTATCGAATTCAACGATCCCGCAGCGCACAAGGGATCCGCAACGGCCTGGATGGCGCAGTATCTCGGCATCCCGCAGAGCGAGGTCGCGGCTGTGGGGGACAATCTGCTCGACCTTGAGATGATCGAGTGGGCGGGGCTTGGCGCAGCGGTTGCAAATGGGCACGCAGCGGTGCTTTCCGCGGCGGACTGCATCATCCCGGCCTGCGAAAAGAACGGCGTCGCCTGGATGATCGACAATCTGATCCTCGGGTGAGCAGGGAAAAGGGAGGGACGCATGGAAAAAACGGTTTGCCTGCATGTGACGGAGGTCGCCCGAAACCTGGATCTCACGGTGCTTGAACCGGGCAACGGCAGCGTCGTGTTCAGCACGGCTGAGATCGGCCGCCCCGGCTTGCAGTTCACGGGCTTTTATGAGCATTTTCTGCCGCAGCGCGTGCAGCTCATCGGCAACGCGGAAATGCATTATCTGCGCACGTTGACCTATGAGGATATCTCACAGCGCATGGAGCGGTTCATGGGGTTCAAGATCCCCTGCATCGTATGCGCGCGCGGCAACATGCCGCCGCAGGCGCTGCTCGATTGCGCAAAACGCCATGCCGTGCCGGTGTTTTTGTCCGATATGCGCACGGATGATCTGGGCCACCGCATCCTCAGCTACCTGGGGCGCGAGCTTGCGCCGAGCATCCTGATCCACGGCGTGCTGCTCGACGTATTCGGCGTGGGTGTGCTTTTGCAGGGGCCGAGCGGCATCGGCAAGAGCGAAACGGCCGTTGAGATGATCAAAATGGGGCACAGGCTCGTGGCGGACGATGTGGTGGAGATCACCCGCGTTGCGCCGGACCGGCTTTCCGGCCGGGCGCCGGAGCTGACGCGCCACCTGATCGAAGTGCGCGGCATCGGCATTGTGGATGTGCGCTATCTGTACGGCATCGGCGCGGTGAACGCGGAAAAAACAATCGACTTCTGCATCGAGCTGGAACTTTGGAACGAGAATACGCAGTATGACCGCACGGGGACGGAAGGGCGCTCCCAGCGCATTCTGGATGTGGAATTGCCCACCACGCGCGTTCCCGTGAGCCCGGGGCGGAATCTTTCTGTGGTCGTGGAAGTGGCGGCGCGCAATTTCCGGCTCCGGAAACTCGGCTACAACGCTTCGGAAGATTTTCACCGGAAGACGCGCGAAACATTGGAACGATAAAGGCTTAAGCGATAGAAAGGAACAAAAGTATGTACAGGATCGGATTTGATATCGGCGGAACGAACATCGCCGCAGGCATTGTGGATGATTCCCTTGCGGTCGTGGCGCGGATGACGCAGCCCTTTCAAAAGCAGGCGCACCCGGGCGCGCTTGCCGAAACGGTCGCAAAGATGACGCATGCGCTCTGTGAAAAGGCGGGGCTCAATGAATCGCCCGCTTCGGTGGGCATCGCTGTGCCGGGCAGCATTGACCCTGCGGCGGAGCGCGTAATCGACGCATACAACCTTGACCTGCACGATGTGCCACTGCGTGCCGAGGTGCGCGCGCATTTTCCGCAAACGCCCGTGTTCCTTGCCAATGACGCAGATGCCGCAGCGCTTGCGGAGCTTTATGCCGGCGCGTTTCGGTGTGCAAAGAGCGCGGTGCTCTTTACGCTCGGCACGGGCGTGGGCGGCGGCGTGATCGTGAACGGCAGGCTGTGGCGCGGCGGCATGGGGCATGGCGTGGAGCTTGGGCACATGGCGCTCGACATCGGCGGCACCCGCTGCACCTGCGGCATGCGCGGCTGCATCGAAACGCGCTGCGCGGCAACGACGCTCATCCGTGAAGCGCGTGAGCAGCTTGCGGCGGGCGAGCATGGGCTTCTTTTTGAAAGGACGGGCGGCGATGCGGCGCGGGTGGACGCGAAGCTTGTGGTGGACTGCGCGCGCGCAGGGGATCCGGCGGCTTCGGCTATCTTTGCGCGCTTTGTGGATGCGCTCGGCTCGGCTGTGGTTTCTGTGATCCACCTGCTGGACCCGGAGGTGATCGCCATCGGCGGTGGTGTGAGCCTCGCGGGAGAATTCCTGTTTGCGCCGCTTGCGGAAAACGTGCGGGAAAAATGCTTCTTCAGCGAGTTTGCGCGCATTGTGCCCGCGCAGCTTGGAAACGACGCAGGCATCGTCGGCGCGGCAATGCTGGAGCAGGACGCTTCGCTGTAAGAAGACTATTTGAATTTAACGGGCGGGGACTGTTGCTTTGCAAAATATGAATAAAAAACTGGTATTAGAGGCGATGCAACATGGTTTATATAAGCGTGGAGGACTTCCTTGAAAAAGCCGGTACATGTTGTATTTTGACCCGGCAGGAAGAAATAGAATGTGCAAAACAGATGAAGGATGGCGACCGGCTCGCGCGAGAAAAGCTGATGCAAAGTTACCTGCCGATGGTGGCAAAACGCGTCAAGCGCGCACCATCTCATAGGCAGACTTTGGGCCTCGTGCTGTATTACATACAAGCTTTGGAAAAAGCTGTGGATTCTTTTGACTTTTTGCAGGATAGCGAGCCCTTTTCACACAGATTGAATTGGGGGCTGAGGCAAGCCACAACGGAATATATTGTGCGATAGCGATTTATGGATAAAGGCAGAAGTATGCTATCTTAGATATTCCAATAATGATGTGATCGGCGTTTGGATACAGGATTCCAAACGCCGTTATCGTAGATTCTCAACCCCTCGTCAGCGGATGCGCCGCGCCTGCACGACAAAGCATTGTTCCTTGGATTCGGGCGGCTGATAGGTGCAGGTGGAAAGCGTGAGCACCTGATCGTTTGGTCCGATGGTGATGCTTTCATCGACGATCGAGGTGGCGACCATTCGCGCGTAGGCTTTCATGTCCGCCATGAATTCCGCAAAGTGATTCCCGCTTTGGAAGCGCGTCCAGGTAAAACGCACGTTATAATCGGTGATCGGGGTGGCAAGATAAACCTGCCAGATGGTTTCAACATCGTTCCAGATCAGCGTGATGTAGCGGTTTTCGTCGAAAAAGGCCCTCTGCCTGTAATTGGAAAGGTCATGAAACATGGTCCCGTTCCGCATATCGTGGCCATAGATGAGAACATGCTGCTGCTGCGCCGGGTCCGCATTGCGCGCGTCCATGTAAATGGCGCCGTATTTGCTGAGCATCCCTTCGCTGTTGTGATCAAGATAGAACTCATCATCCGTTTCGTTCATGCAGACCGGATAATCGATTGCCGTGTTGGGGATGGTGATCCACCCGACGACTTCACATACGCCGCCGCGCGCATCCACGCTGGCTTTTTTTGCTTCTTCATAGGAAGAATAAGTGGGGAGAACATCGTTCGGCCCGGCGATCCCGTCAAGCTCCGTCAGGTCGTATCCTTCCGGCGTAGGGGAAGGGGAAAGCTCCGGCGTTGCGGTGGGAGAAGGGAGCGTGCCGGGCGTAACCGCAGGCGTTGCCTCCGCAATGGGAGAGGGAGTGGGAGAAGGCGAGGCCAAAGGCGCCGGAGTCGTTGCGGAGGGCGCACCGTGGCAGCCCGTAAAAAGGAAGAAAAACGCTGCGAATAACAGGGTGAGTATCCTATTGCGTGTCAGCCTCATCAATGCTGCTGCGTCTCCTTCCTTTATAAGCTTGATTTCTTAAAAATGCTTGCGTTACTGGCGCACCGCGTGCACCACAAAGCGGTTTTTGTTGTAGCCCGAGCCGTTGTGGCTGCATGTGGAAAGGGAGATCACATAGTCGTCCGGGCCGATGGTGGTGTCCACCGGGAATATGGAAAGCGGTGCGAGCGTGTCGTTCATGTAGGCGGCGAACGCCGGGTCGCTCGGGTAATCGAACATCATGTATTTCGCGTTCTTCACATCGCCCACGTCCACGGTGTACACGGCAAAGACTTTATAGGTGTAAGTGGTGTCGCCGATGGTGAGTTCAAACGTGCGGTGGCTGTCATAAAACGCGCGGTTGCCGTAATTGGTGAGCTGGGCAAACATGATTTTGCTCTTGCTCATGTTGTGCCCGTGAATGACGGCGTATTTCCGGGAAAGCGATGTGTGGGAGTCCACAAAGATGGAGCCCGCCTTGGATTCCACAAGCGTAGGCGTCAGCGTGAGATACTCCTCATTGTCGTGGCTCTGCACGATGGGGTAATCCACATTGGTATCCTTGATCTTGATCCAGCCGACGACGTCGCTGTTGAGCGCGCGGTATTCCGCATAGGTGAGCTTTTGCTCATCCTTGATATCCTCGGTGCCCGTGATGGTGGAAGCGTCGATGGAAGAGGTCGCCTGCGGCGTGGATGAGGCTTCCGGCATGGGGGACGCGGAGCCGTCCTCAGTGGTGGAGGGTGTAGCCTCCGGCGTTTCCGCCGGGGTGAACCCGGGCGTGGCGGATGCCTGCGGCAGGTCAATATCAATCGGGCCGGAAGTGCCGGGAACGTTGGAAGAGCAGGCCGCAAGCAGGACTGAGAGCAGCAGAACGCCCGCAAAAACGGGCAGGCGGTTGAAACCTTTTGCCATAGAATACCATTCCTTTTATTTGTAATCAGCGACGCTGATGATTGCTGAGAAAATTATATCCCATCCCCGGAGGATTTACAAGAACGCATGAGGACCTCCTCCTTTTTTCATAATTTGTTCAAATTTACCCGTATGCGTACTTGTCCGGAATGTGATAAAATGATACAATAATTTGGAATTATGTGCAGAATTGTGAGCTGCGTGTTCACACGCGGTTTTTGCGTGAGCGTTGTCTCTTGAAGGGAGTTACGATATGGGTTTTCTTGAATTCAACGATGTTGGAATCGACCTCGGTACGGCGAGCATCCTTGTGTATGTGCGGGGAAAAGGCATCGTGCTGCGCGAGCCTTCCGTGGTGGCCGTGGAAAAGATCACGGGGCGGATCCTTGCCATCGGCGAGGAAGCGCGCCGCATGCTTGGCCGCACGCCGGGCACGATCGCGGCGGTGCGCCCGCTTCGGGACGGCGTGATCTCCAACTACGATATCACGGAGCGTCTGCTCCATTATTTTCTTAAAAAGGTCGTCGGTTCGCGCGTGTTTTTCAAGCCCCGGGTCGTGGTGTGCGTTCCTTCCGGTGTGACAGAGGTGGAAAAGCGTTCCGTCATCGATGCGACGGAAGAGGCCGGCGCGCGCCATACTTACCTGATCGAAGAGCCCATCGCGGCGGCGATCGGCGCGGGCATTGACATTGCGGAACCCCGCGGCAACATGGTGGTGGACATCGGCGGCGGCACGACGGATGTTGCGCTCATCTCTCTGGGCGGCGCGGTGCTTTCCGATTCCATCAAAATCGCGGGCGACAAATTTGATGATGCCATCGTGCGCTACATGCGCAAGAAGCACAATCTGCTCATCGGAGAACGCACGGCGGAAGAAATGAAGATCCGCATCGGTTCGGCTTATCCGCGCAGGGAGCAGCTTTTCATCGACGTAAAGGGCCGCAACCTGATCTCCGGCCTGCCGCAGGCGATCGTCGTCGGCAGCAACGAGATGATCGACGCGCTGGAGGAGCCGCTGCAGGCAATCCTCGAAAGCGTGCGCACCATGTTCGAAAAAACGCCGCCGGAGCTTGCAAGCGACGTTGCGGAGAACGGCATCTGCCTGACGGGCGGCGGTGCGCTGCTCTACGGCATCGACAAGTTCATTTCCGAGCATACGAAGGTGCCCTGCTACATCGCGGAAGACCCGATCTCCTGCGTGGCGATCGGTACGGGCAAAGTGCTTGAGAACATCGACTCCTTCACCCGCGGCGCGATCTACGATTACCGCCGGGGCGAGTATTACACCGAATAAACCCTAAAGAGAACAGCAGAGGTTCGCACTCCAGAGCGCGGGCCTTTTTGATTGCTGAAAGAACGGGGGGATTTGTTTCTTGAGGCTCTCTGCAACCTTTAGCGCGCCGGGAACGTGCTATTGGTGTTGGAGAAAAAATACAGAGGAGGATGAAACATGAAACGTTCGCGCTTATTGTCCCTGCTTTTGGCGGCGGCACTGCTCCTGGGCTGCACGGCGCACCCAAATGTGGATGGTGCGGTGTGCATCGCGGCTCCAAACGCAACTGCCGTGCGCGGCATGAAGAAGGACGGAGGCCCCATTGGGGAACGGGAGAAGCTTGCAGAGAGCTATCGGGATGCGCTCCGCACATTCTGTGTGCGCGCTGCGCGGGAAGGGCTTGACGCGGAGAGCACGGAGAACGCGATCATCTCTCCGGTGAGCCTGTATTTTGCTATGGCGGCGCTCGCGGGCGCGGCGAAGGGGGAAACACGGGAAGAACTGCTGCGCGCGCTTGGCATGGAGCAGGCCATGATCGAAACGGAAACGCCGAAGCTCCTGCACAACATGAACATCGACGACGCGATGGGCAGGCTGAAGGTTGCAGGATCGTTTTGGCTGGCGGATGCTTTTGCGGATGCGCTGGACGAAAAGGCGGCGCAAACGCTTGCAGACCGCTGCGGCTTCGAGCTGTGGCGGACGGATTTTTCGGAGGATGATGCTGCGGAGCGGCTTGCGGCCTGGGTGCGGGAGTACACGAACGGTGCGCTTGGCGACGCGGCCACACTTGCGCCGGATCCGCTGACCGCACTGATGCTCCTTACTACCATATATTATAAGGATGAATGGGCGAACCGCTTCGATGCCGGCAAAACGGAGGCGGCTGCGTTCCACAATGCGGATGGCAGCGAAACGGAATGTGACTTCCTGAACGCTACTTATAGCATCCATGCCTTCTCCCGGTACGAAAACGGCAGCGTGGGAGCGACGATCTCCTCCCTTTCGCTCAAACACGGCACGATGGTATTCATCCTGCCGGATGCGGGCTGTACGCCATATGACCTGCTTGCGGACGAAGCCGCGCTTGACGCGATCGCTTCCGGAAACTGCGAAGGCGGCGTGGGCGAGGTGGTGTGGCAGATTCCCAAATTCGACTATGCGTCGGATACGGATCTTGCCTCCGCGCTGCGGGCGATGGGCGTCACGGCGGCGTTCGACCGGGAACAGGCGGATTTTTCCGCGCTGCTGAACGCGGAATGTGAAATGCCGCTTTGGGTGAGCGGCGTGCGGCAGCAGGCGCATATCAGCGTAAACGAGGATGGCATAGAGGCGGCGGGTTATACGCGGATCGATTATGTGGGCGCGCCTATGCCTACCGGCAGGGCGGATATGATCCTTAACCGCCCGTTCCTGTATTACATCAGCGCAGAGGGCGGGATGCTGTTTGCGGGCATCGTAAACAGGATGTGAAGCCGCCGCATAAACCGTGTGGGCAGAGCGCAAACTGGAACACAGAAGTTCCAAAGCGTGGAAGCCGCATTGTTCTTGGAAACTTAACAAACAGGGTTTTCCTGAAATGGTATACTGTTGCCATAGCACAAGGGGATAAAACGTGATGGAACACAACAAATCAATCGAAGGAGGTATGTCATTCCAAATGAAACGAAATGCAAAAGCGATCCTTGCGGCGCTGCTTGTGGCGGTCACGCTGTTCGGGCTTTCCGTTCCGGCGTTTGCCGCGGTCACGCCGTACAACACTTCCGCCGCCACAGGTTATGTGCAGGCGACGGAGGCGGTCAACATCCGCAAAGGGCCGGGAACGAGCTATGCACGCATCGGCTGGCTGCAGGCGGGGGCGGTCGCCGTCCGCACAGGCACGAGCGGGAACTGGACGGAGATCAGCCTCGGCAACGGTACATACGGCTATGTTTCAAGCGCGTTCCTGCGCTCTGTCACCGTTATGGATACTTCGATCGTCGGGCGGGGCATTTACCTTGAGGGCAGCGGAAATTCCGGCAGCAATGCGGGCAGCACCGGTGGAAAACAGTATTACGCCACCACCGCGCTGAACCTGCGCAAGGGGCCGGGCACGAGTTATGCGCGCATCGGCTGGCTGGAAAAGGGCGAGAAGGTAACGCTCATCTCCGTAAAAGGCAACTGGGCGAAAGTCAGCTGGAAGGGCGCGGAGTGCTACGCGTTTTTCAAGTATCTTGCGCCTGCTTCCGATAACGGTGGGAACTCCAATGGATCAAATACAGCAGGCGGCAAACAGTATTACGCCACCACCGCGCTGAATCTGCGCAAGGGGCCGGGCACGAACTATGCGCGCATCGGCTGGTTGGAAAAGGGTGAAAGTGTCACGCTCATCTCCGTGACCGGCAAGTGGGCCAAGGTGAACTGGAAAGGCACGGAATGCTATGCGTTCTTCAAATACCTTAAGCAGGGAGCCGGATCGAATACGAACGGCGGAAGCACGACCGTTTATAACGTCACAAACGCATCCGTCGTGGCGTATTACGGGCCGGGCACGAACTATGCAAAGGCCGGTACGCTGCAGAAGGGCGCCCGCATCGACTGCCTCGGCACGGTCGGCGCCTGGACGATGATCGCATGGGATAAGGCCGTGGCCTATATTCCTACATATTATGTCACAACGGCTACGAGCACTGCGCCGAACCCCGGTGCGACGACCGCGGGATATTACATCACCACGCAGAACGTGATCTCCTACCGCGGCCCGGGCACGAACTATGCAAGCGCGGGCACGCTGCTCAAGGGACTTCTTGTGCAGGTGCTCTCGGTTTCTGACGGTTGGGCGCTCATCAACCTCAACGGGCAGGCGGTATATGTGCAGAGTCGCTATCTGCAATGGCAGGGCGCAAGCAACGGCAGCGGCAGCAACGGCGGCACTAACTGGTGGCATATCGTGCTGGATGAGGCGGATTCCACGCTTGTTTCCTTCGTGCGGGAGCACCGTGATAATTCCGCCTATGGGTTTAAAAAACTGGATCGGATCTACGTTACGAAGCCGCCGCGCGGCTATGAGTTCCGGACGGATGATTTCTCCTTCAGCGGCTCGGAGACCATGACCGTTACCTTCCGCAGCCAGACGAATTCCGATAAGGCGACGTTCATCTGGTACCGCAACCCGTATGTGTGTCCGGACAATTACGGTTACTGGAACCGCTTCGTTTCGGGCGGGATCACATATTATTTCACCGAGCACCAGTCCCTTGATTACAGCGAGGCTTATTGGTGGTACGGAAACGAGCTGTTCTATGCCCGCGTTTCGTATTCCTTCACCCGCAGCGATGCACTTCGCTTCTTTGAGTCGCTGCACCGCGTATCGCTCGGCAACGACTGGAACTGAAATGGGAGCAGGACGAAAAATAACGACTGAATGAAACTATGGGGCGCGCCGCAGGGCGCGCCCCATTCTGCATCCAAACGCTCAAATACAGACTGAAATACAAACGAATGTGAAATAACTGTGCCGCGCGTTGACAGCAGCACAGGGTGCGCATATAATGTCTGCGTTAGCGTTGGCCGACAGGGTGTCGGCTTTTTTAAAATCCGCATATGACAGGGTGTCATGCAAGGAGAAAAATGGCGAGCGAACGTTTTCTCAATTTACCGGAGGAGAAAAAGCAGAGGATCATAAACGCAGCGCGGGAGGAGCTTTCTAGCGTGCCGTATGATGCGCTTTCGATCAACCGCATCGTAAAGGCCGCCGGCATCCCGCGCGGCAGCTTTTATGATTATTTCGCGGACAAAGACGACCTGATCGAATACCTGATGGGCGATTACTGCCGCATGATGGAGCAGATGCTGGAGCAAATGTTCCGCGCGGGCCGGCTGGACATTTTCAAGGCGGCGCAGAAGGCGGTGGTCCGCACGGTGGAATTCAGCATGGAAGAGGGCAGGGAAGCACTTTGCCGCAACCTGTTTTCCTGCATGCGCATGAACCGGCGCTTTTCTTTTGAAAAGATGATGGATGGCGAACGCACGATCGTTGCATCGGGCCTGCCCTACATTGACCGGGAGCGCTTCCGGGATGCTTCGGACGAGGCTGTTGCCCTGCTGCTTGACACGCTTGTTGTGCTTGCGCGCAACACCATTGCGCGGGTCTTTACCGACCCGGGAAACCGGGAAGCATACCTTGCGCAGTTCAGCAGAAAGCTCGAGATGATAAAACACGGCGTTGTTCTGCCGGATGATCAATAAAGTTTTTGCCTGGGAGAGGAGCCTCAATGTCAAAATTCAGCGTAAAAAACCCCCTTACTGTTTTTGTGGCCGTGATCGCGGTGCTTGTGCTCGGCGTCGTTGCTTTTACGCGGATGACGCCGGACCTGCTGCCCAACATGGATTTCCCGTATATCATCGTGATGACGCCTTACCCCGGCGCAACGCCGGAGAAGGTGGAAACAGCCATCACAAAGCCGCTTGAGCAGGCGATGGCGACGCTTGAGAACATCGAGGAGATCTCATCCACTTCAGCGGAGAATTACTCGCTCATCGTCCTTGAATTCAACGAGGACGTGAACATGGATACGATCACGGTGGATATCCTGCAAAAGGTCAGCCAGGTCGAGGGGAACTGGGAGGATACGGTCGGCACGCCGCGCATCCTCAAAATGAACCCGAGCATGCTGCCGGTGATGGTCTCCGCTGTTTCCGTGGAGGGAATGGACAATGTGGCGCTTTCAAGCTTTGTGGAGGATACGCTCCTGCCGGAGCTTGAAGGGACAACAGGCGTTGCGAGCATCACCGCAAGCGGCGTCATCGAGCAGAACCTCAACGTTGTGATCAGCGAGGAAAAACTCGATGCGCTCAACGAAAAGCTGTTTGAAAAGATCAATGCCGAGTTTGAGGAGCCGCAGGCAGAGCTTGACGATGCCCTGCTTGCGATCGGCGAGGGACAGGAGAAGATCGAGGATGGCAAAAAGGAACTGAGCGACGGGCGGAAGGAGCTGGAAGCGCAAACCGAAGCCGCGCGGGAGGAGATCGCGGATAAGCAGGGCGAGCTTGCCGCGGCAGCGGCGATGATCAATGCCGAGCTTGCGGAGCTTGGCAGCATGCGCGATTCTCTCACGGCACAGCAGGAGCAGCTTGCGGAGCTCCAAAGCACCGTCACGACGCTTGAAACAACAAGAATCACGCTTGCGGAGACGGTGGATGCCCTTGCGGGTGCTGTGCAGGTCATTGAAACGTATGGGCCTGTCGAGGCGCGGTATGAAGCGGAGATGGAAGACATCCGCAATGACGTGACGCTGAGCGAGGAGGAAAAACTGCAGCGGATCGCCGCGCTCTTCTCCGCGCCGGAATATCTGGCGGCAAAGGCCGCGCTTGCGCAGGTGGATTTTGCGCTTTCGGTGCAGGGCCTGACCCGTGCGGACGCCACATCCGCTTATGCCGATGCGCAGGCGGCGCTTGCGGGCGTGGATGCGGGGCTCGCTGAGGTCGACGCTGTGCTTTCCGGCATGGGGCTGACCCGGGAGGATATCCCTGCGGCTGCGGCGCAGCTCCAGGAGGGGCTTGCGCAGGTCAACGACGGAATTTCCGCCTTGCAGAGCGCAAAGAGCGACTTGAGCAGCGGCAAGCTCCAGCTGGAGGAAGCGCTTGAAACGCTGGAAACGGAAAAAGCGAATGCGGAAAAACAGCTGAACAGCGCCGCAGCAAAGCTGAAAAGCGGCGAAAAGGAATTGGAGAACGCGCTGGAGCAGGCGGAGGATGGCCTTGCCCAGCTGGAAGAAGCGCGTGCGGAAGCGCTCAAGCAGGCGGACCTGCATAACATCGTGACGATGGAGATGGTCGCCAACATTCTGAAGGCGCAGAATTTTGCGATGCCTGCGGGCTATGTGGAGGAGGATGGCGTAAGCTGGCTCGTGAGCGTGGGCGATGAGATCAAAACGCTTGCGGAACTGGAAAACCTGCTCCTGTTCGACACGGGCATGGAAGGGATGGATCCCATTTACCTCCGGGATGTGGCGGACGTGTTTGTGACGGATAACGCTGCCACTCTGTACAGCCGCATTAACGGGAACGATGGCGTGATGCTCACCTTCCAGAAGCAGTCTACCGCCGCTACGGCAGAGGTTTCGGACAACATCCGCGCAAAGTTTGATGCCCTTTCGGAGAAATATGAAGGGCTTGCGTTCGTGCCGCTGATGGATCAGGGAGACTACATTTATATCATCACGGATTCCATCCTTTCGAGCCTCCTGTGGGGCGCTCTGTTTGCCGTGATCATCCTCTTCCTGTTCCTGCGGGATCTCAGGCCAACGTTCATTACGCTTTGCTCGATCCCCATCAGCGTGGTGTTCGCGTTCGTGCTGATGTATTTTTCGGGCGTGACGCTCAACATGATCTCGCTTTCCGGCCTTGCGGTGGCGGTCGGCATGCTGGTGGACAATTCGGTCGTTGTGATTGAGAATATCTACCGCCTCCGCAGCAAGGGCGCATCCGCGGTGCAGGCGGCGGTCTCCGGTGCGAAGCAGGTGGCGGCGGCCATCACTTCCTCCACGCTTACAACGGTCTGCGTGTTCCTGCCGATCGTATTCGTGGAGGGGCTTACGCGGCAGCTCTTTACCGACATGGCGCTTACGATCGCCTATGCGCTGCTCGCCAGCCTGATCGTTGCGCTGACGCTCGTGCCGGCAATGTCATCCAAAATGCTCCGGAGGGCGGAGCCGAAGCCGCAGCGGGGCTTCGCAAAGTTCCTGCGGGGCTATGGAAAGCTGCTGCGCGGCGCGCTGCGGCATAAGGCGGCCATCCTGTTCGCCTGCCTGCTGCTGCTTGCGGGAAGTATCGTTCTGACCGTGCAGAAGGGCTTCATCTTCATGCCGAAAATGGATATGCCGCAAATCACCGTGAGCCTGACGATGCCGGAGGGAACGAAGCTTGAGGATACGAAAAAGGCGGCGGATGAAACGGTCGCCATGATCTCCGAGATCGAAGGTGTGGAGACTGTGGGCGCGATGCTCTCTTCCGGCGGGCTGATGAGCGCGGCGGAGGAGCAGAATGCCGTGTCGATTTACGTTACGGTGCGCGAGGACGGGCAGCTTTCCGGCAACGAGGTTGCGGCGCGCATCAACGAGTTGGCTGCGGGGCTGCCCTATGAAGTCAATGCGGCGGGCTCCGGATCGATGATGAACGCGATGACTGCGCTCAGCGGCTCCGGCGTGACGATCAACGTTTATGGGAACGAGCTCAATGCGCTCCAGGAGAGCGCCGACGCCATCGCGGAACGGCTTGCCGCCGTGGAAGGCACGGTGAATGTTTCAAACGGCATCGAAGATCCTTCCCCCGTTATCAAGTTCACGGTGAATAAGAACGCGGCCATGGAGAAGGGGCTGACCACAGCGCAGGTCTATATGGAGATCGCTTCCGCGCTCCAGACGGAAGTAAGCGCGACGGAGGTCACGGTGGATGACTACACTTATGAAATCGCCGTGACGGCGGATACGGTTCAGAAACTGACGCCGGATTCTATCTGCAGCTATGCGTTCACCGTGACCGGCAGGGACAGCACGGAGGAGATGGTAACCCTCGGTGAGATCTGCACGATCACGGAGGGGGAGACGCTCAGCGCGATTTCGCGGATCGATCAGCGACGATATCTGACTGTGAGTGCGGAGATCGCGCCCGGGTATAACGTGACGCTCGTGACGGGAGCTGCGGAGAAGGCGCTTTCCGACTTGGAGCTGCCAAGTGGCGTAACGTATGCCTTTGAGGGAGAGAACGAGCAGATCATGAGCTCGCTCGGAGACCTTGCGCTGATGCTTCTCCTCGGCGTGCTGCTTGTGTATTTTATCATGGTGGCGCAGTTCCAGTCCCTGAAATCACCGTTCATTGTGATGTTCACGATCCCGCTTGCGTTCACGGGCGGCCTCATCGCGCTGCTGCTCTGCGGCCAGACCATCAGCATCATCGCCATGATCGGCTTCGTGATGCTCGTGGGTGTCATCGTGAACAATGGCATCGTGCTCGTGGATTACATCAACCAGCTTCGCCTTGCCGGCATGGGGCGTGTTGAGGCGATCGTGGAGGCCGGGATGACGCGTATGCGCCCGATCCTGATGACTTCCATCACAACCATCCTCGGCCTCATCGTGATGGCGCTCGGCATCGGAACGGGCACGGAGATGATGCAGCCGATTGCGATCGTGTGCATCGGCGGCCTCGTATACGCAACGGCGCTGACGCTCTTCGTTGTGCCTGTCATATACGACATGATGAACAAAAAGGAGCTGTGTAAGGTCGCGGAGGAAGAGCTTGTGGAGCTTCAGAGTTAAAACGGATGTTTTAGAACAGAGACGACAGCGGGCGGCCAATGGCCGCCCGCGTTGAATGTAGAATAAAGTAAAAGCTCTCGCTTTTTCGGCAGGTTATGGTTCGTACTTCAGCAGCTCCACGCCGGCCATCTCGAAGATGCGCAGTGCGAAATCGTCCGGGTAGCCCTCACCGTACACCACGCGGGCGATGCCGGAGTTGACAATCATCTTTGCGCATATCACGCAGGGCTGGTGGGTGCAGTAAAGCGTTGCCCCTTCAATGGAAATGCCGAGCTTTGCGGCCTGAATGATGGCGTTCTGCTCCGCGTGGATGGCGTAGCAGAGCTCATGCTGTGTACCGGAAGGGATGTTGAGTTTGCGCCGGAGGCATTCTCCGCGCTCAACGCAGCTCATTACGCCCGCGGGCGCGCCGTTGTAGCCGGTTGTAATGATACGCTTGTTGCGCACGATCACGGCGCCGATCTGGCGGTTCTGCTGGAAGCAGCTCGACCAGCTCCCCACCATTTTTGCCATGTCCATGAAACGCTTATCCCATTTTGACCATTCGCTCATTTCGTGCCTCCGCGTTGCCTGATTTTGCATAAAGTATAGCACGGCGCATCATGATAACACAACAGAAAGGAGCGATCCTGCAGGCGGATGCAGGGAAATTTTGAAGAATGCGGAGCAATTGTGAAAACATGCCTTTGCCGCTTGAAATTCGCCGGCACATGCAGTATCATACTATCGTGCTTAGCACTCAGGCAAAGAGAGTGCTAACAAAAGAACGTAACCAAAGCATTCAGATACTTTAAGGAGGCTGTAAGCATTATGACACTCAAACCCTTACTCGATCGCGTCGTCATCAAGAGCGTGGCGGCAGAAGAAACCACCAAAAGCGGCATCATCCTGACCGGAAGCGCCAAGGAAAAGCCCCAGATGAGTGAAGTCATCGCTGTGGGCCCCGGCGGCATGGTGGATGGCAAGGAAGTCACCATGTATGTCAAGACCGGCGACAAGGTCATCTATTCCAAGTATGCGGGCACTGAAGTGAAGCTTGATGGCGAAGAATACACCATCGTCCGCCAGAGCGACATTCTCGCAGTTGTAGAATAAGAAACGCAGTAATTCATCAGGAGGAGATTCATCATGGCAAAGCAGTTGAAATATGGCGAAGAAGCACGCCGCGCACTGGAAAACGGCATGAACGCACTGGCGGATACCGTCAAGATCACCCTGGGGCCCAAAGGCCGCAACGTCGTTCTCGACAAGAAATACGGCGCTCCCCTTATCACCAACGATGGCGTGACCATCGCCAAGGAGATCGAGCTGGAAGACCCGTTTGAAAACATGGGCGCACAGCTTGTGAAGGAAGTTGCCACGAAGACCAACGACGTCGCGGGCGACGGCACCACCACCGCGACCCTGCTCGCACAGGCTATCATCCATGAGGGCATGAAGAACGTTGCCGCGGGCGCAAACCCGATGGGCATCAAGCGCGGCATCGAAGCGGCTGTTGCGGAAGCGGTCGAAGGGCTCAAGGAGATCTCCAAGCCCGTTGAGAACAAGCAGGCGATCGCGCAGGTCGCGTCCATCTCCGCAGCGGATGAAAATATCGGCGCGCTCATCAGCGACGCGATGGAAAAGGTTGGCAACGACGGCGTGATCACGGTCGAAGAGTCCAAGACCATGAAGACCGAGCTCAACATCGTGGAAGGTATGCAGTTTGACCGCGGCTATGCGTCCGCCTACATGGTCACCGATACCGACAAGATGGAGGCTGTGCTCGACAACCCGTACATCCTCATCACCGACAAGAAGATCGGCAACATCCAGGAGATCCTCCCCGTTCTCGAGGCTGTTGTACAGCAGGGCAGGAAGCTCCTCATCATCGCGGATGACGTGGAAGGCGAAGCGCTTGCGACCCTCGTCGTGAATAAGCTGCGCGGCACGTTCACCTGCGTGGCCGTCAAGGCTCCTGGCTTTGGCGACAGGCGTAAGGCCATGCTGCAGGATATCGCGATCCTTACCGGCGGCCAGGTCATCTCCGAAGAGCTCGGCCTTGAGCTGAAGGAAACCACCGTGGCGCAGCTCGGTACCGCGCGTCAGGTGAAGGTCGACAAGGAGAACACCACCATCGTGGAAGGCGCCGGCGATCCTTCCGAGATCAAGGCCCGCATCAGCTCCATCCGTGCGCAGATCGAGGAGACCACCTCCGATTACGATAAGGAGAAGCTGCAGGAGCGCCTTGCGAAGCTCGCTGGAGGCGTGGCTGTGATCGCGGTCGGTGCTGCGACGGAAGTCGAAATGAAGGAAGCCAAGCTGCGCATTGAGGACGCGCTCAACGCGACCCGCGCTGCTGTGGAAGAAGGTATCGTACCTGGTGGCGGCGTTGCGCTCATCAACGTCATCGACCGTGTGAAGGCGCTTGCCGCTGCGAAGGAAGGCGACGAGAAGACCGGCGTGAACATCATCGTACGTGCGCTCGAAGAGCCTGTCCGCCAGATCGCTGCGAACGCGGGCCTCGAAGGTTCCGTCATCGTGGAGAACATCAAGAAGGCCGGCAAGCCCGGTTATGGCTATGACGCGAAGGTGGATGAGTACGGCATGATGGCTGACAAGGGCATCATCGACCCGACGAAGGTCACCCGCAGCGCGCTGCAGAACGCAGCTTCCATCGCGGCGATGGTCCTCACCACCGAGAGCCTCGTATGCGACATCCCCGCTCCCGAGCCGGCGGCACCCGCTGGCGGCATGGGCGGCGCACCGGGCATGTATTAATTCAGGAAAACGTATAAGGTGTATGCAAAACGCCTGCGGGTCAACGCCCGCGGGCGTTTTCATGTCGAAAAAGGGGAAAATTCCTCTTTTTCGAGGTTTTCTCAAGGGCAGCTTGCGCCTGTGGCGCGGCCAGCAGCCCTTGCAGGGAAAGCCTTGCGCTGCAAGCGCTTTTGCGAATCCGGCGTACATGCCGCCGGATCCGAATCAAGCCTCCGGGGGCTGTGGCCCCCCGAACCCCCAGAGGGTTCATCGACAGTCTGGCGTCCGCAGGCGTTTTACTGTGTGAAAAAGCGGCTTAACGGTTTCTTAACGAAGGAACGAACGAGGTGAACAAAATCTTAACGGCGCTTTCTGTATAATGGAAGTACAAACAGAGCTATGGCTGCCATCCTTGTGAGCACTGCTGGAAAGAAGTATAATATATTTATGGCTACAATGCAGGATATTATGAACAGGAAGCTCAAACGGATCCGTACGGGGGTCGTTCCAGCTGAAACGCCTTTGCCGGAAATGGAGGATGACAGGCTCTGGCGGAAATTCCGGCTGGAATGGCGGCCTCTGCTTGAAAGCCTCGGTGTGCTTGTGCTGGCGACCGGTGCAGCCGCCCTGTTGGACAGTTTATTTGAGCAGAATAACAATGTCTCAATCATTTATACGCTGGCTGTCGTGATCATCGCAAGCATCACGCCCGGGTATATATACGGGATTATTGCATCCATCATCAGCGTGGTCGGCGTAAACTATTTCTTTGCACTGCCAAAGTTTGCTTTCAACTTTACGCAGACAGGGTATCCGATCACATTTGCGTCCCTGTTGGTGGTTTCCATCATAATGAGCACGCTGATGACCCGCTACCGCGAGATGGCGCACATTGCGCAGATGCGTGAACTGCGAACCAAAGCGCTGTATGACCTCACGAACGAATTCCTTGCGGTGGACGATGCGGAAAGCTTTGCGCAGATTGCCTGTGAGCATCTTTCGCGGGTGTGTGATGCAAAAACCTGTTACGCACCGGAACAGGAGAAACTGCCGGAGGATGTGCCCATCTGCATCGCGTTGCCGGTAGAGGTGCGCTCCCACCGGTTCGGGACGATCTACGTTCCGCAGCAGACCTGCGCCGCGCTGGCGAACGAAGGCCTGCTCGCGCAGATGAAAATGATCGTTTCCCAGCTTGCGCTTGCGCTGGAGCGAAATCAGCTGATCCAGGAACACCGGCGCGTGCAGCTGCAGGCCGAGGCGGAAAAGATGCGCAGCAACCTCCTGCGCGCCGTTTCACACGATCTGCGCACGCCGCTTACGAGCATCCAGGGAGCAAGCGCCACCATCCTCGAAAGCGGCGACCAGCTGGGGCGGGAGGTCAGCGGCCAGTTGGTGAAGGATATCCACGAAAACGCGCAGTGGCTCATCCGCATGGTGGAAAATCTGCTTTCCGTCACGAGGATCAGCGACGGCCCTGCGGCGATAAAGAAAGAACCGGAAGTCGTGGAGGAAGTCGTGGCGCAGGCGGTCGGCCAGGTGCGCAAGCGCTTTCCGGACAAAGCGATCAACGTGCGCGTCCCGGATGAAATGCTTCTCATCCCGATGGATGCGATGCTCATCGAGCAGGTGCTCATCAACCTGACGGAGAACGCTTTCTTCCACGCGAAAACGGCGGAAGCGGTTGAGGTCACCGTGCGTGACGCGGGAGACAGCGTGGCGTTTGAGGTGCGAGACCATGGCGCCGGCATTGCGCAAGAGCGCATGGGAACGATTTTTGAAGGAATCGGCGCGGACCCGCGGGATGCGGGTGGCGATGCCCACCGCGGGATGGGGATCGGCCTTTCGATCTGCCGGGCAATTTTGCGGGCGCATCAGGGTACGATCTCTGTGCGGAATGCGGAAGACAGCGGCGCAGTATTTGAGTTCATATTACCAAAGGAGGAAGCCGGGCATGAATAACAAAACGACACTGCTGATCGTGGAGGATGACAAGGCGATCGTCCACTTCATTTCGTCGATCCTCAGCGTGAATGAGTACAGAACGCTGTATGCCGGAACAGGGCGCGAGGCGATTGCCCTCATAGCGTCATACCGGCCGGATGTGGTTTTGCTCGACTTGGGGTTGCCGGATATCGACGGGCTGGATGTGCTCAAAACCGTGCGCCAATGGTCCGAAGTGCCGATCATCGTGGTTTCCGCGCGCGGCAGAGAACAGGAAAAGGTGCAGGCTCTTGACCTCGGTGCGGATGATTACA
The DNA here is from genome assembly GCA_022778545.1 of bacterium. Classification (GTDB taxonomy): domain Bacteria; phylum Bacillota; class Clostridia; order Christensenellales; family CAG-138; genus UBA1685. The sequence continues at coordinate 23,213 of JALFDW010000016.1, read as the reverse complement.
TCACAAAGCCCTTTGGCACAGCGGAACTTTTGGCGCGTATCCGCACGGCGCTGCGGCACAGCGCGCGGCCGGAGGGGATGAACATGCCAACAGGGCGGTTTAAAACCGGGGAGCTTGAGATCGATTTTGACCGCCGCCTTGTGATGGTAGAAGGGCGGGATGTACACCTGACACAGATCGAATATAAGATCGTGACGCTGATTGCACAGCATATTGGCAGGGTGCTGACGTACGATTACATCATCCAGCAGATCTGGGGCGTTCACCATACGAAGGATAACCAGATCCTGCGCGTGAACATGGCGAATATCCGCCGCAAGTTGGAGAAAAACCCGGCGGAGCCGCGCTATATCCTCACGGAGGTCGGCGTAGGATACCGCATGGTAGACGATGGCAACTGATCAAAATTCCGGCATCTCTGACAAAAATTGAACATTTTTGGCAAAGCTTGCGTTCCTCTGCCATTTCGTAGTAAAATAAAATGAAATATTGTGCAAAAGCTCCTTTCGCTGCAAGCACCGGGGGCTTTGCTGCAGTATGCAGAATTGACCATGCGCCGTCAGGCGCGGCAGGGGAATCGATGGAGAATTACACCTATAATTCGGGCCCGCAGCTCCCAAACTATATGAAAAAACGCGCGGAGGCGAATGCTGCTTCGGCAGCTTCCGCACAGCAGAAAAAGGCGGCGGGCGATACCACAAAGAAAACGCAGAGCGGCAAAAAAACCACTGCTGCTTCCAATGCGCGCAATGCCTCTGTGTCCCGGAACGGGAGCAGCACGCACAGCGCTGCAGAGATGCAGAAACGGAGCGCAGGCACAGCGCAAAGCGCACGCAGCGTTTCCAAAGACACAAGTTCCGCTAAAAAAACAAGCTCCTCCAGGAACACAAGCGCTTCCCAAAATGCAGGCGCTTCGTCCTCTTCCGCAAAAAAGAGCCGCAGTACGGCCGGCGGCAAACGGAAAAAAAACCAGCGGCGCAAAAACCTGCTGAAAGTGCTTCTGGCTGCCGCGGTATGCCTTGTTTGCGTGATCGGCCTCATTTGGCTGCTGAACCGTGAGAGCGCGAACAATATCCCGACGGATATTGAAGCCATCATGAACACGAAAAAGACGTTCCGCGACGGCGTGAAGCTGATCGGCGTGGACGTGAGCGGCATGACCCCGGAAGAAGCGACCGGCCTTGTGAAATACGCAGCGGAAAAGAAGCTTGAGAAGGTGGCCATCACGGTGACGATGGAGGACGCAAGCTGGACGTTCGGTGCAAGCGACCTTGGAATGGGTTATGACCTGGCGGAGATGTTTGCGGATGGCCTTGCCTATGGCCGCAGCGACGATTCCGGTGTGCAGGATGTGTTTGCGGCAGGCGCAGGCGAGTTCGATGCAACATACACCTGGGACAGGGAAGCGATCCTCCGCGCATTGGCGCAGCTTGCCCCCGCTTTCAACAAGGACGCCACGCAGCCTTACGCGGAACCCATTACCGACTGGGAAAGTGAAGAGCGCTTCAACTATATCGCCGGTGAGGAAGGAACCGCCCTCAACGACGAAGCAACGGCGGATCTGATCGAATATGCCCTGAGGACCGGCGCGTTTGAGACGACGATCGAACCGGTGGTCAATGCGGTGCTACCGACGATGACCATTGACGAAATAAAGGCGTATACACAGTATCGTTCAGAATACACGACGACATTCTCCGCGGCGCGTGACGATGAAGTGAAGCAGAACCGCCTGTTCAACATCCGCAAGGCGGCGGATATCATCAACGGCAATGTGATCCAGCCGGGCGAACAGTGGAGCTTCAACACGGTGGTGGGGCCGCGCACCTTTGAACTTGGCTGGAAGGCTGCAAACGGCATCAGCGGCGGAAAAGAATACACGCTTCAGGCTGGCGGCGGCATTTGCCAGCCGAGTACGACGCTTTTCAACGCGTTGCTCTGTGCGGGTGCGAACATGGATCCGGATGCGGACATTCAGATCGTTGACCGCCGTGCGCACACGATTCCTTCCGACTATGTGGACGTTGGGCTGGACGCCACGGTGGATACCCGCGGCATCGACTTTGTGTTCCAGAACAACACGGAGCATCCGCTGATCATCTTTGCGGAAGTAAAAAATGTGGAAGGGCGCAGCAGCCGGTATCAGATCACGGTCTATGTATACGGAGAGCCGCTGCCGGAGGGCATCACCTATAAATCGCGCAGCAAGATCACGGAGGTGACCTCGCGCGCGGACGAAACGGTCTATACCAAAGTTACAACGATCCCAACGGGCTATCAGCAGGAGCGGATCAAGCAGCGTGAAGGCTATGTTGCGGAGGCCTATCTGGACAAATACATAAACGGAGAACTGGCGGAAAGCAAACTGCTGTACACGGATAAATACAAGGGCAACCCGGCGGAGATCGACATCGGCACAGGGCCGGCTCTGCAGCCGGGCGAGGCGGTGCCGGAAGGGCTGGTGCCGGTTGGAACGGCGCCCACGCCGGCGGATTCCAGGGCATAAGGAAAACATGTAAGTATAAAAATAGGAGCCATCGTTCCGGATGGCTCCTGTTTAATGTTCCCCGTTACTTGCAGGCTTTTTGAATCGCTTCGACCATGTCCAGCTGTTCCCAGGGCATGGAGGGATCGCCGAAATGGCCGAAGGTGGCCGTACGGCGGTAGATGGGGCGGCGGAGATTGAGGCGGCTGATGATCGCTTCCGGACGGAGATCGAAGGTCGCTTTCACGGCTTCCGTGAGCTTGCCGTCGGAAACCTTGCCGGTGCCGAAGGTATCCACCATGACGGAAACAGGCTGTGCCACGCCGATGGCATAGGCCAGCTGGATCTCACAGCGCTCGGCAAGCCCGGCTGCCACGATGTTCTTTGCGATGTGCCGCGCCGCATAGGCTGCACTGCGGTCCACCTTGGTGGGATCTTTGCCGGAGAATGCGCCGCCGCCGTGGCGCGCATAACCGCCATAGGTGTCCACGATGATCTTGCGCCCCGTGAGGCCGGAGTCACCGTGTGGCCCGCCGATGACGAAGCGGCCGGTGGGGTTCACGAGGATGCGCGTGTTTTCATCCAGCAACTCCGCCGGGATGACGGGGCGGATCACATGGGCGATGACCGCCTCGCGGATCTCCTCCTGCGTTACATCCGGGTCATGCTGCGTGCTGACGACGACGGTATCCACGCGCACGGGTTTATCGCCCTCATATTCCACGCTGACCTGCGCCTTGCCGTCCGGCCGGAGGAAGGTCAGTTCGCCGCTTTTGCGCACGGAGCTGAGCTTGCGGGTGAGCGCATGGGCGAGGTAGATGGGCAGCGGCATATATTCCGGCGTTTCGTTGCAGGCATAGCCGAACATCATGCCCTGATCGCCCGCACCGGTTGCAAAATCGGTTCCCTCGCCGGATTTTGCCTCAAGAGAGCGATCCACGCCGAGCGCGATGTCCGCGGACTGTTTGCCAAGCGCAACGAGGACGGAGCAGGTCTTGCCGTCAAATCCGTAGGCCGCATCGTCATAGCCGATGTCGCAGATGACGCTGCGCACGAGGGCGGGGATGTCAAGCGCTGCATTTGTGGTGACTTCGCCCATCACGAGCGCGAGGCCCGTTGTCACGCAGCACTCACATGCCACGCGGGATTGCGGATCTTCCGCAAGGCAGGCGTCCAGCACCGCGTCGGAAAGCTGATCGCAGATTTTGTCAGGATGTCCGTCCGTGACGGATTCAGAGGTAAACAAGCGTTTTTCCATGGTTTTCTCCTTTTGTGCCTTTTGGGGTGGGTGTTCGCATTCTTTGGGGCAAACAAAAACGCCCCGCGAAAAACGAGACGATTGTATGATTCGCTCATCTTTCGGCTATTGCCGCGGGAATTGGCACCTTGCGCATCTGCAGGTTGCCGGGTTTCACAGGGCCCGTCCCTCAACCACTCTTGATAAGGCCTATTCATTTATGATAATAGCATAGCATAAGCAGGGCAGGCTGTCAACACGGGAAACGCTTGTTTCGTGTGCTTTCCCAATAGCGCTGAGAACATAATGTGTTTCCGTTCGGGAAAGGCTAAACCGTAAGAAAGAATCCGGGAGGAAGGGCATGGCATCGATCTGGCAGGAAAAGGGTGAAAGCGAGGCGCCGCGCGCGCGCCTTGAAGGAGAACTGGAAACGGAGGCTGCGATTATCGGCGGCGGGCTGACCGGCGTGCTCACGGCTTACCGGCTGCAGGAACGCGGCATGGAAGCCTGCATCCTTGAGGCGGATACGGTCGGCAGCGGAACAACGGGCGGATCGACGGGCAAGGTGACGGCGCAGCACGGGCTGATCTACGCGAAGCTGATCCGCACGTTCGGGCGCGATAAGGCAAAGGAATATGCAAAGCTGAATAGCATGGCGGTGGAGGAATATGCGTATCTCATTGAAAAAGAAGAGATCAAATGCGATTTCATGCGCTGCTCGGCTTATTTGTATTCGCGGGAAGGGATGGCGGAACTGCGCGAGGAGGCGGACGCGGCAAAGCGCCTTGGCATCAACGCGGTGCTTTCCGAGGTCACGAAGCTGCCGTTTCCGGTAGATGGTGCGCTCTGCTTTCCGGATCAGGCGCGGTTTGATCCGCTGGCGTTTACGCGCGGGCTTGCGGCACAGGTGGAAAAGAAGGGTGTGCGCATTTTTGAAAAGACCCGCGTAACAGGTGTGGAAAACATGCGGGTTTTGACGGCGGAGGGCGCCGTGCAGGCGAAGCATATCGTTTTTGCCTGCCATTATCCGATCGTGAATATCCCGGGTTATTATTTTCTCCGCATGAGCCAGCAGGGGTCGTTTGCCATTGCCCTCCGCGGCGTTCAGCCGGTCTCCGGCGTGTATCTCGATGTGCAGCAGGGCGGCCTATCTCTGCGCAGTGCGCGCTTCCGGGATGAGGATGTGCTGATCCTTGCGGCATACGATGTGCGCAGCGGCAAAAACAGCGTGGGTGGGAAATACCGTGAGCTGCTTTCAGCTGCGCGCAGGTTCTATCCGGAATGCGGGCTCGTCGCTCAATGGTCCGCCCAGGACTGCCGCACGGCGGATGAGGTGCCTTATATCGGCCGCTATAGCCCGGATATGCCGGATTGGTATGTGGCAACGGGGTTCAACAAGTGGGGCATTACGAACGCGATGGTCGCGGCGGAGCGCATCGCAGCCATGATTGCCGGAGAGAAGGCGGCGGAGGGGAGCGTATATGACCCTGCGCGCTTCAAGCTGCTGCCGAGCATGAAAAACCTTGCGGGCGACGTGGGCAACACCATCGCCGGGCTTGCAAAGGAGGCGTTTTCCCTGCCGGAAGAGACGCTTTCCGCACTGCCGCGGGGCGAAGGTTCCATCGTGGAACATGAGGGGGAAAAGTATGCCGTTTACCGGGATGAGGCGGGCGAGGCGCACATCCTGCCTTCCCGCTGCCCGCACCTTGGCTGCCGGCTGGAATGGAACCCGGATGACCGCGCCTGGGAATGCCCGTGCCACGGCTCGCGTTTTGATGTGGACGGAGCAATCCTGAGCGGGCCTGCTGTGCGCGGGCTGGAGCGGGAAGAATAGCCGCCCTTCGGCTGTCGAAAAAGTGGAGGTTTCCACTTTTTCGAGGATTTCTCAAGGGCAGCTTGCACCTGCGGCGCGGCCAGCCGCCCTTGTAGAGAAAGCCTTGCTCCGCAAGTGCTTTTGCGGATCCGGCGTACATGCCGCCAGATCCGAATGAAGCCTCCGGGGGCTGCGGCCCCCGAAGCCCCGTGATTTTGCCGGTAAGTTAAAGGGCGGCTCGATGAGCCGCCCTTATATCTTTATTTCTTAAAATGCGCCTTATGCATCAAAACCCATAGCGTGATAGGCTTTGGCAAGCGTGGCCGCCGCGGCAACACGCGCCTGCTCCGCGCCTTCAGCCATGACCTTGCGGATGTAGGCTTCATCCGCAACAAGGCGCTTGAACTCGTTCTGCACGGGTGTAAGCTCCGCGATGACCGCATCCGCCACGGCGGTCTTCAGGTGGCCATACCCCTTGCCTTCAAACTCCGCTTCCGCTTCCTGCATCGTCTTGCCGGTGAAGGTGGTGTAGATGGCAAGCAGGTTCGATACGCCGGGCTTGTTTATAGGATCGAACTTCACGAGGCCGTCGCTGTCCGTAACGGCGCGTTTGAATTTCTTCAGGATCACCGCCGGGTCATCCATGATGGCGACGTAGCCGTTGGGGTTCGGGTCGGACTTGCTCATTTTCTGCGTAGGATCCTGGAGGCTCATCAGGCGTGCGCCGACCTTCGGGATGTAGCCTTCCGGGACGCGGAAGGTCTCGCCATGCACTTTGTTGAAACGGATAGCAATGTCCCGCGTGAGCTCGATGTGCTGCTTCTGATCATCGCCTACGGGCACAAGATCGCTCTGGTAAAGCAGAATGTCCGCAGCCATCAGCACGGGATAGGTGTAAAGGCCTGCGTTGATATTGTCCGCATGCTTCTGGGATTTGTCCTTGAACTGGGTCATGCGGTTGAGCTCGCCCATGTAGGTGCTGCATGCAAGTGCCCAGTTCAGCTCTGCGTGTTCTTTTACATGGGATTGCACAAACACCACGGACCGTTTCGGGTCAACACCGCAGGAGAGCAGCAGCGCGACCGTATCGAACGCGCGCTTCCTGAGCTCGTCCGGATCCTGCCGGACGGTCGCGGCATGCAGATTGGCTACACAATAGTAACAGAAATGCTCTTCCGTCTGCAGAAGCGCCCAGTTGCGCAGCGCGCCCACATAGTTGCCGAGCGTCGGCGAACCGGAGGGCTGAATGCCGCTTAGCACGATCTTCTTGCGTTGCTGTTCCATGATAAATTCTCCTTCAACCTGCGTTTCAAATTCGTTTGATTCCGAAATATTATACTGCATTTCTAAAACTATGGCAATGCAATGCGCAAAATGATAAAATTAAAATAAGAACGGAGGAGAGCTATGGCATACCAGGCGTTATACCGAAAATACCGCCCCAAGCGTTTTCAGGACGTGATCGGGCAGGAACATATCACCACCATTCTCAAGAACCAGATCCAGGAAGGGCATGTGGCGCATGCGTATCTGTTCACCGGCACGCGCGGCACGGGCAAGACCAGCACGGCGAAGATCTTCGCAAAGGCGCTTAACTGCGAGCACCCGGAGGGCGGGGAGCCCTGCGGCGAATGCCCGAGCTGCCGCATCGCGGAGGCGGGCGGCGTGGACATCATCGAGCTGGACGCTGCCTCCAACACCGGTGTGGAGGATATGCGCGCGCTCATCGACAAGGCGCGCTTTGCCCCGCTCGACCTCACCGTGAAGGTGTATATCATCGACGAAGCGCATATGCTTTCAAAGAACGCTTTCAACGCGCTGCTCAAAACGCTGGAAGAGCCGCCTGCGCACGTTGTGTTCATTCTTGCCACGACCGAGCCGCAGAGCATTCCGGCTACGATCGTCTCCCGCTGCCAGCGGTTCGATTTTCACCGCCTGCGCGTTGCGGACATCACGGCCTGCATGGAAAGCGTGCTGAAAAGCGCGGGGGCGTCCATCGCGCCGGAAGGGATGCTTGCCATCGCCCGCGCGGCGGAGGGCGGCATGCGCGATGCGCTCTCCCTTGCGGATCAGTGCATCTCCTTCTGCGGGGGCTCCGTTTCGGCGGAGGATGTTTACGGCGTGCTCGGCAGCATGGAAAGCGATTTCCTGTTTGATGTGGCGGATGCGCTTCTTTCGGGCGACCGGGACGGCGCGCTGCGCCTTCTTGAGCGCGTGGTGAACGAGGGGCGCGATCTCTCCGTATTCACGCAGGATCTTGCGCGGCATTTCCGCGCGCTGCTGCTCGCAAAGCTTTGCGGCCATTGCAGCGACATCCTGGACTGCACGGAGGATGCGATGCGCCGCTATATGGAACAGGCCGGGCGCACGGGTGAGAAACGCATTACCCGGGCAATCGATGTGCTGCTTGGCGCAGCGGCAAATCTTCGCTGGCTCGCGTTGCCGCGCGTGCAGCTCGAATGCGCGTTCGTGCGCATTACCACGCCGGAGGAAGAGCCACAGAACCTAGATATTCTGCTCGAACGGGTGGAACAGCTGGAACAAAAACTGAAAAACGGTGTGCCTGTGCAGGCGGCGCCCGTACAGCCTGCACCCGCAAAGGCGGCATCCCCTTCAAAGGCAGCGCAGAAACGCGCGGCAGAGGATGTTCCGCCCTGGGAGGACGCGCCTTCTGTTGCGGATGAGGCGGATTACGTCCCGCCTTCGGACGGGGATGCGCCGCCTTCGGAAGAGGAAGCACCTCAAAAGCATGCGGCAGCGCCGGAAGAAGGCACCTCCGCAAAAGCGCTTTGGAATGCGGCGCGCACAGCGCTGCAGAAGATGAACCCGACGCTTGCCGTGCTTGCGCTCAAGGCATCGGGTTGGCGGCAGGAGGGCGACACGCTCATCGTCTCCTTTGACAAAAAGGCGTTTTATGATGCATTTATGAGGCCGGAGAATTTCAAGCTGGCTGCAGAGGCGCTTGCGGGAGCTGCAAATGGGCTAAAGCTGCGCATCGCGATGGCGGGCGAGATGGCGGGGGGCGCTCCTTCCCTGGAGGAGACGGCGCGCAAGGCGTTCGGCGACATGCTGGAAATCGTGGAATGATCGCAATAATTGGCGCTTTCCGGCGGGATTTCACGCAACATGTTGTGGAATAGCGCGGCGCATGATATAATAAATTGTTCAAGTATAGTTTTAGCTACGTTTCAGGAGGTTTAATATGGCACGAGGCGGTTTCCCCGGCATGGGCGGCAATATGCAGCAGTTGATGAGGCAGGCGCAGAAGATGCAGCAGGATGTGCAGCGCCTGCAGCAGGAGATTTCTGAGCGCGAGTTTACGGCGGCTGCCGGCGGCGGTGTGGTGAAGGCCACGGTGCTTGGCAGCAAGGTTGTGAAGGCGATCGAGATCGACCCGGCCTGTGTGGACCCGGATGATGTGGAAATGCTGCAGGATCTTGTGATGGCGGCGGTGAACGAGGCGCTGCGCATGGCGGATGAGACCATGGCGGCCGAGATGAACCGCGTGACCGGCGGCATGAACATCGGTTTCTGAACACAGCGGAATGAGCATCGAGGCGATCAACGCGTTGACGACGCAGCTTGCGCGGCTGCCCGGCATTGGCGCAAAGAGCGCGCAGCGGCTGGCATACCATATCCTGGATATGCCGGAGGGAAACGCGCGGGAACTTGCAGCGGCGATCACACGCGCGCGCGATACCGTGCGCTATTGCCCTATCTGCGGGAATTATACTGATGTTGAGCCCTGTGCCATCTGCGCGGACGCGGCGCGCAAGGGTGATGTGCTTTGCGTGGTGCGCGATGCGCGGGATGTGTTTGCCATGGAAAAACTGCGGGAATTCCGTGGGAAATACCATGTTTTGCACGGCACGATCTCACCTATGGATGGCGTTGGGCCGGATGACATCCGCATCAAGGAACTGCTTGAGCGTGTGGAAAGCGAAGGCGTGAAGGAAGTGATCCTTGCCACGAACCCGGATGTGGAGGGCGAGGCGACGGCTTCCTACATTGCGCGCCTGCTGAAACCCAAGGGCGTGCGCGTTACGCGAATCGCGCATGGCATCCCCATCGGCGGGAACCTGGAGTATGTGGATGAAATGACGCTGCTCAAGGCCGTTGAGGGAAGGCGCGAAATGTGATCCGCCCATGGCAGAGAATCGTTTCGGAATGAATACGGCGATTTAAGGCGAAATTAATAATATGTTTACTTTTGCGCAACCTTTTGGAGCGCAAAATCGTTTATGATATAAGCGTGAATGAACAAACTGTGAACTTCAGCGGGAAGGAGGCGCGCTATGAAGCCATTTTGGAAGCCGGTCGCGATGGCGCTTGCGGTGGGCGCTTTTGCGTGTGCGTGCACGGCCCCTGTTGGAGCGCAGCTTTCCGATGAACGCGCGCTTTCCGATGTGCAGCGCATCTATAAAAACGCGGCGCTCGTTGTGATGGGCGAATGCATGCAGTCCCACATCAACAGCGATGGCGATACCTGCTATGACCTTTTCGTGGAGGAAGTGATCGCAGGCAGCGCGGAGCCGGGCGAAGTGATTCACTGCACGCAGGGGGCAATGAAAGACGGCGAAACATATCTGCTCTACCTTGCCGAGGGCGAGGACGCATATCACACCGAGGACATGCGCCGTTATGAGCTGCTTTCCGATGAGCCGCTGCAGGTTTCCGAAAAGGGAACCGTGGCATTTGAAGGGGCAAAGCTTGCGCTTTCCGACATCAAGCGCGACATGGAGCGGATGGATGCGGTCATCACGGCCCCGGCAACGGCATTTTATTACAAAGGCTTGGAAACGCTGATCGAAGCGACGGATGAGATCTTTATCGGCCGCGTCACTTCCATATCCTCCATGGAAAATATGGCGTTCCGTTCCCAGGCGGACGGAACGATCGTGGAGAACACGCTGCCCGCAGCGGTAGCGCAGGTGGAGGCTTACGGCGTTTTGAAGGGTGCGCTGAATTACGGCGATACGGTTGAACTTGTGTATTCCCCTGCCATGAGCGCAAACCTTGTTGATGCGGCTACGCTTAAGGCGGTCTCTTATGGTGAGGAAAACGCGCCTGAGCTGGAAGAGGATGGAGTGTACCTTTTCTTCCTGATGCACAGCCCGGATGCGAAGCAGACTTACCGCTTCTCCGTGAATCCGATGCAGGGATATGTGCAGGTGGAACCGGATGACAGCGTGCGCGTGTCTTACGTAAACCGCGCGCTGGCAGGCTGCAGGGAACTCGGAAGCCTTGTGTGGGAGATCCGTTCGATCATGGATTCCTGAACGGGCTTCGCTTCTCAAAACAGAGTCGGATACGGGTGAAAACGTTTCACCCGTTTTTGCTTTTTGGGGGAGAAAAAATAAAAAGCGGTTTTGCGTGATCCTGCTTGACAAACCAGAGCAATGAGCGTATAACATATGAGGATTTTCACAAGGGAAGGAGAAGTGGCAGATGCAGCTGTTGTATTTCATTACAAATCGTTCGGAACGGATCCCGGCGGTGCTCGCGCGGCTTTCGGAAGCAGGCGTGAACGGCGCAACGGTGGTGAGCTGCGAAGGAATGGCGCACATGCTGGCAGAGAGCGTGGAAGCTCCGGCGTTTTTCGGCTCTTTGCGCAGCCTGTTTAATACGGAGGAGACCGGTGAGGGCAAAATGGTGCTTGCGGTCATGAAGGATGAGAGCATCCTTGCGGCAAAAGAGGCCATCCAGTCTGTATGCGGCAGCTTTGACGAACCGAACACCGGCGTGATGTTTACCGTGCCGGTCATGCATTTTGAAGGAGTAATTAAGAACAGACTATGAACACGTTGCTTTGTTTGGCGGCCGCAATGGCGTTGGGGCTGTTGTTGACGCGCCTTGCGAAAAAAGTAAACCTGCCGAATGTGACGGCATACCTGATCGCCGGGCTGATCGTGGGGCCCTATTGCCTGAATCTGTTTAGCGAAAACATGCTTGCGGGGATCTCGGAGCTTACAAGCATTGCGCTCGGTTTCATCGCGTTTTCCATCGGCGGTGAATTCAAATGGGAAAGCCTGAAGCGCGTGGGCGTGAAAGCGCTTATCATCACGATCTTTCAGGCGATTGCTGCGCTTGCGGCTGTGGATGTGGTCCTGATCCTTTGCGGATTTGATCTGCCGCTGTCGCTGACGCTGGGCGCGATCGCCACGGCGACTGCACCTGCGGCCACGTTGATGGTTGTGCGGCAATACCGCGCGCAGGGCACGATGACGAACACGCTGCTTTCTGTCGTCGCCATGGACGATGCGATCGGCCTCGCGGCGTTTGCGATTTCACTTGCCATGGCGCAGTCCCTTACGAGCGGCGCGGCGCCTACAGTGCAAAACATGCTGATTTCGCCGCTGCTCGAAATCGGTCTCTCCCTCGTGGTGGGCGCGGCGCTTGGCACGGTACTCTCGTTCCTGCTGCGCTTCTTCCGTTCGCGGGCTAACCGCCTTTCGCTGATGATCGCGGCTGTGTTTGCCGGCGTTGCGCTTTCGGACTGCTGGGGACTGAGCGCGCTTTTGACCTGCATGGCCATCGGCGCTGCCATGGTGAACCTGCGGGCGGATTCCGGCGCGCTGATCGAGAATACGGACCGTTGGACGCCACCGTTGTTCATGCTGTTCTTCATCATTTCCGGTGCGGAGTTGGATCTGCAGGTGCTCACGACTGTGGGGCTTCTGGGCGTGCTATACCTTGTTGCGCGCTCGCTGGGCAAGTACTTTGGTGCGGCGCTGGGTGCATGCGTTGTGAAGAGCGAGCCGAAGATCCGGAAATACCTTGGGCTGACGCTCCTGCCGCAGGCGGGCGTTGCCATCGGCATGGCGCAGGTGGTCATCGCGAAACTTCCGGAATACGGCGAAGTGATTCGCGCGGTCGTGCTGTGTGCGACGTTGGTGTATGAACTCGTCGGGCCGGTCATTACGCGCGTCGCGCTTTCCCGTGCCGGCGAGATTCCTGCAGACGCGCTGCCGGAACGGAAGAAAAAGGCTTCCGCGCACTGAATAAACTCATGATAAATAGGATGCCCAGGCAAACGCCCGGGCATCTTTGATTGCTGATAAAGTTTCCGGCGGAGCTTCGGGGGCGCAGCCCCTCGGATCCGCAAAGCGCTTGCGGAGCAATGCCTTCCCTGCAAGGGAGGCTGGCCGCGCCATGGGCGCAAGCTGCTCTTGAATAATTCTCGAAGAAGTGGAAACTTTCGCTTTTTGATAATCAAATGGGGCGGGTTCTGTGAACCCGCCCCATAGTTTGCTGTGCGTTTTGGTGGATCAGACAAGACCCTGTGCCATCATGGCGTCCGCAACCTTCTTGAAGCCAGCGATGTTCGCGCCGGCAACGAGGTTGTAGCCAAGGCCGCACTCTTCCGCAGCCTTCACGGAAGAAGCATAGATGTTCTTCATGATGCCATGGAGTTTCGCATCCACTTCTTCTGCAGACCAGGAGAGACGCTCGGAGTTCTGGCTCATTTCGAGGCCGGAAACCGCAACACCGCCCGCGTTGACTGCCTTGGAAGGCGCAACGACGAGGCCCTTCTGCATGAGGAAGAACAGCGCTTCGTTCGTGGTGGGCATGTTGGCGACCTCGATGTAGTACTTGAGGCCGTTGGCGAGCATCTGCTCCGCTTCCTTCATGCCGATCTCGTTCTGGTATGCGCAGGGCATGCAGATGTCGACCTTCTGACCCCAGGGCTTCTGGCCGGGGAAGAACTGTACGCCGAACTTGTCAGCATAGTCCTGAACGCGGTTGCGGCCGGAAGAACGCATTTCGAGCATGTAGTCGATCTTCTCGGGGGTGACGATACCGTCGGGATCGTAGATGTAGCCGTCCGGACCAGCAAGGGTGACGACCTTCGCGCCGAGCTCAGCGGCCTTCTTGCAGACGCCCCAGGCCACGTTGCCGAAGCCGGAGATCGCAATCGTTTTGCCTTCGATGGTATCGTTCTCATGCTTGAGAACTTCGCAGAGATAATATACAGCGCCGTAACCGGTCGCCTCGGGGCGGATCAGGGAGCCGCCGAAGGACTGCCCCTTGCCGGTGAGCACGCCGTTCTCGTAAGCGCCGCGGATGCGCTTATACTGGCCGAACAGGTAGCCGATCTCACGGCCGCCAACGCCGATATCGCCAGCGGGGACGTCCACATCGGGGCCAATGTGGCGATAGAGCTCAGTCATGAACGCCTGGCAGAAACGCATGATCTCCATGTCGCTCTTGCCGTTGGGATCGAAGTCGGAACCGCCCTTGGCACCGCCCATGGGCAGGGAGGTGAGGCTGTCTTTGAAGGTCTGCTCGAAGCCGAGGAACTTCATGACGGAAAGGTTCACGTTGCGGGCAAAGCGCAGACCGCCCTTGTAGGGTCCGATGGCGCTGTTGAACTGGACGCGGTAGCCGCGGTTCACCTGAACCTTGCCGGCATCGTCGACCCAGGTCACGCGGAACTCGATGGTGCGCTCGGGCTCAACAAGGCGCTCGAGCAGGCTCATCTTCTGATATTCCGGATGCTGTTCGATGACGGGTTCAAGAGAGGAGAGAACTTCTTCAACAGTCTGAATGAACTCGGGTTCATGGGAGTCGCGCGCTTTGACCTTGTCAAGCACTTCCTGGATGTAAGCGTTCATGGTTTGTCCTCCGTATTAATGTTTCGAGAGTAAGTGGCACGAGCGTCAGGGGATGCCCGTGCACCATGCATATCATAAATCCGTTACGTTGATATGTCAATATCAATTGCATACTTTGCGTGTGAAAAATGTGATTTTGCATCCGGAACGCTGCCTTGAGAAGTTAAGAAAGTTAAGAAAAATTCGTGCTTTTCAGCGGATCATGCCATAGGAAACATGCATGCTTACATACAATAAATAGGCATAAATATGCATTTAGGACAAAAGAAAAACCGAAGTTTTACATGATAAATGCAGGAAAGAGAAAGACGTAATTCTCGATGCACCAGGCTCCTTTTAAAGACAACGGCCAAAAGTAGGGAAACGGAAGGAGAAAACAGGAAAACCGGCGGGAAAACCGGCGGATTTCGTGCAAGTTTTTGCGGAACCTCCTGCAAATGTACTACTGCCAAAAACGTATCGATTATAAAAATCTCTTTCTTTATTATTGAAGGCGCTCAGTGCGGGGCAAGGGCCCAGCCACCAACGGGGCGTACAGCGAGCGGATAACAGCGATCCGCGCCGAATACGCTGCCGAGCGCTGCGCGGAACGTTTCAGCCTCCGCGTTTGGCACAAGCGTCTGGATCGTTCCGGCAAAGCCGCCGCCATGAACGCGCCAGGCTCCACCGCAAGTGCCAAGGCACTCCTGTGCGAGCGCAAGTGCAAGGGAAACGCTGCGCTCCGTTGTGGAGGAAAGGGGATAGATGTTTTGCAGCAGTGCCATGGAGGACGCGCCGGATTCCAGCATCAGCGCCCGGTAAGCGGCCATGTCGCCTGCCTTCAAAGCCTGTGCCATGTGAAGCACGCGCTCATTTTCCGCATAGAAGTGCATTGCGCGCAGCAATGCGCGGTCGGTCACGCGGGTACGCAGCGCAGGCAGCGCAGCCCGGAACGCTGTGGGTGGGACTTCGCGCAGCACGCTGCTGCCGAAGCATTCCGCAACGGCACGCATTTCCGCGGGGATATCGGCATATTCCTGCGTAAGTCCTGCATGGCTTCCGCCGGCGTTGACGATGAAAAGCGAATATCCGTGCGCGGAAAAATCACAGGGCAGCTTGCGGACTTCCGGGTGTTCCGGATCTTTGAAATCGATGCAGTGCGCGCCACCGAGTGCGGAAGCAGCCTGATCCATCAGGCCGCAGGGCTTGCCGAAGAATGTGTTCTCGGCAAACTGCCCTGCCTTTGCAAGCTCCATCGGCGGGATAACGCCCGCGTTGAACAGCGTGTTGTGGATCGTGCCGAGCAGCACCTCAAGCGCTGCGGAGGAGGAGAGTCCGCTGCCCTCCGGAACATCGGAAACGAGGAAAGCATCGAAGCCCCCTGCGCAGTACCCGCTTTGCCGGAGTGCGGCAGCAACACCGCGCAGCAGCGCCGCCGTTGTGCCCGTTTCCTGTGGAATGGGAGAAAGGGAGGTGAGAGATACGGTGCTCTCTCCGTAGCCTTCTGAGAAAAGGCGTATCATATCCGTGCCGTTTGGCCGTACTGCGGCAACGAGGTCAAGCGAAACGGCTGCAGCAAGTACGCGGCCATGCTGGTGATCGGTATGGTTGCCGCAAAGCTCCGTGCGGCCGGGGGCGCTGATGAGCGCCACGGGCGAAGCGCCGAAGCGTTCCGCGAAGCCGCGGAGAACACGGCGGCAGCGTTCTGCCTGAAACGCACTTTGACTTTGTTCCGCATACAGAAAGCGGAGCGCTTCCGCACCTTCCGGCGCGGAAAGGTATGTTTCCCAGAAATCCATGGTGTGCACTGCGGGTGAGAGGCTCATCGCAAAAATCTCCTGGTTCGTTCTTAATAGGAAAGGGTCCCATGCTTCATATGCATGGATCCCTTTTGCATTTGCTGCCCGGCAACGGATGCCGCCAATATCAAGGATACTGCCCCGAGAGGTTTTGTCAAGTCTTATGTGAGGGGACTTCCTTTTCCCGCTTTTGTGCTCAGCAGTTGTGCGAGCGGAACAGAAACTGCTCCTTCGCAGCTTTCTTATAGGTCCGGCTGATGAAGATGGGTTCCCCGTTTGTGCGGCAATGGATAAGCGGTGGGACATATTTACAATCAGTTTCTGCAGAAATTGATTCAGCCTGTCGAAAAAGTCCAGTATAGCTGGGCTTTTTCGCATTTATATGGTACAATAAGCATGGGTGATGAAAGATGCTTGAACGAGGAAAACTGGACCGTGGGATCGTAGAAATCGTGGATACAGAAAGCTTGGTGTCGAAAGACCATCTGCTGCGGAAAATAGATGCAGCGGTAGATTTTAACCGACTCTATGAAATGGCGGGACCGCCGTACAGTGAAGATAACGGACGTCCCAGCGTAGACCCGGTGGTGCTGTTCAAGATGGTACTGATCCAGCATCTGTACGGACTGCCGTCTCTGCGGCGGACGGCGGAAGAAGTAAATTTGAACGTGGCCTACCGTTGGTTTCTGGGCTATACCCTCCAGGAGAAAACACCGCGACGATGACGAGCCGCCAATGCCTCCAAAGAAACGCAAGGACAACACCTCCCGAAAGAAGCTGGCTCGCCGGAAGAAAGACAAGGTTCGTATGGTTACAAAAAGCGTGACCGACCCAGACTGCGGCCTATTCGTAAAGGGCAGCCACAAGCGGCAGTTCGCTTATGAAGTCCATACTGCCTGTGACAAACACGGTTTTGTGTTGGAAACGGTGGTCACTCCCGGGAATGTCCATGACAGCGTAGCTTTTGATGAGGTATACGACAAGGTAACGGAAGCATTTCCCGAAGCAGAAGTGATTGTAGCGGATTCCGCTTATAAGACGCCCCATATCTGCAAGAAGGTCTTTGATGACGGCAGAATTCTCTCTACAGCTTACAAGCGCCCGCAGACGATGAAGGGGGGACACGAGTGGTGGAAGTATGTCTA
Source organism: bacterium (assembly GCA_022778545.1). GTDB lineage: Bacteria > Bacillota > Clostridia > Christensenellales > CAG-138 > UBA1685. Next base: position 6,140 of record JALFDW010000016.1, on the reverse strand, counting down.
TGATGAATTCTATGACTGTGTGATTTGCCCGGAATACCAGATCCTGAAATATGCCACCACAAACCGGGACGGCTACAGGGAATACAAGAGTGATCCCAGGATTTGCGCGAATTGTCCCACCAGAGAGCTTTGCACGCATTCCAAGGACTGCGTAAAGACCGTACAGAGGCATGTCTGGAAGGATTACGAGGACCTGGCGGACGACGCCCGCTATACACCGAAGTACCGGGATCTTTACAAGCAGCGAAAAGAGACTATTGAACGCGTCTTTGCGGATGCGAAAAAAACACGCAATGCGTTATACACAGTACAGAGGCTTGACCCAGGTGACAAACTGGGTGAAGCTTAAATTGGCTACCATGAACCTCAAAAAACTGGCGAGGTGGAAATGGAATGACTCTGTCCATTTCCTATTTCGATTCTACTTCCCCGAATATGCGCTGAAAACCCGGTTGCCGCCTAATGCGTAACCGGGTTTCTCGACAGGCTGAATCAGTTTCTGCAGAAACTGACTAAAAAACGGTTTCCAATTTGTATTGAAGCTGTTCGACCTAATAGGGCGCGTCACGAAGTATGAGTTTACCTCCGATGTGTTGCTTCGACCAATACTTAAATTAATGGATCAATTAGAATAATCGAAAATCGAAGCCGGCGAACACCTCTGATATGGGTGTAATCGATGGGACGCAAAAACGCATACTGTCAGATGGATTTCTCCGGGGAAAGTGTAAGGTTAAGAGCAGAGGACATTCTCATCCGACATTGGACGTGCTGGGATATAAAGTCGAGATAATTGTGCGCTTCGGGCGAAAGCTTGCGGTTTCTTTGCCAGAAAACGCAATATGGGTAATTTACACGTGGAGTACGAATATTGACGAATGCGCAGTCGCCAAATCTTTGTATGGAAAGAAAGCGCATTGATTCCGTTGTAAGAGATATGCCATAACCGGCAGCGACCATGCTGTTTCGTGCACCGAATGCACATTCGGTTATGATATGCGGCGTAAATCCGGCGAGCGAGAACAGGCTGTCAAAATAGGCACGGAATGCATGATCTTTGCCTACTATGATGAACGGTTCATTCTTGACCTCCCCTAAGTCTACGGATTCATGCGTTGCTAAAGGGTGAGAGCGAGGCACGAGAAGCATGGGATAGTTTTCTGAAACAAGATAAGTTGAATACCATTCCTGGCTAGGCAGGAAAAAAGGGTGGGCAATCACAAAGTCGACCCTGTCTTTGCGTGCGTCAATAATGTCATGTGCTTCCTTATAGGAGAAGCCTACACAGGATGCTCTTTCATCGGGATGCGCAAGATTATACTCTCTTGTAACCTGATCCAGTATCCATGTTTCCACGGTATATGTGGTAATGCTACTGCTTTGGGTCAAATCATTTGCGAGCATTTCGCTTTTTGCCCTATCCAAAGATGAGAAGATATCGCAAACGTGCCTATAGAAAATCAGACCGTTTTCACTTAGCGTCATCTCTCTGTTCGTACGGATAAAAAGCTGATATCCAAGTTCCGCTTCCAACCTTGTAATAGACGCACTCAATGAAGGCGGTGTAATCATGATCTTTTTTGCCGTACGAATAAGTGCACCTTCTTCTGCCAAACGTTTGAAATACCACAACTGTTGAATTGTCATATTTACCTCATGTCAGCGTCATATATAAATTGAGATCAATTGTAAAACGAACCGTGTGCTATGACTGCGGCACAACCTATGTTATTCATATTATAAGAGAGTAGATAACGTAGTGTCAAGGATAAATCAGAGACTTCTCTTATTATAAATGCAAAAGTATAAATGCAAAGCAAATGCTTATGTTAGTGCGCTTGCGTTAGAGTAAAAACTAACATGAGTTGGAAAAGTTGGAAATATGAGCATGAATTTGATGCGTGTATAATGATACTAAACTTTAAGTTCCGATTTATTCTGCATTCGGATAGGGAGCAAAGCAAACAAATTATACAGGCGTATCCATATGACAATTGATATGATGATACGAATAAAAGAAAAGGGGAGGGCACAAATGAAAAAACTGACATTGACTGTTTTGCTCACATTGGTGATGATACTGACGCTGGGCACAACTGTCGGGGCATTGGCACAGGGCGGAGGAAGCGTGACCGCATTTATTAATGTCAATGGCTCTGTACGCACGGGCGAGAGAGCAACGGTAACAGTAACTTTGAATAATGCGCAAGGGCAACGGGCGTGCAGCTCAGCAGCAGTCAGCTTTACTATTCCACACGAGACGATACTGGAAGCTGGTGAGCTTGTACAAACATTTGAAACTATCGGTGTCGGTGAAAACAAGCAGGCTTCCATCGTGCTTAGCGGGCCGCAAGGCACGTCGGCAGAGCCCTCGGATTCGCAACTGGAGTTCGGATACGGCAGTGAAATAAAAACGGACAATAATGCTTTGCCTCCCCAGACAGGCGACGGCATTAAAGTCTGGGCGATCGTGGTGGGAGCGACTATGATCTGTGCAGCCGTGGCCATAGCGATCGTATGCATCCTTGGCAAAAAAATGGCCAAACGGGTACTTATGCTTGGTTTAGCGGCCGTAGTTTTCTTTGGTGTTATCGGATATACTGTACCCGTGTTTGCCCAAGCCGAGACGGATGAAAACATTATTAACCTTGAAGCCTCTGTGTTTGGCGACAATGGTGTTGAATACAAGGTTCAGGCAGAGATCAGATGGGCGTTGGTTGATCCTATTAACATTCTTATCGTAGGTAGCGGACTTATCGCACGCGATGCTGAGGGAGCTGAACATGACGTGCGCCTCTTCTTCGAAAGCATGTGTGAAGATGCTAAGGTCCCTGTCAACGTGGAGAGTATTGTAAGACCAAATGATTATAATCTCTTTGAGTCAGGGCTTACCGGTGATAATCAGTCCAAGGTAAAGGAAGCGCTCGAAAGCAAGGTGTTCGACTATGTTGTGCTGCAGATGGGCCGCGACTATGCTCTGACCTATGACTCTACAAAAACGAAAGATCTTACTGCAATCAATAACATAGAAAAGTATTTGCTGAATACGAACCCGGATGGCAAGCTGGTATTCTTCGTACCTCCTTACAGAAACGATATGAGTTCCAAGTTCTGGTCCAGTTATTCCTATAGAAAGGGTTGGAAAACTGTCGAGGATCATGCCCAAGGCATACGCGAATACATGGACGAAGTAGCGCAGCAGATGCAATCTACTCTAATATATGCCGATGTTTTGGGAGAATTTGAAAATAAGCTGAGCAAGGGAATCGATGTGTTCCATGCAACGGATGTAGACTATCCTTCTGTAGATGGTAGTTTCGTTGCCGCGGCGGAACTGTTTAGAGCTATATTTGGCAAAAGCGCTTATGGCTATGGCAGCACCTGCGTAACGACAGACGAAGGAAAAAAACTGGCTATATCGAGTGCTCTTGCAAAGCTCTATGGGCTTGCTTCCGGGGATGACGAGGGTGATAGCGAGGATGATCCCAATACTGTCAACATACTGTTTGTAGGAAGTGACCTCATAGCAAGGGGCGGTCGAGGGAGCACACATGATTCTCGCATATTTCTCCAGAGCATGTGTGAGGATGCGGGCATCCCCGTATATATGGAAAGCATTATCCGCTCTACAAACTATAACATTTATGAAAACGGGTTGACAGGGAAGAACCAAAGTAAAGTCAATTCTGCTCTGAACAATAAGCGATTCGATTACGTTGTGGTTCAGATCGGTAGGGATTATGCGCTGACCACGCCATCAAAAGCCGATGAGGAGACCCTGGCATTGGCAAATATCGAGAAATATCTTAAAGCCACAAATCCAAACGGCAAAATCGTATTTCTCGTACCTATTTATCGCAATAACCTAAAGACTGCTTATTGGACAAGCTATATCCGTGAAAATGACTGGTCTACGATACAGGATCATTCCGCGGGAATAAAGGCATATGTTGCAAAGCAGGCTGGCCTGATGTCAGAGGACCCCATAATTGCCGATGTGCTAAGCGCATTTGAAAATAAACTCGCACAAGGTATAAAGGTGTTCCATAAGGATTATATCGATTATCCTTCTGTGGATGGCAGCTTTATCACTGCTGCAACCTTGTTCGAAGCCATATTCGATAGGAGTGTTTATGGCTACGGAAGTGCAAGCGTGACTGCAACTACCGGTGAAACACTGGCAATATCCAATGATCTGGCTGCGATGTACGGAATACCTGCCGCGCAGAATGTGCCAACATTTGGTTCCAAGATGGACTGGAGCCATGAGGTGATTACCCCTGAGGTTGAGGCTTTGCGTGTGGTTGCAAAAGCGTTTTATGATAGAAAAGCGTACCTGCAGTATGATCAGCTGAGCAGGGAGCGTGTCGATCTTACAGCGCATCGCGGGAACAGTCATGGAATACCTGAGGATGCAACGGCACAGAAACTGCTATATACGGACTGCGCCTACTTTGTACGCATGTGCTATTACAACGCATTCAACTATGATTTTGGCACTGCGTTCACTACATCGGGCTTGACAAAGCTTGAGAATATACGCACATTTTGTTGGCGAAAAGATGATGGCAACGTGGATGCGGCTGCGCAGACGCTGGTGGATGAGATCGAACCGGGCGATTTGATCGCTTATCGGAATGCCGCGGATACAAATGGCCATGTAATGCTTTATATCGGCGATGGACTACTGCTACACAGTACTGGCTTTGGCGGTATCGATTATAATTATACTAGAAAGTCCGATAACTATGAGCCTTCCGGAACAGTCATATATACTACGATGGACGAAATGCTGAATAAAAATGATGAGCTCTATCTGTTCAGAGATAAATCTATCGTTACGTTGCTCCGTCCTCTTCAGCTTGGCTTGACCATAACGGAGAATACGAAGGCGCGTGTAGCTGGACTTCAGAATATAGTAGTTTCAAAAACGACCAGTCACCCCGATGGGGTCAGCGCTAACCCTGGCGATAGTGTTACCTTCACCATATCTGTGAAGAACAACGACAGCGTCATGCGCAGCGTACAGATAACCGATACCGTACCTGATGGGATGACCTGCGCAATTGGCGGGGAAGGGGCTATGCTTAATTGGAACATTGATCTGAATCCCGGCGAGACGCAGCAGATCAATTATTCGTTCACGGTCAAGGCAGATGTTGAATATGATATAATGATTTCGTGCGCTAATACAAAGGTGAATGGCGTACAGATCAATGACTGCCCTATATATATCAAAAAAACACTTACTGCGGAGCAGCAGAGCAGCATTGTAGATGCCGCACAGGCGGTGCTTGCCGCATCGGACGGCCTAGACCTTGCCAAACAGGCCTATGTTGGCGCATTTAATTTTGAACTGCCTATAACCGATATGAACGCGATATTTACCGAAGTATTCGGTACTCCCAGCGGAGGCTGTGTAAGACCTACGCTCAGTGGCGGTCAGATCCGCAGCATGATGGTTGAGACGATTTACGGCGGACAGAACACTAAGACGGAAAACGGATTGCTTGGGACACGCACGTCCAATCCTGTAGTAGACAATATGGTGGCGGGCGACTTGCTGGTGTTCTTTACGGGCAGCACTGCTGACACTGGGGAGCTTTACATCTGCCTTGGCGGGAACAATCTCCTCAGCGTCAAGGATGGATCGATCGTTGCCTATGATACCGTGTGCCGTGCTTATGGTGTAACGGTATCGCTACTCGGGCAATATGCATTCTGCTTGCTCAGGCCCTCAGCGGTAATGCCGTGAACGGAGCTACTCGGCGGAAACAGTGCGTAGCGTGGATTATTGCTTATAGAAAGGGGTGAATGCAGTCATTATCTTATGACCTCGGCAAAAAAGATATGGAGTTTTACTTCAAATTGCATACCTGCCATTGCAGATGAGACAAACAAACTTGAATACTCTCTGGATACTTAACGTAGGGCAAAACGAGAGCTTTTGAATGAGGATAGAACAAAAGAAAGTTGGAGGAATCGACATGATTTTCGGCGTACTGAAGGATATCAAGGAAGGCGAATACCGGGTAATCTGCACCCCGATGGAAGTAGCGTCCATCGTAGGCGCAGGGCACACGGTGCTGGTGGAAAAGGACTGCGGCGCGAAGGCCGGCTTCCCTGACGAGGCCTATGCG
>JALFDW010000007.1 GCA_022778545.1 bacterium | reverse complement strand
GGGGTTGCGCTCGTTGCGGGACTTAACCCAACATCTCACGACACGAGCTGACGACAACCATGCACCACCTGTCTCACTTCCCCCGAAGGGACATTATGTTTCCATAACTTTAAGTGGATGTCAAGCCTTGGTAAGGTTCTTCGCGTTGCGTCGAATTAAACCACATGCTCCGCTGCTTGTGCGGGCCCCCGTCAATTCCTTTGAGTTTCAACCTTGCGGCCGTACTCCCCAGGCGGAATACTTATTGCGTTTGCTGCGGCACAGAGGGAGTTCATACCCCCTACACCTAGTATTCATCGTTTACAGCGTGGACTACCAGGGTATCTAATCCTGTTTGCTCCCCACGCTTTCGTGCCTCAGCGTCAGTGTCAGTCCAGAAAGCCGCCTTCGCCACCGGTGTTCCTCCTAATATCTACGCATTTCACCGCTACACTAGGAATTCCGCTTCCCTCTCCTGTACTCTAGTTAACCAGTTTTGAATGCACCCCCCAAGTTAAGCCCGGGTATTTCACATCCAACTTAATCAACCGCCTACGCACCCTTTACGCCCAGTAATTCCGGACAACGCTCGCCCCCTACGTATTACCGCGGCTGCTGGCACGTAGTTAGCCGGGGCTTCCTCACAGAATACCGTCACTTCCTTCGTCTTCTGCGACAGAGGTTTACAATCCGAAAACCTTCTTCCCTCACGCGGCGTTGCTGGGTCAGGCTTCCGCCCATTGCCCAATATTCCCCACTGCTGCCTCCCGTAGGAGTCTGGACCGTGTCTCAGTTCCAGTGTGGCCGATCAGCCTCTCAGCTCGGCTACCCATCGTCGGCTTGGTGGGCTGTTATCCCGCCAACTACCTAATGGGACGCGAACCTCTCCTTCAGCGGATTTCTCCTTTGACCCCTTCTCCATGTGGAATTGTGGTCTCATGCGGTATTAGCACCGATTTCTCGCTGTTATCCCCCTCTGAAGGTCAAGTTGTTCACGCGTTACTCACCCGTGCGCCACTAAGATACCAAATCGAAATTCAGCATCTCCGTTCGACTTGCATGTGTTAGGCACGCCGCCAGCGTTCGTCCTGAGCCAGGATCAAACTCTTGAGTTTAAATCCTGATCAAGTACTTTCGTACTCGCTCATCTTTTTCTTTGCTTGGCTCCAAGTTATCCTCAGACCCTTCGCACGGTTCTTCCCCGTGCTAAGGCTCCCTCAAATTACATTGCGTTTCTTCTTCTTTTCAGCACTATATAGTTTTCAAGGTGCATCGCCTCGCTGTCTTTCGCTTCGCTTTTTCGCCTCGCGCGACAGCTCGTTTATAATATCAGAGTCTTACCTCTGTGTCAACACTTTTTTCGAAATTCTTTTTGATTTTTTTGTTTCCTTCTTCGGCACGCCGTCAAAGGGGGTTTTTCCGGCGTGCCGTTTTTTCTTTCTCCAGCAGTTTCAGCAAAGCCCCAGCAGCGTTTTGAGCCGTGCATCCGCCGCAGCGGTAAGCTGTTTCAAAAGCGCGTCCACTCCGGCTTCTTCCGCCGCGTTTGCGCCGATATACAACTTCAGTTTGGGCTCCGTGCCGGAGGGGCGCACGCAGATCCACGCGCCGCCCACGAGCGAATAGCGCAGGATGTCCGCGCCCTGCACGGCAGCAGGCTGTTCGCTGCCCGTCACAAGATTCCGGCAAATACCGGAGCGGAGATCCTCTTCCGTCTCCACAGGAACGCCGCCGAATTCCACCGGGCAATCCTGCCGCAGCGCCGCCATCGCGCCACGGATGCGTTCAATGCCCTCTTTCCCCGCGAGCGTGTAGGACTTCACGGATTCCTTATAGTAGCCATAGGTGCGATACATTTCGCAGAGCACATCATAGAGCGTCATGCCCTTCTGCCTGTAATAAACGCAAGCCTCCGTCACAAGCATCGACGCGCAGATCGCGTCCTTATCCCGCGAGCAGCTCCCGGCAAGGAAGCCATAGCTCTCTTCAAAACCAAAGAGGAAGGTCTCTTCTCCCGTGCGCTCGCAGCGGTCAATGATCTCCGAAATAAAGCGGAAGCCCGTTGGCACATCCCGGCATGTAACGCCGAAATGCGCACAGATTGCATCCGCCATGCGCGTGCTCACGAGCGATTTTACCACGATCCCGTTTTCCGGGAGCGTTCCCTTTTCCTTCCGGGCCGAGAGCAAGTAGTGGATCAGCAGGCTGCCGATCTGGTTTCCCGTCAGCACGTCAAACGTTCCGTTCTTTTTGCGCACGGCTACGCCGAGCCGGTCGGAATCCGGATCCGTAGCAAGGATCACATCCGCGCCCACTTTGTCCGCAAGGGGGATCGCCAGAACAAACGCGTTAGGATCCTCCGGGTTCGGCGCCTTCACGGTCGGGAACGCGGAATCGGGCTTCTCCTGCTCCGGTACGACATGAACCGGAACGCCCAGCCGCGAAAGCAGCGTGCGCACAGGCACGCAGCCGGAACCGTGCAGCGGCGTATAAACGAGCTTCAGTTCCCCGCCGTGCGCGCGCATCAGGTCCGGATATTGCAGCAGCGTTTGCGTCGCCGCATAATACGCCTCGTCCACTTCTTCGCCGATCATCACAAGGAGCCCCTTTGCGAGCGCTTCCTTTTCCTCCATGCCGCGAGCCGCAAAATAATCCGCACGGCAGATTTCCGCGAAAATCGCGTTTGCCTGCGCGGGAGCGACCTGGCCGCCATGCTCCCAATAGACCTTATAGCCGTTATATGCCGGAGGATTGTGGCTTGCCGTGATCACGACGCCCGCAATGCAGCCAAGGTGGCGGATCGTAAAGGAAAGCTGCGGCACAGAATGCAGCGTTTTGTAAAGATACGCCTTGATGCCGTTTTGCGCAAGCACAAGCGCCGTCTCCCGCGCGAACGCGTCGCTCATCTGCCGGGAGTCATATGCGATGGCAACGCCGCGGGCAGCGCCGTCCGCAAAGGTGCGGATATATTGTGCAAGCCCCTCTGTCGCCCGGCGCACCACATGCACGTTCATGCGGTTTGTTCCCGCGCCGATGATGCCGCGCAGGCCGGCCGTGCCGAATTCCAGCTCCGTATAAAACCGTTCCTCGATCTCCTTTTCATCGCCCGCAAGGGCAAGGAGTTCCTCGCGCAGCGCGGGATCAAGGCGCTCCTCAGAAAGCCATTGCCGGTATGCCGCTTCCGATTGGTTCATATGCGTATCCTCTCTTTTTGATTGAAGTTGAAGGCAAAAACCTTATTTTTTCTTTTCGGCGACCATCGCGCGCTCCTCCGGGACTTCTCCCGAGCGCAACACCGCATCCCGCACCATGCTGTAGGTGCAGCCCTCCCCCACGATGATGTGGTCATGCAGGGTTATGCTCACCGCCTGCAAAGCGTTGTACACCGAGCGGGTCGTGTTCACGTCCTCGCTCGAGGGCTGCGGATCGCCGGAAGGGTGGTTGTGCGTCAGAATCACGCTGTTTGCGCCGTGGCGCAGCGCACATTCCAATACAAGGCGCGGATAAAGCACCGTTTCGCCCACCGTGCCGGAAGATACCTTGTCCGCATGGAGCACGGCACGCCGCTTATCCAGCGAAATCACATACGTTTCTTCGTATTTTGTGCCCTCAAGCAGCGCCATGCAGTAGCGCGAAGCCGCCTCCGGCGTGTTGAGCACCGTTTTTTGCGTGCGCCTTACAACGTTCCGCTGCGCCAGCGCGCCCACAAGCGAAAGCAGCACTGCCGCCTGCGGGCCGATCCCGTCCTGCCGCATCAGATCGTACGGGTTCGCAGACAGCACCTTTTCCAGCGAGCCGTATGCGCTCAGCAGGCTGTGCGCAAGCGGGTTCGTGTCGCGCCGCGGGATGGCATAGGTAAGCAGCAGCTCCAGCAGTTGATGTTCATGCAGCGCGGACGCACCCTGTTCCAGATAAGTCTCGCGCAGCCGCTCCCGGTGTCCTTCATGCATGCCGATCCCCTCCGCCCGCAAAGCTCATCCTTCCACCGTTTCCGCTGCCTGCGGCGCGGCAAAATGCTTGCGCCCGCACACGAGCGCTATGCCGCCCCCGAGGAACAGCAGAATAACGCTCAGGATGCTGAACGAAGGCCGGTTCGTGAGCGTATACACAAGCGAATACAGCGCCGGGCCGATCACGCAGGAGAACTTACCGAAGATGTCGAGAAAACCAAAGTATTCGTTGGAGCGTTCCGGCGGGATGATCTGCCCGAAATAGGAGCGGGAAAGCGCCTGGATGCCGCCCTGCACCGTGCCGACGAGCGTGGCAAGCACCCAGAAGAGCACCGTACTCGTGCGGATCGCGGCCTCGACGTCGCCGCCCGCAAGCTCCGCGCGCTCAATGTTGAAACCCATCACGAAGCCCAGGATGGTAATGACGAAATAAACGGATACCGCCACGGCGATCATGCGGATCGCACCCACCTTCTTCGCCAGGTTGCCGAACAGGATCGAGAACGGCACGGCCACGATCTGCGTTACAAGGAGCGCAAGGATCATGCCGATCGTCCCAAGGCCGAGCGTCGTGCCATAATTCGTCGCCATGCTGATGACCGTATCCACACCGTCAATATAGAAGAAATATGCCACGATGAAGCAAAGGATGCGCTTATCCTTCAGGATGGCGCGGAATGTCTTTGCCATGTTGGAAAACGCGGCGCGCGCAAGGTGGCGCGGCGGCTCATCCACGCAGTAGACCTGCTCCACATTGCGCAGGAACGGGATGCTGAACACCGCCCACCAGACGACTACGAGCAGAATGGAGATCTTGTAGGAAAGCACGCTCTGCCCCATCAGCAGCAGGATGGCGATGGAAAGCACGAACGGTATGGTGCTGCCGCCGATGTAGCCCATGGCATAGCCCCAGGCGGAGACCTTGTCCATGCGCTCCGGCGTGGTCACATCCGTCAGGAATGAATCATAAAACAGGCAGGAACCGGAGAAGCCGATCCGGGAGATCACAAGGCCAACGAGCATCATCTGCCAGGAATCGAATACCGCCATCGTCACCGTAAAGCCGAGGCCGATCAGCAGGAAGGCCGCAAAGAGCTTCTTTTTCATGCCCCGGAAATCACCGATCGCACCGAGCAGCGGCGAAAGCAGCGCTACGATGAGGTTCGCCGCAGAGACCGCAAAGCCATAGATCTTGTCCCCGGTCTCAGTGGCCGCCATGGCAAAATAGATCGGGAAGATCGCTGCCATGATGTTGGTTGCGTAGATCGAGTTCGCCCAGTCGTATAGGATCCAGGCGCGTTCCACTTTGGAAAACCGTTTCTTCTTTTCCTGCATTGGAATTCCCCTTCCTGCGCCGCACATATGCCGTTGCGGCATTACCCGGCTTCTTATGTTTTTATTATAGAATACGGTGTTTTATCTGTACAGGCCATTTTCATCTCTGCAGCGCCTTATGGAACTTAGCGTATCACGTTATTCCGCCCCGGCGATCATGGCGGCGATGTCCGCAAAGCCGAAGCCGGTGCAGTGCTCCGCCACGTCAAAACAGGTACGAAGGCCGTTTGCGCCGTTCGTGTGGATGAGGAGCGCATCCCGCGTATCCGGGTCGAAGCAGACGAAAGATTTGAAGCCGCCGTTGTCGCCCCAGTGCCAGAGCAGCTCCCGGTAAAGCCCCCAGCCAAGGCCCCATTCCACGCCGTGCCCGGCAGGGTTACGGACGGAACGCACCCGCTGTGCAAACCCTTTCTCCGAAAGGACATGCTGAAGAAATTTCGGGTAATCCACAATGGTTACATACAGCGAGAACGCAGCGTTCGGCTCCACGCCGACCGAGTGCTGTGCGCTCGCGCGCGCAGGCTCCGCCGCGCCATCCTCATCCCAGGTGCGGGCGAGCGTGCGGTTGAGCGGGCGCGTCCAGATCATGGCAGCATCCTCCATGCCAAGCGGATCGAACAGCTCCGTCTGCATCAGGTCATCGAGCCTGCGCCCGGTCAGCCGCTCCACGGCGGTCTGCAGAAACGCATAGCCCGTGCCGGAATATTGAAATCCCTCGCCCGGCGCAAACGCGAGCGGCAGCGGCTGCCTCCCCCAGTTCGGGAGGCCCGTGCCGTGGGAAAGCACATGCGCCGCAGTAGCCGCCGTAAAGCGCGGATCCTCCGTGGGGAGGGCGTCCGGCAGGTATTCGCAGAGCGGCGCATCCATTTGGAGCACGCCCGCGTCCGCAAGGTGCAGCACCACATAGCCGAACGCCGGCTTTGTGAGAGAAGCCGCTTCAAAATGCGTCTGCTCCGTCACGGAGAGTCCGCGCGCAGGGTCGCTGAACCCCAGCGTTTCAACCCAGACCTGCTCCCCATCGCGCAGGAACGCCATCGCAAGCCCGGGAACTTTGTTCCGTTCCATGGAAGCGCGCACCGTCTCCGCAGCCGTCTTTAGTTTATCAAGATCGATCCGCATCGTACGTCTCCTTTTATTATCCCTGTGCCCGGCGCAGCACAACGCCCGCGTGTGCGCCCGTATGGCGGCCGTTTTCGGCGGTGAGCACACCGTTTACATATACCTTCAGGATTCCCTCGCAGGCCTGCTGCGGGTTTGCAAAATCCGGCGTGTCCCGCAGCGCGTCGAAATCGAACAGCACAAGATCCGCCCACATGCCCTGCTTGACCGCACCGCGTTCGGCAAGGCGGAGGCGGGCCGCCGGAAGCCCCGTCATTTTGTGCACGGCAGTCTCGAGCGGGAACAGGCCGCGTTCGCGGCAATAATGCGCAAGCACGCGCACAAACGTGCCGTAATTGCGCGGATGCGGCTTGCCCGGCGCATCGAGCGGCATTGCGCCGCCGTCCGAGCCCGTCATCACATAAGGCTTTTTCATGATGTGTTCGATGTCCTCCTCGCACATGCCGAAGGAGATCTCGCCCACATGGTCGTTTTCCGCGATCACGATGTCAATGAGCGCCTCCGCAGGCGTTTTGCCCATCCGCTGCGCGATATCCGGGATGGAACGCCCTGCCATCCACTGGTTTGCCTCCGTGGTGACATAGGAAACGAAGATGTCCCCCCAGCGCCCGACATGGGAAGCCTCCATTTCATCGGAGATCCGCGCGCGCAGCACGGGGTCACGCAGCCGTTCAAGCAGCGCCGGAACGCCGCCGTCAAACGCCCATTCCGGAATATTGACGGAAAGCGTCGTTGCGGAAGCGCGGTACGGGTACTGGTCGCAGAACACCTCCAGCCCCTGCCGCCGCGCCCGCTCGATCATAGCGGTCGTCGTGAAGCAGCTCACCTGCCAGTCCGGCTTCCAGGTGACCTTATGGTGTGAGATCTGCAGCGGTACGCCCGCCTCCCGCGCAATGCGGATGGCTTCCTCCGTGGCGCGCACAACGGTTTTTCCCTCGCCGCGCATATGCGTGGCATAATAACCGCCATAGGGTGCCGCCGCCTTTGCGACTTCGATCAGTTCCTCCGTGTCCGCATAGCTGCTCGGCGGATAGATCAGCCCGGAACTCACGCCGAATGCGCCTGCTTTCATCGCCTCCGCCACGAGCTCCCGCATCCGCTGCAACTGCGCTTCCGTCGGCTTTTCCGCGCCGTAGCCCATCGCACAGGCGCGCACGGCGCCATGCCCCACGAGCATGCCGAGGTTCACCGAAGGCTTTGCGCGTTCCACGGCGGAAAGGAACGCGGCCATGCTGGGCCACCCTTCTTCTTTTCCTTCCGGCGCCGGGCCCCGGGACGCGCCGCAGTTGCCTGCGATCTCCGTCGTTACCCCCTGCAGGATGCGGCTCTCCGCAGATGGGCATGCAAGGATGCTGTCGTCGCTGTGGGAATGGATGTCGATAAACCCCGGCGCGAGGTAATGATCCTCCGCGTCGACGGTCTCCCGCGCTTCGCACTCAAGTTTCCCAATCGCGGCGATCCGGCCGCCCTCTACCGCTACGTCCGCCCGGTACCACGGCGCGCCTGTTCCATCCACGACTCTTGCATTCCGGATGATCAGATCATACATGTGAGATTTCTCCTTTTCATTCTTTTGACACTTTTGTCTCTGTCTCGGGATATCGCGTATATTATAATGTATACCTTATAATGTATACCTTGTTAATGTATACCTTGTTGTTTATGCTATCACGGTTTTTGCCGGGAAGCAAGATTGCACTGCCCTTATCAGTATTTTGTCTCGCATCTTTGCAAAGTGCGTGATATAATATGCCGCAAGATGATTAAGACATTGGAAAACAAACGATACCATAAAGGCATCAGCCCGATCCGGATCCTTCCGCTGGGCTTTCTTTGCATCGCGCTCATCGGCGCGCTGCTTCTGATGCTGCCCATCGCTTCCCACGGCAAGCCGCTCAGCTTTTTCGACGCGCTTTTCACCGCGACCTCCGCTTCCTGCGTGACGGGACTCGTCGTGGTGGATACCGGCACGCATTTCACCCTATTCGGGCAGATCGTGATCCTTGTGCTCATCCAGATGGGCGGCCTCGGCTTCATGACCGCCGCAACACTGCTGTTCCGGGCGACGCGCAAACGCATTTCCCTGCGCAACCGCATGACGCTTGCGGAATCCTTCGGGGAAGACCGGCTTCAGGGCGTCATCCGCCTCTGCATGAGCGCCGTGAAGTACACGTTCCTCATTGAAGCCTGCGGCGCGCTGCTCCTCAGCCTGCGCTTTGTGCCGGACTTTGGCCCGCGCGGGGTATGGTTCAGCATCTTCCACAGCATTTCCGCTTTCTGCAACGCGGGGTTTGACCTGATGGGGAATTATTCCTCTCTCACCCGCTATGTGGCCGACCCGCTTGTGAACTTCACCGTCATGGCGCTCATTATCACAGGCGGCCTCGGTTTCTCGGTTATGGTTGAGTTGCGGGAGCACAAACGCCTTCCGGCACTTTCCATGCATGCGAAGCTGGTGCTTTCCGCCTCCGCGGTGCTGATCCTTTTCGGCACGGCGTTCTTCCTTCTCTTTGAAGCGGGAAACCCCGCCACGATGGGCAGTTTGTCCGCCCCGCAAAAGGTCCTTGCGGCGCTGTTCCAATCCGTCACCTGCCGCACGGCAGGCTTCAACACCATTCCGCAGGAGACGCTCACGGACGCAAGCAAGCTGCTCTCCTCCACCCTCATGATCATCGGCGGCGGCCCTGCCGGAACGGCCGGCGGCATCAAGGTCACCTCCGTGGCAGTGCTGCTTTTGACCGCGCATGCCTGCATCCGCAATCATCGCGATACGGAGATCTTCGGCCGCAGGATCTCTGTCGTTTCCGTACGCCGCTCGCTCTGTCTCGCCATCATCGCGATTCTTGTGCTCTTTGCGGCGCTGATCGGCATCACGTTCATCGAGCAGCAGGCGCACCAAAACCTGGATTTCCTTGATTTCTTCTTTGAAGCGACTTCCGCGCTCGGCACGGTTGGCCTCACAGCAGGGCTGACTGCCGTAGCTTCTCACTTCACGCGCGGCATTCTCTGCGTCATGATGTATCTTGGCCGCGCAGGCATTATGACCATTGCGCTCGCCATCGGCGGGCGGACGGATGACCCTGCCATCCGTTATCCGGAAGGCAATATTCTGATCGGCTGAAAAAGCGCCGGGAAAGGAACTGTTTTATGCCCAAACATGCAAAATCATTTGCCGTAATCGGCATCGGCCGCTTCGGCGCAAGCGTTGCGCAAACGCTCTGCACACTCGGCCATGAGGTTCTTGCCATAGACCGTGACGAAACGCGCATCGCCGCCATCGCGGATCTCGTGACCCATGCCGTCGTGGCAGACACCACGGATGAGCGCGCGCTCAAACGCATCGGAGTACGCAATTTCGACTGCATCATCATCAGCGTAGGCGACGATATCCGCACCTCCATCCTGACGACCGTGCTCGTGAAGGAGCAGGGCGCTCAGTACGTCATCGCCAAGGCTTCCGACCGGCTGCATGCGCGCCTTCTGGAAAAGACCGGCGCGGACAAAGTGGTTCTGCCGGAGCACGAAGCCGGTGTACGCCTTGCGCGTTCCCTCGTTTCGGGCAGCATCATCGATTACCTTGACCTTTCCGATGAATACAGCATCAATGAAACGCTGATTCCCACGCCCTGGATCGGAAAGACCCTCGTGGAGCTTAACGTGCGCAACCGTTTCGGCGTCTCGGTCATCGCCATCCGCCGCGGCGAGGACATCCTCGTAACGCTCGACCCCAAAGCGCCGCTGCACGCGGGAGACGTGCTCGTGATGATCGGTTCCAACGAATCCCTCACGCGCATCGGGCACGGTGACGTATAATTAAAAGAACGCCGCTTTTCAGCGCGGCAGCAACACCGGCATCCCGCATTGACAACCTCCGCTGTGTACCGTATAATAAATGATGCTTTGAGCCGCAGCATATGCACCCATAGCTCAGCAGGATAGAGCGACCGCCTCCTAAGTGTGAGGTGACCTAACGCCAAATCCGCTGAAAACCTTGAAAAATCCATATTTGTCTCCGTAGCTCAGCAGGATAGAGCATTCGCCTCCTAAATGTGAGGTGACCTAACGCCAAATCCGCTGAAAACCTTGAAAAATCCATATTTGTCTCCGTAGCTCAGCAGGATAGAGCATTCGCCTCCTAAGCGAAAGGCCGCGCGTTCGAATCGCGCCGGGGACGCCAAAAAGCCCGATAAA
>JALFDW010000035.1 GCA_022778545.1 bacterium | reverse complement strand
TTCTATTCTACAACAGGAGGTCGTTTATTTCATTGTCCGCTTAACGGGATACAGTCCAGTCATACGGAGGATTTTTGTTTTATGTATGGGTGCTGGGGCATACAAGGGAGGCTTTGGCGCGCTGCAAAACGGCGCATCGTATGATGTTTCCGCAAGGTGTACATAGAAGTGCTTTTCTGAGCATCAGCCTGATAAAATGGGATTTCCACCAATCCTTTTTATAAAACCAATGTCATCTTATCATGAATCACTTTCGTTTTCCCTGTTTGATGGTATCCCAATTTTTCATATCATATTGGTATAAAGAAACGCCCGAATTGTCTTGAGAACTTTTCGGGCGTTCTTCTTCGCTTGAAGTTTCTGTCACATCAGCGGGCCGCCGCGCCTTGCGACGGGGGCTTCCCAATAGCGCAGCTCGCCGTTGTAGCGCTCCGCGATGCGGATGGCGCGCGTGGTCAGCGCGTCGATCTCCGGCTTGCGCAGCGTTGCGATGCGCACCACGGAAACGCCGTAGGCAAGCGGCTGATCCGGCGTGAACACGGGGTCGCCCACAGCGTAGCCGGAAAGGCGCGCCTGCTCGGAAAACAGGAGCATGGTCGCTTCTGTGGGAAAGAACAGGAACAGCGAGATGCGCCGCGCCACCGCCGGGCTGTCGCCATGTTCGAGCATCAGCTCGATGCGCTTGCGGTTTTCCTCGGTTTGCAGCTTGGCTGCGTCCGGGTACAGCAGCTTGTGGAAGGTTGCCCAGCTGGGTTCTTCCGTGCAGCCCACGCGGCAGAGCAGGAGATGCTCCTTGTTCGCGAGGCGTTCCGCCTCCTCCAGCATTGCGCGTTCCTTTACATAAAAGTAATACTGCCGCTGCGCGCCGGTTTCGATGAACCCAGCATAGTATGGCGCAAGCTTCTTGCAGAGCTTTTTGCAGACAGCTTCGGCGCGTGTGCTTTCAAAGCCGGAAAGAGCATCCGCCTTTGCCCGCTTGCTTTCGCAGCTGGCATACAGCAGCACAGGCCGGCCCGCGCGCGGCGCGCCCGAAAGCGCGAGATCCACAACGAATCGCGCCGGGCGGCCGTCGATCGGCCAATCGTATTCAAACCATTGCGGCGTGTGCGGCATGATGCTTTCCTTTCAACCGTTTATTCCAGAACCGCCTTGATGCGGCGCACGCCGGCGGAGGAAGCTTCTTCCTTCTTGATCTTGAACGTGCCGAGCTCGCCGGTGCGCGAAGCGTGCGGGCCGCCGCAGATCTCCTTGGAGAAACCGCCCATGGTATAGACCTTTACGCGCTCGCCGTACTTGTCGCCAAAGAGACCGATCGCGCCAGCGGCGCGGGCTTCATCCACCGTCATCTCCTCGCAGGTGATGACCGCGTCCGCGGCGATGGCTTCATTCACAAGGCGTTCAACTTCCTTGAGCTCCTCCGGGGTGACCTTGCGCTCGAAGCTGAAGTCAAAGCGCAGGCGCTCCGGCGTGATGTTGCTGCCGCGCTGGGCAACGCCGTCGCCAAGCACCTTGCGCAGAGCCGCCTGCAGGAGGTGCGTCGCCGTGTGCAGGCGCGCCGTGGCTTCGCTCGAATCGGCCAGGCCGCCCTTGAAGCGTTGCTCCGCGCCGGCCTGGGACTTTTTCTGGTGCTCCGCAAAGGCTGCCTTGAAGCCTTCCACATCCACCGTGAGGCCGTTTTCACGGGCCATTTCCTCGGTAAACTCGATGGGGAAGCCGAAGGTGTCGTACAGGCGGAAGGCGGAAGGCCCATCGATGCGGCCGTCCGCAAAGGTGCCCTTGATGCGCTCAAACTCGCGGATGCCGTTTTTGAGCGTTTTCTGGAAGCGCTGTTCCTCGCGGGAAAGCTCGGTCATGATCTTGTCCCGGTTGGCGGTGAGTTCCGTGTAGAATTCGCCGTACTGGGCAATGACGGCCTCCGCGACGTGCTTCAGGCTATCCTCCGGCATGCCAAGCTGCATCGCGTAGCGAATGGCGCGGCGGATGAGGCGGCGCAGGATATAGCCCTGATCCACGTTGGAGGGAGTCACGCCCCGCGGGTCGCCAAGGATAAACGTAGCGCAGCGGACATGATCCGCGATGATGCGGAACGCGCGCACGGTCTCCGGGGAGTCCTTATATCCCTTGCCGGAAAGCTCCGCGATCTTTGCGATGATGCCGGTGAACGCATCGGTATCGTATACGCTTTCCACGCCCTGCAGCGTGGCGATGGTGCGGTCAAGCCCCATGCCGGTGTCCACGTTCCGCTGAGCGAGGGGCTCGACTTTGCCGCCCTCGGGCTTGTAATACTGCATGAACACGTTGTTCCAGATCTCAAGATACTTGCCGCAATCGCAGGAGGGGTTGCAGCCCTCGGAGCACTTCGGCTTGCCGGTGTCGTAGAAGATCTCCGTATCCGGGCCGCAGGGGCCTGCGCTGCCGGGGATCCACCAGTTGTGCTTCGCGCCGAGGTAGAAGATGTGGGAAGGATCCACGCCCATCTCCACCCAGCGGTCATGGGATTCGGTGTCCCGCGGGGCGTTCTCGTCGCCTTCAAAGCATGTGAAATACAGCCTGTCCTTGTCGATGCCAAGCCACTTTTCATCGGTCAGGAATTCCCAGGAGAATGCGATGGACTCCTGCTTGAAATAATCGCCCAGCGACCAGTTGCCGAGCATCTCAAAAAACGTGCAGTGCGAGTTGTCGCCCACTTCGTCGATGTCGCCGGTGCGCACGCATTTTTGCACGTCCGCAAGGCGCGTGCCTGCGGGATGCTTTTCGCCCATGAGATAGGGCACGAGCGGGTGCATGCCCGCCGTGGTGAAAAGCACGGTCGGGTCGTTCTCCGGGATCAGCGAGGCAGAGGGGATCACCGTGTGCCCGCGTTCACGGAAAAAGCGGAGATAGAGCTCACGCAGCTCCTTGGAAGTCAGGTTTTTCATAGCTTTATACCTCATCTGTGACAGGAGGACCCGCCAAAATCGGCGGAGCTCCTATAAAAATTTACATATCAAGTTATTATATCCTACCCTCTGCCGCCTTGTCAACGCGCGCGCGGCAGGGTATAATCGAGGCATGAGAAAGAAACTCTTTGCAAGGCATAGCTGGCGGTTGAAACAGAAAAAACGCGGCCGCCGGCTCATCACGTTCAAGGGGGAAGAGGGCAAACGCCCACGGCAGATTCTGGCCGCCGTGGGGGTGCTGCTTGTTGTGCTCATCCTTGCAAGCGCGCTGCGGGTGGAGCCTTCGCTGATGTCCAGCGCGGAGGTTGCCACGGTGCATGACAACGGTGTGCTGCGCGTGGGTGTGCGCACCGACATGCCCGGCATGGCCTTTGAGGGCGATGGGCTGGAGGTCGCGCTTGCGCAGCTGCTCGCGGAGCGCATCCTTTCCTACGACGAGGCGTGGACGGGGGAGCGGGATGCGGCGGAGCTTGTGCCGGTCACATCCATGTCGGTCGCTTCCAAGCTCAACGACGGCAGCATCGATGTCGCCATCGCCATGATGCCGCGCAACGCTTCTTCTGCCTACTCCTATTCCAGTGCGTATTATGTGGATACCTGCCGCTTTGTTACGCGGGCGGGCGAGGGCGGCCGGGAGATCAAAAACATGAAGATCGGCTGGCTGCAATCCGCTTCCACCTCCGGCCTTTATGTGCCGAGCGCATGCTTCAACGCGCGCCTCAATGCCTATCTGGAGGAACACCCGGACGATGGGCTCATCACGACTTATAAATACAATGAGGAAACGATCTCTTACGCATACGCTTCTTACGACGAATTGTTTGGAGCGCTGCTTTCGGGCGAGGTGGATGCGATCGTCCTGAGCGACCTGTATCTCGACAAATACGAAGGCGAATATGAATTTGACCGCAGCGAGACCGTGCTTGGCGCGTTCTCCTATGCTGTGGCGAGCTCTTCCTCCGCGCCTGCGCTGGCTTCCCTTGCGGACGTGCTGCTTAGCGAACTGCGTGCTGACGGTACGCTTGATGCGCTTTATCAAAAATATGGGCTCAATACGGATTGACGGTCTGCCGGAGCGCGGATCGTAAGGCGAGAGGGCCATGTTGCTTGCCGGTGCTGCCGAAAGGAGCGCTGGCTTTTTTGTGCACCAAAAAGGCAAGTTGGTGCATATTAGTACCATAAACAGCACTTAATGCCGCTTTTTTCATTTTTGGGGGATTGCATGCTGGGCGTACATGCGATATGATACAAAACAAGAACAAATGTTCTATTTTTGACTGGAGGGAAACGAAATGAAAACGAAACAGAAAGGCGCTGTGCGGATGGTGGAAAACCGCATGGTGGATCCCGTGGCGTTTGCGGTGCATTACAGCGTGCCGCAGGAGCCGGGGGACAGGAAGAAAGCGGAGAAGGCCGCATATGCGGAGACGGAACGGCGGCTTTTGGCGCTGCGCGCTTTGCGGGCGCGCGTGGAGGATGTGCGGGAGGAACTTGCGGAGCTGGAAGGACTGGGCGTGGAAGCGCTGCGGGAACATTCTTCCTCTCTTGTGCGCGTGCTGCGCCCCGGCATGCGCCTTGAGCCGGAGGAAGTGCATGCCATGCAGCTTCAGATGCTGCGCGGCAGGCTCGCTGCGGATGAGCGTGAGCTCAAGCGCATGAACGTTGCGCTCGACTTCATCCGCGATGATCCATATTATCTTGCCGTGGAGGCACGGTATCTGCGCGGCATGGGGGATTACGAGATCGCGGAGCGGCTCAACTGCGATCCTTCCACCGTGCGCAGAAACCGTACGCGCCTTGTGCGGATGCTTGCGCTTCGGCTTTATGGCGTGGGAGGCGGGGCATGCAGTCTCTCCTTTTAAGCGGAACGCCGAACCCACGGCAGGCGGAGTTCTTCCGCGCGAGCGCAAGACATACGGCCTATGGCGGGGCGCGCGGCGGCGGAAAAAGCTGGGCCATGCGCCGCAAGCTGGTGCTGCTCGCCTTTGCGACGCCGGAACTCAATGCCCTTTTGCTGCGGCGCACGCTGCCGGAGCTGCGGGAAAACCATGTTGTGCCGCTCCTTCGGGAGCTGGCAGGGGTGGCGGAATACAACGCCGCGGAGCGCGTGTTTCGCTTCCCGAACGGCTCCCGCCTGCGCCTCGGGTACTGCGACGGCGTGAACGATGTGTACCAGTATCAGGGGCAGGAATACGACGTGATCGGCATGGAGGAGGCCACGCATTTTACGGAGGAACAGATGCGCTTTCTCACCACCTGCAACCGCACCGTGAAGCCGGGGTTCCGCCCGCGCATGTATTATACCTGCAACCCGGGCAACATCGGGCACGCGTGGGTAAAGCGCCTGTTCATCGACCGGCAGTTTCAGGGCGGGGAACGGCCGGAGGATTATGCGTTTATCCCCGCCCGCGTGTGGGATAACAAGGTGCTCCTTGCCGCCGACCCGGACTATGTGCGCCAGCTTGAAGCGTTGCCGGAGGACCTCCGGCGCGCGCACCTCGAAGGGGATTGGGATGTGCACGCAGGCCAGTATTTCCGGGAATTTTCCCGCGAGAGGCATGTGGCGGAACCCTTCGTGCTGCCTTCCTGGTGGCGGCGCTTTCGCTCCATGGACTGGGGATACAACGACCCCTGTTGCGTTCTCTGGCACGCGGTGGACGGCGACGGCCGCGTTTATACCTATCGGGAGCTGTATGTGCGCCGCATGCAGGCTTCCGAGGTGGCACGGAAAATGCGGGAGCTTACGGGCAGCGAGCATATCGCCTACACGGTGGCTTCGCCCGACATGTGGCAGAAGCGCGGCGCGATCCTCAAAAGCGAAGGCGGTTTTTCCGGTGAAAGCATCGCGGAGTTGTTTGCGCGTGAGGGTGTGCCGTTGACCCCTGCGGACAATGCGCGCGTGGCGGGCTGGCAGCGTGTGCGGGAATATCTTGCCCCTGCTGCGGACGGGAAGCCGCTTTGGCAGGCGTTCCCCAACTGTGAAAACCTGCTGCGGACTTTGCCGCTGCTGATGTTCGACGCGCATGACCGCGAGGATGCGGCGGATGGGGAGGATCACGCGCCGGAGGCGCTGCGCTATGGCCTCATGTCCCGGCCATGCGGCAGCAGGGAGGCGGCTGCGCCCGCGCGCCGGCGTTACGACCCGCTTTCCACACCGAAGCCGCGTGTCGGCTTCCTGGAAAAGTGAAACAAACGAAAGATCATAATTCAATTGGAGGAAAATGAAATGAACGCAAAACAGAACGAGAATGTGGAACAGCTTTATACCCTTTTCAACGAGTACCGCAGCGCATATGCCGCAGAATGGGAGCGGCTTGACCGCTGCGAGCGCGTTTACCGCGGGGAGCACTGGCAGGATGTGCCGGTGCAGGATGAAAACGAACCGCGCCCCATGACGCCTGTGATCCAGTCCACCATTGAAAACGTCCGCGCTGACCTGATGGATCAGATGCCGGAAGCGATCGTCCTTGCGGATGCGCCGGGGCATGAGCGCGTGGCGGAAATGCTGACGGCGGTGCTGCGCGAAAACCATCGGCTGGGCCGGTTCGACAGGGAATATGCCCGGCTGCTGCACGACCTGCTCGTGGGCGGCTACATGGTGCAGGAAACGGGCTTTGATGCGGAGGCGATGGGCGGCTTCGGCGCGGCGTTCCTGCGGGCGGTGGACGCGCACAACATCATGTTCGACCCGCTCTGCACGGACATTCAGGATTCCCGCGCCATATTCAAGTTTGCGCCGTATCCGCGGGCATGGTTTGAGGCGCGCTATCCGAAGCAGGCTGCCGATATGCGCGAGGACATGAACCGTGTGCTGCGCATGGAGGACAATTATCTTTCCCGGGGCAATGGGGATACGCTCCTTCTCATCGAATGCTGGCAGCGGGAATACGATCCCGAAGCCGGGCGCTTCCGCGTGCACATGTGCAAGCTCGCGGGGCGGCAGCTGCTTGAGGACAGCCGGGTGGAAAAGCCGGAGGGCTATTTTGTGCACGGGCAGTATCCGTTCGTTGTGACGCCGCTATTTGCGCGCAAGGGCACTGCACTCGGCTACGGGTTTGTGGATATGTTTGAGACGCAGCAGCGCTATGCGGACAAGCTCGATCAGATCATCCTGAAAAACGCGCTGATGGCTTCGCACAACAAGCTCCTTGTGACGGGCGCTTCCGGCTTTGATCCGGACGACCTCAGGGATTGGTCCAAGGAGGTGCACCGCGGGGAAAACCTGAACGGCGTGACCTGGTTCCCGACTGCGCCGCTGCCGGGCTATATCCTCAATTACAGCCAAGGCATTCGCCAGAGCATCCGGGAGGAATCCGGCAGCAACGATTTTGTGCGCGGGCAGACTTATGGCGGCGTTACGGCGGCTTCCGCGATTGCCGCGCTGCAGGAGGCGGGCAGCAAGCGAAGCCGCATGGTGGCGCGCACGGTGCACGGTGCGTTTGAGGAAGCCGTGCGGCAGGAGATCGAGGTGGAGCGCGAGTTCTGCATCTTCCCGCGCAAGGTGGCCCTGCAGAACGCTGCGGGCGGGAAAGCGGAGCATGCCGCCTTCACGGGGGAGGATATGTTTGAGCTGACGGCACGGAACAACCGCCTGCCGCTGGAGTTCACGGTGAGCGTGCGCGCACAGCGGGAGAACCGCTTCACGGTGGCGGCACACAACGAGCTTGTGCTCAAGCTGGTGCAGATGGGCATGGTCACGCCGGACATCGGCCTTGAACTGATGCTGTTCGATGGAAAACGTGAGGCGCAGGCCATGATGCGTGCGCGGGCACAGCAGCCGGCGGCGGAGCAGGACGGCATAGCGCTCTCGAGCCCCGCGGCTTACGGGCAGGGCGCGGAGGTGAACGTATGAAAAAGCTGGAACGCATAGCAAAGCAGGGTGCTGAGGCCGGATTTGAATGCCTGCTTGCCATCTGCCGGGATGAAGGGCAGAAAGCGGCGGACAGGATCTCCGCCGCAAAGGCGCTTGTGGAATACGGCCGAAAAGCGGAGGCTCTTGACGGAGGAGCGGTTCGCGTGGTGCTCGAGGGCGTGCCGAAGGAGTTCCTTGTCTGAAAGCCGGAAGAAGCAGAGGAAATTCAATTTGATTTAAGGAGGAAAACAACATGGCAATGACGGATTACAGGCAGATGACGGACGTGGGGACGCTGCGGAAGCAGCCGCAGGGATGGAGCGGGGGCGTACAGCCCCCCGCATATGCGAACGCGGAAACGGAGGCCCGCAAGCGCAACGCGAGATGGGAACAGGAGCAGCAGAAAGGCATGCGCATTGAGAGCGACGCGTGGATGAACGCCGCGGTGCCTGGGGCAGAAAAGGCACAGGAGCACCTTGCGGCGGTAAAGCGCTGGCAGAATATGGAAACGCATCACATAAACGAAATTATGACGCCAGGGATCAATGCGCCGGCCTTCATCCAAACGAACACGAGCGTGCGGTCGATGCAGGGAGCGCTTGGGATCAGGGAAGATGGCGTGTGGGGGCCGGAAACGGAGCGGGCATTCCGCGCGCGGCTTGCGCAGGAGGAAGCGGACGCTGTGGCGGAGATCAGGCGGATATAGGCCTCGCAGCGCAACGAGGAACAGGAGGACAGGCTTATGGAGGCGATCAACGCAGCGAAAGGAAGAAAAGCGGAGGCTTACGGCATGCAGCGGGAAACGGACGTGGGGACGAACCTTGCACCATGGGCGCTTCCGGAAAGGCGCGCGCAGCTTTTGCAGCAGGCACGGCAGGAGGTACGCGCCGGGAGAGACATGCAGCAGGGGATGATCGGCATGCGCGCAGAGACAGATATAATACCAAAAAATGCGGGGAAAATGGCTGGCACACCGAGAATTACTGTAGAATATATAACTGACCTAATGGACGCACAGACTGCGGAGAAAAAGAGAATAGGAGAGTTTTATGAAAATGAAATACTAAAGAACCAGCAAGAGATCAACGAAATTGTTAACGATGTAATTGAGAATGGGATCAGCTATAAAGCGTATCAGGAACTTGGTCCAATATATACGAATGTGTATGATCCGGAAACCAAGTTTTTCAAGAGAGTAAAGGTAATGCCGGACTTAGCAGCGGATGGAAAATATGATGCACAGTATATTCAATATACCCGGCGACGCATTGAAGAACTGCATGCAAAAATCGACCGGCTTGAAAAAGAGAGAGATATGGAACTGCGGGAAGCAGGTGGCCGGCTTGCACCATTCCGCAGGTTTACGCTGGAGGAAACACAGACGGCAATTGAACTTGTAAAGGCATATACGGCTGAGGACGGAAGAATCCTTTCAAGACGGGATAATATAGCGACGCGTGAAGAGGCAATACAGAGACAAAAATGGATGCATCATGTCCTTCCAGCGTTGGAAGGACATCGAGACAGGCTAATTGCACGCGATACCGTAAAAGCATGGGGAAGCTTTGATTGTATGAAAGCGGCGGAAAAAATGGCTGCTGAAATTACATTGCAACAGAGAGCGGAGATACTAAAAAAAGACGGGAGTAAAACAAATGACCCAAGAAAAAACCGTGCTGGTGCAATGGAAATTTCCCGAAATGCACTGCCGCCATCTGTCGAACACACAACAAAGGAACATATTCAATATGCTGTTGATATATTGGAGAAGCAAGAAAAAGAGTGGGAAAGTACTGTGAAACAATGTGACGGCCCTTCATATGATCCATTGTTACCAATTGCGAATGAAAAATTGGAAAGATATTTATCAATTGCAAATACTGGACGATATTCGGATGAAATGGTACAATCAGCATGGAAAGAATATGCAGCGATTCCGATTCTATTGACGGAGGAAACGTTGACAAATCCATTTGCCATACCATGTGCAGATTTACTGAGCTTACGTGCGATTACGAATCAGACGGAAGTGAAGCAAATTAAGGAAAGCGTGCACGTTCTGAGCAGAATTGTCAGCGAAAGTGATGACTTTCAGGTAAGAACATGGGCGGCGCAAGTACGCGGTGCACTTATGTGTAAAATACCCGAAGCAACGACAGGCCCGGCGGTTATGAATGAATTGCTGATGGACACGCAGGATTTGGACTTCTCAGTGTTTGCGTCGGGCTATGACGATTATCACAGGCAGTATGCATATTTCAGTTCAACTGAAGCAGTCAAGAAAGCAAATCCGAAATGGTTTAAAGGAACAGGGAATGTGACGGGACTGTTAAAAAGTGTGCTTTCGCTGCCAGAGATGATTCCTAAAATTATGAGTGCAGAGCAGCCTATCAGGGAACTGGTAAAAGTTTTGATTAATGAATGGATGCCTGAACTTATTGTTGCTGCTGGCAAGAAGTATCTGATGTCGGATGAACAATGATGCAGGAGGAATCGGAAGTTATGCATGTTAGCTTGTATTTTCCCGGTGCTCTCTCCTTTTTCTGGGACATGGCAGAGGATGCATTCGGAGAATGGGGTGGATTGTATTTAGCAGGCTTTGTGAGTTTTATCCTGCTTATTGTTTACTTGTCCTACGGCTACTACCGGGAAACAAGGCTATACAAACGCATCATGGGAGACAAGGCAAAGCCCTGCCTATATGATGACCGTGGAAACCGCATCCGCAACCCGGATGGAACGCCGATCGAACCGCAGGAGGAAAATGCGGAGCCGGAAGCGCCGAAAGAAGGCGAAACGCCTGCCGGGGAGCAGGGAGAGAAAACGAAACAATAACAAATCGCGCGGCGGGTTTCCTGCCGCGCGGCTGTTTTGACGGCGTGGGGCAGGCGTTGTGCGGTGGTGCGTTTGGAAAAATCTGGTTGACGACGCAGGATGGCAGCATGTATGCTTTAAACAGGGATAAAGCTGATCCGCTTATTCTGTCGGGGCTTATTCGGGACGTTGCTGTGTTGTATTCAAATTATTTGATTTCTCAGGGCGTGGACTGGAATGATTATCCACAGTGGCTGAAGGTTTATTGGCCTAAGATTCAACAGCATGATGCTGCTGCAAATGGAAGAAATTTCGAAACGGTGAATGCACGCGCCTATGGTACAGGCGATCTATCTTGAGAGCAAAGGAGGAAAGAGATGGAAAAAGTGAGAAAACCTAAAAACTGGTTATTTGTATTGCTCATAGTCGAGAATTCTATTTTACTTTTAATAGCGGTTCTCTTTGGAGTGCGAGGCTGTTGGAACTTCTCACAGGATATGCTTTCTACGAAAGGGATAGACGCTCAACATTATCAGCATATGCATGTGCATGCGTATCCCAATCAATTGGTTTATGTTATTGGAAAGGATACCGAGCTCGATTTGTCGGGTGGAAAGATATGTTTTAGTGTTGACCCAAAGGATCTGCATGGATTCTCATGTGAGTGGAACGATGAGGACGATTCGTGCGAGTCAGTGTGCGATATGGAGAGATATGCACCGAAAGATGAATTTGAATATGCATTCTTTTTGCCTGAACTTGATTTTACGAAAGCGGGAATTTATAATGTCGTGCTATCAGGCCCAAACGGAATGCAATGCTCCTTTCCCATCCAGGTCATTTCTCCGGATTATGTGGAATAAACGCAGAAGCGAATCGCGCGGCGGGTTTCCCGCCGCGCGGCTGTTTTTTGTGATAACTCTGCGGGTGTGGAGCCTCAGGCAAGCTCTGCTGAAAGGAAGCGGAACCCGAGCGGCGCAGCTGCATCTATGGTGAGCGTGAGCACGAGCGCGGCGAGTTCACCGGCCTCCTCGGTGCCGGGAATGCCATAGAGAAGCATGCCGTAAATTACAAGCGTTTTCTCCGTGCGTACGGCTTCATCCACGCGCAGGGCATAAGCGGCACGCGGGCGCACCGGAACACGGTATGCGCCGTCTTGCAGGAGCGTTCCGTCGCCCCATTCTGTGAGATCTGCCGGGAAAATGCCGGTGAAATAATCCGCAAAGGATGCTTTGTACGCGTCTTCCGGGATATCCTTCCAGAGCGCATCCTCGCTGCCGGTGGTGAGCATTTGCGTCAGGAATGCGCTTGCGGTATAAGCGGAGGGAGAACCGTCCGTAAAGCCTTCATAATTCGGCGCGCAGGCTGCGGCGATTGCATGGAATGCGGGAAGGAGTGTTTCATATTCCGCGATGGAAAGCGATTCCCCAACGCAATCCGGGTAGAGTGCCGCGCGTGGAATGGAAAACGTGAGGATGCCGGCCTCTGCGGGAGCAAGCGCGCCGGAGCGGATGAAAATCTCATACCCTGCATCCGTAACTGCGAAACCGTTCATGAGGTCAAGCACAAGGCGCACATCCTCCGGCGTGATGTCGCCGAAGTAAGCATCCGGATTCTGGTCGATGGCGTTGTACACCTGCTGTGCCACGAGTGGCTCCGGCTCGTATTGCCCGGATACTGCGGCAAAACTCTGCTCGTTTCCGCTTCCATCCAGCACAAGGGCAAACGGGAGCGTTTCGCTTTCGGCACCGTATGATACGGTCTCAAACAGGAGAATGTTCCAATAACCGCCTGCGAAGGAGGCTTCAAAATCCACGCTCGTGGAGGGCGCTGCTTCCCCCGCAACGCGGTCGGCAAGCGGAAGGCGTTCCGTGCGCACGCGCTCGGTCAGTTCCTCCTCATAGAGTGAAAGCGCTGCGTTGAGCGCCGCACAGTTGAGCTCTTCCGGCATGAACACGGGCAGCCTGTAAGTCAGGACGTATTCTGCATCCGCATCGCCCGTGCCTTCCGGGAAATATATAGTGTTCGTCCGATCCGCATAAAAGAGCGCATCCGAAGACGCCGGCGTTTCACCGGGCGTTTGCGTGGCAGGGAGTTCTGTGCCGGGCTTGTCCGCCGTGCCGGGCGTCTGCGCAGCGGGCGCGCCAGAAGGACTGTCGCAGCCGGCAGAGAGGAGGAACAGCGCTGCAAGCAGGATGGGAAGGCTCCTGCGCTTTATCATGTGGGTTCACCTCCGGGTCAAACGGTGAGATATATTCAAAGTAACATAAACGGAGCGCCAATTCAACCGAAAAGATTGTAGATTTGCGAAGCTGCACGGGGAACGGCGCAAACTCTGCCTGGAAGGAAATCAATCGACCGGTTGCCGAAATGGGTCTGAGGCGATATAATCAAAAGCGAACCCAAAGGACATTTCAAGCGAATCGGAGGAACGCGCAATGGCACGAAAACTGGATAAAAGCTTCATCTTGGAACGACTTGCCCAAGTGCCCGGCAAAGTCGGCTTCTATTTCAAGGACCTCACCACGGGTGAAGAGCTGGGGCTGAATGAAAACGAAATGTTTATGGCGGCAAGCGTCATCAAGCTACCCATGTTCGCCGCGGTTGCAAAGCTCGTGGCGGAAGGCAAGGCTTCCTGGGAGGACAGGCTCATCGCGCGCAACGAGGAACGCGTCCCCTCCTGCGGCGCACTGCGTTTCTTCGAGGACGAACCTTCCGTGCGGCTCAAGACGCTTTGCGGGCTGATGATCACCATCAGCGACAACATGGCCACCAACATGATCATGCGCCACTTTGGCATTGAAACGCTCAACCGGGAATTCCGGGAGATCGGCCTTCAGGACACGCACATCGAGCGGCTGCTGTTTGACAGCGCTGGGGACGCTTTGGGAAAGCAGAACAAGATCGTCCCGCGCGAGATGGGCGGCCTGCTCGAGCGCATTTACCGGCATACGTTTGTGGATGAAGCAACCTCCCGGATCGTGGAAGACACGCTGCTCGATCAGCAGATCAACCACAAGATCCCCGGCTATCTGCGTGGGGAGCTGGAGGTAGCGCACAAGACGGGCGAGGACAGCGGCATCACGAACGACGTGGGCGTGGTGTATGCCAAAGAGCCGTTTGTGATCTGCTTTGCTACGAACCGCACGAACGTGCCCGAGGCAGAGCGCGCCATGCGTGAGATCACGCTTGCCCTTGCGGACATTCCCGCATGGGAGGCGGAGTAAGAAGCGTAAAGAAAACTGAGAAAGCTGTAGAAAAAGTCCTCCTGCCCATTAAGCAGGGGGACTTTTGATGTGGCTTATGATTCAGGCTTTCCTCATTCTCTGGAACGGGGCACGCGCGTGGAGCCATCTGCCGGAGCATTGCCTCCGCTGCGGGGCAGCATGCCGGCCGCTTCGAGCGCCTGCTCGCGCAGCCTGCGCTCCCGGGCGGCACGGCGGCGCGCGATGCGCTGCCGCTCTTTCTTCTCCAGCGAGGAGAGGATGATGAGGGCGATTCCCGCCAGCACGGTAAGCACGGCCAGCACGATGAGCACCGTGCGCAGTGCGGAGCTTACGGAAGAGCCAACTTCCGCAACAAGATCCGTGGGCGTTTCGATCGTGGGCGTGTTATCCGTTGCGGCAGCTGTGCCGACATAATCCGCCGTGATATAGGTGGTATAGGTGTAAGGATTGCCGGAAGGGTCGGAGATTTCAAGCGTAAAGGTGAGGTTCCGCGGAGCGCCGACATTGACCTTCTGGTTGATGGACTGCGTGCCGGGTTCAAAGGTATCGAGCCGGTAGATCTCTCCGTATTCGCTCTCCCGGAGGACAAGGTCGTGCATCGTGAGGCTGCCCGTGTTCTCCACGGTAAAATTGACCGTGATCGAGCCTGCGCTGTTGAGCGTTTCCACCACGGCCGCGGAGAAGTTTATGCCGATGAGCGAAGGGTCGATGTATTTGCGCACGGCATAGCTTTCCGTTTTGTCGGAATACTGCTGGCCGACGCCGTCCACGCCCTCGATGTAGAACACAACGTTGCGCGCTTCAGCAGTGGGAACGGTATAGGTGAGCGTTTTGCTCTCGCCGATGGCGAGCTGGAAAGCATCCGCAACAGCGTTGCCAAGCTCATCCGTGACCTTGAGCTTGCTGATGCGCTGGTTGCCGTCGTTGGTGAGCGTGAGCGTAAAGGTCTGGCCTTCCGCTGACGCAACGCCCTGCGTCACCGCAACGCTCAGGCGGGAATTGATCATGCCGAGCACCTTGTCCGCAACCGTCACCTTGCCTTCCGTGCCGTCCGGCAGCAGATAGGAGATGACGGGGGAGCTTGTGACGGTGGTACGCCCCATTGTGTATTCATAAGTAAACACATAGGGGACGCCGGGCTGCACGGTAATGTCCTTCACCATCGGGTCGCGGCCGCCGATCTCCTTATCGGTGATGGAGACGCCCGTGATGGGAGCCACGCCGCTGTTGGTGATGGTATAGGTGAGCGTGATGACTTCACCCGTGGAGGCCTGCGAAGTGCTGACCGAGCGCTGCGCCGTTATGGAAACGGTCTGCGGCAGCTGGGCGGAAGGGTCGTTCACGGCGCTTTTCACGGTGATGGAAGGCTGCGCGCTCTTTGCTTCGCCATCTTCAAACCAGGTCACATCAAAGGTAATGGGCTGGCCGATGAGCGCGTCCGGCACGGTGAGGGGCGAGCTTGTGAAGGAATGGCTTTCGCCGGGGGCGATCGAAACGCCGGAGGTCGTGAAAAACTCGCTGCCGTTGTAGAGAATCCGGATATCCGTCATCGCGGCATCGCTGTCGTTGCGCATCGTGAAGTTGAACGTTACGTTGCCGGAAGCAGAAAGCGATTCCGGGTTGGAGCTCCCCGTGATCTCCGCAGCAAAAGCGCTTGAGCACAGGAAAAGGCAAAGCGCGGCGGCCACGATGGCCAGGAAGCGTTGTTTCAGGTTTCGCATCATCTATTGCAACTCCTTGAGGTTTCCATTCTGATTCAGCATCATTATACCGCAAAAGCGCCCGCAAGGGAATAAGCGTACAAATTGTTTACGATTTCGGCGTTTCCGGGCGGATGAGATATCCTTCGCCGCAGTGTGCGGGAACGGAACGGCCGTCCGTGCGCTCCACGATCTCGGCCGTGAATGCATCCGCCTCGGCGTTTTCCACAAGCACGCGGAGATGGACGGCTTCCGCGAAATCCAGCGTGTCGATCTCAGCGTTTGCGCGCACAAAAGCTTCCACCGCGCCGTAGCGCGCGTAATCCACGGTGAATTCAAGCGCCGTGCCGGGCGTATAGTGCACCACGCCCGCTGCGCGTACCGCCTCCGCCGCACCCCGTGAATAGGCGCGCACAAGCCCGCCCGCGCCGAGCAGGATGCCGCCGAAATAGCGGGTCACAACGCAGAGCACGTTGGTCACGTCGTTGGCCGTGAGCACTTCCATCATGGGCATGCCTGCAGTGCCGGAGGGTTCGCCGTCATCCGAGAAACGCGCCGTTTCGCCGCGGGTGCCGATGCGGTAAGCATAGCAGTTATGCGTGGCGTCATAATGCTGCTTGCGGAGCGCGGCAAGGTGGGCAAGCGCTTCCTCTTCCGTTTGTACCGGAAAGCACCGCCCGATGAAGCGCGAGCGGTTGATGACAAATTCCTCTTCCGAGGCATGGGCGATGGTCCTGAATGCGTCCATGGAGGCTCCTTTCATAAGGAAAATGGAAGGGTATACGCCCTTCCATTCATTTTCACCGGGAAATGCCCGTTTGTCAACCGCCGATCACGCGGACATAACTCTTCTTGCCCTTTTTGAGCACGATGCCATCCGCAAGCTTCGCCGGATCGGCTGCCGCGGCCACGTCTGTGACCTTCACATCATTCATCAGCACCGCGCCGCTTTCGATCATGCGCCGCGCGTCGCTTTTGCTCTTGCAGAGCTTGCCTGCGACAAGAAGATCCACCACGCGCAGGCCGGTCGCTTCCACATCCGCCGGGGTGAGCGCCACCGTCGGGATGTTTTCGAGGCTGCCGCCGCCGCCAAAGAGCGCTTCGGCGGCCTGTTGGGCTTTCCTGGCTTCTTCTTCGCCGTGCACCTGCGCGGTGAGCGTGTATGCAAGCGTGCGCTTCGCCGCGTTGAGCGCCGCGCCGCCCTCCGCCGTCATGGCGTTGACTTCATCCATGGGAATGAACGTGAGGAGCGAGAGGCACTTCTTTACATCCGCATCGTCCACATTGCGCCAGTATTGATAGAAGTCGTAGACGCTGGTCTTTTCCGGGTCGAGCCAGAGTGCGCCCTTTTCGGTCTTGCCCATCTTCTTGCCTTCGCTTGTGGTGAGGAGGGCTGTCGTGAGCGCGTAAGCGGGCTTCTGCTCCTTGCGGCGGATGAGGTCTGCGCCGCCAAGGATGTTGCTCCACTGGTCGTCGCCGCCCATTTGGAGACAGCAGCCGTATTTGCGGTTGAGCATGAGAAAGTCGTAGCTCTGCATGAGCATATAGCCCATCTCAAAGAAGGTGAGCCCGCGCTCCATGCGCTGCTTGTAGCATTCCGCGCGGAGCATCTGGTTCACGGAGAAATGCACGCCGATGTCGCGCATGAAATCGAGGAAGTTGAGGTTCCGGAGCCATTCCGCGTTGTTGGCGAGGATGGCGGCGTTTTCGCCTTCAAAAGAAACAAGGCGCGCCATCTGCTTCTGGAAACAGGAGGCGTTGTGGTCGAGCTCTTCCCGGGTCATCATGCGGCGCATGTCCGTTTTGCCGGAAGGATCGCCGATAGCGGCCGTGCCGCCGCCGAGCAGCACAATGGGCCTGTGGCCGCAGCGCTGCATGTGCGCCATGGTCATGAGCGCAACATAGTGGCCGATGTGCAGGCTGTCCGCAGTGGGGTCAAAGCCGATATAGAAAGTGACACGCTCCTTTCCCAAAAGCTCATGAAGTTCCTCGGGGTGCGACGACTGCTTGATGAAGCCGCGCTCTGTGAGTACGTCGTATGCGTTTCTCATTGCGTTTCACGTTTCCTTTCCTGAAATTTCCGCGCCATTTTCGGCGCTTCCTTACGATAACACAACCGCGGCGGAAAGGCAAGGCTGTGCGGCGACTCTTCTTTATTTTTCATCGATGGAGAGCGATTCGTACTCGCGCAGGAACGGCGCTGCCGAAAGATCCGAAGGCAGGGGCAGCGCGGCGGGCGCGATGGAGACGAGAAGCTTTGGCGCTTCTGGAGCGCAGCTGCGCTTATACTGCTGCGAGAAGAAGCGCTTTAAAAAGATGCCGAGCACCCGGTGGATCTCTTTCGGCGGGAAGTCGAGCTGCTCCCGGGCAAGCTCGAACAGCGCGCGGGGGCTCTTTCCCCGGAGCAGATGCCAGAGGAAGAAATCATGCAGCTCGTAGGAGCCGACGAGCTCCTCCGTCCTCTGGGCGATCTCCCCGTTTTCCGCGGGCAGAAGCTCCGGGCTTACCGGCGTGTCGAGAATATCCTGCAGCACGTCCGCCGCTGCGGGGAAGCGGGATTTCGCTGCGGCCACGGCGCGGCGCACGACCGTTTTGGGGATGGAGGCATTGATGCCATACTGCGCGAGATGGTCGCCGCCGAAGGTCGTCCAGCCGAGCGCGGCTTCGGAAAGGTCGCCTGTGCCCACATCGAGCAGGCCTTCGGCGTTGGCGATGGAGAGCAGGATCTGTGTGCGTTCACGCGCCTGCGCGTTTTCGTATACGACGCTGTGGTCGCTTTCCGCGTGCCCGATATCCGCAAAGTGCTGCCGGCAGGCGGGAACAACGCTGATCTCCCGGTATTCGCAGCCAAGCGCGCGCACAAGGAGCGCCGCGTTGTTTTTCGTGCGGCCCGATGTGCCAAACCCCGGCATGGAAACGCCTACGACGCTTGTGCGCGGCAGCCTGAGCCTGTCCGCCGCGGCGGCGGAGGCAAGCAGAGCCAGCGCGCTGTCCAGCCCGCCGGACACGCCGACCACAAAACCGCGGCCGCGGATGTGCGTGAGCCGCCTGCACAGTGCGGCCGCCTGCAGATCCAACAGGCGGGAGAGTTCCTCTGAAGCAAGCGCTGGGTCTGCGCTGATGTAGCGGCCGGAATCGGGCTGCGCGGCGGCATAAGGCTCAAAGGCGGTGAGCTGATCCGGGCGCACATCGGCATATACGAAGGGCTCCTCCGCAAGCGGCTCACTGCAGGCGAGCAACTCGCCGCGCGCCGCAATGGCGCATACGCCATCGAACACGAAAGCGCCGCCGCTTTCCCCTGTGCCTGCCGCAGCATAGGCAATGGCCATGCCCGTGCGCGCGCTGCGTTGGGCGAGTGCGGCCTTCACTTCATGGAAGCTCGAAGCCGTTGCGTTGAGGGAGGAAGGCATGAGCTGCATATACCCTTCCCGCACATCTGCTTCCTGCTCAAACAGCTCGTTTCCAAACGCTACCGTGAGGCGCGGGACGGGTGTGAGAGGCTGCCGCCGGTGGAGGCAGTGGTCGGTTTCCGGCAGAAAGCCGTAAGGGTTTTCCGGGGAGACTGCGGGGAGAATGGCATAGATGCGCGCGCCGCGCACGAGCGCCGTGCAGCTCATGACGCGCCCGTTGATCAGGTATGGCAGGCCGATGCCGGCCGTGACGCCGCAGCGGGCGGTCGCATCGCAGATCTTGTGGAGCGCGGCGCGGGATTCCTGCAAAATGAGAGGATGGCGCAGCAGTGCGCCCGCCGTTGCTCCGGTCAGGCAAAGCTCGGGCAGGGCAAGATAATCGACTTTCTGCTCTTCCGCATGGAGAATGGCGCGAATGACCGCATCCGCGTTGCGCATGGGGTCGCACAGCACGATGGCGGGGGATGCGGCGGCAAGCCGCACGGGCGCGGAGAGGCCAACGGCGCGAAGAACGTTCGGCATGGAAGAAACCTCCGGAACTGCATGTTTTTTTGCTTGAATAAAATGGCTTGCGCCGCATGGGCTGCGGGCGAAGTGATTCCTGTGAATCGGCTTTTTAGGCCGACGATACAACAATAAAAGAATACCACAAAGTGAAGAACACCGCAAACGCTTTGCTTCTCAGGGTATATCCGGATATATCCGGCAGAGTATTGCAGGATTCGCGCATTTTTATCACATTTGTTCGGCATCCTTTTTGTGGACAAGCATGTATCATGAGCCTTACACAGCGCATTGGGGAGGGATGGATCATGACGGAGACGCTGCAAAGGCTGCGCGCGGTGGTGCTGCCGCGCCTGCGGGCATTTGGCGTTTTGCGCGCGCTTGAGACCGCGCTTGCGTTCCTGTTTGCGGCTGCCGGGCAGACCGGGTTTGCGCCGCTCGGGCCGGCTGCCGTGGCGGGAGCCTGGCTGATGGGCTCTCCACCCTTCCCGGCGCTTTTGGGTGCGGCGGCAGGGGCGCTCCTCGCCGGAAACATTGCCGCGCTTGCGGCCTCTGTGCTCTATGTTGGCGGCGGGCTTCTTGTCGGGCTTTGGCGCGGGCGGCTGCGCGCGCCGGAAAAGCTTGCGCTGCTTGGCGCTGCATATCTTGTGCTGCTCCCGTTTTTCCATGGCGGCAGCGCCGAAAATTGCCTCATCGGCATAGCGGAACTGGTGCTTTCCTGCCTTGCGGCAGTCGTTATAGCGCGCGGGGCGGCCGCTCTTTCCGCGTTTGCGGCAGGCCGGCGTTTGCGCGGGGCGGATCAGGCAGCGCTCCTGTTTTTTGCGGCGCTTTTTTCGTTTGCGCTGCCCTGCCTGCGCTTTTCGGTCTCCTCTGCAAGCCCGTTTGGCACGGAGGTATGCATCTCCTTTGGCGCGGCATTTGCGGCGTTTGCGGCGCTGTGCGCCGTGCGGGCGCGGGGTGCAGAGGGCGTTGCTGCTGCGGTGCTGCTTGGCGCGGCCTGCATGCTGCGGGGCATGGAGATTGCGCGCACGGGGGCGCTTTCCCTGGCGGTGCTTTTTGCATCCATATTTCAGCGCAGCGGAAAATGGGGGATCGCAGGCAGCTTTCTCGCGGCGTGGGCCGCTGCGGCGGCTACGTTTGCGCTTCCTGCCCCGGCTTTTTTGGAAGCGGGGCTTGGCGCGCTTGGCTTTGCGCTGCTGCCCGGCCGGTGTTTCGCGCGGCTTGCGGCCTATTCCACCCGGCGGGCGCGCAGCGAAGCGGAACGCGCTCTTGCCCTGACGCGGGCGCAGTTGCGGGGCGCGGCGGATGTGATCCGCGCGGTATCGGAGCTGTTTTTGCCGGATGAAGACGAAAATGCGGCGTTTACGCACAGGCAGCTCCAAGGCGTGAGCGGCGTGATCGAGCGCCTCGCGGAGGAGGCGCCGCAGGAAAAACGCTGCCGCTTTGCGGCGCATGTGGGCGTGGCGGGCTGCCCGAAAGCCGGCAATGCGGAAACGGGGGACTCCATGGCGATGCGGCGCATCGGCGGAGAACTGCTCCTGCTGATGAGCGACGGCATGGGGACGGGCGTCTGCGCCCGCAGGGAAAGCTCTGCTGCCGTGGCGATCTTCGGGGATCTTCTCTCTGTGGGGTTCGCGCCGGAGGAGGCGCAGGAGTGCGTGAACCGCCTTTTGATGCTCAAGGGGGAGCGGGAGATGTACGCCACGCTGGATGCGCTGCTGATCGACCTGGAAAACGGCCGCGCCCGCTTCATAAAATACGGAGCGCCGCCCGCTTACATTCTGCGCGGCGGGCGGATCCACACGGTGTATGCGGAGGCGCTGCCCATCGGCATCCTGCCGGAGGCACAGGCTTCCGTGCATGAATGCGCCCTTCGCCGGGGGGATGCGGTGATCCTGATGACGGACGGCCTGTTCGATGCGCTCGGCACGGAGCTGTTTGCGGCGATCATTGAACGCGTGGGCGGCGCGAACACGGTGGATGACGCGGCGGAAGCGCTCCTTGCGGCGGGAAGGGAGCGGAGCGGCGCAGACGATATGAGCGTGATCGTGGCGCGCATTTCCTAAAAGATTTTGAGTTCCCGGCGAATTGCGTATTCAAAAATCCATTCCGGGCGTTTATAATGGAAAAAACGGGGTGGGTGACCATCCCGGACCGGATGGTGATCGCTTATGCAGAACGTATGTATCTTTGCGGCTTCCTCTTCGAAGCTTGCGCAGCATTATATCGACGCGGCCTATGCGCTCGGCGCAGCGCTTGCGGAAAACGGCATCGGCCTTGTGTTCGGCGGAGGCCGGACGGGGCTTATGGGGGCCTGTGCGCGCGGCGTGCGCGCAAAAGACGGCCGCATCACGGGCGTGATCCCGGAAAAGCTGAACGTGCCGGGCATTGCCTTTGAGCATTGCAGCGAGCTGATCGTAACGCCGGATATGCACACGAGAAAGGCCACCATGGAACGCCTGAGCGACGCATACATCGCCCTGCCGGGTGGGGTCGGAACGCTGGAGGAGCTTCTTGAAGTGCTCACGCTCAACCAGCTCGGGTATCTGCGTACGCCCGTCGTCATCTTCAACCAGAATGGATATTATGACGCGCTGATCGGGCAGCTTCGCACCTCTGTGGAAGAGGAGTTTGCGGATGCCTCATGCCTTCGCCTTTTTGCCGTTGCGGCCACGCCGGAGGAAGCGGTGCGTGCGCTGCTGACGTTTGAACTGCCGGAGCTCCCAAATAAGATTAAGGATGCGATCAAGTATGACAAAGAAGCGGCAACTTAACATCATGGTCTGCGTTACGTCCCAGCGCTCCTGCGACAGACTGATCGCGCGGGGGATTGAGCGTGCGGGCGCAGGGCAGGCGCCGGCCTTCCTCCATGTGGTGCACTGCGTGGAAACGGGGCGCAACTTCATGAACACACCGTATGAGGCGGATGCGATCGAATACCTGTTTACGGCCGCGCAGCTTGCGGGGGCGGATCTTTCGCTCGTGCGTGCGGACGATGTGGACGATGCACTTGTGGAATACGCGGAGCAGCATGGCGTGCAGCTCATCATCCTTGGCGCGGGCGCACCCGGGGGCGCAAACCGCGAACCCATCAATCTGCGCCTGCAAAGGCGGCTCCCGGGTGTGGAGTTCGATGTGGTGGACACCGGGAGCTGAACGCGGCAGATCTGCGGAACACGGGATAATGGCAAGCTGCGCCCGGGCTGAGCAGGCGCGGCTCTTTGTTTGATTTGCCTGAAAACGTTTGCAAGGCAGAGACTGCTGTGATGCTCAAAATCACCCGATTATGCAGGAAAATGCCCATTGCTGTTTTTTTGCGGCTGGTATATACTGATATAACTGGTGGAGGTGCAGCATGAACAACGAGGATAAGATTCTTGCGATGCTTGCGCAGATGCAGGCGAACATGGCGCAGATGCAGGCTGACATGGACAAGCGCTTCGATGCGGTAGACAAGCGCTTCGATGTGGTAGAAGTGCGTCTTGACACAGTCGATAAGCGCCTTGACGCGGTAGAAGTGCGTCTTGATACAGTCGATAAGCGTCTTGACGCGGTGGAAGGACGCCTGAGTGCGGTAGAAACGTCGCTTGCGGAAGTGCAGGAAGAAGTACATGAAGTGCGTGAAGCCACGAACTATGTGGCGGAGTGGGTGGATAATATCGCAAACGCAAACCCGAAGCTGCGGAAACTCCAACCGTAAAACGCTGCAGCCACCAATTGATACAAAAACAAATAGAAGCGCATTTTGTGCGCTTCTTTTATTTATTAGCTCGTTTTCCATCAGCTTTCCGCTCGCGCCCGGCCGATGAGCAGGCGCGCGGCGATGGTAATTTCGGTGA
Organism: bacterium; assembly: GCA_022778545.1. Classification (GTDB taxonomy): domain Bacteria; phylum Bacillota; class Clostridia; order Christensenellales; family CAG-138; genus UBA1685. The sequence goes on along the minus strand of JALFDW010000035.1, from coordinate 50,493 downwards.
GTGACGCCAAAGGCAATGCAGAAATATCCACGCCGAAAAGCAGGGGCGTCATGCGCACGAGATGCGCGCGCGTTCCTGCATCAAGCGGCAGTGTGCGGGAGACCTCCCGCGTTTCGAGCAGGCGGAACCCGGCGGCAAAGCGGGCTTCCACATCGGCTCCGCTTTCGTAGGCTGCGTGGGAAAGCTGTTCTTTTGCGATTTGCCGAAGCTCATGCAGATGCTCCGGCGCGGGCACGATTTTCAGGAGCAGGCCATCCGGCTTGAGTACTCGTGCATATTCGCCGTAATGCGCGGGGGAAAACGCATCGAGCACGGCGTCCATCGTTCCTGTTTGCAACGGAATGTTCGTCATGTCCGCCACCATCAGGCGCACCGGCGTGCCGCCCCGCGCGGCGAGCAGGATCGCATCCCGCGAAAGATCGAACGCGTAAAGCTCCGCACCGAGGCGTTCTGCAAGGGCTCGGGCATAATACCCTTCGCCGCAGCCGGCATCGAGTATGCGCACGGGCGCTTCCGCAGCGAGCACCTCGGCCGCAGCATCGAGTACATGGGCATAAAACCCGGCGCGAAGCAGCGCGCCGCGGCTTTCAAACAGCGCCTTGTCGTATTTTGCGCTTTGCCCGCGCCCGGCGGCAAGGTTCACATAGCCTTTCGCGGAAACATCAAAACAGTGGCCGTTTGCGCAGGTGAGGCTTTGCCCGGCAAGCGCAAGCGGGGATGCGCAGAGCGGGCAGCGGAACACGCCGCGCATATCGAATTTCAAATATCCGTCCTTCATGGTATTATCGTACCGCATTCGGCAACACTCTGCAATTGCCGATTGCAATCTCCGGGCGCTGCCGCTAAAATAAAAGGGAAGATCCTTTTCTGTTTTTTCAAATTCAAAGCGCAAACAGCGCAAAAGGAGCGCAGCATGGAGCAGGGTATGGCAGGCCGTGAAAGCGCACAGGCACGGCGAAATAAATATTTCTTTGGGCTCGGCACGATTGGCCGGGACATGTTTTATTCCATGGTAAGCATGTTCCTGCTCACCTATATTACCGAAGTGCTCACCGTGAGCGACGCGATGCTCTTAAAGATCGGCTTTGTGCTGACGGTGCTGCGCGTGTTCGACGCGCTCAACGACCCCATCATGGGCACGCTGGTGGACAACATGAATACCCGCTGGGGCAAGTTCAAACCTTTGATCCTTGGCGGAGCTGTGATAGGCGCGGTGTTCATGGTGCTGATGTTTGCGGATCTGCATGTGAGCGACACCTGGTATGTCATCCTTTTTGCGGTGTTCTACCTCGCCTGGGATGTGTTTTACGGTGCAAACGACATCGCCTACTGGTCCATGATGCCGGCGCTTTCACTTGACCAGAAGGAACGCGAGCGCATCGGCGCGTTTGCCCGCATCTGCGCGAACGTGGGCATGTTCGCGGTGGTGGTGGGCATCCTGCCCGTTACGGGGGCGATGACGGAGGCCATGGGCAGCGGAACGAAGGCATGGTTCACTTTTGCGGTGATCGTGGCGCTCGTGATGCTCGGCTTCCAGTGCTTCACGCTCTTTGGCGTGAAGGAGCACCGCAGCATGTTCAAACAGGAAGAAAAGACCACGCTGCGCGACACCGTGCGCGTGATCTTCAAAAACGATCAGCTGCTGTTCACGACGATCGCAATGGCGCTGTTCATGATCGGCTATTCCACAACTACAAGCTTTGGAACATATTATTTCATCTATGCATACGGCGATGCGGGAATGTACTCCGTGTTTGCGGCGGTGCTCGGCGTTTCGCAGCTTTCCGCGCTTGCGGTGTTTCCGAAGTTCAGCGCACGCTTTGCGCGCAAGCAGCTTTATTTCGGCGCCACAGTGCTCGTGGTGCTCGGTTACCTTGTGTTCTTCTTTTCGCCGATGAACATGCTCTTCATCGGCGCGGCGGGTGTGCTGATCTTCGTGGGGCAGGCGTTCATCCAGCTTCTGATGCTCATGTTCCTTGCGGACACCATCGAATACGGCCAATGGAAGACGGGCAAGCGCAATGAGAGCGTAACGTTCTCCATTCAGCCGCTCATCAACAAGATCGGCGGGGCGATCGCAAGCGGCATCGTTTCGGTCACGCTTGTGATCTCCGGCATCAACGCTGCGAATTCTGCGGCGGATGTTACGCCGGAGGGCCTGCTTGTGATGAAGCTTGCCATGCTCGTGCTGCCGCTTCTCTGCATCCTCGCGGGGTATCTCGTTTACCGCAGCAAGTATAAGATCGATGCGGAAACGTACCGGAAGATCGTGGGCGAACTGCATGAACGGGGCGACATCCGGGAATGAGCTGCCTGGGAATGTCAGGGCCGGAGCGCTTCCTGCAAGCGTTCCGGCGGATATCATATAATTATAAAAATCTTACGGAATGGAGCAGAGTATGGAGATCATCAACACCACCAATTACGACAAGGACACTGTACTGCGCTTTCAGCGCTTTAATGCCCGCATCGCAAAGCGCGTCCCCTGGAGCACACATGCGTTGTTTGCATTCCTGATCCTTTCCGTGCTTGCGGGCACGTATTTTGCCGTGCGCAGCCACGCATGGCTGTACCTTGTGGTGCTCGCACTGGCGCTTTATGTGTTCGGGCGGCGGTTTTATGCGATCTTCATCGCGCCGGAAAAGAAGTTCGATCAGTCCTCCTTCGCCGGGCTTTCGCAGCGGTATGTGTTCCTTAAAAACTGCTTTACCGTGTGCGTGAACGGCAAGGAAGATCGCGCCTATTATAACCGCCTGTTTGACGTTTGGGAAACGCCGGATGCGTTTTACCTGTATGCGAACGCAGGGCAGGCTTATATCGTTTCCAAAGCGGGCTTTGAACAGGGCACGGCGGAAGCGCTTGCCGCGCACCTGCGCGGGCGCGTCGAAGCGAAAAAGTATAAGGTCGCGAAGCGCTGAGGCCGCCGATGCGGGTCATTTACATCGGCCACAGCGGATTTGCCACAGAGCTTGCGCACTGCACGCTCCTGTTCGATTATTTCGAGGGTGCGCTGTCGGCGTTTGCTCCGGAAAAGCCGCTGTATGTGTTTTCCAGCCATGCGCACAGGGACCATTTCAATTTTGATATCTTCAAACTGCGGGAAACACACCCGAATGTGACCTATATCCTTTCCCGGGATATCCGGCGCAGATGGAGCGCAGCGGGCTTCCGGCGCCACGGCGTGGAGCAGGAGGCATATGACGCGATCTTGTTCCCCGGCGCGCATGAGACGCTGCAGTGCGGCGCGCTTTCCGTGGAGACGCTCCGCTCCACGGATGAGGGCGTGGCGTTCCTCGTTTCGGCGGAAGGGAAAACGATCTTCCACGCGGGCGACCTGAACGATTGGGTGTGGGAGGAGGAAGCCCCGGCGGAAAACCATGCCATGACGGTGCGTTTTCGCGCGGAGGTCGACCGGCTTGCCGGGCGTAGGCTCGATGCGGCGTTCCTCGTGCTTGACCCGCGGCAGGGCGTGGATTTTGCCCGGGGGTTCGATTACTTCATGCGCTGCACGGACACGGTGCGCGCTTATCCCATGCATTTCTGGAAAGACCGTTCCGTGTTTGCCCGCCTGCGGGCGCTGCCCTGCTCAGAACCGTATCGGGACAGGATCGCAGGGGAAGAGGAATACTGAAAACGTCGAAAAAGCGGGCGTGGCTTCTGTTGAAAGCCGCACCCGCTTTGTGTTTTGCGTTCCTGCGCTTACAGCGCCAGCTCATACCCTATGAAATCCTCGGAGTCCCAAAGGCGGGCGCAGCCGCGTGCCTGATACCCCAGCTTTTGATAAATGTGGTTCGTGAGCGGGTTATCCTCGGAAGCGAGAAGCCGCGCCGTGGTAAAACCGCACGCACGGGCGGTATCCGCCGCAAGGCGCATGATTTCCGCTGCAAGGCCGCGCCCCTGCGCTTCGGGCACGATGCCGAGCCGTGCCAGCATGCAGGTGTGTTTGCGCGCTTCCGGCCAGGGAAATTCGACGCACTCTTCCGCTTCATCCAGGATGGAGATCATGGCGATGGGAAGCCCGTTTTCACGCAGCAGGTACAGTTCGCCGTGCGCGATGTCCTCCGAAAGGATCTCACGGTTCGGGTAATCCGCATCCCAATGGGAATACGGGGCGCTGGACGCGGAGCGCGCGAGAGAGATCACGGTATCGAGGTCGGCCGGTGTGGCCGGAGTGAATGTGAATGGCATGGAGTAATTCCTTTCGCAATATGTCGCTTTGCTTTTCGGGATGGCGGGAAGGTGGATGTTCCACCTTCCCGGCTTTCGCTGCATTAGGACAGCTCGAACATGCCCGTGTAAAGCTGGTAGTACTTGCCCTTCTGGGCGATCAGGTCGTCATGGTCGCCGCGCTCGATGATCTCGCCGTGTTCGAGCACCATGATGGCGTCCGAATTGCGCACGGTGGAAAGCCTGTGCGCGATGACGAACACCGTGCGCCCTTTCATCAGCTCATCCATGCCGCGCTCTATGTGCGCTTCCGTGCGCGTGTCGACGGAGCTTGTGGCTTCATCGAGGATCAGCACCGGCGGGTCCGCAACTGCCGCGCGGGCGATGGCAAGCAGCTGCCGCTGGCCCTGGCTCAGGTTTGCGCCGTCCGCGGTGAGCACGGTGTCATATCCCTGGGGCAGGTGGGAAATGAAGAAGTGCGCGTTGGCGAGCTTCGCAGCTGCCTCCACTTCTTCATCCATCGCATCCAGCCTGCCGTAACGGATGTTTTCGCGCACCGTGCCGGTAAACAGGTGCGTATCCTGCAGAACCATCGCAAGCGAGCCGCGCAGCGCGGCTTTTTTGATGCGGTTGACGGGGATGCCGTCATAGGTGATCTCACCTTCCTGCACGTCATAGAAGCGGTTGATGAGGTTCGTAATGGTCGTCTTGCCTGCGCCGGTGGAGCCTACGAAGGCGATCTTCTGGCCCGGGTGTGCATAGAGCGAGACGTTCTTGAGCACGGTCTTTTCACCGTCATAGCTGAACGTTACATCGTGGAAACGCACGTCTCCGCGCACTTCAACGAGCTCATAGCCGCTTTCCGCCGTTTCGGAAGGAACTTTCCAGGCCCAGACGCCCGTGCGTTCCGTGCACTCTTCCAGCGCGCCTTCGGCGTTGCGGCGGGCATTGACCATGGTCACGTCGCCGTCATCTTCCTCTGCGGGTTCATCGATCATGTCGAAGATGCGCTCTGCGCCTGCGAGCGCGCCCATCACGTTGTTCATCTGCTGCGAAAGCTGGCCGATGGGCATGGAGAATTTGCGCGTGTATTGCAGGAAGGAAGCGATCGAGCCGAGGTCGATCCTGCCGGCGACTGCGAGCAGGCCGCCTGCCGCTGCGGTGAGCGCATAGGTCACATGGCCGAGGTTGTTCATGATGGGTCCCATGATGTTCGCAAGCGTGCTTGCCAGCACGGTGTTTTTGGTGAGCGTTTCGTTGAGCCCGTCAAACGTGCTGTTGACGGCGTCCTCATGGCAGAATACCTTCACGACCTTCTGCCCTTCGATCATTTCTTCGATGTAGCCGTTCACCTTGGAAAGCGAAGCCTGGCGCGCCTTGAAGTACCGCCCGCTGCGCTTTGCAAATGCCTTTGTGATGAAGAGCATCAGCACGAGCATGGCGATGGAAACGAGCGTGAGAACGGGGCTTAGCACGACCATCATCACGAACGTGCCCACGATGCTGATGGTGGTACTGATGAACTGCGGAACGCCCTGGCTGATCATTTCGCGCATGGCGTCGATGTCGTTCGTATAGGTGGACATGATTTCGCCGTGGGTGCGCGTATCGAAGTAGCGGATGGAGAGTTTCTGCATGTGCGTAAAAAGCTCGTTGCGCAGCTGCAGAAGCGTGCCCGTGGAGATGCCGATCATCAGGCGGTTATAGAGGTACGCGCCGATGATGCCGGTGGTATAGATCGCGAACAGGATGGCAAGCTGGCCGATGAGGCCGGAAAAGTCCGGGTCCGCGCTGCCGATCCACGGCACGATATAATCGTTGATGATGGGCTTGAGCATATAAGTGCCCGCAATGTTCGCTCCTGCGCTCAGCACGATGCCGACGAGTACCAGCACGAGCTGGAAGCGGTAAGCGCGAAGGTAGGAGAACAGCCGCGCAAAGGTGCGCTTCATGTTCTTAGGACGGTGGAATGCGTTTTTCCCTTGAGGTACCGGAGGCATTTCAGGCCACCCCCTTCTGCTGAGATTCAAATACTTCGCGGTAGATCTCGCTGCGCTCAAGCAACTCTTCATGCGTGCCGATATCCGCGATCGTGCCTTCATTCATGACGACGATGCGGTCCGCATCCATCACGGAGGCGATGCGCTGGGCGATGATGAGCGTCGTCGTGCCGGCCAGCTCCTCCCGCAGCGCTTTGCGGATGGCGGCATCCGTCGCTGTGTCGACAGCGCTCGTGCTGTCATCGAGGATGATGATCTTTGGGCGCTTGAGCAGCGCCCGGGCGATGCAGAGGCGCTGCTTCTGCCCGCCGGATACGTTCACGCCGCCCTGCCCGAGGTCGGTGTCATAGCCTGCGGGGAAGGAGGTGATGAAATCATGCGCGGCGGCGGCACGGCAGGCGTCTTCGACTTCCGCGTCCGTGGCTTCCGCATCGCCCCAGCGTAAATTGTCACGGATGGTGCCGGAGAAGAGCACGTTCTTCTGCAGAACCATGGAAACGCTGTCACGCAGGGCCTTGATCTTATATTCCCGCACATCGTGCCCGCCTACGAGCACGGAGCCGGAAAGCACGTCGTAAAGACGCGGGATGAGCTGCACGAGCGAGGATTTCGCGGAGCCCGTGCCGCCGATGATGCCGATCGTCTCCCCACGCCGGATCTTGAGGTTGATGTGGGAGAGCGTCAGGTTGTTGGGGTCCTTCGCATAGCTGAAGCACACATCCCGGAATTCGATCGAGCCGTCCGGCACGGAAAGGGAAACGGAAGCGTCATCGTCCGTGATGTCGTTCTGCTCATCGAGAACTTCGAGAATGCGCGTCATGCTCGCGCGCGTCATGGTGAGGGAAACGAACATCATAGAGACCATCAGCAGCGAGGAGAGGATCTGCGAAATATAGCTGATGAAGCTCATCAGGTCGCCCGTGAGCATGTCGCCCGCCACGATAAGGTGGCCGCCGATGTAGCACACGGCGATCATGCAGAGATAGAGCGCATACTGCGAAACGGGCATGACGAGAACGAGCAGGCGTTCCGCTTTGGCCTGCGCTTCGCGCACGGCTTCCGCAGAGGATGTGAAACGCTCGTTTTCATGCTTTTCGCGCACAAACGCCTTCACCACGCGGATGGCGATCAGGTTTTCCTGCACCTCGGCATTGAGCCCGTCATACTTTTTGAGCATGGCTTTGAAGCGGGGAAGCGCTTTCGAGCCGAGGATGATGATAAACGCTCCAAGCAGCGGGATGGCAAAGGCAAACACAGTGGCAAGTTCCGCGTTCAGGCGGACGGCCATGACGGTCGCCGCGATGAGCATCAGCGGAGCGCGCACCAGTGTGCGGATGACCATCATGAAGGACTGCTGCACGTTCGTAACGTCCGTCGTGAGGCGCGTAACGAGCGAGGCCGTGGAGAACTTATCCACGTTGGCGAACGAGAAGTCCTGCACCTTGCGGAAAAGGCCGGCGCGCAGGTTCTTTGCGAAGCCCGCGCTTGCATCTGCGGCGAACCACCCGGAAAGCGCGCCCATGGAAAGGGAAAGGCACGCCATGGCGATCATCAGCAGTCCGCGGCGGAAAATGAACGAAACGTCGCCGTTGGCGATGCCGATGTTGATGATGTCCGCCATCAGGTAAGGAATGTAAACTTCAAGGAGGACTTCGCAGATGACTGTGAGCGAAGCCAGCGCGGAGCGAAGCCAATATCCTCGAACAAAGGGAAACAGTTTTTTCAGCATGGGTCGTCTCCTTCCAGGTCATGGAGCTGACAGACCAGCTCGTGCGTTGTTTTTTTTGCAGTGTCTCCGCTTGCGGCGTTGCGGATCATGCGCTCCAGCAGGGCGGAAAGCGTAGCGAGTTCCGCTTCCGAAAAACCTTCGAACGTGCGCTCATCCAGCGCATCGAACACGGCGTGCATCTGCGTGAGCCGCGCAAGCCCTTCCGCGGTGGCGGAAAGCCGGTTGCAGCGCAGGTTGGATTCATCCGCCGCGCGGGCAATGAGCCCTGCAGCCTCCATCCGTTTGGCGGAGCAGGCAACGGAAGCGGGGGACACGTGCAGATACTTTGAAATGTCAGCCTGGGTGCAGCCTTCATGCGCGGCGATGTATTCAAGCATCGGCATCTGCGCCCGGCGGATCTCGATCCCGCGCACTTTATCCCGGATGCTGATGCGGCGCAAAAGCTCCAACCGGTGCATTGCGCCAATAATCTCATGGTATTGCTTTGAAAAAGCCATACGGGCATCTCCTTTCTTTCAGATAATATTAACCGATTAACAATTAACCGGCTAATATTATAGCGCTGCCCATGTTGTCTGTCAACAATAAGTTTATATATAAAGAAATGGCGCAATTCTTTACGGTAAAAAATGACAAATTAAAGTGAAAATCACCAACAGAATACGCAGGGCGACAATGCGCGCCAAAAGCGCAGCAAAACACGACAATACCGGCTAAATTCATGCTCTATCGCCGCGAAAATCGCGGTGTTATGATGAGAGCACAGACAAAAACTGCATCTCGGTTGCAAAAAGGAGGCATACGAATGACAAAATATCGAATCCTTATGGCAGATGGTAATCTTCAGTTTCAGACGGCGGTGCGGGATTGCCTTGCAGCGCAGGAGCAGGTGGCCCAGTTCGAGGCGGTGGCGGATGGCCAGGCAGCGATCGATGCGCTGCGCGCCGGGCATTATGATGCGCTCATCACGGAGCTCATCATGCCGCGGGTGGACGGGTTTGAACTGCTGGAACGGCTCGGCAGCGGCCTTGTGGAAAACCCGCCGGCGGTGATGGTCGTGAGCGCTATGCGGCATGAGGACATGGTGCGGCAGGCCTGCGCGATGGGGGCGAAGTATTTCATGGTGAAGCCGGCTGATCCGGAAACGCTCGCAAAACGGCTGCTCGACATGCTGGAGAACACTTATATTGGACGCTCCCAGATCTGCATGGCGTCGGCACAGCCGAAAACGCTCGATGAAAAGATCACGGCAGTGTTCCTTGTGATCGGCATCCCGGCGCATATCAAGGGCTACCATTATCTGCGCGAGGCCATCCGCATGGTGTACTTTGAGCCGGAGCTCATCAACCGCATCACGAAGGAGCTGTACCCCGGCATCGCAAAGCGCTTCAACACCTCGGCTTCCAAGGTGGAACGGGCGATCCGCCATTCCATCGAAGTCGCCTGGACGCGCGGGAAAATCGAGAACATCAACCAGCTTTTCGGCTACAATATCTATTCTAAAAACGATAAGCCCACAAACGGCGAATTCATTGCGCTTGTGGCGGATAAGCTCATCATGGAGGATGCGCGGGAGCGTGCGCGCCAGGAGATCCGGGACGCCGGCTGACGTCCTGCAGGCAAAAGCCCAATCTGCCGCCCCGGTTTCTGCCCGTTGCAGGAAGTGTCGCATGGGCGCGCAGGGCGGCAGAGCCGTTCCGAAATGCGATTCATATGAAATATTTACAGGCAGTACCCGTTTATGCGCGCTATGCAGCGTAATATACCGCGCCGGGAACACGGTTCACAGATTATTCACACAGCATGTCCCCTAAAATGGGCAGTTTGTGGATAAGTCTGTGGAGAGTGTGGATAACTTGCTCCCGAATAGGGTGAGTTGGATGCATTTCAGGGCAGATATTTGATTAATTTCAAGAAAACGACAAAAGCCGTATGTATGCTGCATGAACGCGCTGCAAGTCCTGCATCATGTATAAATGATGTTCCGCTTTCATATATATGGAGCGATACAGCCATACGATATGGGAGGGAAAACGATGGAACTGCAATTTAGCGACCTGGGCGCGGCGCGCCTTGTGCTTCGGGCAACATCGCAGGCGCTGGTGGAGGGCGAGCTCCCTCTGCCGGAAGGGCGGAAAAGCGCGGAGGTGCTCTGCGTGGACGGCAGCGTTTCGGTGTCGGGCGCAGCCGCAGGCGAAGGTGCGGTCACGGTGGAAGGGCGCGTGCGCGTGGAGTTGATCTGCCGCGATGGGGACGAGGTGTTCGCCTTTGCATCCAGCGCTGCGTTCCGCCATTCGCTCCCTGCGCCGGGGGCGAAGGAAGGAATGACGGCGGAGGCCTTTGCGGCGCTTCAGTCGATTTCCGTGGAACAGACGGGGGCGCTGATGCTCTCGGCGGTGCTGGATGTGGAATGCATGGTGCTGCAGGCGGCTCCGCTGCGCGTGCTTGCGGGAATCCGGGGCGCGGAGGATCTCGAGCGCAGGGAGCAGACCTTTGAGACCGTGCGCACCGATGTGCTTGGGCAGGAAACGGTGCGCATCCGCGAGGAGATCAGCGCGCCGAACGCAGCCGCCGTGCTGCGCGCTTCGGGCGTGTGCCAGCTGCGTGAAACCCATGTCGGCGGTGCGGCGGCCATTTCCGAGGGAACGCTGACCGTCACCGCACTCACCGTAGGGGCGGATGGAAAGCTGGCGCAGTTTGTGCAGCACGTGCCGGTGACGCTGGAGACGGAGGCCGACGGAACCGGAATGGATGCGGTGCTTCCCGTGGCGGAGGCGGAAGTGGAGGCGATCGGGCTTGCGCTTCCTGAAGTGGATGGCGGAATGATGAGCGTGGAGGCACGCATTGCGGTGCGTGTAGAAGCGCTGCGGAAGGAAAGCGTCACCCTGCCGCAGGATGCGTATGCGCCGTCGCTGCCGCTTTCCTGCGTCCGGGAGGAGGTACAGCTTCTGCTGCGCGGCGAAACGGTGCGCTTCCGCTTTGGGGCATCAGAAACCCTCGGCATCCCGGATGGTATGCCGGAATGTTACCGCGTGGCGTACTGCATGGCGCGCCCGGTGGTTACGTCCGCCTCCATAGAGGACGGGCGGCTCACCGTGGAAGGCCTTTTGTTTACCCGCGTGCTGTACCAGACGGAGGGAGGCATGCTCTATGCCTTTACGGAGGATATCCCCTTCCGCTGTGAGAACGCCGGGGCAGGGAAGCTGACGGAGGCACGCGCACAGGTGCGTGTGGTTTCCGCCGCAGCTTCGGGCGCGGGGCGCGGGATCGAGCTTTCCTATACGCTGCAGGTGACGGCGCAGCCGTATGCGGTCGTAAAAACGCATGCTGTGACGGGCATGGAGGAATGCGCTCCGGCGGAGCGGCCGCGCGGCGTGGTGATCTACTTTGCGGGGAATGGGGAGACGCTCTTTGATGTGGGCCGTCGCTTCAACCTGCCGCGCAAGCGCCTGCTCGAGATGAACCCCGGGCTTTCCGAAACGCTTGCGGACGGGCAGAAGCTGGTGCTGCTGCTCTGAGAAAACAGAGAAGGACAAAGAAATAAACGGCATGGATAAGAGGGCGGCCGGTGGCCGCCCTCTTCAGTCTGTTAGACTATGAAAATTCAGTGTGCTTCCGCGTCGGCCTGTACGGCCTCTTTCATCAGCGGCAGCGCAAGCACGAATTTCCACACTGCGGCGGGCTCAAGAGGGCGGATGGCCGTAACGCGCGTCGCGGGTGGGATCTCGAAGTGGAGGCCCGCCGAGAAGGGGAACTTATAAAGGTCGGAAAGCGGGAAGTGCAGGGAGACCTGCTCGCCTTCCGCCATGCCCTCATAGGACAGGCCGCTGCGGTCAAGCGTGACGGTGCCTTCGCCCACATCCACATGGTCAAGCGCGTGCCCATCCAGATGGTATTGCAGGCAGCAGCGTGCGGTGAGACGGTAGGCAGGATCCCGCATTGCATCGCGAAGGGCTGCGCGCTGCAGATCCACCCAGGCAAGCGGCGAGGCGGGGATCACATCCTCCGCACCGGCGGGCGAAAGGAAACCGTATTCATCCATCCGGCCGCGGTTGCCGCAGGATGTACAATAGATCTCATGCGTTGTGGAGCGCATGGTGAATTCCGCGCCGCATTTCGGGCAGCGGTAAAGCATCCGGTGCAGCCCTTCCGCGGGGGCCTTTGCATGGAAGGGGATGCGCGCCTGCGCCTGCCAGGCATATTCATCGTGGAAGATGCCTTCCCGGATGCGCGCATCGAGCGCTTCGTTGGAAAGCGCCGCAAGCTCTTCCGCCGTGGCGATACGCGTCACATCCGTTTCCACGCGCCCGCGCCTGCGGCTCGGCCCCCATTTGGGGCGCGTCAGGTAGGTGCCCTTTGTGCGCACGGCGTAAACAGGCACGCGCAGCAGCTTGCACAGGCGCGCTGTGCTTTCCGGGAACATTCCGGTGCGGCCAGTGCCGTTGACTTCACCTTCCGGATACAGCAGGATGTTCCCGCCGGCGGCAACGAGTGAGCGCATATCCCGAATAGCAGCGACATCCGTTGCAAACTGTTCCTTGCGCACACACTGCACGAAGCGCAGCAGGTAGCACAGCGGCTTCTGGTCGAAAAAGTGCGCGGAAACAAGGAAATTCATCCGCTTCGGATAGAGCGCCACGATGGAAAACAGAAAATCGATGTTCGAGGCATGGTTGCCAAGCACGGTGACTGGCCCGCGTTCCTCGCGGATGGGCAGCGACTTCGGCCGCCGGTATCCGTAGCGCAGGCGGAGATAGGGCCGGAGTGCCAGATAGACCAGCGTATAGAAAAAGGCGGGCTGCGGTTTGGGTTTGTTTGCTTGCTTGCGTTTCATGGAATGTTCACATGTCCTTATAACGGGGAAGCGGCGTAAAAAGGGGCGCGTGTGCGCCCCTTTTGTTCAGCATTGCCGTGCGCCGTGGGAAAGAAAGCGGTGCACGCCGTTATTTGATTTTGCGGCATTCGAGATAGTAGCGCTTTTCGTTTGCTTCGCCCATGGAGAACGTCTTGCGCGGGAGCGCACCGTCGAACACCACGGTGGGGAAGAAGGCGCTCTTTGCCATCGGCGGCAGCAGGAAGCCCAGGTTGCCGGGCTTTGCGCCGAGTTCATAGACCACGTCCGCGCCGTGGATATAGTCGATGGTAGCCTCCGGGAACGCCTTGAGCATGGCGTCAAGCGCGTTTTGCAGCGTGCCGACTTCAAGCTGCGCCACAGGTGCGTTGACCTTGAGGTAGCCGTAGCCCTGCTCCGAAACGAAGGGCAGCAGGTGGCCGCCGCAGGTTGCGGCAACCTTCAGGGAGGCTTCGCATTCTTCCTTCGTGGCAAAGCGGTTCATCTTGCAGGCGCCGTTGTCCGCGGCAAGGCGCTCCAACAGCCAGCGCAGTGCCTTTTCGGAATCAAGATTGAAGAGCACCCGGTGGATGGGCTCAAAGATGATGCCTTCGTCATGGATGTTCTCAAGCTCCACGAGCGCAAAGCGCGCGGGGTGGTTCTCCTGCTCGGCGGGGGTGAGCGTCTGCTTCAGGGCTTCCCAGTTGGCCTTTGCGGTCGCAAAGGAGTGGTTGCCGTCGCCCATTGCAAAGAGCATGGGCGCTTTGCCCTCGCCATACTGCGCCGCAAACCGCGCGGGGTCGGCCAGCGCTTCGAGCGCGCGGAGCGCGCCTTCGATCCGCCCGGCATCGTTTACCATATAGCCTTCGATGTGGCCGCCGCCGAGCATGAGGTCGAAATCATAGAGCTTCGTTTCGGCGTTTGCGGCTTCGGCGAGCGGTTCGATGACCGTGCGCTCCGGGTCGTCGATCAGAACGAGGATGTGTGGCAGCTCGAGCGCCGCGTCCTTGCGGATGCGCAGCCGGGGCGGTATGCGCTCCACGATCGTGCCTTCCGAAGCGCGGATGAGCGTTTCGGAGCCGCGGCTGTAATCGTACTGCTCAAGGTCGAGCGCCACGATGAGGCCACTGCGGGTCTTGCCGTCCACAGTGCGGCGCACGAACACGAAGCCCTGGCCTTTGCTTTCAAGCGTACCTTCCGCCATGTAACGGTCCATGGTAGCGTTGATCGCGGCGATGCGTTCTGCTTCGCCGGGCTTTTCCAGGTACATTTCCGGCAGCATCAGGCGCAGGGTGGAGGGTGCGTCCCCCACGATGCGTTCCGCCTCTTCCCAGTATTCGGGCTGGGAAGTGAACTGGTCGCAGGCGACGACGGCCCACTTTTCCATGGATACGCCTTCGCGCGGGAGAAGGATGTCAGGCACCTGAACGCCGATGGAGTTGTTGAACATGCGGTTATCCTCCGTAAAATAATAAAGAATGAAGGGGCGCGCGTTTGCGCCAGAGTCAGTTACTGGATCGTTGTGCCGGCTTTGCCTTCAAGCGCGAGGGCAGCTTTGTCGAGCGAGGTAATGATCGCCTTGCGGCCGGGCTTGCTCTCCACGAACTTCACAGCCGCTTCGATCTTGGGCAGCATGGAGCCGGGGGCGAAATGCCCTTCGGCCATGTAACGCTTTGCTTCCGCGACGGAAAGCGTGTCAAGATCCTTCTGATCCGGCTTTTTGAAGTTGATGCTCACCTTTTCCACGGCGGTGAGGATCACGAGCGCATCCACGTCAAGATCCTCCGCCAGGCGTTCGCTTGCAAGATCCTTGTCGATCACTGCGGCAACGCCTTCGAGATCGCCTTCTGCGTTGCGCACGACGGGAATGCCGCCGCCGCCCACGGTCACAACGATAAACCCATTATCCACCAAACAGCGCACCGCGTCAAGCTCAACGATTTCGACCGGCATGGGGGAGGCGACGACGCGCCGCCAGCCGCGGCCAGCGTCCTCCTTCATGACATAACCCTTTTCCGCAGCGATGGCTGCGGCTTCTTCTTCCGAATAAAACGGGCCGATGGGCTTTGAGGGGTTCTGGAACTTCGGGTCATTTGCGTCGACGACGACCTGCGTCACGAGCGTAGCGACAGGCGTGCGGTTGCCGCGGCTGTGCAGCACCTTGGAAAGCCCCTGCTGAATGTGATAGCCGATCATGCCCTGGCTCATTGCGCCGCAGACGTCAAACGGCATGGCCGGGGTGACGGGTTCCGCGTATTCGTTCTGGATCACAAGACGGCCGACCTGAGGTCCGTTGCCGTGCGCGAGCACGATGCGGTAGCCTTTTTCGAGGATGTCGGCGATGTAGACGGAAGTTCTTTCAACCACTTCAAGCTGTGCCTGCGCAGTCGCGGGCTTTCCGGCTTCCTGAAGCGCGTTTCCACCAAGGGCGATCACGATTTTGTTCACAGGGCTGTCTCCTTTTTCATGGTCATTCATGTAGGGTTTGGTTATGCTGCACGGGATTGCAGCATGCATATAATGCTTGTATGGCCTTAGTATATATACGGCAGAATGTTTTTGTCAACAGCATAAAAATTTTTAGGAAGATGTGATGCACTGCCCGGTTTGACAGTACGCCGCCGGAAACGATATAATATGGCCTGATAAGCTAAAAAAGGAGCGTCCCGCATTGAAAACCAACCTCCGAAAATACTGCTTTGCTGCGGTGTTCACCGCGCTTTGTGCTGTGTGTGCGCAGATCCAGATCCCCCTGCCGATGGTCCCCATCAACCTCGCGCTCTTTGCGGTGCACCTTGCGGGCGCGCTGCTCGGCGCAAAGCTCGGCACTGCGGCAATCGCGGCCTATGTGCTGCTCGGCGCGCTGGGTGCGCCGGTGTTCGCGGGCTTTGCGGGCGGCATGCAGATCATCGCGGGGAAAACCGGCGGCTACATCATCGGGTATCTTCTCGCAGCGCTCATCGCCGGGCTCCTGCGTGCGCGGTGGGGATTGAATTTCTGGAAGCTCTGCCTTGCGATGGCGCTTGGCACGGCAGCGTGCTATCTGTTCGGCACAGTGTGGTTCATGGCGGTCACGGGAATGGGGCTTTGGATGAGCCTTGTGTATTGTGTGTTCCCGTTCCTCATCGGGGATGCGCTCAAGATCGCCCTTGCGGCTTACCTGACCGGGCGGCTGGATGCGCCGCTTAAGAAGATCGGCGGAATATAATATATAAGCGGAACAGAAAAGGAGAGATACTTATTATGGAAGAAAAGAAGGCATATTCCTTTTTCCACCATGCGGAATGCGAGTTTTTTCCGTGCCATAAGACGAACGACCCGGAGAACTTCAACTGCCTGTTCTGCTATTGCCCGCTTTATGCGCTGGGCGACAAATGCGGCGGCAATTTTACCTTCACGGAAAACGGCATCAAGGATTGCAGCAACTGCATGATCCCGCACCGGCGCGGCACGGGCTACGACTACGTCATGCAGCATTTCGGCGCGATCATGGAGCTTGCAAAGAAGAAGGGCTGCGAGGAAGAAGAATAACGCGGCGCTATTGCTGCCCGAGCGCTTCTTCCAGGCTGTTTGTGGGCGGCAGGCAGGCGTTCTCGGTGCAAACATAATATGTTGTGCGCTCATTCAGGAGCGGGTAGGTTTCCGTCTCCTTATGCAGCACGCGTACCAGGGTTCCAAACGGGACGCGGAGGGCAATGTCCTCTGCGTCTTTTTCATTTTTCAGCACACAGACGAGCTTTTTCCGGGGCTGCGAAAGCAGCAGCGCGAGCAAAAAGAAGCAGTGCCCGGCGGGCGCCGGCTCCGCCTCGGCAGCAAGAAAGCGCAGCTGCGCTTCCGCCCGCGGGCCGAAACGGGATTCGTCATAAAGCAGGCTGAGCTTCACGAGCACGAAAGCCATCATGGAATTGCCGCTTGGCATCGCCCCGTCATAGGTCTCTTTCGGCCGGAGAACGAGCGTTTCGTTTTCCTTGCCGGAAAGG
The DNA here is from genome assembly GCA_022778545.1 of bacterium. Classification (GTDB taxonomy): domain Bacteria; phylum Bacillota; class Clostridia; order Christensenellales; family CAG-138; genus UBA1685. The sequence continues at coordinate 33,786 of JALFDW010000035.1, read as the reverse complement.
AAATAGCCGCCTGCTTCTGCATCGAAAAACAGCGCTTCTACCCGTTCGGCGAGCGCGGCTGCTTTTTCAAGGTGATCCTCCCGGAAGGTGACGCCGTACAGCGAAAGGTGCGCAAGCGCAAGCGCGGCATAATCGTCAAGAAACGCGGAGCCGAGCAGGCGGCCATCCCGCCAGCCGGTGTGGAGCGTTCCGCCGGGCATAAGCGTTGTTTCGGCAAAGGCGCAGGCGCGTTCCGCGGCGGAGAGATATTCCACATTGCCCGTTGCGGCAAAAAGCGATGCGAGCGCGGCGATCATAAGGCCGTTCCATGCGGTCAGGACCTTGTCGTCAAGGTGCAGGCTTGCCCGCTCCTTCCGGTATGCGCGCACGCGGGGCAGGTACGGTTCGAACACATCCGTGAAAGCCTCCGCATCGAGCAGATTCGGGATATTTTTCCCCTCAAAGTTGCCGGAGGGGGTGATGCCGTAATAGCGGTTGAACAGCGCGCCTATGTCCGCGCCGAGCAGGCGGGGCAGCTCCTCCGCGCCGAACACATAGTATTTTCCTTCCACGCCGTCGCTGTCCGCATCCTGCGCACTGTAAAAACCACCGGAAGGCGCGGTGAGCTCGCTGAGAACATAGGCGGCGGTTTTTTCGGCTACGGTTTTATAAAACGCGTTCCCCGTAAGGCGGAATGCCATGCTGTAAGCCGCGATCAGAAGCGCGTTGTCATAAAGCATCTTTTCAAAATGCGGAACGAGGAAGCGCCGGTCCGTGGAATAGCGGGAAAAGCCACCGCCGATGTGGTCGAAAATGCCGCCGCGGTAAAGCTGAAGAAGCGTCTTTTCCGCCATGGCACGCGCTTCGGCGTTCCCCTCCCACGCGTCGAGCGCAAGGAGAAACATGAGGTTGTGCGCGGCGGGGAATTTCGGCGCATGGCCAAAGCCGCCGCACGCGCTGTCAAACGTTGCGTGGAAATACGAAAAGGCCCGTTCGGTCAGCGCTGAGGCGGGCGCTGTGCTGCGCCGTGCATCCGGCTGCAGCGCCTTGAGGACAGCGTTTCCGCTTTTTTCGAGGGAGGCGCGGTCCGTCTGCCAAAGGGCGGCGATGTTTTTTAGGAGCGCGAGCAATGTGCCCTTTGGAAAATAGGTGCCCGCGAAAAACGGGATCTGCGCCGGGGTCATGAAGATGCTCGTCGGCCAGCCGCCGCTGCCGGTATAGGCTTCGCATACGCGCATGTACACGCTGTCCACATCCGGCCGTTCCTCCTTATCCACCTTGATGCAGATGAAATACGCGTTGAGGAGCGCGGCGATCTCCGCATCCTCAAAGCTTTCGTGTGCCATCACATGGCACCAGTGGCAGGTGGAATACCCGATGCTCAGAAAAACGGGCTTCCCCTCCCGCCGCGCGGATTCAAACGCTTCCGCGCACCAGGGGTACCAGTCCACGGGGTTCTCCGCGTGCTGGAGCAGATAGGGGCTGATCTCGTGCTGCAAACGGTTCATTGTGAGTTCCTTTCGGCTGCAAAAAGTTGCTTCTTGGCCGGCCTGCGCATAGTATGAACCAGAAACGAGGTGAAACCTATGCGAAAAAACAGCCTGAAAGCAGGAATGCCGGATTTATTTCCCGGGTTTGGCGCAACCCCGGGCGCGGTCGCGCGGGTCGTGGGGGATACTGCGCATGCCGCTCTGCGTGGCACGGTGCGGTTTTACCCTGCGGGCAGCGGAACGCTCATGGTGGCGGAATTCCGCGGCCTGCCGTATGACGCCGCGCATTGCGCAGAAAACATTTTCGCAATGCATATCCACACGGGCGGCAGCTGCGTTGGGGATGGCGGCGCATTTTCCGCGGCGGGCGGGCATTTTAACCCCTCCGGCTGTCCGCACCCGGCGCATGCGGGGGATCTTCCGCCGCTCTTTTCCAACAGGGGGTATGCGTTCTCCGCATTTTATACGGAACGCTTTTCCGTGCAAGACATCATCGGCCGCACGGTGATCGTGCATGGCCGGCGGGATGACTTCACTTCCCAGCCTGCGGGCGACGCCGGTAGCCGCATAGGCTGCGGGCTGATTGAACGGTAATGGGCGGCGCGGCTTCCGCATCTTTGGAAACGCGCCTTTCCCCTCTTCAGGATACCCCGGGCGGCGCGGCTTCATGCGGCATGCAGCGCGCTTGCGCCGGACAGGGTAGTGGGCTACAATATAATAGAATACATAAAAACGGGAGGTTATTTCAGCCTGCCGGAAGGGAACTGCGTTTGAACATGACGGAAACGGCGTTCGGGGAGGCGGAGGGCCGCCCCGTTGCGCAGCTGACGCTCTCGGCATATGGATACCACGTTTCGCTTTTGAGCTATGGTGCGGCGATCCAAAGCCTTGTGCTGCCGAACGGGCTTGATGTCTGCCTCGGCTATGACGCGCTCGCGGAATATCAGGAGCAGGACGGCTGCTTGGGCGCGACCATCGGGCGCTATGCCAACCGCATCGGCGGCGCAGCCTTTACGATAAACGGGGAGAAATACCGCCTCTCCGCGAACGAGGGAACAAATCTGCTCCACGGCGGCGCGCGCGGGTTTGACCGGCGCGTCTGGAACTATGCGCCCACTGCGGAGGGCGTGGCCTTTTCGAGGCTTTCGCCGGAGGGGGAGGAGGGCTTCCCCGGCGCGCTCACGGTCACGGTGACTTATTCGTTGCTGCCGGACGGGCTCAGGATCCGCTATGAAGCCGAAAGCACGCGCGACACCTATGTGAGCCTCACGAACCATGCGTATTTCAATCTGGCCGGGCAGGGGAACGGCACGGTGCTCGGCCATACGCTCGCCATCGCGGCGGAGGAGTATACGCCCGCAGGTGCAGGGAACCTGCCGCTTGGCGTATATGCCCCCGTTGCGGGGACTGCGCTCGATTTCAGGGCGGCAATGCCGCTTGGAAGCCGCATCGAGGATGCGCTTCTTGCGCCCACCCACGGCTATGACCACAACTTTGCCCTCCTGGGGACGGGTATGCACCGTGCGGCACAGCTCTTCTGCCCGGAGAATGGGGTTTCCATGGCGGTGCATACCACGATGGAAGGCCTGCAGCTTTATACGGCGAATTTCCTCTCTGCACGCGCGGGCAAGGGCGGCACGCGATACGGGGCGTATTCCGGCGTGTGCCTGGAGACGCAGCGCTTTCCGGACGCGATGCACCATGCTCTGTTCCCATCCCCGCTGCTGCGCGCGGGCGCGCGGTATGACGAATGCACGGAATACCGCTTTGCGTTTCGCTGAACCGTGCCGACTCTACGGAGCGTGGATAGCGCAGCGCGCATGCATATGGTATACTGCCCGAAGAGGTGAGAAAAATGGATTGCAGAAAGGCGGGGCAGATGATCCGCGCCCTGCGGCTTGAGCACGGCATGACACAAGCGGAGCTTGCGGAAATGCTCTCCGTCAGCCCGAAGACAGTCTCAAAATGGGAGAACGGCAACGGCTGCCCGGATGTTTCGCTGCTTGCGGCGCTTTCCGGCTGCCTTGGCGTGGAGCTTGAAACCCTCCTTGCGGGCGAACCGGGCGAAAATGGCCCTGTGGGAGGAAATATGAAAAAGACGAAATACTTTGTATGCCCCGTGTGCGGCAGCATAACGCTCAGCACGGGTGAGGCATCCATATCCTGCTGCGGCAGGAAACTCGCTGCACTTGTGCCGAAAAAGGCGGAAGCGGCGGAACGGCTCACCGTGGAAACGGTGGAGAACGACTGGTACATCACAAGTTCGCATGCGATGACGAAGGAGGACTATATCTCCTTTGTAGCGTTCCAGACGGGCGATCGGGTGCAGCTTGTGAAGCAGTATCCGGAGTGGAACCTTCAGGTGCGCACCGAGCGGCGCGGGCACGGTATGCTCCTTTGGTACAGCGCGAAGGAAGGGCTGCTGTACCAGCTTGTGTAATGGCTTCGGCGCAGGAAACCGAAGCGGAATAAAACGGCGGGATGCCCGGAAACCTGGGATGCCCCGCGTTTTTTTATTTGCCGGACCAATCGTCCGCGATCTTTACTTCTGCGGCGCAGGGAATATCCTGCAGGATTCTTTCTCCAGTGCGTTCCATGGTGCTTTGCAGAAGCGCTGCTGCCGCTGCGGCATCCGCTTCATCCGCCTCAAGGAGTATTTCATCATGAACGATCGCGATCAGTTTTATTCCCGTGCCGTTCAGCCGCCCGTTCAGTTCGCCGAGCGCCGCTTTGGCAATGTCTGCCGCAGAGCCCTGCACGGGGGTATTGCATAGCCCGGAAAGCCCTGCGTTCTTCCGGAAAACGAATTTTCTGTCCGTGAGCGATCGCTCTTCGGTGGGGCTGAGTTCCCGGATTTGCCTGTGCCACCGGGCAATCCCCGGATAAGCGCGGAAAAAGCCGTTCCGGAATTGCTCCGCTTCCTCCAAAGTCATCTGTACGCCGTAGGATTGCTGCGCATAAGCTGCAAGCCCCGCTGCGCCCATCCCAAAGATCAGCCCGAAATTGACCGCTTTTGCCGCCTGGCGCTGCGCTTTTGTTACGGCGCCGGCCTGGACGCCGGAGAGGAGGGAGGCGGTCAGGGCATGCAGGTCCTCCCCGTTCCGGTATGCCTGCATCATTCTGCGGTCCTTGGAAATGCAGGCTGCTACGCGCAGTTCGATCTGGGAGTAATCGGCGATGATCAGCTTCTTTCCAGGTGGTGCGCAAAAGCAGCGGCGGAAAGCAGGTTCTCTTGGAATTTGCTGAATGTTGGGATTCCCGCAGCTCATTCGCCCGCTTGATGCGCCGATCTGCCCGTATTTCGGGTGCAGCCTGCCGGTTGCGGGGTTGATGAAGGAAGGGATCGGATGAAGGAAAGCAGAAAGCGCTTTTGTGCTTTTACGGTATTCGGACAGGGCCTGCACGAGGGGATGCGCAGCATAGACGGAAAGGTGACGCCTGTCGGTGGAAGGCACGTTGATACCGTTGCGCTTCAGCAAACTGAGGACAAAAGGGTTGCTGTCGAAATTGGCCGCATTGAGTGCGATCTCGTCTCCCCAGAGGGTAAGCTGGTAAAAGGACTGGCCGGCATATGTGCGAAGCTGCTCCAAAGCCTGCGCCTGTGATTTCTCTGCTTCGGCACACAGTTCCTGCCAACGGGCGCTGTCGAGATATATGCCGTTGTACTCCAGCTTTGCTATGGCCTTTGCGCAGTCAAATTCGATCTTCGCAATGCGTTCAAGCCTGTTTTGATAGATCAAAGGGAGCATCTCTTCCCGGAGGCGCACCAATACTTCTGCATCTTTTGCGGCATATTCAAACTGTTCTTTTCGCAGCTCGGAAGCTGCCCAGTTCCCGTTTTGCTCTGTCTTGTCGAGCGTTTCGCCAAGATAATGTGCGGCAACGGCACCAAGTCCGGCACGTGCCGGGCCGCCGGAGGAGCGCAGAAGCTGAGCAGTCAGCATCGTGTCAAACACCTTTGGAAGTTCGATGCCGAGCGGGAACAGAAACTGCATATCGAATTTGGCGTTGTGGAGCACCTTGACTGATGGGCTTTCGAGAACTGTTTTCATCAGCTCCGCTCCAAACGGAAGAAAAGAATAGCAATCGAAGATCATGACCGGGGAATCCGGGACGGCAAGCTGGATGAGCCGTATCCTGTCGCGATGCGGATCAAGGCCGGTGGTTTCGAGATCGACGGCCATAACCTTTGAGGCGAGCAGGCGGTCAACATAGGGCAAAGCCTGCTCCCGGGAGCGAATGATTGCATATTCCATCGGATTCTCCTGCCTCCAAACGCGTGTCCCGCCTGCCGCCGGAGGATGACTGGGAATTGGTTATTGCACCTGCGCTGCCGCATGCGGAGCCTGCGCATACCGCTGCCAGCGCCCGGCCCGGAAACGGAACACGAACAGAATGCCGCGGAAGCATTCGTCCGCCGCCATGCCGATCCAGAGGCCCACGAGCCCCATGCCGAAATGCACGCCGAGCAGCCAGCCGAGACCCACCGCGATGAACCAGGTGGAAAACAGCGCCGCGCCCACGGGGAAGCGCACGTCGCCCACAGCGATGAGGCAGCGCACCATCGTGATGTTGATGGAACGGCCGAACTCCAGAGCGAATTCCACGAGGATGATCTGCCGGGCGAGCGCGATCACGGCTGGATCGCGGGTGAAAATGCCGAAGATGGGCTCCGCAAACAGATAGATAAGCAGGTTGATGCTTTCCGATACCGCAATGGATGCGATCACCGAGCGCCACACGCGCCCGCGTATGGCGCCAAGATCGTTGCGCCCGACGAGATAGCCCACAACGATCTGCGTCGCCTGGGCGATGGCAACGGAGTAAAGATACATGGCGTTGGCCATCATGTAGCAGTAGATCTTCGTGTTGATGGCGACCGTGCCCATGCGGTTGATGAACTTCATGATGGTAAGCTGCGAGAACTGGTAGGAAAAGGTCTCGGCGCCGCAAGGCAGGCTGATGGCGAGCGTTTCCCGCAGTTCTCGCGCCGGGAAGGGCTTGTGGAGCGCACGGGGGAGGAAGCGCGCATCCGTACGCTTATAAAGCAGGATGAGCGCAAATGCGAAGCCTGCCACTTTGCTGATGTTGGTGGAAATGGCTGCGCCGGTCGCGCCGAGGCGCGGGAAGCCGCAAAGCCCGTTGATGAGGAGCGCGTTGAGGCCGATGTTGAGCGTGTTCATGAGGACGGCGGTAAAGAGCACTTCCTTTACAAGGCCGTAGCTGCGCAGGATGGAGCACACGAGCATGTAGGCGCCCTGCACCGCAAGGCAGCATGCGACGATGCGCGTATAGCGGACGGCTTCGGGGAGAAGCGCATCCGGTACGCTGATGAGGCGGAACAGCGGCGCGGGGAAGAGCAGGAGCACTGCCGAGAGCAGCACGCCGGAGCAAAGCACGAGCAGCGCGGAAACGGAGCTTACAACGGTGACGCGGCGCTTGTCCCCTGCGCCGATGGACTGGGACGCGAGCACGGTCGCGCCTGTGCAGAGCATGCTGAGCACAAGGATGGCGATGCTGATGATCTGGTTTGCGTTGCCGACTGCGCCCACGGCGTTTTGCGAGTAGCCGCTGAGCATGGCCTGGTCGGCATTGCCGACGAGGAGCTGAAGCAGGAGCTCGCAAAAGATCGGCAGGGACATCATAAATACCCTGCGCGAGGTGAATTCCTTTGTTTCCATATTCCCTTCTTTTGCCGGAAACCCGGCAGACAAAAACTTTTATATCATGCGCGCAATGCGCACAAAGTATACCGGAATAAACCGAACAAAGTATAGCATGTTCCGCCCGAAATGCAAGCGGTTTTTGTGGGATGCGCATGCAGCAAAAAAAGCGGCAGCGCCGCTTTTTTATTTTTAGCTGGTTTAACGGCTCTTGCCGCGGCTTGTGACCGGCACACGATCCACTACGCGGCCGCCCCGTACGAGGTAGAGCTGATCGAACAGGTTGACGGTGGTGCAGCAGTGGCCGGGAATCAGCATGAGCTTTTCGCCGACTTTGCAATGGCTTTCACAGTGCGCCGTGCAGTGCTCCTCGCTCATGTTTACGGGAGCTGTGGGGAAGTCCACAAAAACGGGAGCGCCCTGGTCGGTACCGAGCGTCTTGAGCCCCGCGTCGCATACGACGCGTCCTTCGGTTGTGCTCACCACGGTGGAAAGCAGGAAGAGGCTGTGCTCGAACCCTGCGCCCACGCGGTCATATGCTCCGTCCATAAACAGGTAGGTACCGGCCTGCACCTCGGTGTATACGGTGCCTTCTTTGCGCAGCTCCACGGTGCCTGTGCTTGCGCCGCTGACTTCCGCAACTTCCACGCCGTTTTCCCGGAAAAAAGAGAGCAGTTCGCGCAGCTGGCCTTCAAACTTTGCGGCCTCGCCGGAACGGACGCCGAAATCCTCCTCATGGGAAAGCTGGCCCGCATAGGCCTGGATGCCCATGAACGAAAGGTGCGGCGCGTCGAGGATCGCCTTTGTGAGCACGAGCGCTTCTTCCACCGTTGTGATGCCGCAGCGGCGCATGCCGATGTCATATTCAACGAGGCAGTGGATGGTGCTGCCGAAGGCGGCGGCCGCCGCTTCAAGCTGGCGGATGTTTTCAAGCGTGTCCACGCAGACGGAAAGGCGGCAGCAGCCCGCAAGGTAGCCAAGGCGCATGACCTTTGCGGGTTCGACCACCTGGTTGGCGATGAGCACATCCTCGATGCCGGATTGGATCAGGTCTTCCGCTTCGCTCAGCTTGGCGCAGGTGATGCCCTTTGCGCCGCCTGCAATCTGCATGTGGGCGATGGCGGTGCATTTGTGGGATTTATAATGCGGGCGGAGTGCCACGCCGAGCGGGCGCAGCAATTCCATCATCCGCCGCTGGTTTTGTTCGAGCACATCAAGATCTACGATGAGAGCCGGGGTTTCCAACTGTGATACGAGCATGAGGAGCCTCCTGTTGTGAGAACGCTTTTTTCTTTGCCCATCCTAACATATTTTCCATGCATGGTAAAGGGGCGCTTCGCTTTGAGCGCCCCTTGAAATCGGCTGAATTCGTTTGAAATTGCAGCTTACAGCAGCGCGCCGATGCGGCGGATGCCTTCGCGGATCTCATCCGGTGAAGCGTTGGTGTAATTGAGGCGGAATGTGCGCACGGCTTTGGGCGCCACGTAGAACGGGTCGCCCGGTGCTACGGCTACCTTGCGCTCCACCGCCTGATAGAAGAAGTCAAGCGCCGTCCGGCCTTCCGGCAGCGTGCACCAGATGAACATGCCGCCGTCCGGCTTCGTATAGGAAACGGAGGCGGGGAAGCATTCCGCCATGGCGTCGAGCATGATGCTGCACTGGCTCTGATACAGCGCGCGGATCTCCGCGATGTGGCCGTCATAATCGTTGTGGGTGAGGTAATCGTAGAGCACATACTGGGAGAGTACGCTCGTGTGCACGTCCGAGGATTCCTTTGCGGTGGCGATCGCCTCAAGGAGCTCCGCGTTCTTGCAAACGAGATAGCCCACGCGCATGCCCGGTGTAGCCGTTTTGGAGAAGCTGCCGAGCAGGATGCAGTTGTCGTACCGGCCGGCGGCGATGTAGGGCAGCGTTTTTCCGTCAAAACGCAGTTCGCCGTAGGGGTCGTCCTCGATGAGGATTACGTTTTTGTCCTTAATCGTTTCGTAAACCTTGTTGCGGTTTTCAATGGAGTAGGTAAGGCCGGTCGGGTTCTGGAAGTTCGGGACGGTATAGATGAACTTCACCCGGGGTGCTTCGAGTGCAGCCGCAAGCCCGGCAACGTCGAGCCCATCTTCATTGAGCGCGACGGGATGGAATGTAGGGGCATACTGCATGAAGGTCTGGAGCGCACCGAGGTAGCCCGGCTCTTCCACGATGACGCCGTCGCCCGGGTCGAGCGTGATCTTTGCGATGAGGTCGAGCGCCTGCTGCGAACCCGTTGTGATGAGGATGTCCGCTGCAGTGACGCAGAGGCCGTATTTTTCATTGCAGCGGGCGGCGATGAATTCGCGCAATTCCGGGATGCCGGCAGTGAGCGAATACTGGAATAGTTTTGTGCCGTAACGCTCCGTGGCGCGTGCCATGGATTCGCCGAGCGCTTCCATGGGGAAGGAGAGCGGGCTGGGCAGGCCGCCCGAGAAGGATATGATCTCAGGATCCTGCGTGACCTTCAGCATTCCCTTGATGAAAGAAGGCGGGAGCGCTTTAACGTTTTTAGAGAGCAGCTGTTGGGTGAGGGTTTCCATAAATAGGAGTCCTTTCTGAAAGTTTGAAAACTTATATTTCGGCATGCCCAAAGGCATGGCGCAGACGGCATTTATACTTATAAAACAACAAAAATAATAATTATCCCTATCATAGTGATATCGGCGCCCAAAAGCAAGGGAAAAATAAACTTTTGCCTGCCTGAAAAAGCATTGACGCACCTTTGCTTGCTACATATATGCACGGATGGTAAAATGAAGGCGTTACATTCAGGTCAATCAGCAGGGAGGAGACATGAATATGGATGACCGTGCATACCCGTTTTCTTTGGTAAAAGAACTGAGTTTCCGCCGCGTTGCCGGAACGGAGGATGAGCGCAGAGCGGCGCAGATCCTTCTGCGCGAGATCGAAGATGCAGGCGGAAAAGGCGAAGCGATGGAATTTCAGATCCCGGCCTGCGAGGTCACAGAGCAGGCAATGCGCGTGGTTTCTCCTTATGAGCAGGAGATCGAAACGATCGCCTACGGCCGCTCCGGTTCGCTGCCGGAGGGCGGCGCCACCTGTAAATTCTTATATGCCGAGCGCGGCGTGGAGGCCGATTATGCTGGTGTGGGCGACCTGTCCGGCACGGCGGTGATGGTCAATTCCGCTTCGTTTGAGACCTATCGCCTGCTGTGCGAAAAGCATGCGGCAGCGTTCATCGTCATGCGCGGCATGCATTATGATACGCTTGAAACGGCGGATGCTTATCGAAAGAACCTGAGCGATGAAAAGCTGCAGTTCGGCCGTGTTCCGGGCTTTATGATCTCCGCGAAGGATGCGACCGAGATGGTGCGCCGCGGCGTGGACCATATTCACCTTACGCTTACGCAGACCGAGTTTGAGGCCACCTCGCGCAACGTGCTTGCCGTCATCCCCGGCACGGAGTTCCCGGAGGAATCCATCGTGCTCACGGCGCATTATGACAGCGTCCCCGTAGGTATGGGCGCACACGATAACGCAACGGGTTCTGCAGCATTGATGCATATCTACCGCCGCTTCCTCAAAAACCCGCCCAGGCGCACGCTGCGCTTCGTTTGGTGCGGCGCGGAGGAAGGCGGGCTGTTCGGCAGCCAGGCTTACGTTCAGCGCAACAAGGAATTGCTGCCGCAGATCCGGCTCTGCTTCAACTTTGATATGTGCGGCACGGTACTCGGGGAAAACCATATCTCCGTCACCGGCGGAGATGAGCTCAAACACCTTGCCGAGCAGTTCTGCCGGGAGGATGGGCGCTCTTCGGTCGTGCGGGCGCGCGTGCAGTCAAGTGATTCCGCGGTCTTTGCCGATCAGGGGATACCGGCCATTGCGATCAGCCGCTATGCGGACAGCGCGGATATTCATGTGCGCAGCGATGTGCTCTTCCCCCTTTCCGCGGAGCAGCTGTACCGCGATGCGGAATTTGCGGTGCGCTTCATTGCGCGGGTGGCGAACGCGGCGATCCTGCCCGTTGATACCGTCATGCCGGACAACATGAAAAAAGAGCTCGACAAATATTTTGACCGGGACAAGGTAAAGAAAAACTGATAAAGAAAAGAAAACTGACGGAGTTCGGCGGGGGGTCTTAAAACAGTTAAACCGACCTATGGTTGCGATCATAGGTCGGTTTTTATGTTATGTACTGGTGTGGCAGCGCCCAGGGCTCCCTTGTGTAAAGGGAGCTGTCAGCGAAGCTGACTGAGGGATTGCTTTACCGCAGCATCGATATACGCACAAACTCCACGGAAATTTCTGCCGACTTCGTTGTTGGGGATACGAATGACTCTCAGACCATACCCCTCAAGAAAAGCGGTGCGGTCTGCATCTTTTTTGACGTTTCCATCCTCATAGTGCTGAGAACCGTCCAGCTCAATGACGAGTTTTGCTTCTGCGCTATAGAAATCAGCGATATATTTTCTCAGCACCTTTTGCCTGGAAAAACGGACCGGGTAGGAACGCAGAAAATCATACCATAGGTGCCATTCTTCCCTGGTCATTTCTTTTCGCAGCTGTTTTGCCAAAGGAACCAACTGCTTATTGTGCTTTGGCTGCATGACAATCCCTCCGTCACGGCTTACGCCGTGCCACCTCCCTTTACACAAGGGAGGCTTTGGCGCTGCGCAAAATCGCAGATCGCACAGTACACCGAAAGGTGTATAGAAGTGAGCCCTTTATCAGTTCGACAAATTGGAATTTATCGTTCTGACATAAACTGCTCAAGGTTTCTTTCGTGATGATATTTTATTGAAGTTCTTTTATCTTTCTCGATAATAACATCATTCAAGTTGATTTGGTTTAATGATGCAATCGCAAAGGCGTAATGAATAACATCCGCCAATTCATTTGCTAATTGAGATTTCAAATCTTCGTTATCAGAAGCCTTCCTTCCGTCCCGTTTATTTAGAACATCTGCAACTTCACCTACTTCTTCAACTAATTTCATAAACAAACTGGTATCAATACCATGGCTCTTATAATGGTCATATAGGTAATCTTCATAATCTGCAATGCTGATTTTCATCATAATATCTCTCCAAATTCCAGTTTATCGGCCTGTTTAATCCTATCATACGGCTTCAATATATGCAAGAAAAGTCCCGGCAGTGATGCTTACCGGGACTGGAACTGTTTTACGAACAGTTGCTATTAAGCCGTCAGCCTTTTTTTTGCAGCTGAAGGAGCGGCCCTGCATTCGGAAATGGCGCGGCTGCCTGTTGCGATCATGTAAGATGCAATGCCGGAGATCAGCAGGAAAACAGAAAGCCCTGTCGCAAGATGCATGCTCCTTTGCCATGCGGCATCGTCGCCGTGCCCGAAAGCCGCAAGCAGCGCCGCTTGCAGCGAAAACAGGGAGACGAGCGCCGACGCGAGCGCGATGGCCTTCCCGGCGGAATGGATGGGGTCGCCAAGCTTTCGGTAGCGCACGATGCTTGTGATCGCAGAACCAAGGCTGAAAAAGGTGTAGGCGGCCACGGCAAAGATAAGGTGGCCGGGGTATGCGGGCGCGGCTCTGTAGCGGAGCATGGTGAACGCCATTGCGCCGACCGCGGCCGTAAGCGTCAAGAGAAGAAACCCAACGGCGCGATAGGCCTGAAAAGAACGAAGCGGATCTGGCGCGCCGTTTCTGACGCGGCGCAGCAGCAAAAAACGCATTGTGCCAAGCGATGCGTAATAAAACGCCAGAGCGCCGAACCACCCGGAACGGAAACGAAGCGCTGCGGCTGCTTTCAACAGGGCATAGAGCAGGTTTACGGCAAAGGAAAAGCAAAGCGATACCTCCGCGCGGAAAGGGAGTTCTTCCGCATATCTGCGCAGGAAAGCGTTCCGGTGCAGCCGGGCTTTTGCACCCCGTGCGAGTGGAGGAATGCGCAACACAGCGGCAGAGAGCGTATACGCTGAAACGGGGAAAACAGCATAGGCAAACGCGGTGTCGGAAGCATCCAGCAAAAAAACAGCGGCAAGGCCTGCTGCTGACACCAGCATGAGCAGTGTCAGCAGCAGACCGTTGGGATAGAACAGGCCGCGCAAGTTTTGCAGAAAGCGTTTCATAAAACCGCCGGAATCGCTTTATTTGATCCCTTTTGTGAGCGGGATCAGGCAAAGGAGCATGACGATGCCAATGATGCCCACGAGAATGCCGAGCGCGAGGCGCTCCCATACCATCACAAGGCACATGCCCGCGCCGAGCACAAGCGTGCCGAGCACCGCAAGGACGATGATGCCGACGGTCCTGCGGTTGAGCTTCACGGGCGGCTTTCCCTGTATTTTCCTGCGCACGAACAGCATGGCAAGGAGCACTGCAAGGCCGATCACGCCGGTGACGAGCCCAAGCTTGAATGCGTTCCAATCGGGAAGCAGGCACATGCACATCCCGAGCGCGAAAAGGATACCGCCCACGGTGCCGAGAATCAGGGATACGAAGTTTTCCTTCTTCATTTGGCTTGCCCTCCGTTGTTTTTCTGCTGGTGCATGATTCTTTCTTTTGCCTGCTCCGTCGTTTCGCCTTCCTCAGCCAGGAAGGTGTCAATGAACTTGTCCTCCACTTTTTTGTAACCGCTTACGACGCCTTCTTCAATGGCCTTATACCCTGCCACAACGCCATCTTCAATGGCTTTGTAGCCGTCGGTGACGGCTGCTTCGATCTTCTTGTTCGCTTCTTTGAACTTTGACATTTTCAATTCACCTCCACAAATTAAAACAACACTTGTTTGTTTATTGTGCTATGAAGTATACTGTATGGGGAGAGAGAAAACAATCAGCAATTTGACAACAAGTGTTGTGATAATGAGGGGGATATATGAATACACCGAACAACAAACGCCGCCGGGATTCACAAAAGCGGATCGAGATGGCTTTCGTGAAGCTGCTGCAGTATAAGGAATTCAATGAGATCCGGGTGACAGAGCTTTGCAGGGAGGCGGGCGTGAACCGGACCACGTTCTATGCGAACTATGACGACCTCTTTGCCCTTGCGGATGCGGTGCAGAAAAACCTTGAGGCGCAGGTGTTCGACCTGTATCGGGAGGAGCGGGAGAGAAAATACAACAGCAACGATTTCCTGAAGCTGTTCCGGCATATCCGGGAAAACCAGCTGTTTTACAAAACCTATTTCAAACTGGGGATGGATGGAAGGTTTCAGATTACGGAATACGATGTTGGGCAGGCCGCCCGGTTTTATGATTCCAATTATATCGAGTATCATATGGAGTTTTTCCGCAACGGCCTCAACGCGATCATCCGGATGTGGTTGAAGAACGGCTGCCGGGAGACGCCGGAGGAAATGGAGAGCATCCTGCGCGCGGAATATATGCCGAAGCGCTTGTGAAGATTCCACTTTTTTGATGATATAGAAAGGCGCGCATCAGCGCGCCTTCTCAAACAGAACATATTCCGTGGGGTCAACGGGCTTTCCATCCCGGTGCAGCTCAAAATGCAGATGGCTCTTGTCGCCGCATTCCGAAATGGCCGTGTTGCCTATTGTGCCGATGCAGTCGCCCGCGTTCAGGCGTGCGCCTTCCCGCACAGGCGGCTCTGCCGCAAGGTTGGCATAGACGGCAAGCATGCCGTCCCGGCTTTTCACTTCAACGGTCACGCCGAGCGCATCGTCCGTGTAAACGGCTTCCACCGTGCCTGCAAACACGGCATGTACTTCCGTTCCCTTGGGGGAGGCCACGTCAACGCCGGCGTGCGTCATCCATTGATCGAGCGTGCGGGAATAGAGCAGGGAATCTACCGCAAAGCCCCAGATGACTTCGCCGGAAACGGGCGCCGACGCCTTTGTGCGCGCGGGGGCTTTTGTGGGCTTCGGCGCTTCCGTGAAATCGGGGATGGGCGTGGGCGAGGGAGACGGCGAAGGAAGTGCGGGCGCAGGCGTGCGCGCCGCCTCGGTGAGCCGTTCATCGTTGGAATAGGCGACGGGTGCGTCCGAGGGGCCGGGCGTGGGCTCCGGTTCCTCCGGGACGGAGAAGGCGGCAATGGCCGCCGTGCACAGCACTGCGATGCACGCAGTCAGCGCGATGTAATATCCGCGGGCGCGGAAAAAGGCCGCCGCTTTCAATTTGAATGTTTTGAATGACTGCCGGAATTTCTGCATGGATCAAATACCTCCATCTTGTGTATTGCAGGGGAACCCGGGCCGCGCGCGGCGGCAGGCGATCCCGCTTTTTCATAGTGTTGCCGCTTTTTTGCTTTTTCAATCTTTTTTCACATTGTGCGGCTGACGGTATGTTCCGTTCATGCTATAATAAAGAAAACAGCCCGGGCAGCCGGGCGATCGCAAAGGAAAGCGCCCTTCGGGGCGTTCGGAGGATATGGCAGTATGAGCAAGGTTTGTACGGTCGGCGGACAGGCCGTAATGGAAGGCGTGATGATGAAATCTCCGACGGGCATCGCGATGGCGGTGCGCAAGCCGGATGGGACGATCGCTACGCAGTATAAGCCGCAGAAGTCCCGTGCGCAGAAGGGCACCTTCCTTGGCCTGCCTATCGTGCGCGGCGTGGTCACTTTTGTGGAATCGCTCTCCGTGGGCATGGGGACGCTTACGGAATCCGCGAAGCTCATCGGCGAGGAGATCGATGAGGAGCCGACAAAGTTTGAAAAATGGCTGGCAGAGAAGCTCGGCAAGTCCGTGGAAAGCGTGATCATGGGCTTTGCGGTGATCCTGGCGGTCTGCCTTGCCGTGGGGCTGTTTTTCGTGCTCCCCACGCTCATAAGTTCGCTCCTGCTCGGCGCAAGCGAGGTTGCCTCCGTTTGGAAAAGCCTGACGGAAGGGCTGGTGCGCCTCCTGATCTTCCTTGGGTATATTCTGCTCTGCTCCCGCGTGCAGGATGTGCGGCGCGTGTTCATGTACCATGGTGCGGAGCATAAGACCATCGCCTGCTACGAGGCGGAGGAGCCGCTCACGCCGGAAAACGCGATGAAGCACAGCCGCCTGCACCCGCGCTGCGGCACGAACTATCTGTTCCTCGTGATGGCGGTGTCTATCCTGTTCTTCGCGGTGGTGGGCTGGAATTCGAACTTCTTCGTGCGCCTTGCGACGCGTCTTGTGTTTCTGCCGGTGGTGGCGGGGCTTTCCTACGAGGTGCTGCGCTTTGCCGCAAAACACGATAACCTTCTCACGCGGATCATCCGCGCTCCGGGCATGGGGCTGCAGTACATCACCACAAAGGAGCCCACGCCGGACATGATCGAGGTTGCGATCACCGCGTTCGAGCTGGCGATGGATCCGGAGGGTTTTGCCGCAAAGCAGGCGGAGAAAACGGAAGCCGCGGCTGCGGAAACCGCCGCAAAACCGGCTGGGGCTGAGCCGGAGGAAGCGGCTGCCGGGCAGGTGGAGGAAACGAAGGCAAGTGACTGAGCAAAAGCAAAAGACCATACGCGAGGCGCTTCGCGCGGCACAGGCCGCGCTTGCGCCCGTTGCTGCAGAGGAAGCCGCACGGGAAGCGCGGCTTTTTTTCTGCCATGCGTTCGGGTGGGACGCGGCGCGTCTGCTTTCGCGCCAAAATGACGTATTTCCCGGGGAATATGAAAAAAAGCTCGAAGCCATGCTCAAACGGCGGCTTGCGGGCGAACCGCTGCAATATATCCTCGGTGAATGGGAGCTGATGGGGCTGCCCTTTGCGGTGGATGCCCGCGCGCTTATCCCGCGGCAGGATACGGAGACGCTGATCGAAACGGCGCTCGGCCTCATCCGGGAACGCGGATACCGCGCGGTGCTGGACCTTTGCTGCGGCACGGGCTGCATCGGCATCAGCCTTGCAAAGCTTTCCGGCGTTTCGGCCACGCTTGCGGACATCAGTGCGGGCGCGCTTGCCCTTGCGCGGGAAAACGCGGAGAAAAACGGCGTGTGTGCGCGCATTGTGGAGACAGACCTGTTTTCCAATATAAAAGATACTTTTGACCTCATCGCCTGCAACCCACCGTATCTTTCCGATGCGGACATGGATGCGCTCCAGCGGGAGGTGCGCTTTGAACCGGCGCTTGCGCTTTATGGCGGCGCGGACGGTCTTGATTTTTACCGCCGCATCGCAGCGGAATATGCCGCGCACATTGCTCCGGGCGGCGTGCTGCTCATGGAGGTCGGTTTCGGGCAGGCGGCCGACGTATGCGTCATGTTCGGAAAAACGGCATATGCCGTGCGCGATCTTTGCGGCGTGGAAAGGGTGGTCGTAGTATGCTGAAAAAATCAGCCGTGTTCTTCCTGCTGTGCGCCGCTCTGGTGCTTGCAGGGTGTGCTGCCGAAGCGGTTGTTCCGGTTACGGTTACGCCCGCGCCTGTGGAGGAGCTTTTGCCTGCGGCTTCCGCCGCGCCGGAGCAGACGCCTTCTCCTACGGAGAAACCTACGCCGGACCTGACGCCCACGCCGGAGCCGACGCCGCAGGCGGCGCTGATCGGTTTTGCGGGGGATATCCTCATCATGCAGACGCAGGTGCAGAACGCAAAACAGGCGGATGGCAGCTACGATTTTTCCGGCAGCTTTGCGCCCATGGAACGCATCTTTGCGGAAACGGATGTTGTCGCGGTCAACTTTGAGGGCGCGATGGCGGGCGCGGAAGCGGGCTATTCCGAGCCCCGGCCGACTGCGCCGCCGGCCACGGAGGCCGACCCGACGCCCAAGCAGCCCTTCCAGGCCTTCAACGCGCCGGATGCGCTGGCGCAGGACCTTGTGGAGGCGGGGGTGGACTTCGCATCCACGGCGAACAACCACTGCCTGGACCGGGGCTATGCGGGTCTGCTCCGCACGGCGGAAACGCTGCGCGCGGCGGGGCTTTTGCAGGGCGGCTGCTATCTTTCCGAGGAGGATCGCTTTACGCCGCGCATCCTTACGGCAAACGGCATCCACATCGGCATCGTCTGTGCGACAGAGAGCGTGAACAGCAACGACGGGCTGATCCCTTCGGAAAGCCGGAGCTTTGCCGTTTCGCGCCTTTCCCGGGAGGAAGCGCTCCAACGCGAGATCGTATCTTGCAGGGAAGCGGGCGCGGAGTTTATAATAGCGTTTGTGCACTGGGGCAGCGAGTTTGAGGCTGTGGAGAGCAGCCGCCAGGAAAAGACGGCGCAATGGCTCGTGGATGCCGGGGCGGATGCGGTCATCGGCTCGCACCCGCATGTAGTGCAGCCCATCGAATGGATCGAAACGGAGCGGGACGGGAAAACCGTGCGCGCGCCCATCGTTTATTCGTTGGGAAACTTCCTTTCCAACATGTCCAAGCCGGACACGGAATACGGCATGTTCGCGCGCCTTTGCCTTCTGCGCGGCGCGAATGGCGCGGTATCCTGCACGGCGGTGGAATACCTGCCCGTGCTTTGTCTCAAACAGAAGCTCGAGGATGGCAGGACACTGCATCAGACCGTGCCCTGCTATGGGGACGCGGCGCTGTCGATTACGGCCATGCCGCCGGATGAGAGTGCGCTCAGGAAAATGGATGCATGCTTCGAGCATGTTATGGACATTGTGGGGACGGAACAAGCAAATCTGATCGAATGGAGCGGCGAATATGCTCAATAAGCTCAAAAGCCTGAAAAACCGGTACGAGGAGCTTTCTACGCTGCTGGCACAGCCGGAAACGATGAACGACCAGAAACGATATCGGGAACTTGCGCGGGAACACGCGCAGCTTTCGGAGATCGTTGCGGCATATGACCGCTATACCGCCATCGTGCAGGAGCTTGCGGATTGCCGCGCGATGCTCTCCGAGCAGCACGACGCGGAGATGCGCGAGCTGATCCACGCGGAGCTTGCCGGACTCGAGGAAGCGCAGGAGAAGCTCACGGAGGAGCTGAAATTCATGCTGCTCCCGCGCGACCCGAACGACGAACGCAACGTTATCATCGAGATCCGCGCAGGCACGGGCGGGGATGAGGCGGCGCTCTTCGGCGCAGACCTTCTCAGAATGTATCAGCGCTATGCGGAACGCCACGGCTTCAAGGCTGAGTTCCTGAGCGAGAACATGACGGAGATGGGTGGCGTGAAGGAGGTCGTACTCTCGCTTTCCGGGCGCGGGGCGTATTCGCGCATGAAGTTTGAAAGCGGCGTACACCGGGTGCAGCGTGTGCCGGAAACGGAATCGCAGGGGCGCATCCACACGAGCGCGGCAACGGTCGCCGTTCTGCCGGAGGCGGATGACGTGGAGGTGGAGATCAACCCGAACGACCTTCAGATCGACACTTACCGCAGCGGCGGCGCGGGCGGACAGCATGTGAACAAGACGGAAAGCGCTATCCGCATCACGCACCTGCCCACGGGGCTTGTAGTGCAGTGTCAGGATGAGCGCAGCCAGCATAAAAACAAGGACAAGGCGATGCGCGTGCTGAAAAGCCGCCTGCTCGAGCTTTACCAGAACGAGGCGGCGGAGGCCGAGGCCACGAACCGCAGGAGCCAGGTGGGCTCAGGCGACCGCAGCGAGCGTATCCGCACCTATAACTTCCCGCAGAACCGCGTGACCGATCACCGCATCGGCCTTACGCTTTATAAGCTTGAAGCGTTTATGGACGGCGACATGGATGAGCTGATCGACGCGCTGATCCTCGCCGAGCGCACGGCGCAGCTTTCGGGGGAAAGCGGTTCGTAATCGATAATGGACAATGGACAATTGACAATGGACAGTTGTCGGTTCTTAAAAAGCAATTGCTGTGAATGGGAATGAAGGAAAGAAGGGAAACCATGCAGACGCAATTTGCAAACGCAGTAACGCAAAAGGAAAACGGCACGCGCCTTGGCGGGAGCATCCTGCGGGCGGGGGGCCTTGTAGCTTTCCCCACGGAGACCGTTTACGGCCTCGGTGCGAACGGGCTTGACGGCGCGGCTGTCCGCCGCATCTTTGAAGCCAAGGGCAGGCCGGGGGACAACCCGCTCATCCTGCATGTCGCGAAGAAAAACGATGTGAAACAGCTTTGGACGCGTATCCCGGATGCCGCGCGCACGCTGATGGATGCGTTCTGGCCGGGGCCGCTCACGCTCATCTTCAACCGTTCCTCCGCCGTGCCGGATGAGGTCACGGCAGGGCTCGAGACCGTCGCCGTCCGCATGCCGGACAACAAAACGGCGCTCGCGCTCATCCGCGCAGCCGGTGTGCCCGTGGCGGCACCGAGCGCAAACACCTCCGGCAAGCCGAGCCCCACCACGGCGGAGCATGTGCGGCAGGATATGGAGGGAAAGATCGACCTTATCATCGACGGTGGCCCGTGCCGCTTCGGCGTGGAATCCACGGTGCTTTCGCTCGTGGGCGAACCCACCATCCTGCGCCCGGGTGCGGTCACAAAGGAGATGCTTGAGGCGGTGATCGGCGCGGTCGCGCTTGCGCCATCCATCCTGGCCCCGCTCAAGGAGGGGGAGACTGCGGCTTCTCCCGGCATGAAATACCGCCATTACGCGCCGGATGCGGAGGTGCTCGTGGCAGAGGGCGCGCCAAAGCAGGCCGCCGCCCGCATTGCCCGGGAATATGACGCGCGCACGGAGCGGGGCGAACGCTGCATTATTTTCGCCACGGAGCAGACGCGGGCGCTTTACAGCGGCCGACAATGTGTTATAATAGGCGACAGGAAACAACCGGCGACCCTCTGCGCGAACCTCTTTGCGCAGCTGCGCGCGCATTCGGACGATGTGGACACCATCCTTGCCGAGGCGCTGCCGGAGCAGGGGGAGGGGCTTGCCTACATGAACCGCCTGCTGCGGGCGGCCGGGTTCCATATGATCTCGGAATGAACCGGAACGGAAAAGGAGAAACAGAATGAAGATCGCGATCGGCTCGGATCACGGCGGCTATGCGCTCAAAATGGAATTGATCCCCGTCATTGAAAAGCTCGGCTTTGAGGTGACGGATTTCGGCTGCCCGGATGAAAAGAGCGTGGATTATCCGGATATCGCTTTCCCCGTTGCGGAGGCTGTGGCGGACGGCCGGTTTGCGCGCGGCATCGTCGTATGCGGCACGGGTATCGGCGTTTCCATCTGCGCAAACAAGGTGCGCGGCATCCGCTGCGCGCTCTGTACGGATGAGACCATGGCGCGCCTCACCCGTGAGCACAACGATTCCAACATGCTGGCGCTCGGCGGCCGCATTGTCGGCACGGAGCTTGCAAAGGCGATCGTTTCCACCTGGCTCACGACGGAGTTCTCCAAGGGCACCCGTCATATCGGCCGTATTGGCAAGATCGAAAAATATGAGGCGTGAGCCTCATTTTTTATGTTCCTATTATATTTTATCCTGTAAAACCAGGCGTGTATTCCGCGCTGTAAATACGAAAGGAGTTTTTTATGAGTAAACTGACGGTGATCGACCACCCGCTCGTGCAGCACAAGCTCTCCCATCTGCGGGACAAGAATACGGGTTCCAAGGAATTCCGGGAGCTTGTGGAGGAGATCGCAATGCTTTTGACCTACGAAGCGACGCGTGACCTTCCGCTTGAGGAGACCATGGTGGAAACGCCGGTCGCCATGGCGAAGACCTATACCCTCGCGGGCCGCAAGCTTGGCATCGTGCCGATCCTGCGCGCAGGCCTTGGCATGGTGGATGGTATGCTGAGCCTCATCCCGGCGGCAAAAGTGGGCCATATCGGCCTTTACCGCGATCCGCAGACGCTCAACCCGGTGGACTATTACAGCAAGCTCCCGCCGGATGTAAGCGAGCGCGACATCATCGTCGTTGACCCGATGCTCGCAACGGGCGGCTCTGCGGTGGAAGGCATCAACGTTGTAAAGCGTGCCGGCTGCAAGCGTGTGAAGCTCGTGTGCCTGATCGCGGCGCCGGAGGGTGTGAAAGCCGTTCAGGAGGCGCACCCGGACGTTGACATTTATGTCGCGCATGTGGACGAATATCTCAACGATCACGGCTATATCGTCCCCGGCCTCGGCGATGCGGGCGACCGCCTGTTCGGAACAAAATAAAACCATTGCATAAGTTTGCAGAAACCGGTAAAAAGCAGGGAGGAGCTTTTCGGGCTTCCCCCCTGCTTTTTTTTGAACAAACAGCATACTTATTTCACAAAGCCGATAAAATAAAAACACAGAAAAATAGGCATAAAACCTTGCCTTTTTTGGGATAAAGAGGATATAATACTGATAATCGGAGACTTTTGGTTTTTTGGAAAAACCCATCGTATGACGCATGCGCCAGGCGGAGGGATAAGTGCATTTTATGCGCATCTGATTAAATCTAACTAATTTGATTGGGAGGAGGTGTTGCAGTTTGGCATCCATGATCGAAAGGGTAGCTGCAACGGAGGCGGAAGCCGCGAAGATCGTGCGGGAGGCGACGGAAAACGCGCGCACGGCGGTGGCGGAAGCGGAGCGGGAAGCCGGCGAAATCGTGGCAGCCGCCCGGGAGAACGCCCGGGAAATGCTGCGTGCAGGCGCCGAGGCTGACCGGCAGGAGGGCGAGGCACGCATGCAGCGCATCCGCGCGGAAGGCGAGGCGGCCGCGGAAGCTTCAAGCGAGGCGGCAAGAGCGCGCATTCCGGATGCGGCGGCATATATTCTCAGCGAGGTAACAAAATGATCGTACCAATGAAACGGCTCACCCTTGTCGCGCTCAAGGCGGATGAGGAAGCCATCCTGCGTGCGCTGCAGCGCGCCGGAACAGTCGAGGTGATCTCCCGCGCGGACGTTACGGACGAAAAAGCAGTGGACGAGCATCTCCTTGCGGAGGTACAGCGCCTTGAAAGCGCGGCGCAGCTGCTGAAGCGGTACGGCGAAAAGCCGCCCATGGGCCCGAAACCCGAGATGAGCGCGGAGGAGCTGTTCGCTTCCGTGCCGGAGGCGGCGGAGCTACTCGAGCGCACGGAAGAGCTGGACAAGGCGCTTGCCGCCGTGCGTGCGGAGATCGACAGAAACGAGAGCATGATCGAAACGCTGCTGCCGTGGCGGCAGTTTGACGCGCCCATCGAAATGATCCATGCGACGCGCAACGTGCGCTACGCTGTGGGCTTCCTGCCCCTTGGCGCAGTGGAACAGCTGGAGGAAGCCGGCTTTGCCGTGGAGGCGTTCCCCGGCGCGCGGGAAGCTGCGGTGCTTGTGGCTGCTTCCGCTTCCGAAGCGGAGGAGATGCAGCGCGTGCTCAAGGAGCTGGACTTTGCGGAATTCACCTTCCCGGCCATTACGGGTACGCCGCTTGAAAACATCCGCGCACGCCAGGCGGAGATCGCTTCCCTGCGCGAGCAGGAGGCGGAGACCGTAGCCGCGCTTGAAGCGGTTGCAAAACGGCGCAGCCTGCTTCTTGAAGGGCTTGATGCCGCGACGATCGAGCGCGACCGTGCGCTTTCCATGGCTGCCGTGGAAAAGACCAACGCGGCCTTCATTCTGGAAGGCTGGGTGCGCGCGGATGAAGAAGAGAAGGCGCAGAATGCCGTTGCCGGCGCGGCGGAGGTGTTCAGCTTTGAAACGCGCGATCCGCTCGAGGAGGAAACGCCGCCTTCCGCGATGAAGAACAAAAAGCTCATCGAACCGTTTGAATCCATCGTCACGATGTATGCCTATCCCTCTTACCGCGGCGTGGACGCAACGGCGGTGATGGCGCCGTTCTATTTCCTGTTCTTCGGCATGATGCTTTCCGATTCCGGGTACGGCCTTGCGCTGTTCATCGGCGGGCTTCTGTTCTCAAAATTCATGAAACCGCAGGGCGGCATGGCAAAGCTTGCGCGGGTCATCACCTTCGGCGGGCTTTCGGCGCTCATCTGCGGCCCGTTCATCGGCACATTCTTCGGCCTGGCCTGGAACGACATCTTCCACACGGACATCTTCCCGCTTCTGTTTGACCCGATGGTGGACGTTATGCCCATGATGCTCTTAAGCTGCGGGCTCGGCCTTGTGCACATGTTCACCGGCATCATCGTGAAGATGTACATGTGCTTCCGCGACGGCGATCCGCAAAGCGCGATCTTCGATCAGCTTTCCTGGATCCTGCTGCTCACGGGGCTCATCCTGCTCTTCGCAGTGCCGGCGCTTAAAACGGTGGCCATCGTGCTCACGGCGCTTGGCGGCGGCATGCTGTTGCTGTTCTCCGGTCGTTCCAAAAAGAACCCCTTCATGCGCATCGGCTCCGGCCTTGGCGCGTTGTATAACATCACCGGCTACCTTTCGGACATCCTGTCCTATGTGCGTATCTTTGCACTCGGCCTCGTTTCCGGCGCGATGGGCATGGTGTTCAACCTCATCGGCGGCATGGTGTACGATGCGTTCGGCGGCCTCGGCGTCGTCGGCGCGATCCTCGGCTGCATCCTTGCGGGCGCGGTTCTCCTTGTGCTCCATGTGTTCAGCCTGTTCATCAATACGCTTGGCGCCTATGCGCACTGCGCGAGGCTCCAGTTCATCGAATTCTTCGGCAAGTTCTATGAGGCGGACGGGCATGAATTCAAGCCTCTTCGTTTCAACACGCGCAACGTGATCCTGCGTGACAAGTGATCCGAATCCCGGATCCTGCACATAACAAAATGATTTACAATTAAATTCAGGAGGAATTTAACTATGCCAACCGAATCTCAGAGCATCTTCGCGTCCCTTACCCCGAACGATTGGGGCATCATCTTCACCATGCTTGGCGTCGCGTTCGCCGCGGTCCTCGCGGGCATCGGCTCGGCCATCGGCGTCGGAAAAGCCGGCCAGGCGGCTGCGGGCGTTGTTGCCGAGCAGCCCGATCGCTTCGGTAACTGCATGGTTCTCCAGCTGCTCCCGGGTTCCCAGGGCATCTACGGCTTCGCTGTGGCGATCCTGATCCTCATCTTCTCCGGCGTGCTCGGCGGCGACACCTCCGCGCTTACGCTTGAAAAGGGTCTTTCCTACTTTGCGGCGAGCCTGCCCATCGCGTTTGGCGGTCTTCTTTCCGCGCTGCACCAGTCCAAGGTCGCGGTCAGCGGCATCCACATGCTGGCAAAGCGTCCGGATGGCTTCGGTAACGCGATGATGTTCACCCTCATGGTGGAAACGTACGCTCTGCTTTCGCTGATCATCTCCGTGTTCCTCGTGCTGTTCGCGTAATGCGGGAGGCAGCTGATGGCAAACGGGATCAACAACGCGGATAAGCTGCTCGCGCGCATTCTGGATGATGCGCGCGGCGAGGCCGCGAAAATCGGAGCGCAGGCTTCAGCGCAGGCGGAGGAGATCCACGCGCGTGCCGGGCAGGAGGCTGCGGCGATCGCGGCCGAGGCTTCGGCCCGCGCAAAAGCTGCGCATGATGAGGCCATTGAGCACGCCGAGACTGCCGCGCAGCTCGAAGCGCGCAAACAGGCGCTTGCGTCCCGCCGGATGGTGCTGGACGAGGCGTTTGCGGCCGCGCTCAAGGAGCTTTGCGCCATGGAGGGCGAAGCGCGTGCAGCGCTGCTGCTTTCGATGGCGGCGGCAGAGGCGGACGGCGGCGAAACGCTTTGCCCCGCAAAGGCGGACGAAGCGGGCATGAAGGCCGTGCTGCAGAAGGTGAACGCGAAGCTGGCTGAAAACGGCCGCGCTGCGCTCACGCTCGGCGCTGTGGACGAATCCATTGCGGGCGGGTTTACGCTCGTCGGCCGCGGATATGAAAAGGACTGCTCCTTTGAGGCGATGCTGCGCGAAGCGCGCGACAGGCTCGAAGGTGGCGTGGCGAAGCGGCTGTTTGGCTGATTCGCCCGGAAAGTAGGGTGAAACATGGCACAAGATAACGCACTCTATGCGGTTGCGCGCATCCGCTGCCACGAGAACGGGCTCATTGGGCGCGAACGCATGGCGCGTATGATCGCGGGCACGGCGGAGGAAGCGATGCAGGTGCTTACGGGCGCGGGCTATGGCGGCGCTGCTGCCGGCGAAGGCACCGCGGATGTGGAAGCGCTCATCGCGGCCGAGCTTGCGCGTACCTATGCGCTCGTGCGGGAGGTTTCGCCGGAGCCTGCGCTGACGGAGCTTTTCCTGATGCAGGCGGATGTACACAACCTGAAGGCACTCTACAAGCTGCGCCTTCTGGGCGGCGGCGATGCCGGCCCGGCTCTGATGCAGGGCGGTGCGTTCGATCCGGCTGCGCTTGCGCGCATGGTGCGCGAGGCGGATTATGAAGCCCTTCCGGCTCCGCTTGCGGAAGCGCTCCGCGGGCTTGATGAAGCGTTTTCCCACGAGGCGGCAGACCCTGTGCGCGTGAGCGCGGCGTTGGACGGCGCGTATTTCCGCATGGGCTACGCGAGCAAAAACGCGTTTGCCGTTGCGTATTTTAAGGCGAAGGCCGATTTCGAGAACGCGCTTGCGCTCCTGCGCCTCGGCGCGATGGGAGCCTCCGAGGAGCGGCTTGCTGCGGCGCTCATGCCGGCGGGCAATATCCCGGAGAAAACGTTCCTGAAGGCGGCTTCCCTGCCTGCGGATCAACTCGGCAAGGCTCTGGAGCAGGGCCCTGCGGGCGAGGTGCTGCGCCGTGCCGTGGAAGCGGCACAGCAGAGCGGCCCTCAGGCTGTGGAACGCGCGCGGGACAATTATCTCATCCGCCTGGCGGAACAAGGCCGGTTCGATCAGGATACCGTTGCCCCCATTGTGGGGTATCTCCTTGCCCGCGAGCAGGAGGCGCGCTGCATCCGGCTCATTCTGACGGCAAAGCGTAACGGCCTGCCCGAATCCATCATCACAGAAAGGATGCGCGTGCTTTATGGCGAATAAACAGGCTGAGATCGCCATGATCGGCGATCGCGACAGCGTGCTTCTTGCAAAGGCTGCGGGGCTTGCCGTGTTCGATGAAACGGACGCGGACAAGGCTTCAAAGCTCATTCACCGCCTGGCGCGGGAGGGCTGCAAGGTGATCTTCCTCACCGAGCCCGTCTATGCCGCATGCGGCGAGGCGGTTTCCAAATACCGCTATGAATCGTTCCCGGCCATCATCCCGATCCCGGATTCCAAGGGGAGCTCGGGCGTTGCGATGGCACAGATCAAGTCCAATGTCGAGAAGGCGATCGGCGCGGACATTCTATTTTCGGAGGAGTAATATGGCAGAGAAAGGTACGATCGTTAAGGTCTCCGGCCCCCTGATCGTCGCAAACGGCATGGCGGATGTGCAGATGTACGACGTGGTGCGCGTTTCAGAGAAGAAGCTCATCGGCGAGGTCATCGAGCTGCGCGGCGACCGCGCGTCCATCCAGGTTTATGAAGAGACCGGCGGCATCGGCCCCGGCGAGCCCGTGGAATCCACCGGCGCGCCGCTTTCCGTGGAGCTTGCGCCGGGCCTCATCGAATCCATTTACGACGGCATCCAGCGCCCGCTGAACGTCATCCGCCAGCAGGCGGGCGACCGCATCACCCGCGGCATCGTTGTGGATGCGCTTGACCATGAGCGCCTTTGGGCGTTCAAACCCGTGGCAAAGGTCGGGGACGAGCTCGTTCCCGGCGACATCCTCGGCACCGTGCAGGAGACCGAGGCCGTCGAGCACCGCGTGATGGTGCCCTATGGCATTTCCGGCAAGCTGACGTGGATCTTCGAGGGCGAAGCGAACATCGTGACGCCCATTGCCCGCATCGCGGGCGAAAACGGCGAGGTGGAAGTGCCCATGCTGCAGAAGTGGCCTGTCCGCCGCGGCCGTCCCTATCAGCAAAAGCTTGCGCCGACTGAGCCGATGATCACCGGCCAGCGCGTCATCGATACGCTCTTCCCCGTCGCCAAGGGCGGCGTGGCAGCGGTTCCCGGCCCATTTGGCAGCGGCAAGACGGTCGTGCAGCACCAGCTCGCCAAGTGGGCGGATGCGGACATCATCGTTTACGTCGGCTGCGGCGAACGCGGCAACGAGATGACGGACGTTCTCATGGAATTCCCGGAGCTCCGCGACCCGCGCACCGGCCTCTCGCTGATGAAGCGCACGGTGCTCATTGCCAACACCTCCGACATGCCCGTTGCGGCGCGTGAGGCTTCCATTTACACCGGCATCACCATTGCGGAATACTTCCGTGACATGGGCTACAAGGTCGCCATCATGGCGGACTCCACCTCCCGCTGGGCGGAGGCGCTGCGCGAAATGTCCGGCCGCCTCGAGGAAATGCCCGGTGAAGAAGGCTACCCGGCATATCTGGGCAGCCGCCTTGCAGAGTTCTACGAGCGCGCGGGCGTCGTTGTGGCGCTTGGCTCCGAAGGGCGCACCGGTGCGGTCACGGCCATCGGCGCCGTCTCCCCTCCGGGCGGCGATATTTCCGAGCCTGTTTCGCAGGCAACGCTGCGCACCGTGAAGGTGTTCTGGGGCCTTTCGAGCAAGCTCGCCTATGCGCGCCATTTCCCGGCGATCGACTGGCTGCAGAGCTATTCGCTGTATCTCGACAGGCTTGAAGGCTGGTTCAACGAGAACGTGAGCGAGGATTGGGCCGAAATGGTGCAGGAGACGATGAACCTTCTGCAGGAGGAGAGCGAACTTGAAGAGATCGTGCGCCTTGTTGGTATCGATGCGCTGTCCTTCCGCGACAGGCTCACCCTTGAGGCTGCCCGCTCCATCCGCGAGGACTATCTCCACCAGAACGCGTTCCATGAAGTGGATACCTATACCTCGCCGAAGAAGCAGCAGATGCTGCTCAAGCTGATCCTTACTTATTACAACAAGGGCGTTGAAGCGCTTGAGGCGGACGCATCGTTCGCAAAGCTTGCCGCGCTGCCCGTCCGCGAGGCGATCGGCCGCTTCAAGTATGTGCCGGAAGCCGAGTGCGAGGCGCGTTATGCGGCGGCCATGGAGGAGCTCAATGCCGAGATCCGCACGCTGATCGAAGGAGGAAACGAGGATGCGTAAGGAATACCGCACGATTCAGGAAGTTGCAGGCCCGCTGATGATGGTGGAGCATGTGGAAGGCGTCAAGTACGATGAGCTGGTGGAGATCGAGCAGAAGAACGGTGAGATCCGCCACGGCCGCGTGCTGGAGGTCAATGGCGACCGCGCGCTTCTGCAGCTCTTTGAGGGTTCGCAGGGGCTTCGGATCTCCGATTCCAAGGCACGCTTCCTTGGCCGCTCCATCGAGCTGGCTGTAGCGCCCGACATGCTCGGCCGCGTGTTTGACGGCATGGGACGCCCGAAGGACGGCGGCCCCGCGCTGATTCCGGAGAAGCGGCTCGACATCAACGGCAACCCGATGAACCCCGCTGCGCGCGACTACCCCTCCGAGTTCATTCAGACGGGCATTTCGGCTATCGACGGCCTGAACACGCTCGTGCGCGGCCAGAAGCTGCCCGTGTTCTCCGGCTCCGGCCTGCCGCATGCCCAGCTTGCGGCGCAGATCGCCCGCCAGGCGCGCGTGCGCGGCAAGGATGAAAGCTTCGCCGTCGTGTTCGCCGCGGTCGGCATCACGTTTGAAGAAGCGGACTTCTTCATCAGCGATTTCCGTGCCACCGGCGCGATCGACCGCACGGTCACGTTCGTGAACCTTGCAAACGACCCGGCCATCGAGCGTATCGCAACGCCGCGCATGGCGATCACCGCCGCGGAGTACCTTGCCTATGACCTTGGCATGCACGTGCTCGTCATCATCACGGACATCACCAACTACGCTGAGGCGCTGCGCGAGGTTTCCGCCGCGCGCAAGGAAGTTCCCGGCCGCCGCGGTTACCCCGGCTACCTCTACACCGACCTTGCGACGATGTATGAGCGCGCGGGCCGCATCCGGGACAACAGCGGTTCCATCACGATGATCCCGATCCTCTCCATGCCGGAGGATGACATCACCCACCCGATTCCGGACCTGACCGGTTACATCACCGAGGGGCAGATCATCCTTTCCCGCGAACTGCACCGCAAGGGCATCACGCCGCCGATCAACGTTCTGCCGTCCCTGTCCCGTCTGAAGGATAAGGGCATCGGAAAGGGTAAGACGCGCGAGGATCATGCCGACACGATGAACCAGCTCTTTGCCGCCTATTCCCGCGGCAAGGACGCGAAGGAGCTCGCCGTCATCCTGGGCGACGCCGCGCTTTCCGACACGGATAAGCTCTACGCGAAGTTTGCGGATGCGTTTGAGGCGGAATATGTGTCCCAGGGATACTATACGAACCGTTCCATCGAGGAAACGCTGGATATCGGCTGGAAGCTGCTTTCCATCCTGCCGCGCGCGGAGCTCAAACGTATCCGCGACGAGTACCTTGACAAGTATCTGCCCAAGGCGGATACCGAGGAAGCGTGACCCGGATGAACCCAATGCCGCATGACGCGGCGGAACTGGAGGAACTATGGCAGCTTTGAATGTGAAGCCCACCCGCATGGAGCTTTCCAACCTCAAAAAGAAGCGGAAAGTCGCTGCGCGCGGGCACAAGCTGATGAAGGATAAGCGGGATGAAATGGTACGCCGCTTCATCGTGTACGTCAAACGCAACCGCGCGCTGCGCGAGGAGGTGGAAGGGAAGCTTGCCGCCGCCATGCAGGGCTTTGTGTTGGCGCGCGCGTCCATGAGCGCGGAGGCCGTGGAGGAAGCGCTCTGTTACCCTGCCCGCCCTGCGGAGATCAAGGTTTCAGCGCAGCATGTGCTGTCCGTTGTGGTTCCAAAGCTGGAGCTTGCTTCGGTGGGCAATGTGGAGCTTCCTTATGGCATCGTAGGCACGAGTGCGGAGCTTGACGCGGCCGTACAGGCCTTTGCGGAGCTTTTGCCGCTGCTCATTGAGCTTGCGGAGGTGGAAAAGACCTGCAACCGCCTTGCGGACGAGATCGAAAAGACGCGCCGGCGCGTCAATGCGCTGGAATACGTGATGATCCCGCAGTTCGACGAGGCCATCCGCACCATCAAGATGAAGCTTGATGAAAACGAGCGCGGGAACCTGACCCGCCTCATGAAAACAAAGGATATGCTGGCGCAGAAGGAATAAGCGCACGGCAAACGATTGCGCCGCTCTCAAACAACGTTTTGAGAGCGGCGCTCTGCATGGAATGTCCAAGTAGCGGCCATGCTATCGCTATACGAAATATTGTGTATTGCCTCGGCTTTGAAAGGAGTGTTTGCGATGGCAGGCTCAAAACGCACGCTGCTGAAGGTGGTCAGCGTCCTGTTTCTTATCTTTGGTGTATTTTCCGTACTCACTGCCGTAATCGGCATCCTGGGCGGCGGCCTGATCGCAGCCGCAGGCGCGCCGGGTGTGGGCGTAGTTGCCGCTATTGCCGTCATCATCGGCTGCCTGGGTGGGATATTGGAGTTCGTCGCGGGCATTAAGGGGCTGCAGAATAAGCTGCCGCAATGCCGTGCGCTGGGCATGATCCTGCTGGTGCTTGCCGTGCTTGGCTTCATATTTGACGGCCTGAAGCTGACGTGGGACAATATCGTTGCGATCGTGCTGCCGGTCCTTTACCTGATGGGCGCAAAGCAGAAGGCCTGAAAAAGCGCGGAATGCAAATGCAAACTATCGCCTCGGCTCGTTGTGAGAAGGGGCGATTTTTATTTGCTGCCTGATTGCCGGCGGATGGAAACACCGCATAAACAGAATATTGACCGCATGGTCTGTTTGTAGTACAATTCAATCACAGACTGTGCGGTCTGTTTTTGTGAGGTGATGAAATGAAGCGGGAGGAAAAAAACGCGCTGTCCCGGCAGCGCATTCTGGATGCGGCAATGCGGGAGTTTTCGGAAAAAGGCTATGAAAGCGCATCGCTGAACACCGTCTGCCAGGAATATGGGATCTCCAAAGGCATTATCTACCACTATTTTAAGGATAAAGATGCGCTTTATCTCCTTTGTGCAGAGAAATGCTTCAGTGCAGTAACCGCATATTTGCAGGAAACGGCAAAGCAGCTTTCCGGTACGGTGGAGCAAAGGCTGCAGGCGTATTTTGACACAAGGCTCCGCTTTTTTGCAGATAACCCGCTGTACCTCGGCATTTTTGCGGACGCAGCGTTCAACCCTCCGGCAGCGCTTTCCGCGGAAATTGCGGAGTGCCGCAGGGAGTTTGACGCGCTGAATATTTCAGTGCTGACCGAACTTCTGAACAGCAGGCCTCTGCGGGAGGGGCTCTCCGTCACCGCGATCGTTGAGGATTTCAGAATATATATGGACTTCTTCAACCTGCGGTTCAAAGCTTCCTTTGGCGGAAAATGCCCTTTGGAAACAGCACTGAAAGAACATGAAGAAAGGTGCCATCGGCAGCTTGACATTCTGCTGCACGGGGTGTTGGGTGAGAAAGATGGAAAACAATAAGAATCTGGAAAAAGAGTCTCTGCTTGCAACGATGAAACCCGCGAAGGCGATCACCAGGCTTGCGATTCCCGCAACGCTTGCCCTGCTCGCAAAAGCGGTTTACAACATTGTGGATACGGCCTGCATCGGCATGCTCCACAGCGATACTGCATTGGCCGCAGTCGGCGTTACGCTGCCGCTGCTGCTGATCATGGTATCTATCGAGAACATCTTTGCTGCGGGTGCTGCCGTGCTTGCGGGCCGTCAGCTCGGTGCACAGGATAAGGAGGGAGCCAACCGAACCGTCACCACGATCCTCGGCTTCTCCATAGCTGTCGGCATCGGGCTTTGCGTGCTCGGCATCCTGTTTATCAAGCCTCTGCTGCGCGCGTTCGGCGCATCGGACAGCGTGCTCCCACAGGCAAAGGATTATGCGTTCTGGATGTTTATCGCGGCGCTGTTCAATTTGCCGGCCCAGAGCCTGAACTGTGCGGCGCGTGCGGAATCCTCCGTCAAGATCTCCTCCATTGCAGTCATCGTGGGGGCAACGCTCAACGTAGTGCTCGACCCGGTGTTCATGTTCTCATGGGGCTTTAATATGGGTGTTGAGGGCGCATCGCTTGCCACGACGATCTCCCAATGCGTTACGTTTGTCATATTGATGTGGTTCTACCTCGGCGGCCGTTCCATCATCAAGGTCAACCCCAGGTATTTCAAATTGTCGGGCAAATTCCTATGGGCTGTTGTCTCCATTGGCATCCCCACGGCGATCATTCAGATCTGCCTTGCCGTAGCGACTTCGCTAACCAACATTGCGGCAAAGCCTCTGCCGGATTCCGACCTGATCATTGCGGCGTACGGCGTTGTACAGCGGCTGATCCTGATCGGCTGCTATGTCGTGATGGGCTTTATGCAGGGATATCAGCCTGTGGCTTCATATGCGTTCGGCGCAAAAAATGAAGACCGGTTCCATGAATCCGTGCGGTTTGCGCTGAAGGGTGCGCTTTTGCTGACGGTGCTTGTAGCGGGCGTGTATATTGCCCTTGCAAAGCCGCTGATCCTCCTGTTCAATCAAAATCCGGCTGTGGTGGAGTTTGGGCGGTGGCTGCTCATTTCCCAGGTGGCCATTTATCCGGCGTTCGGGCTGTGTTATATGATGACAATTACCTTCCAGACAATCGGTTCGTCGAAGATGGGCATATTCCTTTCCCTCATCCGCCAGGGGCTGTTCTATGTGCCGTTCATTCTGGTGCTTCCAAAGCTTATGGGCGTGACGGGGATCTATCTTTCGCAGCCGGCAGCAGACATCATAACGATCCTGGTGTGCGTGTTCCTGGCGAAACCAATGAAGAAAATGGCTTCCGCCAACATGGGTATGAGCCGGAGCGACCAATAAAGCAAAAAAAGGCGCCGCCTCATTTTGGGCTGTTCCCCGATCAACAGACATGAAAAAAAGAGCCTGTCGTAGAATTTCATAGGATTACGCGGTCTTGCTTCGGATTTCAACCGGAGTGAGACCGTTTTTGAGTGAAATACGCTCAAAATTGTAGAAGTCAACGTA
>JALFDW010000011.1 GCA_022778545.1 bacterium | reverse complement strand
CCCTCGATGCGGTGGAGCTGATGAATGTCGGCAGTAATTATCTGCGCGAGCATATTCCCCCCGGATGCATGCTCCATTATGCCATTCTGAACACGGGCGGATTTTCGCCCAACGTGGTACAGGCGGAGGCAGAGTCCACCTATCTCATCCGCGGTGCAAAGGTCGAGGATGCGGCAGCCGTTAAGGCGCGTGTGGACAAGATTGCCCAAGGGGCAGCGCTGATGACTGAGACTGAGGTGGAAATCATCTTCAAGAAGGCGTGCTCCCACTATATGCCCAACAATGTTCTGGGCAAACTCCTGACCGAGTGTCTTAATATCGTAGGTGCCCCCGCATACGACGAGAAGGATTTCGCTTTTGCAAATGCTATCCGCGCCACCACGCCCACCAAAACGGAGAGCTCCGGGCTTCTGAAAAAGATGTTTTTGCCGTTGCTCCCCGCAGAGCAGAAAGCGGTTGCCGAGCAGATGTTAAGTGCGGAGTTCAACACCATCTGTCTCCCGGCAGTAACCATGCGTCAAACAGCGCCTGGTTCCACCGATGTGGGCGATGTCAGCTTGAACTGCCCCGTCAGTTGGTTCGAATATGTCACCTGCGCTCAGGGCACTCCGGCGCATTCGTGGCAGATGGTGGCACAGGGCAAGTCCGCCGCTGCCCATAAGGGCACCGTGCAAGCGGGCAAGGCCATCGCTCTTGCGGCCGTTCGGCTTTTTGAGGATGAGACCATCTTAGCGCGTGCATGGGAGGAATTCCGCAGCAGCATGGACGGCAGGAGTTATGTTTGCCCCATCCCAGAGGAATACAACAAACTGTAATCCGTAATTACTGCATCAAAGCCCCGCCTTGTGCAGGCTCAGAGTATCGAAAAAAGTGGCGTTCAGCCACTTTTTTCGATACTTTGCATCCTCCGTATAACCATGCGGAGGATGCACTGTTTTACGAGCATCTGCCGATCATGCGGAAGGCTCCTGAAGCGTCGGTTTACAGTTCCACGCGCGGCAGGTGCCAAAGCTCCTCGGCATACTGCTTGATCGTGCGGTCGCTTGAGAACATGCCGGCGGATGCCGTGTTCATCAGGCACTTGCGGCCGAAGGCGATGCTGTCCCGGTAATCCCGGTTGGCGCGCAGCTTGGCCTCAAGATACGGGTGGAAGTCCAGCAGCAGGAAGTAATGATCCGGAGCATGGTAGCTCGCCCCGAACAGGAGAGAGCTGTACAGCTCCCGGAACGCGCCGGTGTTGCCGTCGCTGAACGTGCCGTCGATCAGCGTATCCACCACGTGGCGGATGCGCGCATCGCTGTCGTACATCGCCTTGGGGTTGTAGGTGCTCCGGATGCGGGCAATGTCCTCCACCCGCGCGCCGAAAATATAGTTGTTGTCAGCGCCTGCCTGCTCCACGATCTCGATGTTCGCGCCATCGTAGGTGCCGAGCGTGACCGTGCCGTTGAGCATGAACTTCATGTTGCCCGTGCCGCTCGCCTCCGTGCCGGCAGGCGAGATCTGCTCGGAAACATCCGCCGCGGGGATGATATGCTCCGCGTAGGAGCAGTTGTAATTCTGCACGAACACCACGCGCATCTTGTCCCGCATGTCCGGGTCGTTATTGATGCGTTTTGCGATCTCATTGATGAACTTGATGACGCCCTTTGCGCGCCAGTAGCCCGGCGCGGCCTTTGCGCCGAAGATGAACGCCGTGGGCGTGAAGTCCGTGAGCGTTCCGTCCTTGAGCCGGAAGTAAATATCCAAAATAGAGAACGCATTGAGGAGCTGCCGCTTATATTCGTGCATGCGCTTCACCTGAATGTCGAACACGAAATCCGTGGGCAGGTCAACGCCCTCGCGCTCCTTGATGATCGCCGCAAGCTGCCGTTTTTTCTGGTGCTTGGCGTCATTGAAGCGGACAATCAGGTCGTCATCGATCTTCTCACGCAGCGCGCCAAGCTCGTTGAGGTCGGTGAGGAAACCATCCCCGATCTGCTCGGCGATCAGGCCGGTAAGCTCCGGGTTGCAGAGGCCGAGCCAGCGGCGCTGCGTGATGCCGTTCGTCTTGTTCTGAAAGCGGCGGGGATATACGGCATACCAATCCTTAAACACATCGTTTTTGAGAATGTCCGTGTGGATGCGCGCAACGCCGTTCACATAGGTGGAAACATACACCGCAAGGCGCGCCATGTGGATGGTGTTGTCCGCAACGATCTGCATCCGCGCGCGGCGCGCTTCATCCACGCCCGCGGCACGCAGTTCCGCATTCAGCTTATCGTTGATGCGGCAGATGATTTCGCCGAGCTTGGGCACGACGCTGTTGAACAGCTCAAGCTCCCACTTTTCGAGCGCCTCGCTCATGATGGTATGGTTTGTGTAGGAGAACGTGTCCCGCGCGATGTTGAACGCCGCGTCAAAGTCCAGCCCTTCCAGCATCAGGAGGCGGATCAGCTCCGGGATGGAGACGGTCGGGTGCGTATCGTTGAGCTGCACCGCGCAGTGCGCCGCAAAGCCGGAGAAATCGCACTTCCCGTTCGCGCCGCGCACCTTCTTATAGCGCCGGATGATATCCTGCATGGAAGCGCTCGAGAGGAAATATTGCTGCTTGAGGCGCAACCGCTTTCCGGCATAGGTGCTGTCATTCGGATAGAGCACGCGGGTGATATCCTCAACGGAGTTCTTTTCGCGCACTGCAAGCGCATATTCCTGCTCACTGAACAGCCGGAAGTCGAATTCTTCGATGGGCTCGCTCTGCCAAAGGCGCAGCGTGCCGATGTTGCGCGTGTTGTACCCGATGACTGGCATGTCATAGGGCACGGCAAGCACCTTCTCATCCGCAAATTCCACGGTCACGATCCGGTCATCCCGCCTGCGGCTCCAGGGATCGCCGCCCCGCTGCCAGTCATCCGCCTTTTCCACCTGGAAGCCATCTTCAAAGCTCTGCTTGAAGAGACCGAATTTGTACCGAAGGCCGTAGCCATCGAGCGGGATATTGTGCGTAGCCGCGCTGTCGAGGAAGCAGGCTGCAAGCCGCCCGAGGCCGCCGTTACCGAGCGCAGCATCCTCAATATCCTCCATTGCGGCAAGATCCGCTCCGCGCGCGCGGAGCATATCCCGCACTTCAGAAAGGATGCCGAGGCAATACAGATTGTTGAACACCATCCTGCCCACCAGGTATTCTGCAGAGATATAATATGCGCGGCGCACGCGCTCATGGGCACGCCGGCTGTCCCGCCAGTCCCCGGAGATCTCCATCATCACGGCATCGGAAAGCGCGTTATGGAGCTGAACCGTGCTTGCTTCGTGCAGTTCGATCTGGTAGTTGCTCTGGAGGGATTCCTCCATGCGCCGCAATATGTTTTTACAATCCATGCTTCCTTCCTTTCGTACTGTCCTTCTGTATTGTTCGTTCAGCCGGGCGATCCGCGTTGCAAGGGCGGCATCCGCCGCGCCGGGCAGCATCCGCCAACACCAGTTTCCGCCGAGCGTCGCCGGCACATTCATGCGCGCCTCCGTGCCAAGGCCGAGGTAATCCTGCATCGGGATGATGCAAAGCAGCGCC
Organism: bacterium; assembly: GCA_022778545.1. GTDB lineage: Bacteria > Bacillota > Clostridia > Christensenellales > CAG-138 > UBA1685. The sequence continues at coordinate 59,112 of JALFDW010000011.1, read as the reverse complement.
GCGCTGCCATATGCCGCGCGGATCAGCGCATCAGCGATGTCATTCTCATCCGGCTGCATGCCAAGTTTCTGCCGCGCAAAGGCTTTTTCCTCCGCACCGGCGCTTGCCCACCAGCCCACAGCGGTATCGTTATCGTGCGTGCCGGTATAGAGCACCATGTTCGCTCCGACATTTTCCGGCAGGTGCATGTTGGTATCATCCCCGCCGTAAGCGAATTGCAGCACGCGCATGCCCGGGAAGCCCGCTTCCTTCAAAAGCGCCTCGACCTCCGGCGTGATGACGCCAAGGTCCTCCGCCACAAGCGGAAGCTCTCCAAGCGCCGCACGCACGGCGTGGAACAGCTTCATGCCCGGGCCGGGCCGATATTCACCGGAAAGGGCATTCGCTGCACCCGCGGGGATGGCGTAATACCGGGCAAAGCCGATAAAGTGATCGATCCGCAGCATATCGAACATGCTGCACATGGCGCGCAGACGTTCGATCCACCAGGCATAGTTTTCCCGTTCCATGGCATCCCAATCATAAAGCGGGTTGCCCCAAAGCTGCCCTTCCCTGGAAAAATAATCCGGCGGCACGCCCGCAACGACCGCAGGCCTCCGCGCCGCATCCACAAGGAACAGCTCCGGGTTGGCCCAAAGGTCGGAAGAATCCGGCGCGACATAGATGGGCATATCGCCAAGAAGCTTCACGCCGCGCCCGTTCGCGTATTTTTTAAGCGCGTTCCACTGCTTGAAAAACAGGTACTGCACAAAACGGATGTATTCGATCTCCCCCGCAAGCAGCGCGCCGTAATGGGCCATAGCTTCCGGCTGCCGCAGGCGGATTGCCTCATCCGGCCACTCCTGCCAGGATACGCCGCCAAAGTGCGTCTTGAGCGCCATGAACAACGCATAATCCGTGAGCCAGAGGTTCTTCTCCGCAAAGGCATTCACTTCTTCAACGAGGCGCTCGCCCGCCCGCGCAAAGGCCCGGCGCAGCGCGGTATCATGAGCTGCGATCACACGGCCGTAATCCACGCGCGCAGGGTCAGAGCCGAAATCGAGCCCGGCAAGATCCTCCTCAGCCAAAATTCCCTCTTCAAGAAGCAGGCCAAGATCCACAAGGTTCGGGTTGCCCGCAAACGTGGAAAACGCCTGATAGGGCGAATCACCATAGCCCGTCGGCCCAACAGGCAGCACCTGCCAGACGCTCATCTCCGAATCCGCAACAAAGTCCGCAAACGCGTAGGCGGAACGCCCCATCGTGCCAATCCCATACGGCGACGGCAGCGAGCTGATATGCATCAATACACCGCTTTTTCCCACGGTACCCTCCTCATTGGAAACGTTTTCATTTTTGAATATAGTGTAGCATATGCGGACGCGATCCGCAATTGTTAAATCATCAAAAACCGGATAATAAGGCGGTTGACAAAGCGCTTTGCACACCTGATAATAAAGCAAAACCGACAGGAGAACCTTTCAGCAATGACACGAGAAGAACTGACTACCGCAGCCGGACGCGAATTTCAGACCCTGTTGCACGTTTATAACCTCTGCATGCAGCGCACGCTGAGCAAATACGGCCTTTATCCCGGCCAGCCGCAGCTGCTCTTCGCCGTGCGCGCACTCGGCACGCCGACGCAGAACGAGCTTGCGGAACAGCTTGCCGTAAGCAAAGCCTCCGTGGGCGTTTCCGTGCGCCGGCTGGAAAACACGGGCTTTGTTAAGCGCGTGCGGGACAAAAAGGACACCCGCTGCATCCGCATCACCCTCACACAGAAAGGGCAGGATTATGCCCGCTGGTGCGACATCGATTTCGAGGTCTTTTTCACCACCCTCCTGGAGGATTTTTCCGGCGACGAGCGCGCGGACGTGCTCGACATGCTTGAGCGCATGAACAAGAGCATGCGGCAGTTCCGGGAAAGGCTGGAGAGCTGAAAGCGCATAGGGATATGATGCCATATGCGCTTACATGAATAATAACCCTGCAAAGTGGGACGAAGACTGCTTTTACAGAAACTACGATAAATACGATCACGACAATCCCCCTCAGTAAATACTCTCTTGACATACTCTATCTTTCACCCTATAATATCGTCAAACGATATCATGAAACGATATTGCGTTTTTTCGGAGGTTCGCATGCCAAAAAAGTCGCTGGACGGGCTCACGGAGTCCATGTTCTATGTGCTGATGGCTTTCTGCCGTGGGCCGATGTGCGGCATCAATGTTGCGGAATTCATCGATGGGAAAACGCGCGGGCGAGTACAGATCGGCCCCGCCACGCTTTATACCATCCTCGGGAAGTTTGAACGGGAGAAATACATTGAAGAGATTGAAGTATCCGGGCGCAAGCGCACATACCGGCTCTCGGAACGCGGCCTTGAAGCCTATCGCGAAGAAGTTGCACGGCTTGCCGCGTGCGTAGCGGACGCAGAAAGCGAACCCGATGTTTTTGGAGGTGAGTTCCATGCCTGAGCAAAAAGCGGGCGAACCGCGTTATGCATACCGTCTGCCGCCCTGCCCCGCTTATGACGTGGAGGGCACGGAAAGTTGGCTTTCGGAGATGGCAAAAAAGGGATTTGTGCTGACCCGCGATGGCTTCTTCGCAGGATTCGGCATTTTTGAAATAACGGAGCCACAGCCGCTTCGCTACCGGTTGGAGGCCTCCGAAAAACAGCTCAGCGCATTTTCCGAAGCATGCCCGCCCGGGGAAGCCGAGGAACTTTATGCCTCCTTCGGCTGGCACTATGTCGCCGCACGCGGGCAGTTCCGCATTTATTGCACGGATTCGGACGCGGCACGCGAACTGAACAGCGACCCGCGCGTGCAGGCGATCGCACTCGGCATGGTGCGCAAGCGCGAGGCCGGCAACCTTGCCATGACTTTGTTTTGGCTGTTGGCATATCCGCTTCTCAGCCTGCGCAGCGGCATCGTGCGCACAGCGTTTGCGCTTGGTACGCCGCTGGTGTTCCTGCTCTTTGCAGTCATCGCATGGTCGCTCGTGCGCTCCATTCGGAAGGTTGTGCATTTGCACCGGCTCAGCAAGTCCCTTTCGGAGGGCAACCCGCTCGACCACGGAAAAGATTGGCGCGCCCACGCGTTCGGCTACCGGGCAGGTAAGCTGCTTTATCCGCTCTTATGGCTCGCGTTGATCTTCTGCTTCCTCAGCGCATGGAGCGCGGACATTCGAGGAACGAACAAGATCCCCCTTGCGAAATACAATGCTGCGCTGCCGTTTGCGACCATCGCCGACTTTGCGCCGGAAGGGTACTACAGCCAAAGCGAAATCAGCAACAGCAACACGGTCACCGCAGCGTCGCGGCTTCTTGCGCCCGCCGTGATCGAATACCGGGAAAATGCCCACGTTGCCCTACAAGACGGCGCTGTGCTCAGCGGCGGATTGGATGTGGATTATTATGAAACTGCGTCCCCGCTGCTTGCACGCATCATCGCCTATGAATTTCAGCGCGGTGCAAAACGTGCAGGGCACTATACGGAATACGAACTTCCGCCGCTTGATGCGGACTATGCCGCAGGCTACATGGAGTATTTCCCCACGATCGTGCTTCAAAAAGGCTGCCGCGTGCTCCGCGCCACATTTTTCCAGACGGGAACTTCCACCATTCCTTACGAGGATTGGGTGAAAATCGTTGCAGATAGCCTGATTTAAAACAGAAAAGGCCGGTATCCCGGGTTTTTCGAGTCTGTCGAAAAACCCCAGGGTTGATAAGGGGCCGCAGCCCCTTATGTTCAATCCGGCTCTGACGACATGTGCGTCAGAACGGATGAAAACCCAGAGGTTTTCGTACTTTGCAGGTTTTGCCGCCCGGGAGCTGATGCGAGAGGCAAAACCTGTATAAACTCGAAAAAGTGGCGTTCAGCCACTTTTTCGACACTCTGAAAAGGCCGGTATCCCGGCCTTTTCTTATGCAGTATCGCATTTTTATTCCATGATCTCGCCGCAGAGGTTCTGCCGCATCAGCGCGCGGATCTGCTCCGGGTCGTCCGTCTGCCCAAGCACCCACATCAGCTTTGTGACTGCCGCTTCGGTCGTCATATCCCGGGCGGAGATCACGCCCGCGTTGCGCAGCGGCTCGCTGACCTCGTAAACATCCGGCGTGCTGGCCTCATAGAGGCATTGTGAGGTGAGTACCACCGGGATCCCTGCGGCGATAAGCTTTCGGATGCTCTCCGTATGATCCCGCCGGAAATTGTGCATGCCGCCGAGGCCGAACGCTTCCACCACCACGCCGCGCACGTCGCAGGAGATGAGGCTCTCAAGCAACGCAGGGCTCGTGCCCGGCACGAGTTTGATGAGCGCCACACGCGGGTCCAGCGCATCGGAAAAGGAAAGCTCCTGCTTTTTTTCCGGCATGGCAAGGCTGTAGCAGCGCCCATTTGCAACCATGCCGACATAGGGATAATTGATGGATTCAAACGCATCGAGCGAAGTCGTGCGCGTTTTCACGGCGCGGCAGCCCTTGATAATGGCATTGCCGAAGCAGATATACACGCCGCCCGGAAGTTCCCTTGCCGCAAGCAGCGCGTTCTGCAGATTTTTCCGCCCGTCGGAATCCGGATAGGTGATCGGATACTGTGAGCCTGTCAACACCACCGGCACGCCGATGCCGCGCAGCATGAAGCTGAGCATGGAGGCCGTATATGCCATGGTGTCCGTGCCGTGGGTAATGACGATGCCGTCATAATCCCAGGAGGATTTCAGTACCTTCTCCGCGATCTTGCACCATTCCTCCGGCTGGATGTTGGAACTGTCCATGTTGAAAAGGTCAACGCATTCCACATTCTGAGCGCTTGTGCCGGCATAATCCAGCAGAGCATGCGCATCCAATCCCGGTGCAAGGCCATGTTCTGTTGGCATGCAGGCGATCGTGCCCCCCGTTGCAATGAGCCGGATCCGCTTCATTCGCCGTTCCCCCTTTTTGGCTTTTTTGAACCGCTTCAATTTTATCAGCCTGCCGCAGGGAGTGCAAGTACACGGAAATAATATATTATTTTCTGTCGAACAAGTGGGAGCTTCCACTTGTTCGAGAATTTCTCAAGGGCAGCTTGCGCCTGTGGCGCGGCCAGTCGCCCTTGCAGAGAAAGCCTTGCTCCGCAAGCGCTTTTGCAGATACGGCGTACATGCCGCCGGATCCAAACCAAGCCCCCCTAGCAGGTTTATCAGCAAGTTGAGAAATAATATATTATTATGATACACTCCAGGCAAAACACAAAAATGATATAATCATCTAATCATCCTGCAAACAGCCATCGCATGAAAGGAGAACCCATATGGCGCGACTGATCCTGATCGAGGGCATCCCCGGCTCCGGAAAGACAACGCTCACAGCGCAGCTCTCCTCCCTGCTGGTTTTGATTCCTGGTGTTTCACTTATCCCTTATTTCTCTTTCTTCTCGTGTAAGCTCGTCTAAATAATTTATGTAAACCCCAAATAGAGCAGAAATACAGAGTGCAGCATGACCTGCCATCAGCAGTCTTAACATGTGCACTGTGCACAGTGGATGAGCAAACAAACGTAATACTGCACAATTGTTTTCTAATTAAAGAAACATGTAGAATAAAGTCAACGAGAGGAGGAATAGCCATGAAAACCATTGCTGTTCTGACGATTGGGCAGACGCCGCGCTCGGATATCTGCAATGATTTCAGGGCATTGCTGCCGCCTGAAATAGCATTGACAGAATTTGGCGTTTGCGACGGACTAAGCGAACGCGCAATCGAGGAGCGTTTCGGATACCAGGGTACGGGCAACATGCTTGTTACGCGTTTGCGAAACGGCGCGTTGGTAAAATTGTCGGAAGCGGCAGTGCTCCTGGGAATGCAGGATTGTATTACACGGGCGGAAGCCAGCGGAACGCTTTTGCAGATTGTGGCATGCACGGGCGTGTTCCCAGCCTATCATCATAGTCGCCCGCTTCTTTTTCTCGGCTCGCTTCATCGGAAAAGCGCAATTTCTCAGGCGCAGGGCGCTCCCATCGGCGTGCTTGTTCCCGTTGCAGAGCAATGTGAGCAGATTGCCTCTTGGTGGCTCACAGCAGGGATACAAGCCCCTTTGCTTGAAGTGGCCGATCCCTTTGGAAGCATCAGCGAGATTGTTGCCGCCGCCATGCGTCTAAGCGAGCGAGGTGCACGTGTGCTTTGCATGGATTGCTTTGGGTATTCCCTGCAGGCGCGAGATATCGCTTCACAGGAGAGCAAACTAAAGATTATTCTCCCGCGGGAAGAACTCGTCCATGAAGCAGTGCACATATTGGATGCACCCCATTAAAACCCAAGGCTGGATAACAAATTCGCTGTCAACGCGAGATGGATCGCGTACTGGACGGGGACATCCCGCAGATCGACTTTCAACAACTGCGAGATGGTGCTGACCCTGGCGTAAAGCGTATTGCGGTGGATATAGAGCGCTTGTGCCGCAAGTGCCATATTATAGCCACATCGATCAAGCACTTTCAGAGTATCCATCAGTTGAGCGTGCTTGCACACATCATGGTCGTATAGTGGCCGCAGAAATCGATCGGTTAAAAGTTGCACCGCAGCGTCGTTTGCGGTTTCGGATACAGCAGCATAATCAAGGTAATCCATATAGTAATGCTCTCTTTTTTCTGGTGCTACCGCCTTGCCAACCTTCAGCGCAAACAGTGCGTGGCGGTATGAATTTGAGATATTTGTAGGCCCTTTAACTGGTTCGCCAATCCCGAAGATCTGCTCCTCGCAGCAATCGCGGAAATGCTGCAGGAACTGCTCGATATCGTTGGAACAAGGTGAATCGCAGCACGGAGAGAACGCCGCCACAAGATGCGTACCCGTATCGTTGCTAAGCAGCAGAAATTCGTTTTCATATTGGGCGGCGCGCACGGCAATACGGTTACTCACCCCTTGCATGTTGGCTTCTGCCACTGCGGCAAGCCATGGAGCGTCCTCTGAGAGACGCGCATTCTGCGCCATCTGTTCAAGGGAAAAGCGACTGATAGAGTTGCCGAATAACGCTTCGTGAAAGAACTGTAGCATATCCGTATGCTCGGTTGCTCGAGCCTCCGGCTGCGGTGAGAAGGGCATTCCATTATTAATCTGTTGGATTTCCCGGTAGCTGAGTTCTATCGGTATCGAAATAATCGGGAAGCTGTGCGCTTCGGCAAGTTCGCGAATGATGGCAGGAAGTTCCTGTACATACTTCCCCAACTTAATGCCCAGGCCAGAAACCTGATGCAGAAGAAGGCAGCGCACCAGGCGCTCGAAATCTGCATTGGAACGAAAGAAAAAACCGGTGGTAATGATAAAATCACCCGGAGCGACCCAAGAGGGGCCCTCAGGTATTTCCACAATGTCAATATACCTGATCTCCCGATCCATGCCTGCTTTACCACAAAGGCAAGACATCATCGGGTAGAACTGAAGTAGATCCCGAACGGTCACGCGCACGTTACTCCTTTGCATTACTGAGCTTAGGTTACATTTTGTTTGAGTATAGCACCTTTATCGGACTTAGCGCAAGATACGCGATGGTGTTGATGCACAGGTGCAAATCCATGGAATGAGGAGATAAAAGCAGTGTTTGAATTGACAAAAGAGTTCGGCATGGATGCATTGCTGGGAGGTTGGTTTCTCGGCGGAGGCGGCGGAGGGCTGCTCGAAGGTGGCGAAAGAACGCTTGCCGAAGCGCTTGATATTGGCCCTGTACGCTTTGTGTCCGTAGAGGAGCTTAGTGAAAACGACGAAATCGCGACGGTTTCACTTGTGGGATCTCCTGCTTCAAAGGATTCCTGCATTGAACGGCAGCATTATGAGCAGGTATACCGTAAGTTTCGTGATGCGCATGCAGGATCACTCGCCGCGCTGACCACGAATGAACCCGGCGCTCAGAGCATCTCCAATGGCTGGATCACCGCGGCGATCACCGGACTGCCCATGCTGGATGGCGCGTGCAACGGCCGCGCGCACCCGACGGGGCTGATGGGAGCCATGGGCCTTGACCAGATACCGGATTACCGTGCGGTGCAGGCTTGTGCAGGCGGTGCCGGCATGAAGGAGACATCCCTCTCTGTCATCGGAACTGTAGAGAGCACCTCCACGCTCGTCCGCAATGCCGCTATGATGGCCGGTGGCTTCGTTACGGTATTGCGGAATCCCGTCACGGCGGCCTATTATAAGGAAAACGCGGCACTTGGGACGGTGACGCAGGCAGCGGAGATAGGACTCCTTTGGAGGGATAATGACCGCGATATGGGCACGCTTCTGCGGGCGCTTGAGCATGCGCTTGATTGCCGCATACTGGCGCAGGGCAGCGTCACACACCTGGAGCTGCGTATTGCCAACGGTTTTGACGTAGGACGTTTTTCTGTCCAGGCCGGAAGTGATGAGTTGGATGTCGAGTTCATGAACGAATATCTGCTTGCGGAGTCGCGCGGAGTTCGTCTTGCGACTTTTCCGGAGTTGATTGCCGTGATTGATCTCGCTTCGCGGCGACCGGTCTGCTCGGCACAATTGACTGAAAAAATGGATGTTGCCGTGGTTGCTGTGCCTGTGAAACGATTGAAACTGGGTCGCGGCATGCATATTCCACAGCTATATGAAGTTTGTGAACAAGCGTTGGGAAAGCCGTTGCGCTCTTATGTATTCTAATGATATTCTAATGAAAAGTGACGGGAAAAGAGGTTAGCAGCATGTATGATATATTGATCAAAAACGGGCTGATCGTGGATGGCAGAGGCGAAACGCCGTTTTACGCGGATTTGGCTATCGCGGACGGCAAGATCGCCCGCATTGCACCGCAGATTGACGGTGAAGCTCGCCGGGTTATCAATGCGGAAGGATTACAGGTTGCGCCCGGTTTTATCGACAGCCACACACATAGCGATACCATCATCTTTACTGGAAGCAACAGCTACAACTATTTGGAGCAGGGTGTAACCACGCAAATCGCCGGCCAGTGCGGCAGCTCACCGGCTCCATATAGCGAAGGAAATCTTGAGGAGGCAAAGCTGCACCTTCCTCCTGAAGAATATGAGCGTTGGGTCGCGCTTGCGCAAAGTCCCGCATCGTTCATGGCGGCAGCAGAGCAGGCTTCTATCGGGACGAATGTGGCGTTTTTCATCGGTCACGGCGCATTGCGTGCCAAGGCAATGGGTTATGTGAATCGAGCGCCCAATGAGGCGGAGATGGCCTGCATGAAGGCCGACCTCGTTCAAGCCATGGAGGCAGGCTATTTGGGGTTCACCTCCGGGTTGGTCTATGTGCCTTCTGCCTACGCTCAACAGGCGGAACTTGTGGAGCTGGCGCGTGCGATGGCGCCCTACAAGGGTGTTTACGCCTCTCACATCCGGGGCGAAGGAGATCATGTGCTGCGTTCGGTGAAGGAGGCCATAGCCGTTGGCGCGGAGAGCGGGGTTTCCGTTTTGATTTCCCACCTCAAGGTCATGGGCCGGCACAACGAAGGCCAATCAGCCGCGCTGTTGGCGGAGATCGAACGCGCGAACAAGCGCGGCGTGTCCGTATGTGCAGACCAATATCCTTACAACGCAAGCTCTGCGCCTCTCTCCAGCCAGATTCCTCCCAAGTATCTTGAGGGCGGAACAGCGGCTATGCTGGAGCGGCTGAAGGATTCTGCAATTCGCAAACAGATCCTCTACTCCATCTTTAATGAAGTGGATGAATTTGAAAGCGGCATCTATTCCGCCGGTTTTGACGGGTGCATGATCGTTGAAGCCAGGATGACGCCTCAGTACGTCAACAAGACCATCGGCCAGATCGCCCGAACGGAAGGAAAAGAACCGATCGACGTAATGTGCGATGTTCTTCTGGAAAATCAGGGCGTTATACAAGGGATATATTTCAACCAGAGCGCATCCGATCTGTTGCGCATCATGGGGCATCCGTTGGTTTATTGCGGATCGGACTGGTCCGACTATCCCGATGAGAGGATCGATTTTGAGCAGGTTGGCGGCGGTCATCCCCGTGGAACGGGCACCATGATTCGCCGTCTGGAACTCGTACGCGATTTTCGTTTGCGCAGCATGGAAGAATCCATTCGCAACATTACTTATGATACAGCACAGGCAATCGGGCTTTCGGAACAGGGCATTTTGAAAGAAGGGCGAGATGCCAACATTACAGTATTCCGTTATGATGAGCTCCATGCAACAGCGGACTTTACGCATCCCTATCGTCCCAATAAGGGAATTCATTGGGTGCTGGTCAACGGCGATGTTGCCGTCGAGCATGGTCTTGCAAACGGCCATAGAAGCGGAAAGGTGCTGAAGCGCGGTTAACTGCGTGGAAGAGCTTTCAATAATATAACAAACAGGAGGATCAAAACATGAAAAAAGCCTTAGCGTTGCTACTGACAATCGCCATGTTGGTCATGATGTTGGTTGGCTGCAACAACACTCCCGCAAACACTCCCGACAATACTACCGACAATACCCCGAATACCTCTGATACCAACCCCACAGCAACCGATCCCGGTACTGCTGCTCCTTCAGTTAGCGGCCGCACCGATGTGAACATTCCTTTGGCTTCCATCGGAAACACCCTGGATCCGCACGATGCAGGACTGATGGTAGACCAGTATGTCATCAACCAGATTTATGAGCCCTTGTGGTATGTTGAAGATGATACGTCTTTGACACCGCGTCTGGCCCTGGACTATACGGTTGATGAAACCGGCACGGAAATCACTGTTAACCTCCGCGATGATGTCATGTTCCAGAACGGTGAAAAGTTCAAAGCTTCTGACGTGGTATATAGCTACCAGCGCTGCCTTGATAACTTCTACCGCGTTACTGACCTCGTCGGTTTGGTCAGTGTCGAAGCACTGGACGATACCACCGTCAAGTTCACGTTGGACGGGCCTAACTCCATTTTCCTTACCAGCATGAACAACATCTGGATCGTTTCCGAAAAGGCTGTGGAAGAAGCAGGCGACCGGTTTGGCGCCATCCCCACTTTGGCAGGCACAGGTCCCTACATTTTGGACTACTATGACCAGAACACAAAGATCGTCCTGAAGGCCAACCCGGACTATTGGCGTGGTGAAGCTACCATCAAGACCATCAACTTCACCCCGATGGCCGATTCCTCTACGCAGCTGCTTGCCTTCCAGAACGGCGAGTTTGACTTCTGCAACATTCCCTCTGCCGATTGGAACACTATCGTTTCGAGCGGCAATTTCACCACCGTTCAAAGCCCCAGCAAGCACGTTTCCTATATCGGCCTGAATGTCGGAAAGCCGGACAATCCGCTGTATGACGTACGTGTCCGCCAGGCCATCCACTATTGCATCGATAAGGAATCCATGTGTCTGGTTGCGGCTGATGGATTTGCTGATGTGGCAACTCATTATGTCCGTTCCGGTTTCTTTGAGGGCGCCCAGGAAGTGGGCATCGATTTCTCCTATAACCCTGAAAAGGCTAAGGTACTCCTGGCTGAAGCGGGTTATGCCAATGGATGCGATGTAGGCACGATCTCCGTTATCAACGGTGGTGGCGGCCGTTACATCAAGATTGCCCAGCTGCTGCAGCAGAATATGCAGGATGTAGGTATTACGTGCCAGATCGAGATCGGTGAGACCGGCGCGATCCTGACTGATATCTCTCAGAACCACACATACGATATGTACATCTCGGGCATGACGTTCACCTCCAGCTTTGCCGATTCGTACTCCTCGTTTGGTTTGTTTGATGACGCAGAGGTGCAGCTCAAGAGCAATGAAAACATTGATGCCCAGTGGGTTGACGATATGTTTATTAAGGCTCGCGCAGAGATGGATACGGAAAAGCGCAACGCGATCTACGCTGAAGTTGAAGAATATGTTCACGATTTGTGCTGCTATCTGCCGGTAATCCACATTCAGAACCTATATGCGTGGGACAAGAACCTGAATGCGGCTGCGCCTCTTAACCTCTATGAAGTTTACAATTGGAGCTGGAACTAAATCTCGGTTGAAGGAACTGTTGGATTAGTTTCGTTCGGCTGCATCCCACCTCCCTGCCAACCGGGTGGTGGGATGCGGCAAAATTATTCAAAGCAAATGGTTATGGTAAAAGGTTATATAGTAAAAAAGCATCGGTTGGAATGACTCCCAATCTCATCACATGCACATCTGCAGCCTGATGCGTGCTGGAGAATGATCAAAAGGTCTTTTTTTCCAGCTTGAAAACGCAGTCAGGCATTAGAAGATTTCATTTCAACCCGCTTTTGATCTTGCCAAAGCCATTAGCCCTTGGAGAGGGGCGTTAATAACTACTACTCTATACAGTACAAGGAGCAAGTGCAATGATACGATACGTTATAAAACGCATCCTCATGCTCATTCCTCTCGTTTTCTGCATCACCTTTGTAGTTTACGGGTTGATGTCTCTGGCTCCAGGTGATCCGGCTACCATTATGTTGCCTTCCAATGCACCGCAGGAGCAGAAGGACGCGCTCAACCATGAGTTGGGTTATGATCGGCCTTTTCTTGTCAAATATGTCGATTATGTTGGCAAGATGATCTTTAAACTGGACTTTGGAACATCTTACCGCACATCCCAACCTATCATCAATGAGATCAAGGTTCGCCTTCCGATATCCATCCGTTTGGCGTTTTTCGGTTTGAGTTTAGCAGCAGTGATCGGCATTCCTTTAGGGGTTTTGTCAGCTGTCAAACAGTATTCGCTTTTAGATACCATTCCATCGGTTATAGCTTTAACTTTGTCTGCAGTGCCGTCTTTCTGGCTAGGCATGATGATGATATACATTTTAGCCTATAAATTAGGATGGCTTCCCTCCTTTGGTATGGGTTCTATCAAGCACTGGATCCTGCCCACTCTGACGATTGCTGTTGTCTATGCCGCAGAGATTCTGCGTTATACTCGTTCTTCCATGTTGGAAACCATCCGTGCTGACTATGTGCGTACCGCCCGGGCTAAAGGCGTAGCGGAACGTAAGGTTATCTGGAAGCACGCAATGAAAAACGGACTGTTGCCCGTTATCACGTTGCTGGGCAGCTCCTTTGGTGCACAAATTGGCGGTGCTATTGTGACAGAGAACTTATACAATCTTCCTGGCTTAGGAACATTGACGCTGATCTCCATCAATATGCGCGACACGCCGACTGTGGTGGCTACTTCCGTGATTTTCGCAATTCTCTATAACATCATCCTGATTCTTGTGGATCTGATGTATGCATTCATCGACCCTCGCATCAAGGCGAAGTATTCCAGATAAGGAGAACGAAGGATGAATAAATGGAAAAAATCCCGCGCTGCAGCGCGAGCAAAAGAGATTTGGCGCCGTTTTTGCAAAAACAAAATTGCTTTGGCGGGGTTCATTGTTCTTTCTATCATAGTTTTAGTCGTCATTTTTGCCAATGTTATCGTTCCTTACGAAATGGCAACAACTGCAGCTCCAAAGGAGCGTCTGCAGGCACCAAATGCTCAGCATCTGTTCGGAACAGACGACCTTGGGCGTGATGTATTCGCCCGCATCGTACATGCAGCCCCCAACTCCCTGCTTATCGGCTTTACGGTCTCCTTTGGCAGCTTGCTGGTTGGCGGTACATTAGGCATCGCCTGCGGCTATTTCGGCGGCAAATTTGACAATCTGATCATGCGCTTTCTTGATATGATCTCGGCTCTGCCCGGAAGCCTCTTAGCCATCGTCATGGTGGCCGTGCTGGGGCCCAACATGCGAAACCTGATCATTGCACTGATTGTCGGCCAAATCGCGGGCTTCGCCAGAATGAGCCGATCGGTAGCATTGAGTATCTCCGAACAGGAATATATTAAAGCAGCCAAGGCTGGAGGATCCAGCAATCTGCGCATCATTTTTCGCCATGCCGTGCCGAATGCTGCCGGTACACTCATTATCAACACAACCATGAGCATTTCCGGCGTTATCCTCAGCGCCTGCTCGCTGAGCTTCATCGGGCTGGGAGTCCAACCGCCGAAGCCTGAATGGGGCGCTATGCTCAATGATGCCCGGCAATTCTTTAACACCAGCCCCTATTTGATGATCATTCCTGGGCTCGCTATCCTGATTACTTCCATCTCCATCAACATGATGGGCGATGGGCTGAGAGATGCTCTCGACCCGAAATTGAAATCGTAAGGAGGAGCTAGAAATGAGTGAAGTTAAGAATGCCCCATTTTTAGAGGTTGATGATCTGAAGATCACATATGTGACCGATTTGGAGACAGTCTATGCTGTCAACGGGATCAGCTTCAAGTTGCAAAAAGGCCAGACGCTGGGCTTCGTTGGTGAGACCGGTGCGGGTAAAACGACAATGGCATTGTCGCTGCTGCGTCTATTGCCAGAACGGACTGGTAAGGTCACAAACGGCGACATTCGCATTGAAGGCCGCAGTATTTTCGATATGTCAGATCATGAACTGCGTGAGCTGCGTGGCGGCAAGATCGCAATGATTTTTCAGGACCCGATGACCTCGCTCAACCCGGTCATGACGGTGGGAGATCAGATCGGTGAGTCCATCATGATCCATAACCCGGAAATGGACAAGGAACAGGTCAAGAACCGCATTAATGAAGTGCTCAACATGGTCGGCATTTCCGAAAACCGCGTAGCGGATTATCCGCACCAGTTTTCAGGTGGCATGAAGCAGCGCGTTGTCATTGCGATGGCGTTGGCTTGTAACCCGTCTCTTATTATTGCGGATGAGCCGACGACAGCGCTCGACGTTACGATTCAGGCACAGGTTATTTCGATGATGCGCAATTTGCGTGACACGCTCGGCACTGCAATGATAATGATCACGCACGATCTCGGCATTGTGGCGCAAACATGCGATAATGTCGCTATCATTTATGCGGGGCATATCATCGAGATGGGCACTGCGGAGGACATCTTCTGCGCTGACAAACACCATCCTTACACAGTGGGTCTATTTGGTTCTATCCCGAATCTCAATGTCAAAACCCGCAGGCTGAACCCAATTGTTGGCCTGATGCCGGATCCGACACAGCTTCCGGACGGTTGCCCGTTTGCGCCGCGCTGTGACAAATGCATGCCGATATGTCAAACGCAAATGCCCGGCGTATATCAGAGTGGTACACACAGTATTTGCTGCCATTTGTTTGCAAATCCTACAAAGGAGGAACAGTAAAATGGAAGTACAGAAAAATATAGCACCTTTGGTGGAAGCTAGAAATCTGACAAAAATATTCACTGTTTCGCGCGGCCAGCTGCATGCGGTTGATGGCGTGGATTTCTCCATTTTTCCGGGCCAGACACTTGGCGTTGTCGGCGAGTCCGGCTGCGGAAAATCCACCCTCGGCAATACCGTTTTGCGTTTGACGGAGCCCACGAGCGGCGAAATGTATTTTGAAGGAAAAGAGTATTCCAAGGCAAATCGTCGCGCTATGCGTGAAATGCGCAAAGATATGCAGATGATTTTCCAGGACCCCTACTCCAGCATCGATCCTCGTATGTGTGTATCGGATATTATTGCGGAATACATGATCATTAACCGCACTTATCCTACCAAATCCGAGATATACGCGCAGGTTGAGAAGTTGATGGATACTGTGGGTCTGGCGAAGCGTCTGGCGGACGCATATCCACATGAGCTCGACGGAGGTCGACGCCAACGCATCGGTATTGCACGTGCATTGTCGCTCAATCCCAAATTCATCATCTGCGATGAGCCGGTTTCTGCGCTCGATGTCTCCATTCAGGCACAGATTCTCAATCTGCTGATGGATTTGCAGGATGAGCTCAAGCTGACCTATATGTTCATCACGCACAATCTTAGCGTTGTTAAGCATATTTCGACCGATATTATGGTTATGTATTTGGGTAAATGTGTGGAACGCGCACCGTCAGATGAACTGTTCAGCGACCCGAAGCATCCATACACACAGGCATTGCTTTCTGCGATCCCAATCCCGGATATCTCCATGCGCAACAAGGAAATCCAACTGATTCAGGGTGAGGTCAGCAGTCCAATCAACCCGAAACCGGGATGTCGGTTTGCCGCGCGCTGCCCGCTCGCACAGCCGGAGTGCAGCGAGAATGATCCTGCACTGAATGAAGTGATGCCGGGCCATTCTGTGGCGTGTCATAGAGTAAGGTGAACCGTATGGATCTTGAATTTCTAAAGCCTGCTGCAAAAAAATTCACCCCTTATGCCATTAATTTAAGGCGGGAGATCCATAGTCATCCGGAACTATCCGGGCAGGAAGTTGGGAGTGTTGCGTTAATCTGCCGTGAACTGAATCGGTTGGGAATTGCGCATGAGATATTGCCTGAAATGAATGCTGTCGTCGGCGTGATTGACACTGATCGGGAAGGGCCTGTTGTCGCCTTGCGAGCCGACATCGACGCTTTACCCATTCAGGAGCAGACAGGCCTCCCGTTCGAATCGCAGAATCCCGGCGTTATGCACGCTTGCGGGCATGATGTCCATACAGCGGTTTTGTTGGGTGCAGCGGCTGTACTCCAAAACCAAAGAACTGCATTGCGTGGAAAAATCAAGCTGTTCTTCCAACCAGCGGAGGAAGGCAACGGCGGTGCACAGGCCATGATCAACGCCGGCTGCATGGATAACCCACATGTCGATGCGGTTTTCGGGCTGCACTGCTCTCCGCGCTATCCGGCGGGAAAGGTAAGCACCTGCAAAGGTCACATAAACGCCAGCAGCGATGAGTGCCGTATTATAGTCCGGGGAAAAACCGCCCATGGCGCATCGCCGGAAGAAGGCGTGGATGCGATTTACATTGCGTGCCAGCTTGTCAACGCGCTTCATGGCCTGTCGAGCCGTCGCGTACGCGCTACGGATGCCATCTCCCTCAACGTAGGAACATTCGTTGCCGGGCACGCTAAAAATATCATTTGCGACCGGGTGGATTTGGGCGTGATGTTCCGAACGATCAGGCAGGACACGCGTGCCCGTCTCAAGGAGGAAATCAAGGTATTGGCCGAAGGAATGTGCCAAAGCATGGGCGGATCGGCAGAGGTTACTTTCATTCCCGGCTATGATAGCCAGGAAAACGATGCTTTGCTTACAGAGCGCTTTGTTGAGCTGTGCGGTGAGCTTCTTCCGGAAGGTAGCTTTGTTCTGAGAGAGTATCCTGATCTCGGAACCGAGGACTTCTGCTACTTTGGACAAGCGGCGCCATCCCTGTTTTACGATTTGGGGACCGGCGCGCTTGCTGGGCATCCGGTCAGGCCATTGCACAGCTGTGAATTTACGGTTGATGAAGCAAGCCTGTATTACGGCATTCTGCTGCAAAGCGCATTGGCAGCGGATTATTTGGCCCGCCATTAGATGGCATCTTCACAAATTTTGGCTGTGTTCCCCCACTTCCCTTGGGCAGTGGGAGACGCAGCCTTTGTTTTGCCGCTCATATCGAGTCGTTGTTGTTCGTTTTCCATACAAGTATCTGTTTTGATTTTTCGTGCTTCCATTCTATTTCTTCTTCGTATAAACACGATACAGGCAAAGCGCCCTATTTCTTCCCCAACATCCAAAATGATATAATCATCCTGCAAACAGCCATCGCATGAAAGGAGAACCCATATGGCGCGCCTGATCCTGATCGAGGGCATCCCCGGCTCCGGAAAAACAACGCTCACAGCGCAGCTCTCCTCCCTGCTGGAAAAAGAAGGCATCCCCTCCGCTGCGTGGCTGGAGGGGCAAAGCAGCCACCCTGCCGAGCTGGAGTGGCATGCCTGCTTTTCACGGAAAGAATACGCGGCGCTGCTTCGCTCCTTCCCCTCTCGGACGGAAGCGCTTCATGCACGCACCCGGCAGGAGGGGGATTTCACGCTCATCCGCTATCGGGAAAACGGCGCGTTCTGCTTTTCCGGCGCGCTGCTTGCACATCTTCAGGAACGGGAGTTCCGCTATACGCTCTCTCCCTGCATCCCCTTTGAGACCTATGCCGCCGTTTCGCTGTCCCATTGGCGCAGCCTTGCGGCAGAATGGGAGCAAAAGCCCGGTGTGCTCCTCCTTGAAAGCGCGTTTTTGCAGCATCCCGTGCAGGACATGCTGCTGCACTACGCGCCGCCGGATGAAACGATCACTGCCTTTCTGCGCAGCGCTGCGGATGCGCTCCGCCCGCTTGCGCCGGTTTTGTTTTACCTTGCCCCTGAGGATGTTTCCACAACGCTTGCACACATCGCCAAAGAACGCAGCATGCCTGAAATGGCCTTCCCGGACTCTATCGCCTTCTGGTCGCGCCGACGCGCGCTGGAGCTTTCCGTGCTGCCCGGGCTGCCGCTTGATACGCACATAGTTTATAATAGCGGAGAAACACCTGCGCAAACAGCGCACCGCATGTTTGCGCTGCTGCCCGAAACGCTTTTCCCGCATAAATGATTGCAACCCGGCTGCGCAGCTATTATAATCAGAAGCATATGATACGCAATCGTTTCCTTCCGGAGGTCATTGTACATGAAACTCAACTACAAACGCACCATTCTCGTCGGCTTTGCATTCTTCCTCATCTGCACATTCTGGCAGGCCTATGACACCATTATTCCGAAGATTTTGACGGATAAGTTCGGCATGTCCCAGGCAAATTCGGGCATCATCATGGCGCTCGACAACGTCCTTGCCCTGTTCATGCTGCCCCTGTTCGGCGCGATCTCCGATAAATGCCAGAGCCGCTTGGGCCGGCGCACGCCTTTCATCCTCATTGGCACACTCGTTGCCGCAGCCGCGCTCTTTACGCTTTCCTTCGCGGATGGCATGCAGCTGAAAAACATCGAAGCCGTGTCCGCCATCGACGACCGTGCCGCGCTGGAAACGCTTTATGACGCAGAGCGCGACGCCGTGCTTGAAATGCCGGACGGCACGCAGTTCGTGCTCGGCGAAACCTTCACGCGCGAAGCATTCGCTTCTATCACGTCCCAAATCGAAACAAACGGCACGGCCGTGACCAACCCGGATTACACCAACTACGTCGTCCCTGCGCGGCACGCTTACGCGCATGCACAGACGCGCACGAGCCCGCTGCCGCTCATCCTGTTCATCTGCGTCCTGCTCGTGGCGCTCATCTCCATGGCAACATTCCGCTCCCCTGCCGTTGCGCTCATGCCGGATGTCACCATCAAGCCCCTGCGCTCCAAGGCAAACGCCATCATCAACCTGATGGGTACGGCAGGCGGCATCCTTGTGCTTGGGATGGGCATGCTCTTTGGCACCGGCGCAGCGAAAAACACGCTGATGTCCTACACGACGTTCTTTGGCATCGTTGCGGGGATCATGCTCGTGGCGCTTCTCGTATTCATGCTGACGGTCAGGGAGCCGCAGTTTGTGCGTGAAATGGTGGAGGAAAGCCGCAAATACCACATCGATGAGCTGCCGGAAGATGACGAAGGCGAAACGGCAAAGCGCCCGCTTTCCAAAGGGGAACGCGCTTCCCTGCTGCTGATCCTCGCCTCCGTGATCTTCTGGTTCATGGGCTACAATGCCGTCACCTCGAAATATTCCGTATATGCCGGCAAGGTGCTCAACCTCGACTATAACGCCACGCTCATGCTCGCAAACGTCGCCGCCATCATCGCGTACCTGCCCGTCGGCATGGTCGCATCCAAGATCGGCCGGAAAAAGACCATCCTTGCAGGCATCGTGATGCTCACGGCGTCCTTTGGCGTAGCCTCCTTCCTGCGGGAAGGAAGCTCCGCGCTCGTGATGAACTGCATGTTTGCGCTTGCGGGCATCGGCTGGGCCACGATCAACGTCAACAGCTTCCCGATGGTGGTGGAACTCTCCCGCGGCGGGGATGTCGGCAAATACACCGGTTTCTACTACACCGCCAGCATGGCCGCGCAGACGGTCACGCCCTATTTCAGCGGCCTTTTGATGGATAAGATCGGATTGACGGCGCTCTTCCCTTATGCGACGATCTTCGTCGCCATCGCCTTTGGCACGATGCTCTTCGTGAAGCACGGCGACAGCAAGCCGGTGCAGCCGCAATCCAAACTTGAAGCGTTCGGTGCGGATGACTGAGCGGAGAACAAAAATCATAACAGGCATTGCAGCAGCGCTTGCTTTTGCGCTGCTGCTTTTCGCTGTGCTCCCCAGCGATGCAAAAGCGTTTTCCGAAGCGGAAGCCGGGCGGCGGTTTGCCATTGAGCTATGGGAGCTTGCAAACGACACACGCAGGCAGGCCGGTGTGCCGCCGCTCACGCTGGATTTTGCGCTCTGTGCCCCCGCAAGGCTGCGTGCGGAGGAATGCCTTTCTGCGGACATGCACACCCGGGAGACCGCGCACCTCAGGCCGGATGGCCGGGCGTTTTACACCGTCCTTGATGAAACCGGCTTCACGGATTGGAGCGCTGCCCACGAAAACCTCGCCTACACCTCAAGCCTCATGTTTTCCGCACAGCGCACATTTGAAGCATGGATGGCATCGGATTCCGGCCATCGGGAAGCGATCCTTGATCCTGCCATGAAAACGATGGGAGCAGGCGTGTTCCGCATGGCGGAACGTTGCACCGTAGCAGGTGTTCTCTATCCGGACGGCTGCCTGTTCGCATGCCTCCTTTTCACGGACGGCACAGCAAAGGAGCCTTACATCCCGCAAGGCCCCTCAAACGATTCTGAACTTTTTCTTCTGCGCTTCCCCGCCCTGCCGGCAAGGTGCGGAAGGGGGCTCTACCCTTCCACCCGGTAATTCTCCGCCTGCGCGTTGAACAGCTTGTAATACAGCCCGTCCGTCTTTTCCATAAGCGCCGCATGCGTATCAAAATCGCTGACCGTCCCGCCGTCAAGGAGCAGGATTCGGTCGCAGAACACGCTCGAGGACATGCGGTGGGAAATGTAGATCGCCGTTTTGTCCCCGATGAGCGAATTGAAGTTTTCGTAAATTTCGGCTTCGGCCAGCGGGTCAAGCGCGCTCGTCGGCTCGTCAAGGATGATAACAGGCGCGTTTTTATAAAGCGCGCGGGCGATGGCGATCTTCTGCCGCTCGCCGCCGGAAAGCTCCACGCCGTTTTCATCGTAGGACTTGCCGAGCATGGAATAAACGCCTTCATCCAGCTCCGCCATCTTTTCGTTCAGCCCCACGCGGTGGATCACCGCGCCCGTGCCCACAAGGTCGCTGCCCGGGCGGCAGCCGGTGATGTTTTCATCAATGCTGAACGCAAAAAGCTTGTAATCCTGAAACACCGCCGCAATTGAGGCAAGGTAGGCGCTGTGCTCATATTCAAAGATATCCACGCCGTTTAGGAGGATGCGTCCTTCCGTTGGCCGGTACAGGCGCGAAATGAGCTTGACGAGCGTGGTCTTGCCCGCGCCGTTGAGCCCCACGATGGAGATCTTTTCCCCGCCGCGGATCTCAAAGGAAACATCCCGCAGCACGAGCGTTTCGCTGCCCGGATAACGGAAGGAAACATGCTCAAAGCGGATGGATTCCACCGTTTCGGGGAAGGGCAGGCTGCCGCCGAGGTCGCTCTCCTCCGGCAGGGACATGAACTGCAGGAACGGTTCGAGATACCCGAGCATCGCCGCAATCGTAACGGCGCTCGTGCCCGCATCCGTAGCCGCCTTCGTAAAGCTTGCCGCGGCACTCACATACATCGTGAGCGAGCCCAGGCTGATGGGCATTTTCCCGAAAACGGCACCGAGTACCCGCAGGCCGGCATAGCCATATGTGAGCGCGGACTGCAGGTCGTTCAACATGCCGTTCACGCTCATGAACCGGCCCATTTTCTGATAAAACCCATCGCATTCCCCGCTGATCTCGCGGCCGTAATCCGTGACGCGGCCGGAGATCATGCCGCTCATGTCATAAAGCCGCACATCCTTCTGAATCTCATTATGAAAGCCGATGTTAACGTAGTAGCCGTACTTGCGGTTGAACGGGATCAGGTTTTCGTAAAACTTCAGCTGATCCCGCATCACACGGGAGTATGCAAACAGGTTTGCCGCCACGCAAAGAAGCAGGAGCAGCACGAGCACGGGGCTCAACGTCAGCATCACAGCAAGTGTCGCCGCGACAGTCACCACGCTTTGGAGGAACTGCGCCGTGTTCTCGATCATCTGCTTTACGGCGCTCTGATTTGTGAACGCAAACAGCGCACGCTCCTTCAGGTCAAGGTATTCCGGTTTTTCCAGGCATCCGAATTCCACCTTCATGACCTTTTCCGCCATGACGCGGCGCATCATGTTGTCCACATAGTCCCGCTTCACATCAAGCCAGCGCTTTATGGCGTTGTTGAGGAGCGCAATGATGAGGTTCGAACCTACAATCGCCCCCGCATACAGCAGCAGATATGTGCCGCGAAGCGCGCCCGTCAGCTCGTCAATCAGGAACTTCGGCAGGAGCACATTCAACAGCACCTGCGCGCCCACGAGCAGCACGGAGGCAAGCATCAGCAGCACATACGTATGCGATATGCGCCAGACGATCGAGAAAAACAGCGTGATCTTTTTCCACTGCCTCATGCGCGCACCTCCCCCGGGTTTTCGCTGTAATACTTTCCCTGCACGGTGAACATCTCGTAATACTTGCCGCCAAGCGCCATCAGCGTGTCGTGCGTGCCGTATTCCGCAAGACCGCTGCCGTCAAAAAGGGCGATGTGATCGCAGAACCTGGTGCTCGCAAGCCGGTGGGAGATGTACACCGCCGTTTTTCCTGCAACAAGGGAGGCAAAATTTTCGTAGATCTCCGCCTCGGCAAGCGCGTCGAGTGCGGCAGTGGGTTCATCCATGATGACCATGTTCGCGTTCTTATACAGCGCACGGGCGATCGCAAGCTTCTGCGCTTCGCCGCCGGAGAGGTCCGTTCCGTCCTCCTCGATGATCTTGAGGAGCGTTTGATCCAGCCCCTTCGGGTAGGCGCGCACCTTCTTGCCAAGGCCCACCCGGTCAAGCGCATCCATGGCGCGGGCTCTGTCGCCCTCCGCATGGCAGGATACGTTTTCAAGCACCGTGTAGGCAAGCACGTTGACATCCTGGAACACGATGGAGAACATGGAGTACAGCGCCTTTTTATCGAACTTCCCAATGGGAGTGCCGTTGATGAGGATTTCCCCTTCGGTGGGCTCGAACATGCCCGTCATCAGCTTCACGAGCGTGGATTTTCCGGCGCCATTCACGCCGACGATCGCAAGCCGCTCCCCCTTATGGATGGTGAAATCCAGGTTCTTGAAAATGTACTTTTCCGTGCGCGGGTACTTAAAGCTCACATTCTTGAATTCGATTTCAAGCGTGTCCCCTGCGATAGCTGGGTGCGTCCCGCCGCGCTCGCCCAGATCTTCATCCATGAACGAGAAGAAATCGTAAACGTATTCGCCTTCGCTGTAGACCGTGCCCGCCTTTTCCGCAAGGATCTTGAGCTGTGCGGAAAGGCTCAGCACGGCGGCAAGATACATGGAAAAGTCCGCGATGGGCATCCCCTCCACCACATCCCGCACAAGGATGCCATAGGTTGCCACGTCACTCAGGAGAAGCGTTGCAAGCGCGGCGAAGCCCAGCAGGAATTCACGCTGCTTTACGCGCGCGATGATCGCGGCATAGGCGTCAATCTCCTGTTTGAAGTTATTCAGGATGCGTTGCTTGAAGCCGTAAAGCCGCACATCCTTTCCGAAGGAAAAATCATTGGCAGTTTCGGCGTAATAGTTCACGCGGCGCTCCGCATGGCCGATCTCAGTGCGGAGACTGTGCCGGAAGGCATGTGTTTCCCGGTTTACCCAGAACACGGCGGCAACATGCAGAAGAAGCGCCGCAAGGATCCACAGGCTCTTGAGGCCAATGAACACAACGTACACAAGCACTGTCAGCAGCACGGCAGGCGTTTCAAACAGCGCATGGTATACGCCTTCTATGCCGTTGTCGTTGCTGTTTGCAGCGTTCATGGCGCGCTCATGCTCATCGTAGAACTTCGCGTCCTCGGTGTTGCAATAGCGCATGGTGAGGTTTTTGTTCAGCATGTCCCTGAGGTATTCAAGCCGCAGCAGCCCCAATTTATGATAGGAGCCGAAATACATGGAGGTTTTCAGAAAGCCGACGGCGCCTGCCGCAAGGAAGAACCCTGCCACGATCCAGCACAGGCGCTCCGCGGAAGGCGCGCTCCCGGTCAGCTCGCCGAGCACGAGCTTCGGCAGCGCCACGCCAAGCATCGGGTAAACCGCCGCCGTGAGCGTATAAACCCCAAAGTACGCAAAAAGGCGCTTATTCTGCTTCCACGCATTCTGCACGAGGCGGCCGAGCGTTTTGCCGAGCGGGTACGTTTTTTTCATGCGTTCTCCTTTTCAGGTGAGATGAATTTATTAAAGCACAGCCATAGCACCTGCGTCAAGCAAGGCGCAGTTGCGCAACCGCTTAAAACAAAAAGGGCGAGGGTATTTCCTTCGCCCGAAACGGTTTCATTTTCCGGTTTAACGCCCTGCCGCCTGAAGCGCAAGGTTCGGATAATTCGTGATGATGGCGGCAACGCCCGCCTCCACGAGTTCGCGCATCACCTGCGGGTCGTTCGCTGTCCAGGGGTGCACATCCACGCCCGCCTTGCGGCAGCCCTCCAGCATGCCGGGGCAGTTGAGCGCGGCAAGATAATGTGGGTGCAGCGCGTTTGCGCCAACATATTTCGCATAGACCCATGGGTCGACCAGCGCTTCGGAATAGAGCAGGCCGATCTTCGCTTCCGGATCAAGCTCGCGGATCTTCAGGAGCACATAGTGGTTGAACGAAGAGTAGATGATGCGTCCCTGCATGCCCATCTCGCGTTCGAGCGCAATGAGATGATCCCAGATGCCATAATAGATGACTACGTCACACTTGACCTCCACGTTGATGGTAAGGTTGGTGTTCTTCAAAAGGCCGTACACCTCGCGCAGCGTCGGGATGCGGACGTTCTCATAGCCCTCCATGCCGTTTGAAAAATCCAGACGCTTGAGCTCCTGGCAGGTCATGTCCACAACGCGGCCGGAGCCGTTTGAGGTACGGTCCACCGTTTCATCGTGGATGACCATAAGCTTACCGTCCGAACTCATGTGCACATCAAGCTCCACGCCGTCCGCGCCCTGCTCCACCGCCAGCTTGAATGCCGGGATGGTGTTCTCCGGCGCATAACCGCTCGCGCCCCTGTGTGCCCAGATTTTTGTTGCCATATCGCCGTTCCCCCTGTTTTACACATTGCATTTTCTAAATTATACCATCTTTCCCGCGAGAAAAAAACCGTCTGCATGTAAACAATATTGCCATGAAAGCAAGTACACTCCTTTTTGCATTCCTTCTCGGCGGCACGGCCTATGTGCTGCTGGAGCTCCTTTGGCGTGGCCGCAGCCATATTTCGATGTTCTTCGCGGGCGGCTTTGCCCTCGCGCTGCTGCATGGGCTGTTTTCACGCTTCGCGCTTCCACTTTGGGTACAATGCCTTCTGGGCGGGCTCGTGATCACGGCGATTGAGTTCTTGGCTGGCGCAATCGTAAACATCCGCCTGAAACGCAACGTGTGGGATTATTCCAAATTGCCCCTCAACCTGTACGGGCAGGTCTGCCTGCCGTTTTCGCTCGCCTGGTGTGCGCTCTCCCTCCCCATCTCCTTTCTCAGCAGGTGGCTCGCCACGCTCTAAATGGGTTGAAGCTTTCCTTTGTTTGCGGTATCATTGAAAGGAAAAATCCATCACCTTCCCGCATAATGAAAGGAGAGCCATATGCAAAAAGCGAAAATCAACCATGCGCGCCTTGTGATGCAGAGTGTCGCCGGCACAGTACGGCACCCGACGATCGGCAGCCCTTACCGCATCGATCACGAGGGCGCAGCCCATGTGCTGCCCGCCACGGGCGCGATCACTTACAACGTGAAGATCGGGGATTCCGTTTACGCCATGGAAGGCGACCACATCGAACCCGGCGTGACCGTGCTCAACCCGGACAAGGCTGAAAATGCGGCTTTCAACACGCTTTCCTGCGTCGGCAACACGGCGACCGTCATCTCCGGCGACGCAAAGGGCGCGCGCGGCTTTGTGACCGGCACCCATGGCGGCGTGGAGCATGTGCTCTGCTATTTCCCGGAGGAAACGCTCGACCAGCTCGCCATCGGCGACCGCATCCAGGTGCGCGCCCAAGGACAGGGCATGAAGATCGAAGGGTTTGAGGGCAGCGTCCGCTGCATGAACCTCGACCCGAACCTGTTTGAGAAGATGAACATCACCGTGGAAGATGGCAAGCTCATCGTGCCCATCGCCGCGCGCGTACCCGCATACCTCATGGGCAGCGGCATCGGCTCCGCCAGCTCCACAAGCGGCGATTACGACATCATGACCGCCGACCATGATGAGATCGTCCGCCTTGGCCTCGACAAGCTCCGCTACGGCGATTTTGTGCTGCTGGAGGATTGCGACACCTCCTTCGGCCGGGGTTACCTCCGCGGCGCGCGCACCGTCGGCATCGTCATCCACAGCGACTGCATCAAGATGGGCCACGGCCCGGGCGTAACAACGCTCCTTACGAGCAAAACGCCCATCATCGAGGGCAGGCTCGACGCGGGCGCGAATCTCGCGGATTATATGGGCGTGTAACAGTTCAGGCTCTGCCGGGTTTGCGGCAGAACAAAAGCCGCCGGGGAAATATGGGGCGGTGTTCATAAGACAGTTAACAGTCACAGTAGTTTGCTCTGCTGTGGCTGTTCTTGTATCTTATCCTGTTATATTGATATTATGGAGTCGATAAGACAAGTTGGAATTTGTCTACCGTTTGACCAATCTATTATTTTCTCCCCAAACGCAAAGTTGGTCTAAGACAGCCATCAAGGATTTCCCCCTATCGCTGAGACTGTATTCTACCTTAGGCGGGATCTGCGGGTATTCTGTCCTTACGATCAGATGATCTGCCTCCAATTCTTTCAGGTTAGTGCTGAGCGTCTTGTCCGAGATGTTTTTCAAATACCTTTTCAGCTCATTGAACCGCACGACCTCGAACTCCATAAGACAATACAGAATAACCATTTTGTGTTTGCCAGATATGAGAGAGAGCGTGTAGCTGAAACCAGTATCTTCAAAGTTTGCGTTCTTAATATAATTTTTTATCATACTATGCTTTCCTTTTAGATAGTACATTTCTAAAATGCCAGTACTTGAATTACTTTCGATTTTCGATATAATTATATTCGGGATGAGTGATCCTGTCAATATCAATCAACGAAAAGAGGTAGTTGTTATGAGAACAAAACTCAATATAACCGAAGGTATCTTCCCGATGCCGGTTCTGATGGTCGCAACTTATAATGAAGATGGCAGCGTCAATGTCATGAACGCCGCCTGGGGAACCATGCAGCAAAGAAATATGGTAGCCCTCAATCTGACCGAAACTCATAAATCCGTAAAGAACATCAAAGCACGTGGCGCTTTCACCGTAAGCATTGCAGATGTTGCTCACTTGGTTGAAGCGGACTACTTCGGTGTTGAATCCGGAAACAAGGTATCTGACAAGTTTGCGCGCAGCGGTCTTACCGCCAACAAAGCGGAAACGGTTGACGCCCCTGTCATCAACGAATTCCCGTTGTGTTTGGAATGCGAATTCGTGGAATACCAGAGCGGCGAATACGGCTGCGGCGTGATCGGAAAGGTTGTCAATGTCACAGCGGATGAGCGTGTAATGGTGAACGGCAGAATTGATATGTCTTTGGTAAACGCCATTGCTTTTGACCCGTACACGCACGGCTATTATAAGGTAACAGAACGAGTGGGCGAAGCCTTCAAAGATGGCCTGAAACTGAAAAAGTGATTATAGCAAAGCAAGATTTCTCATTTACCGGGCGGCTTTTTGCTTTGCTTATTCCGGCATGCCCATCTCCAGCATCACGGGGCAATGGTCGCTGCCCATGACCTCCGGCAGAATGCTGCTTTCTTCAATGCAGCCACGGATGCGTTCGCTGACAAGGAAATAGTCGATGCGCCACCCCGCATTGTTGGCGCGGGCGTTGTACATGTAGCTCCACCAGGAATAGGCGCCGGTCTTGTCCGGATACAGATAGCGGAACGTGTCCACAAAGCCGCTTGCGAGCAGTTCCGTGAACTTCGCGCGCTCCTCATCCGTGAAGCCCGCGTTGCCGCGGTTGGATTTCGCGTTTTTCAGGTCGATCTCCTGATGCGCCACGTTCAGGTCGCCGCAGATGACAACGGGCTTCTTCGCATCGAGCGACTGGAGATATGCCCGGAAGGCGTCCTCCCAGTCCATCCGGTAGGAAAGGCGGGTCAGCTCCCGCTGAGCGTTGGGCGTATAACACGTCACGAAATAGAACGTTTCAAACTCCAGCGTGATCACGCGCCCTTCCGGCACAAAGCCCAGCTCCGCCTCATCCGGCAGGCCGTAGGTGACCGCAAGCGGCGGGATGCGCGTGAACACCGCCGTGCCGGAATAGCCCTTCTTCACGGCGCTGTGCCAGTATTGCTCATAGCCTTCAAACTCAAGCTCGATCTGGTGCGGCTGAAGCTTCGTTTCCTGCAGGGCGACGATGTCCGCATTGATGATGCGGAAAAACTCCTCGAACCCTTTCCCCAGGCAGGCCCGGAGGCCGTTTACATTCCATGATACAAAGCGCATAGCATTTCCCCTTCCATTTTTGCCGGCATTGCGCGTCAATCTTCCCTGTAAAACGTGTTGCCGCCGATGAATTCCCGGAGGATGCTCGTGGGCGGGATCTCATCCTCCACATCCGCATCGAGAATGTAGTTAAGGAACTTCACGATGTCCCGCGCATCGGCGTAATACTTGCTGGTCGGAGGCACTTCCTTCAAAAGCGGGTACACATATTTTTTCAGCACGGCGATCTCGTAAACGAGCGTCGTGTTGAAAAGCGCGTCCGCGTGCTCCTGATACGGGAAGATCCACGTTTCCTCGCCCCGGCGCACAGAGGGCCACATGGCAAGTGTATGCTCCATGGAGGCGCCCCGCGTTTCATAATCCCGCACAAGGCGGCGCAGCAGGCGCACATCCGTGGTGCGGATCCGGTTGTGGTCATCCAGGTTGAGCGTGGTGAGCGCGCTCACATACACGCGGAACACCGCCTCATCCGGCACTTCCTGCGTCAGCAGAAGCGGGTTCAGGCCGTGAATGCCCTCGATGATGAGCGGCTGATCCGCCTTCACAGAAAGGGCGATCCCCTCCGGGGCACGCTTGCCAGTCTTAAAATCGAACCGCGGCACCTCGACCTCCTCGCCGCGCAGCAGGGCGGCAAGGTCGTGATTGAAGCGCGGAATATCAAGCGTGTTAATATGTTCAAGATCCATCTCGCCGTTCTCATCCCGCGGGATCACATCCCGGTCCAGATAGTAATTATCCAGCGAGAGCATGATCGGATCCTGCGCAAGCACGCGAAGCTGCGTGGCGATGCGGTTCGCGCTCGTGGTCTTGCCGGAAGAGCTCGGCCCTGCCACCATCACCGCGCGCGCCTTTTTAGCAACGATGGCATCCGCGATCGCGGCATAGCTTTTCTCGTGCAGCGCCTCGCTGATGCGCACGATCTCCCGGATGCTGCCGTTCTCCACCCGTGTGTTCAGCTCGTTCACGGTGTCGCAGTGCATGAGCTTGCCCCAATTGTCGCTCTGGCGGAACACGGAGGCAAGCTTCGTCATGTCCTCATAATCGGAAGGAACGTCCGGCTCATCCTTGCGGGGCATAAGCATGATGACTGCCCCATCCACAAACTTGAGGCGGAACACGTCCGCATACTCTGTTCCGGGCGCCATCTCGCCGTAAAAATAATCCTTGTAATCGCCAAGGCAATATACGTCAAAATAGCTGAACTTTCTCCATTTGAGCAGCTTTGCCTTATCGAACTGGCCGTCCTTTTCAAAGAACTCGATCGCCTCTTCGATGGAAAGGCGCTTGCGCTCAAGCGGCTGTGCCGCGCGGATGATGAGGCGCATCTCGCTTTCGAGGCGGAGGACGTCCTGTTTCGTCAGCGCGGGCTCTTTTTCAATGGTGATGTAAAGCCCGGGGCCAAGGGAATAGCGCACCTGCACGCGCGCAGCGGGAAAGAGCCTGCGCACGGCGGCAATGAGAATGAACTGAAGCGTGCGTTCATAAACGCGGCGGCCCATCTCCTCGCCATAGCGCAGAAGATGCACTTCCACATCCTTAAACGGCGTATAACGCAGGCTGAACACCTCCCCGCCAATCTGTGCCGCAAGGGGCCGCTTGCGCAGGGAAATGCTGTCCATCTCAAGTTTTTTTACAGCATCGAGCAAGCTCTCGCCGTGTTTGAGTTCCGTCGTGACTCCGTCAGCCGTTACTTTCATATTAGAATACCTCCATCTCTGGAATAGAAAACTCATGCCCGGCTTAGATTATCATTATACCGC
The DNA here is from genome assembly GCA_022778545.1 of bacterium. GTDB lineage: Bacteria > Bacillota > Clostridia > Christensenellales > CAG-138 > UBA1685. Next base: position 28,858 of record JALFDW010000011.1, on the reverse strand, counting down.
AAATCCGCGCTCCATACAGCAAACTGTGGCAAAATTTGAAATAATGCCGAATTTTTCAAATTTTGGCCAATATATCTGCTATAATGGATTGGAGCTTTCGGCCGCCCAGGCAGCCGAACTCCCGCGCAGCCCCACCTCCTTTTGGAGCATGCGCAGCATCGTAGTTTGAGCAGGTGTGTTTTATATGGAAAAGAAACAATCCTCTTTCGTGCAGGGCGCAGCGATCCTCGGCGTCGCCGGCCTTATCGTAAAGATCATCGGTGCGCTGTTCCGCGTGCCGCTTGCAAACCAGGTCGGCCCGGAGGGCATGAGCTACTATGAGGTCGCCTACCCGTATTATTCCGGCCTCCTCGTGATCGCCTCCGCCGGGCTGCCGACGGCCATCTCCAAAATGGTGAGCGAACGCGTCACCATGCGGGATTATCGCGGCGCACGCGAGGTGTTCACCACGGCGCGCACGCTCCTCTGCTGCATCGGCGTCGTGCTCGGACTCCTCATGTTCCTTCTCGCAAAGCCGCTCGCCTCCAGCTCCGGCCTTGACGCGGCCTACCTTTCCTTCCAGGCGTTTGCGCCGGCGCTGCTGTTCGTTTCCATCATGTGCGCATACCGTGGATATCTCCAAGGCATGCAGCAGATGACAGGTACCGCCGTCTCCCAGATCGTGGAACAGCTCGGCAAGCTCGGCATCGGCCTTGCGCTTGCCGTAAAGCTTCTGCCCAAAGGGCCGGAATATGCGGCAATGGGCGCAATCATCGGCGTAACGGCAAGCGAATTTCTCGCTCTTGCAGTCATTTGGCTGATGTACCGCATCAAGAAGCGCGGCTTCGATGCAAAGCTCCGCAAAAGCCCCAAGACCGCGCCGCGCGGCTTTGGCGTTATTGCAAAAAGCCTGCTTCGGATCGCGATCCCTGTGACCATCGGCGCTTCCATCAGCTCGCTTGCAGGCATTGTGGATGTCGCGTTCATTATCAATATCCTGACGAACAATCTCGGCTATGAGACCTCGGTCGCGCAGACGGCATTCTCGCTCCTGCGCACCAATGTAGCAACGCTCACCAACATGCCGGGCGTGCTCACCATGGCGCTTGCGATGAGCCTCGTGCCCGCAATCTCCGCCGCCATTGCCCGGCGGGACAACGCAGGCATGCGCAGCGCTTCCCGGATGGGGTTAAAGCTCGCGCTCATCATCGGCCTGCCGTGCGCCGTAGGCCTTTTCGTGCTGGCAAAGCCGATCCTTTCCCTGCTTTATCCGCGGCTCTCAGAGACGGAACTGGCCCTCGCTGCCGACCTTATGCACACCGCTTCCATCGGCGTGATTTTCCTTTCCATGGTACAAACGATGACAGGCGTTCTGCAGGGCATGGGCAGGCAGAACGTGCCCGTGTTCAACCTGTTTATCGGCTTCCTGCTGAAAGTCGTGACGCTGATCGTTCTCATGAACATCCCTTCCGTAAACATTCAGGGCGCGGCAGTCTCCACCGTGGTGTGCTACGCCTTTGCGGGCATCGCCGATACCATCTACACGGCACGGCGCGCAAGGCTCAGCCTGCCGTTGTTTGACGTATTCGGCAAGCCGCTCTTCGCCTCACTCGCCATGGGCGTGGTGGTGCATTTTGCCTATGCCGCGCTGATCCGGAGCGGCCACAACACGATCTCCACGCTTGCAGCCGTCTGCGCCGGCGTGGGCATCTACGCCGTGCTCGCCGTGCTGCTCCGGATGTTCTCCTATGAGGAGCTTGCGCTGATTCCGGGCGGCACGAAGCTGCGCCGCCTGCTTTACCCCAAGGGAAACCCCAAAGGAAATTCTAATAGAGGAACAAACTGATGAAAACCATTACCATTGCGCCGCTTGCGACGCCAAAGAGCATCTCCCTTGCCGTGTGGGATGCCGTAACGCATGCGCCCCACCTGTTTTTGCAGACTGCGGAGCACCCCTCCGCCCGCCGCATCGTCGAAGCCGGGCTCCCGTTTCAAAGCATGGATGACCTCTACGAAAGCGCAGAGGATTTCGATGCGCTTGCCGCCGCCATCGCCGTGCGGCTTTGCACCTGTGAAGAGGATGCGGTCTATGCCGTGCCCGGCCGCGGCGTCGGTACAGCACAGCTTGAGGCGATCCGAAGCGCTGCGGAGCGTTCCGGCGCACGCCTCACCATCCTCCCCGCTTCCGGTTACGCGGAAGCCGCGCTCGCGGCGCTCCCCGCACCTCTGCCTGCCGGCGATCTCCGCATCCTGCCCGCAACAGCACTCCCCTGCCGGCTTGATCCCTACGTCCCGCTCTGCATTGAGGAGATCGACACGCGCATGCGCGCCAGCGAGGTGAAGCTCGCGCTCCTTGAATACTATCCGGATGAGTTTCCCGTTTTCCTCTGCACCATGGATGCGGAGGGCGCTTACACGGCGCGTCCTCTCCCGCTCTATGAGCTGGACAGGCAGGATGGCTTCTTTGCCGCAAGCGTCCTGATCCTTGAAGCCGCGTCTTTTGATGCGCTTACGCGGCACGGCGTGGACGGTTTGGAACGGGTGATGAAGCGTCTGCGCGCCCCCGGCGGCTGCCCCTGGGATGCGGAACAGACCCATGAATCGCTCCGTGGGGACCTGCTGGAAGAAGCTTATGAAGTTCTTGACGCGATCGACCGGGAAGACACGGACGCACTTTGCGAGGAACTGGGGGATCTGTTGCTGCAGGTCGTATTCCACGCGGAGATCGAGGAAGAGCTTTCCGAATTCAATTTCCGGGACGTGTGTACCGGCATCGTGCAAAAGCTCGTTTACCGGCATCCGCATGTTTTCGGCACAACGCGCGTAAGCGGCTCGGATGAAGTGCTCGTAAACTGGGAAAACTTAAAAAAGAAGGAAAAGCATCAGGAGACCGTGGCGGACATGATGAACGCCGTTCCCCGTGGCTTCCCGGCGCTCATGCGGGCAAAGAAGGTGCAGAAGAAAGCCGCGCACGTCGGCTTCGACTGGCCTGACGCAAACGGTGCGCTGGACAAGGTGGAAGAAGAAACGCAGGAACTGCGCGAAGCCGCAGCAAATGGCGAAGGCGAGGCCCGCATTGCGGAAGAACTTGGCGACCTGCTGTTCTCCGTCGTAAACGCAGCAAGGCTGCTCCATGTGGACGGCGAGCTTGCACTCACGGCTGCAACTGAAAAATTTGTCATGAGATTTACAAAAATGGAGCAGCTTGTTTTGTCCGAAGGGCTTTCTCTCGAAGCGCTCAGCCTCGATGCGCTGGACGTGTTCTGGGAACGTGTAAAAAGCTGATTTTTATAGGCGCTTCGGGCAAAAAAGGGCTTGTACAATCGCCGAAAGGCTGATACAATAAGTTGCGGACAAAATCCGCTTAAAACATCAGGAGGAAAATAAACATGAATAAAACCGAATTGATCGCTGCCGTAGCCGAGAAGGCTGGCTTCTCCAAGAAGGATGCTGAAGCGGCCGTTAACGCTGCTCTCGCCACCATCACCGAGACGCTCAAGGCTGGCGATAAGGTTTCCCTTGTCGGCTTTGGTACCTTTGAAGTTCGTGAGCGCCCCGCGCACAAGGGCCACAACCCCATGACCGGCGCCGAGATCGAGATCCCCGCGAGCAAGGCTCCCGCCTTCAAGGCCGGCAAAGCGCTCAAGGAAGCTCTCAACTAATCATCTTTGCGGAACAAAAGCGCGATCCTTTTCGGTTCGCGCTTTTCTTTATGCTTTTCTTTTTAATGCTTTTCTTTCGTTTACGTTTACCCAAGCTTCACATAATCCGTGACTGCAAAGCCGAACACGCCGTTGCAGCTAAGGAAACACCATCCATCGAAGATCATATAGACCGTGACCGCCGCCTTTGCCGGCAGCAGGCGGATGATCTCGCTTTTTGTGCTCATGCCTTTGCGGAGGTTGACATTCGCCGTAGTAGCCGTAACGATGGGCGCGACCGAATCGCTTACACGCGCAATGCCCGATGAGCCGGAATTCTCGATCTTCACATACGCTTTGTAGGCAAACCCGGCGCGGCCGTTGTAAAGCGCGTAATACCATTCGCTCGTCTCACCGAGGATCTGCATTTTCTCACCCTGCTTCAGCGTCGCAAGCACATTGCCCGCCGAGGTAGAGGGCCGGTCGCGGAAGTTCAGTTTGCCCGTAGCCGCACCCGTAGCAAGCTGGACGCCCGAAGCCGGGTCACTCTCCGGTGCAGAGCCGCCGCCCTCCGGCGTAACGCCGCCCACTTCGCCCGCATTCTCCGCGATCACCTTCACATACTTCGCATAAAGATAGCCGCGTGTGCCATTGTATTCCGCCGCATACCAACCACCCGACAAGGAATAGAGGGTGACTGTCTCCCCGCTTTTGATCTGCCCAAGCTTTTTGGATGAGGAAGATGCCTGCTCCCGGAAATTCACCTGCGTCGTGGTTTTTCCAAGGCCCAGAATATCCGGCACAGTCGGTTCCGGTTCATCCCCGGTGTTTTCTTCTTTTCCGGCGCTGTTTTCAGGGAGCGTTTCCGTAACGCTGATATATTTTGAGCTGACATACCCTGTCTGCTCGCCGAGCGCGACCTGATACCATCCGTCCGTAAGCGCAAGCAGCGTGAGCTCGATGCCCTTTTTCAGCGTCCCCATGGAAGCGTAGGAAGTTCCCGGGCCCTTGCGGAAGTTAACGTTGCCGGTCGTGATGCCCTTCCCCGTTTCCGGCCGAGGCGCTTCCGGTACAAGCGGCCTGCCGTCGCTTCCGAGCGTGACCTTTTCGCCCGTCAGCTTCACATAGTCCGCATAAATGAACCCAAACTGGCCATCCGCCACAGCATGATACCAATTCCCTTCCCGTTTGAGCACATAAACGTATGCGTTCTTTTCGAACTGCCTCAGCCGCGCGCTTGCGCTCGAAGCATCCGCGCGGAAATTCACGGCGCTGCGCGTAACGCTGCCGATCTCGGCTGCGAATGTGGTTTCCGGCTCGGGCTCGGGTTCGGGCGTGGGTGTGGTTTCCGCAAGCTTCACATATTGTGCGCTCACATAGCCGTAGATCCCTTCCACATTCACATAATACCAACCGTTCTGCAGCGCATAGACGATGAGCTCCGTGCCGCGTGCAAGCTTTTTCAGGCTGCTGTAGCTCGTTGCAGGTCCTGTCCTGAAATTCACGTCCTTCGCCGTGATGCTGCCCGTGCCAAGCACTGCCGGCTGTTCCTGCTCAGGCGTCGGCGTGGGTGTCGGTGTTGGCGCAGGTGTGGGCGAAGGCGTCGGCGTTGCCGCCTCAAGCGGCTTAAAGCTGATATAGCTTGCGCTGACATATCCGTCGCACCCGTTCACAACGGAACGATACCAGCTGCCTGACTTGCCGTAGATCGGGATCTCACTGCCCTTTGAGAGCTTCCCGTAGCTTTCGTATTCCGTGCCCGGGCCTTTGCGGAAGTTCACATCCCCCGTGGTGACGCCATAGCCCAGCAGGGTAGTTCCTTCCGGCGTTTCAGGTGCCTCCGGCGTTTCGCCCGGCTTCACGGGGTCCACAGGCGCAGCCACCTGAATGGTGGAAAAGGACGCGCCCGGATAGTAAAACTGCAGAATATCCCGATAGCTCCAACCTTCCAGTGCGCGCTGCTGCGCGCCGCGCTGGCTCATGCCTACCCCGTGGCCCCACCGGGCGTGGTAGATGACATAGCATCCGGAATCGGCGTCATACTCACCCCAACAGGTGCGCAGAGCAGCATTCCGGAACACGCCATAAGTGGAAAGATCCGCCACGCTGAAATCGAGTTCAATATCATCGTAAAGATAACCGTCCGCGATCACGCCGAGCACCATCTTCACGCGCGTCATGTTCCGCGTCACGTTTTGATAGCGCGGCGCATAAACCTCAACGGATTTGATAAGTTCAAGCCCCGTCGGCGTCACGCCGATCGCCGCCCCCGCCTTTGCAAGGAGCATATCATACAGCGCGCGGCTGATAGAGCCCGTCTGGTTGATGGGGATCCTGACCTTTTCCGTCGGGCTCATGGTGTTTTTGAAATCGTATTCATCAAGGCTGATCGCGTAGCCCGCGTTCGTGCCCTTGCCGGTGTTCCAGGCATATGTCACAAGGTTTGTCTCTCCGCCGTTGCTCGCCGCATAATAGGTGCAGAGCATGGAGCCGTTCACGGTAAGGATCTCGCTGAGCGTTTCATCCACCGCACGGATGACGTTCGTGTTGGAGGCTGTATACCCCTTATAGACCTGGTCGGATGAAGTATCGCCGATGTAATACTCCGAACTCCCGGTTTTCATGCAAGTGAGCACATAGCATTTTGCGGCAACCGCCTGCGCCTTGAGCGCTTCAATGGGAAATGTATTGCTCATCTCGTGGCCCACGACACCATAAAGATAGTGTGCAAGCGGTACAACGTTGACCACCTGCAGGAAACCGCTCGAAAGCACGCGCACGTTGAAATGCCCCAGGTAAGAGCGTGAATTGAAGTACATGTAGCCTGCGGAAGGCTTCATCTGCGCCCGCATGACCGAAACGGAAGCGCCTGTGTACAGCTCGCCTTCAGTGGAATGGGACACGGTCAGCGTGCCGTCCGCATTTGCGCGCAGCGTCAGCGTTCCGCCGTGGAAAGAGGTTCCGTTTTCATTCAGAAAGTATTCACCTTTTACGCTCATGGATATGACCGTGGCGTTGTTGGTGGTCAGCTTGACCTTTATGGTGCTGTAATCCGCAGCTGCGGACGCTTCGCGCGCCGGAAACGCAAAAAGCGTGGCCGCAAAAGCAAGTGTAAGCAAAAAAGCTGTGATCCGTTTCATAGGCATTCCTCATGCTGTTCTTTTCTGCACACTGCGCAAAGGCGCAGCATGGCAACGCATAACTCTATAATAATACAGTATAATTCTAACATGGATTGCGCGGTTTGTGTAGGATTTTATGGTTTTTCCTGTTTTTTCTGCCAGAATGATGTGAAAGCCGCTTGAAACCATTTTGGAATACATTGTATAATGCAGAAAAACGCAGGGAGGTTGCGATCATGAAAAACGTTTGTGTCATCACCGGCGGCGGCAGCGGAATGGGCCTTGAGGCCGCAAAATTCATGCCGAAGGAAAAGATCATCGTCCTTTCCGGCCGTACGGAAAAGAAGCTCGAAAAGGCCGTTCAGGAGCTGACGGAGCTTGGCTATACCGCCTACCTGAAGACCTGCGACACATCCAGCCGCGAAAGCGTCCGTGAGCTGGCTGAGTTTGCCGCAAGCCTCGGCGAAGTGAAAAACGTTATCAACTCCGCAGGCCTTTCTCCCGCGATGTCCGATCCGGAAACGATCCTTCGCGTTAACGCGCTTGGCACGGTCTATATCAACCAGGAATTCTCCAAAGTCATGAAAGCAGGCAGCGTCATTCTGGATGTCGCCTCCAACTCCGCCTATGTTCTTCCGAAGTTCCTCATCAATGAAAAAACATACGCCCTCGCTGAGACCGATGAAAACGCCTTTGTTCAGAAGCTCATCAAAAAGTCGAACATGGCTAAGGGCGACTATCAGCGCTCCGGCTTTGCCTATTCGCTCTCCAAGAACTTCGTTGTGTGGTACGCGAAAAAGTGTGCTTTCGAATTCGGCAAGAAGGGCATTCGTGTAGTCTCCCTGAGCCCCGGCCTGATCGCAACGGATATGGGGAACCTTGAAGCCAAAGAGGGCAGCATGCTGATCCCCTTCACCGCGGAAAACCGCATGGGCAAGCCGGAAGAGCTGGGCTTTGCGCTGTATTCCGTTTCCGATGAGCGCAACGGCTATCTTGCGGGCGTGGACGTGCTCTGCGATGGCGGCAGCACCACAAACATGAAGGAGTTTAAGAAGAAGTAATTTTAATGTAAATGCCAAAGGCCGAAGCGGGAACCGATTTCCGCTCCGGCCTTTTTATTCGGCTGTCGCTGGTTTTGCAGCCGTTTCAGTTTTCCATTTGCTTGCCCATGAAATTTGCCGCCGTTTCACAGACTTTCAGCTCCGTTGTGCTCATCTTCGCATCTGCATCCCGACTCACAAGGATCACAGCGCCGATCGCATCCCCTGCCGCAAGGATCGGTACCACGACTGCAGCCCGGTAAGTCTCCCCGTTGTCATCCGCCGTAATGCGCGGGATGTTTCCGTTTCCTTCGGAAGCAAGCACCCGCTCGCGCCGCTTCATGATCTGTTCCACATCCTCATGCAGCGGTTTTTCCAGAAGCTCACGCCGGCTCGTACCCGCAACGGCAATGATGTTGTCCTTATCGCAGATGAGCGCCGTGTGCCCAAGTGCAAGGTGCAGCGATTCCGCATATTCCTTTGCAAAATCGCCAAGTTCGCCGATCGGGGAATATTTCTTTAGGATCACTTCTCCCTCCCGATCCGTAAAAATCTCCAGCGGGTCACCTTCCCGGATCCGCAGTGTCCGCCGGATCTCCTTTGGGATCACTACCCTTCCGAGTTCGTCTATTCTGCGCACGATTCCTGTTGCTTTCAAAGCAGTTCCCTCCTGTGCCGTCTTTCCGGCAATCCTTAAATATTGGCCGTAGCCCTATTATTTGTAAGCCGGGCCTTTGTATTCAGGCTTGCGTTTGGAAAAAAACGGTGCAAAATGCTGTGGCAGCGATGCAAAGCAGCTCTTTTCTGTGGAAAGCCGCCCTGCGCTCTGCTATAATACTTCCAACGATTCAATTTAACCGGGAGCATGCCATGCGGATACTGATTTCGCCCGCAAAAAAGATGAAGGTGGACAATGACTTCCTTCAGCATACCGCGCTGCCGCAGTTTCTCCCCGAAGCGGAGACCATTCAGCATGTTCTGCAGGGCATGACGGATGCCCAGCTGCAGAAGCTCTGGAAGTGCAACGATTCCATCGCGAGGCTGAACATCGAGCGGCTGCGCGCCATGAACCTTAACCGTAACCTTTCCCCGGCCATATTCGCTTACGAAGGGATACAGTACCAGCACATCGCCCCGGGCATACTCACAGCCCCGCAATTCGTGTTCATTCAGGAGCATTTGCGGATCCTTTCCGGCTTTTACGGCCTGCTGCGGCCCTTTGACGGTATCGTCCCTTACCGTTTGGAAATGCAGGCAAAGCTGCAGGTAGCAGGCAAGCGGGATCTGTATGATTTCTGGCAGGGCAAGCTGGCAAAACAGCTTGCCTCCGAAACCGGTTTCATCCTGAATCTGGCCTCGAAGGAATACAGCAAAGCGGTTTTGCCGCACTTGCCGAAAAGGATATTCGTCCTCACCTGCACGTTCGGCGAGCTCGCCAACGGCAAGGTGCTGGAAAAAAGTACCATGTGCAAAATAGCCCGTGGTAGCATGGTGCGCTTCCTTGCGGAAAATAACATCACAGATGCGGAAGGCATTATGGGCTTTAACGAATTCGGATATCGCTTCGACCGGCAGCGTTCAACGCCGGATCACTATGTGTTTATTCAGGAGGAAAATCATCATGCTTGAAATTGGAGTAAAAGCGCCTGACTTTACGCTGAAGGACAAGGACGGCAATGTAGTATCCCTGTCGGACTTCGCCGGCAAGAAGGTCGTGCTGTATTTCTATCCCAAGGATAACACGCCCGGCTGCACCCGCCAGGCCTGCGCATTTGCCACAAACTATGACCGGTTCCGGGAAAAGGACATCGCCGTGATCGGCATCAGCAAGGACAGCGTTGCCTCGCACCAGAAGTTCGCAGAAAAATACAATCTGCCGTTCGTCCTGCTTTCCGACCCGGAGCTTACCGCGATCCAGGCCTATGGCGTATGGCAGGAGAAAAAGCTCTATGGCAAGGTGAGCATGGGCGTTGTGCGCACCACGTTCATCATTGATGAAAACGGCCGCATCGAAAAGGTCATGCCAAAGGTGAAGCCGGACACCAATGCGGCAGAGATCTTGGAATGGCTGGAGCAATAACCGCCTTACAAACGTGAAAGAGGCAAGGGAGCTGCTGTTCCCCTGCCTCTTTTTCTGTCATCCCGATCAGCCGGAAGCGGCTTCTCACTTATGCGCGTACAGCGCCGCATCATCGCCGAACGAACCGGCAAGCACCGCCCCTGCCACAAACGCAAGGTACGCCTCTTTATAATCCTTGCCATGATAGCGCACCGTGGTTTCCCCGATGCGTTCCGTGTTCGGTACCATCATCGCCTTCCACGCCTGCGCTTCCGCAGTATAGCGGACATCGATCCGCACCGGTCCTTCCACGGTCATCGGCTTGATGCCTTCCTCTGCCAGGTTGGAGAGCGCCTTCTTCACTTCCCCGCGAATCATCCGGGCCGTCACGTTGGGGTGGATGCAGCTTGCAGCGCCGTTGCTCACGCACTCTTTCACCACGACCGCATGGATGCCCGGAACATTCTCTTTGGCATCCGCAGTTACGATATCATCGCCCGAAATAAAGACCACGGGCGTTCCATAATAGCCGATCATATAGCCGATCAGTTCATATTCCGAAATGATCTTGTCATTGAGCCGCATCTCCACCATAGAGCCGTACGCATAGCTGTGGCTGATAACGCCCTTTGAACCCTTGCGCGTATGGTAGCCGATCAGCAGCGCCGCATCGAACCCTTTCTGTGCGCCCTCCGCCATGGTAAACGGCCGGTCTGCGCCGGAACAAAGGACAGCGCGCTCATCCAGATCCGTAATGTGAAGATTGTCCCCGCTGTTGTGGGCATCGTTCACGAACACCGTCTCCGCGCCCGCGTCAAACGCACCAGCCACCGCAGCGTTGACATCGCCCGCCATCAGTTTCCGCGCATAGTCATATTCCGGGTGGCCCGGCATTACCTGAGCAAGCTTAAAAATGCCAGAGATCCCTTCCGCATCCATCGAAATATATACCTTCACTTCGTTTCTCCTCCTGCTGTTTTCCACTTTCTGTTTTGCTGAAAAATCGCACATAATGCGGCATTGCGTTGATGCTATTATATTGCATTCCATCCTCGTCTTGCAATTGCTTATTGTAATGCCAATGGTTTTCCTGTCTCAGTACCGCATGTGTTCCACTCGGAAAGCCTGCCTGGAAGCAATCATAACGGCTGCAGCAAAAGTGCCGCAGCCGTTTCCTGTGCTTCATGATTCATTTAATTGAGCGTTTTGCTGTTGCATTGCGGCGGTAACCTATCCGCAGGCGGACTTCGGGAAGGGCGGAGCTGCTGCTCCACCCCCTCCGCCGTCCATATCCCGCCCGTTCGCCCGTCGCAGCGGTTTTTCCGCTCCATCAGCGCCTGCTAAGACCGTGGGGCGATCCCGCTCCGTTGAGCTTCTCAGCGGAAAGTCAATTTCAGCGGCTGCTTTCAGCGCATCTCATCTTGCGCAAAAGCGCCGCTCGCTTTATATGACATTTCAGAAAAAAGAAATCTTACGCTTTTTTTGAAAAAAGCGCTTGCAACTTTTTGTCGTATTTTGACGCAATTGTTGTGCTGTATCATAAATGGTTTTATGATATTTAAAGAGCTGAAAACCGCTCAATATTCAAAGGAGGAATTAATCTCATGAAAAAGGCTTTTCTGTTCTCCCTCGCTTTGCTGCTCTGCTTCTCGGCCTATACTCCGGCGCTGGCCACGGCGGATGAAGACTCCGCACCGTATGGCATCGTCTCGTTTTCCTACGGTATGCCCAAAGTTTCCGGCACTACGAATCAGTATAACCCGTATGCTACCGCGCAACCAGCCCTGCCCGAACAGATCACCGTTGGTTTTGTTCTTTTCAAGATCGTCAACGGCACGGCGGATTATGTGACCTCCGCAACAAACTCGGATTACGGAACGTATATCACCGTCGAGGACTTCGTGAACCTCTCAAGCGGAGAATATAAGCTCCACGCCTATTACAAAAACTCAGAAACTACGCGTACCAGCGATTCCTACTATACCGTCTAACATCATCTGACGCATATTTTCTTCAAAAAGCGATCCCCCGGCCATAACCGGGGGATCGTTCCGTATTCCATTATCCTTAGTCCTTTACAAACAGGCCCAGGAACTCCTGGATCGGCAGGGACGCACCCGCGCCGATCATCAGCATGCAGTCTTTCAGTGCCACAATACCCGCTCTGCTTCCATCATCTTCATCGATACTGTAATAGACAATGCGCTCATCTCCCAGCGGGAATTGCCAAAACCGGCTTTCGGTATTCATGAGCATATCGTCCGCAGAGTTCCAAATCTGCGTTGTAAGGATCTCTTCGCCATCATGTGCGTAATGAATGCAAAGCTGTTCCACTCCGCGCCGGTCTTTGATGTATTCGATCTTTTCACAGGAATAGCGGGAAGCATCCAACAAAAAAGGAATTTTCCCAGTCATCTCCGTGAATTCGTGCACACTTTCAAACAGCTGCACAACCATCACCCCGGATTGCGCGCCATGCTGCCCATCGGTCAAGCTGGCATCAACCTCATTTTCATGTTGGATTAGAGGCTGCACTTTAAGCTTATCGTCAGATACCTGGATGACGGCCGCATAAACCTGCCAGGCAAGCGTTGTGCTTTCCGGAAAGAGCGCAAGCAGCGTGCAAAACACGAGCACCACCGCACAAGCCGTCGCAAGGCCATGGTGGCGTTGCAGAAAACCGGAAAAGGCCGTGCTGAGCTTCCGCCTTTTTCGGCCGCTCCGCTCAGCCATCACATTGTTTTTCAGCTCTTCCAATATTTCATCCGGCCAGTCCGCCTTCGTTTTTACACGCTCTACGACCTGGTCAATGTCCGGATATCCTTCCTGTTCCAGCCTTTGTTCTGCCGCAGCGCGGGACATCGCAAAATCTGTGTCTTCCGGCGGCGCGGGCACTCCATCAGATCGTTCATGTTCGGTTTTATTTGTCATATGCTTTCCTCAAAGCCCAGTCATCATGAATATTATCATTCCCAACATGCCTATGAGCATAGCCTTCAGCCTTTTCCGCATTCTGTAAAACTGCTGCATCAGGGCGTTTTCAGTCATTCCCAGCTCCTCTGCAAGCTCTCTGGTCGAGTACCCGTCCGCATAGCGCCGGATAAATGCCTCGGCCATCTCCGGCGAATAAAAGCTCTGCAAACGCTCTTTCCATTCCAACCGCGATTGCCTCTCCTCATAGTCGCGCACCACTTCATCGTGCAGTTGGCCCATCGCTTCCGAATGCTCGTTATCCTGTGAAAGCGGAACCGTACGGTTATCCCGTTTATGCTTATTATACGCCTTGTTCCGCAGGACGGTCTTAAAATAGGCCATAGGCTCTACCGCATTTTGCATTTTGGGGTTTTCGTAGATCTCAATCAGCAAATCGCTCAGCAGATCGCATGCATCCTCTTTGTTGCCAGTGAGCATATAGGCATGCACGCTGAGCTCCTTATAGTGATCTTTATCCAAAAATACCTGTAGCAGTTCCTGTGTATTCATGCCGGATCCTCAAAACAATGTGTTTACTGTATTGTTATCTATCATACCATTTTCGCCAGCCAATCACAACGGCAATATCATCCGGCAAAGTTCGATATCGTCAGTCGTATGAAAAGCTGTTTTCCCAAACATCACCTCCTTACCAGATAAGGGCGGGCACATGCCATCAATAACCCTTTATTTATAGACAATTCATGATGGAAAAAACTTACGTCGTAAATCTTATATTTTTTGCTCCATAGCCTGTTTTTCTTTACAAAATAAGCAATGGATCATGCCAACAGTCCATCACAGCAAACCGTTCCTTCCAAGCTTACTCCAAAGCAAAACTTACGCCGCTAAAAGCGGCGTAAGTTCATATTAAATAAATATTCTATTCTTGCAATTTCTACCTTGTCACCACAGCGTTAATCATTCCTGTTTCTGAGGAAACTCGGGAAATCCAGGTTGTTCTTTTCCTTGGGGTTATAGTCCCCCTTCGGGAGATCCTGCTTCGTAAAGTGCGGCGTAACTTCCTCGCCATCCGGCAACGGGGAGGCGTACTGCGGTGCCTTGCTGCGTTTCTCTTCCCAGAAATTGCGTTTCGGAGCGCTTGCCGACCCCGGGAGAGAAGGCTCATCTTCCTTCCTGCGCCAATCATCCGCCACGCGGCCCGTGCTGCGCACGGTCTGCGCCTGTTCCTGCACGCCATTGCGCCGGTTGTTCAGCCTGGCGTCTGCGGATTCAAAGCCTGTTGCGATGACCGTGATGCGTACCGCATCGCCCAGGTCATCGTCCGTGCCGGCACCCCAGATGATATTCGCGTCGCCATCCGCATATTCCTGAATGAACGCAGCCGCTTCGGAGACCTCGAGGATGCCGAGATCCGCACCGCCTGTGATATTGATGATAACGCCCTTTGCGCCATTGATGCTGGTTTCAAGCAGCGCACTTTCCACAGCCTGCTTTGCTGCTTCAAGCGCACGTTTTTCGCCGGAAGCCATGCCGATGCCCATGTGCGCCATGCCCTTCTCGCGCATAATGGTCCGCACATCTGCGAAGTCCAGGTTGACCATGCTGGGCACCGCAATGAGGTCGCTGATGCCCTGAATGCCCTGGCGAAGCACATCGTCCGCCACACGGAACGCCTCCGAAAGGCTGACGTTGCCGACCGTGTCAAGCAGGCGGTCATTGGGGATGATGATGAGCGTATCCACGGAATCCTTCAGGTTCATAATGCCGTTGACCGCGTTGTTCATGCGCACCTTGCCTTCAAAAGCAAAGGGCTTTGTCACTACGCCGATGGTAAGGATGCCCATCTCCTTCGCACATTCCGCCACGATAGGCGCTGCGCCCGTGCCTGTGCCGCCGCCCATGCCCGCGGTGATAAACACCAGGTCAGCGCCCTTGAGCGCTTCCGTGATCGCATCCCGGCTTTCCTCGGCAGCCTTGCGGCCAACTTCCGGATCCGCCCCTGCGCCAAGCCCTTTTGTCAGCTTTTCGCCGATCTGAATCTTCTGCCCGGCGCGCGAAAGATACAGCGCCTGCTTATCCGTGTTTACCGAAATAAACTCCACGCCGCGCAAACCGTATTGAATCATGCGGTTGACCGCGTTGTTTCCTGCGCCGCCGACTCCAACGACCTTCAGCTGAGCAAATTGGCCGCTTTCAAAATCCAATTCCAAACCGATAGGCATATGGTGATCCTCCTTACCTTACTTCACAAAGAAATCCTTGAGTTTTTTCATCAGTTTCCCCTGCGAACCCGTTCCCTCGAGCCGGCCCGCATTGTCGTCATCCATCGCATGCATCACAAAGTCCATTACGGAAAACGCGCTTGCATAATTGGGGGAGGACAGCCGGGGCATCCATGGCATGCGCACTTCAATGGGCACGCCGATGCACCGTTCCATAAACTCGCAGCTGCCGCGCATCAGCGTGATCCCGCCGCCCGTCATGTAGACGGGGACGCCTTCTGTAAGCGTCACACCCATATCCCGAATCGCCGCGGAGATCAGCGAAGCAAGCTCTTTCGTCCTCTCTTCGATGATGTACTGGATGGCGGCATGGTCCACATTCATCACGCCGCCTCCGGGGATCCGGATTATGTCTATACTGTCCTGATAATCCAGGGAATAAACATAACGGCGTTTTACGGTCTCTGCCACCGGCCGCGCAAGGCCAAGCCCAAAGCTGAGGTCACCGGCGAAATGGCTGCCGCCCACGTCAATGGTGCGCATCGCAACGAGTGCGGAATTGCGCATGACGCATATGTCCGTATGCGTTGCGCCAATGTCCAGCAGCACGGCAGGGTGGGCGCGTTCCTCCTCCGGGATAACAAACAGCCCTTCGGAAAGCGGCACCGCGATATACATGTCCGCATCCAGCCCGGCGCGCAGGAGCGCATCGGAAACCAGGCGTTTAAAATGCTCGTCCACATACAGGTGTGAGACCGTTGCGCGCAGCGTTTCCGCCGAAACGCCGATGGGCACATCCGCGCGTACCGCGCCATCCACTACAAATTCCACCGGGGTACTGTGGATGAGTTCATACCCTTCAGGCGGCTGAAAATCGAGCGAAGCGTTCAGCAGTTCGTCGATATCCCGGTGCGTGATCCGCTTGTTGCGCGCGTAGGGCGTAACTTCGCCCTCGTGCAGCACGAGCTTCGTAAACGGCGCCGGAACGCCCACGGAGATCTCCCGCACCCGGCGGCGCGCTTCGCCCTCAGCAAGCGCGAGCGCATCCACGATCGCATCGGAGAATTGTTGTTCATCCTCCATTACACCGCGCTTGTAGCCTTTATATTCGCGTATCCCTGCGCCGTGGACAACAATGCTGTCCTTTCCGTCAGGGCTGCAAATCAGGCATATGACTTTGGAACTGCCAATATCCAGCACGGCAGTATATTGACCCATGGTGCCTCCGTTCGCGCAAAATCCGCGATAAGGTATACTTTTCCCAGTATTAAAAGAATACCACAGATACCATATGTTGTGCAATACATTCACCCGCTATAAATGGAAACGGATGGATGATTTTCCGTTTTGTGCCAATCGTTCAACCGGAATACGGGTCATCCGGCACACCGGCAGACGTGGGCGATGCGCTCGGTTTGGGCGTTTCTTCCGGCGCCTGCGCCCCGTTCGGATCCGGCGTTTGCCCCGGCTCCGGAGAATTGCCCGGTTCGATCGGCGCAGCCGGGCCGGAAGGCGGCGAATACACAGGCGAGCCCTTTGCCGCAAGGTCAAGCGTTCCGCTCTTATTGTAACCATTTTTGATCAGCGCAGGCAATACGATCCTGAAATTGCTCAATTTTTCTTCCGCATTGTCCGGCTGGCCAAGATGGACCGTCAGGCCGTCAAAGGTCGTCATGGTAACGCTGAGCGGGTTGCTGATGTCAAGCGTCTCCACAACATCCATAAGCTCCGCTGCCTCCAATGCTGCAAGCAGCGTTACAAGCGTGCGGGAATGGAAGTCCGATTCCTCCCCGAGCCGCTGGTTCACATGGTAGCCGCCTGCGCCTGTGCCGTAAACCTTGAGCAGCCCTTCATAGCTTGCGCGGGTGCCGATGGAGAGCACATAGCCTTCCCCATCGATCACCGCGTGCGTGTTCATGCCAAGGATCACAGCCTTTTCCACACGCTCCGTCACGCGGAGCACAAGCTTGTCCGGATACACACGCGTGATCTCAAGCGAAGCGATATACGGATCAGCCTCCACGGCCTCTTTGGCTGCGCCAAGCCGCGCAAGCCACATATGCTGCCCCGTTTTGAGGCCGGATGCCGCAAGGATCTCCTCCGCCGTAAAGCGTTCGCACCCGTAAATTTCGATTTTATCAATGATTAGGACAAAATAAGTCAGCAGCAGCGCTGCGATCAGGATCACGCCGACGATCGCGCGGGTCAGCAGGCGAAGCATACGCTTTTCCCGCTCCCGGCGGCGCTTTTCCCGCTCCGTCAACCTGCGCGCACGTTGTTTTTCTTCCCGCACGGTCGGCATATGGCGGTCGCTGTTCCTTTTTGTGTGCTCCGGTTCCGCGCCGTCCGTTTCCGTTTCATCCGAAAACAGATCCGGGATCTCCGCAGCGGGCTTGTCCGCTTTCGGAGCGGATGTTTCCTCGACAGGCGCCGCATCCGCGCCGCTCGGTTGCTCCGCAGGCTCCGTGGCCTCACCCGCATCCGTTTCCGGCGCACCATGTTTCTGAAACGGGCGCAGGTTCAGCGTTCCGGAGCCTGCATGCGTGGGCGCGTAAACGCGCTCGCGCTCCGGAGCGTTTTCACCGTTTTGATTTTCCCATTTCCGATCGCTCATGTCCTTCTCTATTCCGTATCTTTCCGCCGGATCTCCGCCCCCAAAGAAGCAAGCATTCCGTCGAAGCATTCATATCCTCTGTCGATCAGTTCCGCGTTTTCTACGATCGTTTCCCCTTCCGCCGCAAGGCCGGCCAGCGTAAGCGCCGCCCCGCCGCGCAGGTCGCGCGCCACAACGCGCGTGCCCATCAGCCGTTCCACACCGCGGATCACAATGGTCCTGTCCTTCTGCGTAAAGCTCGCGCCCATGCGCAGCAGCTCCGCGCCATGCTTGAAGCGGTTTTCAAACACGTTTTCCACGATCATGCTCGTTCCGTTTGCGATCGTACAGAGTGTAAAGAACTGCGCTTGCATATCCGTTGGGAATCCCGGGTATGGCAGCGTTTCAATCAGCTTGATCTCACGGGGACGCGCACAGGATGCAATGTGTATCGTATCCCCCTCTGCAGAGAGCGTACAGCCCGCTTCACGCAGCTTTGCCATGACGGACGCAACATGTGCAGGAACGGCGTTCTTCAGTGTGATCTCGCCGCCCGCAACCGCTGCGGCGCACAGCAACGTTCCCGCCACGATGCGGTCCGGAATCACCCGGTGCGAAATACATCCCACAGGCTGCTCCCCAGCTCCCAGCGCATGGCTCCCGCAAATGCGAATCGTGGAAGACCCGGCACCCGTGACCGCATAGCCCAGTTTGCGCAGAAAAGCCTGCAGGTCTTCGATCTCAGGCTCACGCGCAGCGTTTTGGATGACCGTCTCCCCTTCCGCCCGCACAGCCGCCATCATGATGTTTTCCGTTGCGCCAACGCTCGGATAATCCAGGTGGATGTCCGTACCGGTCATGGAACGCCCCTCACACAGGATCAGCCCATGCTCTTCACGGATCTCAACGCCGAGCATGGCAAGCCCCCTGAGGTGCAGGTCGATAGGCCTATGCCCAATCTCACAGCCGCCGGGGAACGTGCAGACCGCATGCCCGAAGCGGGCAAGCAGCGGCCCCAGCATGAAAATGGAAGAACGCAGTTCCTTCGAAAGCCCCTGCGGCATCACATAAGCGTTTGCGGTGGAGGGATCAAGCAGGAGGGCCTCTCCTTCCCAGGAGCAGCAAACGCCGAGCGCCCGGAGAATCGCAAGCATATTCTCCACATCCCGAAGGCGCGGGCAGTCATACAACGCGACAGCCCCCTCCGCGAGCAGGCTTGCCGCAAGGATCGGCAGCGCGGCATTCTTTGCGCCGCTCACACGAATCGTGCCAGACAAAGGCCTTCCGCCCGTTACAATCAAGGATGCCATGCTTTCTCCTCTCCGCCGCAAGACGGCACATTCCATACTTATGCGGAAGGGAGGCGCAATGTGCCTATTCTATGCTGCGGGAGATGTTGAGCAGAATGCCCGTCGCCGCAAGGAAGATCATGAGCGACGTACCGCCGGCACTCACAAACGGGAGCGTCTGCCCGGTTGGCGGAATGGAGCTTGTTGCGACTGCGATGTTGATGGCCGCCTGCATGCCAATGACCGCCGTAATGCCGGCCGCCATCAGGCTACCGAAGCGGTCCTTGCAGCGCATGGCGATGCGGATGCCGCGGTAGATCACGAACAGATAAGTGAGGATGAGCAGCGTGCAGCCCACAAACCCCAGCTCCTCGCCGATGATAGCGAAAATAAAGTCGCTCTCGCCATAGGGCAGAAACAGCAGCTTCTGGCGGCTAAAATTGAGCCCCTGGCCGAATATGCCGCCCGCCCCAAGCGCAATGAGCGCCTGGCGCAGCTGATACGCGCCCGCCTCCGTGGACTCCCATGGATTTGTGAACATCAGAACGCGGGAAATGCGGTAGTCCTCCATCAGCACGGCAAGCACGAAAATCGGCACCGCAATGCCCGCAAGCAAAAGCAGATGCTTGATCTCAGCACCGCCGAGGAAAAGCATCACGATGCCCGTCATTATCATGATGACCATCATGGACATGTTCTTTTGCAGCAGCAGCACAAGGGCGAATGCGCCCATGATGAACAGCATCGGAAAAACGCCCTTCGTCAGGCTTTTCATCGCCTGCGGCCTGCGGGACATGAACCCGCTCATGTAGACGATCAGCGCGAACTTTGCAAGCTCGGAAGGCTGAAACGTAAAGCTCGTGCCCGGGATTTTCAGCCAGCGCTGCGCACCGTTGCGGTCAACGCCGAGGCCCGGGATGAGCACAAGCAGCATCAGCACAAGCGTGCCGGCAAGGGCGAATACGCGGATCTTATCAAAAAGATGATAATCCACCCGGGAAACGATGTACATCGCCACAAGGCCCACCGCAAGGTACATTGCCTGGCTTTTCAGGTAAAAAAAGCCATCGTGATTTGTTGCGGCGGTGTTCTGCGCGTAATAATAGCTCGCGGAAAAGAGCATCACAAGGCCGAAGGCGCAGAGCGCAATGACCGCGATGAGCAATGGGAAATCAAGCTGGCCGATATAAAACGGCCTTCTTTTCTCCAGTCTGCTTTCCATGCGCCCTCCGCCTCCTTTCGCCTGAAATTCTTTCCGTGCTGCGGCCTGTTACAATGCGCGCACGATGTCCTTGAAGATCCTCCCGCGCTGCTCATAATCGCTGAACCTGCCCCAGCTTGCAGCCGCGGGCGAAAGCAGCACCGCGTCGCCCGGTTCGGCGAGCGCTTCCGCATCCCGGATCATCTCTTCAAAGCTGCCGTCGGACACAGTCACGTTCTCATACCCGGTGCGCCTTGCAGCCTCCTGCACGGCCGGGATGTTGCAGCCGGACACAAGCACATGTTTGATGCGCCCATGAAACGCCTCAAACAGCGGTGTAAAGTCGCTGTGCTTATCATAGTCTCCCACGCCGAGGAGCAGGATCGTCGGCCGCGTCATGGCCTCCACAGCCTTAATGGTGGAATCCGGGTTCGTTCCCTTGGAATCGTTGATGTACGCAACGCCGTCCTTTTCCCGCACAAACTCGATGCGGTGTTCCACGCCCGGGAAGGCGCGCAGGCCTTCGCACACCTTTTCAGGTGCCATTCCCATGCAGAGCGCAAGCGATGCGGCGCAGAGCGCGTTTTCCACGTTGTGTTTGCCGGGGATCTGCAGCTCCCGCGTTTCGATGAGTGGCGTTTCCACGCCGTCGAGCCGGAAGATCATCCTGCCATCCCGCAGGAACATGCCTTCCGCCAGCTCCTCCCTTTGGGAGAAGTAAACGACGCGCGCCTTCGTAAGCCGCTTCATCTCCCGCACGGTGGGGTCGTCGTAATTGAGCACGGCAAAATCCTCCGCCGTCTGGTTTTCAAAGCCGCGGCACTTCGCCGCGATGTAGTTTTCCAGCTTATATTCAAACCGGTTCAGGTGATCCTCGCTGATGTTGAGCATACCGAACGCATTCGGCCTGAAAGACTGGATGCTTTCAAGCTGGAGCGCAGCGGTCTCCGCAACGACATAATCGCCCGGGCACGTCTCCATCGCATGCGCACTGATCGGCACACCGATGTTGCCGAGCACGAACGTGTGCGCGCCCGCCGCGCGGAACAGTTCGCCCGTAAGCGCCGTGGTGGTCGTCTTCCCGTTCGTGCCGCTGATGCAGACGAATTTCGTCCCCCGGTTCGAGAAGCGGTAACCAAGCTCGATCTCCCCGATGACCTCGATTCCGCGGGCCTTTGCCTCCTTTGCAAACGGAGCAAAGATCGGCACAACGGGGCTTAGCACCATCAGGTCCACCCCATCGAGCAGCGTCTCCGGCGCTTTGCCAAGCGCGCTTGTATACTCTATGCCGGCAAGCGCTTCCGTAAGACCGTCGATCTCGCTTTTCATGTCGTTCACGATCACTTCATAGCCGTTTTCATACAGCAGCCGCGCAGCTGCAATGCCGCTTCGCGCCATACCCACGATGAGTGCACGTTTTTCCCCGTTTTCCATGATGCATTTCCTTTCCCCGGCAGAAGCCGCGATCAAAACCATATACTTGAGCGCATGGAGAGCTTCCATGCGCGGTTTTTAAAAAAAGAGCTGTTTGGTGTGGTCAAGGAGCTTGAGGCAAAAGAGCCGCGCTCTGCCTCAAGCGCCTTATCCGCTCCGTCCGCCGTGCCAAGCGCCAATCAGGGAATCACGGCTTACGTCCTCAGGCACCAAACAGCTTTATAAACGCTTATACGTATGCCAGGAGGCATATGAGGCAAAGGAATGTGGTAATGATCATGTACACGGACACGATCCGCGTTTCCGCATATCCTTTGAGTTCAAAATGGTGATGCAGGGGCGCCATACGGAAGATGCGCTTTTTGCGCAGCTTGTACGAACCGACCTGCAGGATCACCGAAACGGAAGAGGCCACAAAGCATGCGCCCATGATGGGAAGCAGCAGCACCGCGCGGCTGAAGATCGCCATGACGGAGATCGCACCGCCAAGAGCCAATGAACCGGTATCCCCCATAAAGACCCGCGCGGGATAGGAATTATACCGCAGGAAGCCCAGGCAGCCACCGGCTACTGCCGCAGCGAAGATCGCCATGGAATTGAGCTCCGCAGCATATTGTGTCTGAGCTGCTTGTCCCGCATCGGACGGCAGGAGCATCACGGTGGACATGTAGTAGAAAATGATCGCCATTGTGACGGCATAGATCAGGCTCACGCCGGAGGCAAGGCCATCGAGGCCATCCGTCAGGTTCACGCTGTTGACCGTCCCGATGATGACAAACATCATAAACGGGATGTAGAAGATGCCGAGATCCCATTCCACATTGAAAAACGGAAGGTAGATCCTGGAACCCACAAACGGGCTGTTGTAAGCGTACAGCGCAAGGATGAGCGCGATGCCAAACTGGGCGATAATCTTCTGATACGCTTTTAAGCCAACGGTGTTCTTGAACTTGACTTTCAGAAAATCATCCAGGAAGCCCACGAGCGAGAACCCCGCCGTCACGAGCAGCGCAGGCAGCGCGAGCTCCGTTGCGTTCAGGGAAAACGCGAGCGTTCCCACAAGGATGCCGGCGATGAACATGATGCCGCCCATCGTGGGCGTGCCCGTCTTTTTCAGGTGCGACTGCGGCCCATCGTCCCGCTCGGTCTGCCCGAACTTCAGCCGCTTGAGCAGCGGGATCAGAACAGGGCCAAGCGCGATGGTCACGATCGCGGCAAGCAGCAGTGCGTAAATCGGGTATTGCATAATGTCCTCCGTATCCAATCGGGCAAAGGCGCCCGCGGGTTATTTCTCGTTTGTGCCAAGCAGTTCCGCGACGATCTCTTTCTCGTCAAAGTGGCGTTTGCCGCCGCCGACTTCCTGATAGTTCTCATGGCCCTTGCCCGCGAGGATGATCACGTCCTCCGGCTCTGCATGTTCGAGCGCGTAGCGGATCGCCTCGTAGCGATTTTCCACAACGATATGCGGGCAGCCGGATTTATGTACGCCTTCAAGCACCGCTTCGATGATCGCCATCGGATCTTCCGTGCGCGGGTTGTCGCTCGTGACCACGAGGAAATCCGAAAAACGCCCGGCGATCTCTCCCATGATGGGGCGCTTCGCATGGTCGCGGTCCCCACCGCAGCCAAAGAGCGTCACAATGCGCCCTTTTGCAAAGCCGCGTGCCGTCTTGAGGATGTTTTCAAGGGCGTCCGGCGTATGCGCATAGTCAAGCAGCACGGTGAAATTGCGCCCGCCTGTCGGCAAAGGCTCAAGCCGGCCGGAAACGCTGCCCATAGTCTCGATCCCGTTTTTGATAGCCGGCAGCGAAATGCCAAGCTGAAGCGCAGCCGCCGCTGCCCCCATGGCGTTAAACACGCTGAACAGGCCGGGGATGGGAACATACATCCGCACGTTTCCGGGCTCGCAGTGCATGTCAAACTGCACGCCGCGGGTGGTAATGTCGATCTCGCTCGCGGAAATGTCCGCCTGTTCCCGAATGCCAAAAGTCTTATAAGGGATGGTAAGCGCATTGAGGATCGTCTCCGCGTGCGGATCATCCCGATTGACGACTGCCTGCCGCGCCTGCTGAAAGATGCGCATCTTCGCGGCAAGGTAGTTTTCAAAGGTTTTATGATAGTCCAAGTGGTCCTGCGTCAGGTTGGTGAAGATCGCCGTTTCAAATTCGATCCCGTGCACGCGGCGCTGATCCAGCGAATGGGAGGATACCTCCATCACCACAAGATCCACGCCCTCATCCTTCATCTCGCGCAGGATGCGCTGTAGATCTACGCTTTCCGGCGTCGTCCGCTCCGTGTCGATGATGCGTTCCCCGATCAGGTTGCGGATCGTCCCGATCAGGCCGACTTTCCAGCCGCACTGTTCGGCGATCGCCTTGAGCATGTAGGTGGTGCTGGTTTTTCCGTTTGTTCCCGTTACCCCGACGATGCGCATCCCGCGCGCGGGATATCCATAAAATGCAGCCGCCATCTCCGCCATGGCGATGCGCGTGTTTTTCACAACCACCTGCGGCACGGGCAGCGGAAGTTCCCGTTCCACCACAAGCGCCGCAGCACCTGCCTCCACCGCCTGCGCTGCGTAAGCATGACCATCGAAAAACGTGCCGACGATGCAGCAGAACACATCGCCTTTTCCGACCTTGCGGGAATTGTATTGCAGCGATGCGACAGGGACGTCCTCCCCTGTGCGTTTTTCATGCGCCGTTGCGCCAGCCAGTTCCGAAAGCAGCATCCTATCTCTCCGTCCTTTTCCGTTTTGCGCGGCATTCCGCGCCCATGATCTTCCGGTTCTCCGTCAGTCCCCGATGTTCGTGTTGGAAAACTCCACAAGCACCTCCGTGCCTGCCGCAACGCTTTCCCCTGCGGCCGGGGATTGGCGGATCGCCTTTCCCGTTTGATCCTCCGGGTAGATCAGTATCTTGAGCCCCTTTGCCGCAAGCGCGTCGCTTGCTTCGAGGCGCGTCATGCCTGTTACATTCGGCACCGTCACAAGCTCCGGCTCGCTGCCCGTACCGTTATCGTACTCCGCGCTCGTGCTTGCCGTATAAAGCAGCACGCCCGAATCCTTCACGACCGTTTGCCCGGCAAAAGGCACCTGCGCCGTCACAATTTCCGCGGTGTCATCCTGGAACACCGCCGTGAGGCCGAGCGCCTTGAGCGCTTCCTTCGCTTCCGCAATGCTCATGCCCGTAAGCTCCGGCACGGAAACGGTCTCCTCGCTTCCTTCGGGAAGATACCCGGCGTGGCGCAGCGTCTCTTCCAACATCTGCTTCACAAAGGGCGCCGCCACCGTACTGCCGAACACCGTGCCCACCTGCGGTTCATCCACCAGGATGAGGCACACAAATTCCGGATCATCCGCCGGGGCAAAGCCGATGAACGATGCAACGAGCTTGCCATCGGCAATCTTGCCGTCTTCATACTTCTGTGCTGTGCCCGTTTTACCTCCGATGCGGTATCCCGGGACTGCGGCGTTGCGCCCGCTTCCGCTCGTTACAACGCTCTCCGCGATCTCCCGCATCAATGCGGAAGTCTCCTCGCGGATCACGCGGCGCACGATCGTGGGTTCATTCTGAAGGATCACCGTTCCGTCCTGTGCGACGATGCGATCCAGCACATAAGGCTGCATCAGGTTGCCGCCGTTCACGACTGCGGATACGGCCGTTGCAAGCTGCAGGGGCGTCATGGCGATGCTTTGGCCGAAACCGATGCGGGCAAGCGTATTTTCCGTGATGTATTTCTGGTGCGTCACGATGCCGCTTGCTTCGCCCGTGATCCCACTCCCTGTGGAAGCGCCAAAACCAAAGGCGTAAATGTATTCATAAAACGTTTCCACGCCCATGGCCTGCGCCATCGCCATAAAGGCCGGGTTGCAGGAGTTCTGCGCCACCTCAAACAGGTTCTGCTGCCCATGGCCGCCGGATTTCCAGCAGCGGATCTTCTCGCCGTTCACGATGTGATATCCCGGGCAGTAGATGCCGAAGTTTTCATCGATCGCGTGGCTGTCAAGCGCAGATGCAAGCGTTATGAGCTTGAACGTGGAGCCCGGCTCGTATGCATCAGCGACAACACGGTTGCGTGTGACCGAAGCGAGCAGTGCCGCATCGTTGCGGGGCGGGTCGTTCGGGTCATAGTCCGGCTGCGTCGTGATGCCGAGCACTGCGCCGGTCTTGCAGTTCATGAGGATGCCCTGCGCCGTTGCCGCGTTGTTGACCTCGAGCGCTTCCTTGCAGGCCTTTTCAAGCGCGGACTGATATACGCTGTCCACCGTGAGAACGAGGCTGTAGCCGTCCACCGGCTCGATGATCTCCTGCACCCCGTATGCAAGCGGGTTGCTCCGGCGGTCGGTCTCCGTAATCATGCGGCCATTCTCGCCGGCAAGGTACTTGTCATATTTCTGCTCGAGCCCCGACTGCCCCACACCGTCCACGGTGGTGAACCCCAAAAGCTGGGAAGACAGGCTGCCCGAGGGATAATACCGTTTTGTGTCGATCGCTGTGCCCACGCCCCTGCCGAGTTTTCGCGCTGCGATCTGATCGACCACCTCGCGCTCCACCCGGCGCGCCAGGATGACCTCCTGCTTGCTCGCATCGCTGATCTTCGCGAGCACGTTCTCATATTCCAGCCCCAGCAGTTCCGCAAGCTCCGTCGCTACGCGCGTGCGTTCCTCGGCCTTGATGTCGGGCGGCCAGACGACCACTTTGTAAGCTGTGCCGCTTTGCGCCAGCACCACACCGGTCGCATCCAAAATGTTGCCGCGCGCAGCCGAGAGGGAAGTATCCCGCGTCCATTGGGAAAGCGCCCGGTTCTGCAGCTCGTCGCTGTCGATGATCTGGATGTATGCCAACCGCCCAATGAGCACCACAAATACGGATGCGATCACGGCCAAGGCCACAAGCAGTCTTTTTTTGTAAGAAACGCTGGGTGCTCCCATGTGTTTTCCTCCAAAAGGCGGGAGCGCTCAATCCGTATCAATATCCCCATCCGGATTCGTGCTCACGTCCTGTTTCTGGTTGGATGCCCCATCCGTACCCTCGTTTTTCTGATAGCTGCCGACCGTCTCCTGCACGCGGATGATCTGCTCCGCCGTGGGGTAGCCGAGGCCGGCTTCCAGCGCCGCATCCCGCGCGGCGTTCATATCGAGCGCGCTGTTGAGCTGCACGTTGAGCGCCGCAATGTTGCGCTTGCTTTCTTCGATCTGCTCCGTAAGATCATTCACGGCGGAATAGGCCAGCGATATCATGGAATAACGCACGATCACGCCGATGAGGACCGCAGCGATCAGGAATATACAGGCTACGCTCATGATCTTCGGAAGTACGCGCTCCTTGCGGCGTTGCCGGGCGGAAGGCCCCTTGTGCACGCGCGTCTTTACCGCAGGCTCCTTTGCCCGTGTACGCGGCGCCGCCTCCGCCTGGCCGTCCGGTTCCTCCGTCCGCGGCACGCCGTACGGTTCATCGTTCGGCAGAGCCTCCGCCGTTGCCGCACGGCTGTGCGAATATACCCGCGAGGGTGCATATAAGTATTCGTCTTTTCTTGCCGCTACTGCCATGGTATTCGTTCCCGCCTCAACTTATAACTTCCGGATCGCGCGCAGCTTCGCGCTGCGGGCGCGGGGGTTTTCTTCAAGTTCCGTTTCATCCGCCACAATGGGCTTTTTTGTAAGTGCCTTTGCCGTAGGCGTTTTTCCGCAGGTGCACATCGGCGCGCGCGGATCGCAGGTGCAGGGGTTTTCAAATGTCCGGAACGTTTGCTTTGTGATCCTGTCCTCCAGGGAATGGAACGTGATCACCGCAAGAACGCCGCCGCTGCGGAGCAGGTCGTGTGCATCCGTCAACGCCTGAGAGAGGCCCGCAAGCTCGCCGTTGACCTCGATGCGAAGCGCCTGGAACGTGCGCCGCGCCGGGTGCTGCGGCTCTCTGCGCGCCGGAGCGGGCAAAGCAAGCTTCACGATCTCTGCAAGGCGCACCGTGCTGTCAAGCGGCGCTTTCTCACGTTCCCGCACGATCGCATTCGCCACGCGGGAAGCGTACCGTTCCTCGCCGTATTCCCGGATGATCCGGGTAAGCTCCTCCGCCGAATAGCCATTCACCACGTCATAAGCGGAAAACGGTGCGGAGGAATCCATCCGCATGTCGAGCGGAGCATCCTCATGATAGGAAAAGCCGCGTTCCGGCGTGTCCAGCTGATAGGAGGATACGCCAAGATCGAGCAGGATGCCGTCAACCTCCGTAACGCCCTGCTGTGCGAGCAGCTGCTTCATGTCGAAAAAATTGCCGCGGATCGCCGTGAACGCTTCGCTGAAACGGGCAAGCCGCGCAGAAGCTGCTTCGATCGCGGCGCCGTCCCGGTCGATCCCGTAAAGCTTTCCGTCCTGAGGCAACTGTTCCAGCACGGCTTCGGCATGGCCGCCGCCGCCGAGCGTTCCGTCCACAAAAATGCCGCCGCGCTTTGGCTCCAACAAAGAAACGACCGTGTCCCGCAGGATTGGAATGTGGTGAAAGCCGCTCATATGCCAAGCCCCGCAAGGTGAGCGAGCGCATCGCTTTCCTGTTCCTCTTCCTGTTCCTCTTCTTCACTTGCCGCAAGCTGGCCGGCCCACATCTCACTGCTCCAGATCTCGATGCGGTTGCCCATGCCAACGAGCACAGCGTCCTTATCGATGCCAGCGTACTTACGCAGCGTGCTGGAAATGAGGATGCGCCCCTGTTTGTCCAGCTCACAGTCACAGGCGTTTGCAAACGTCATGCGCAAGGCGTTCTGCGCCTTCACATCCGACATTGCGATTTTGTTGTAGCGCTCGAGGAGGACGTTCCACATTGCAAGCGACATGCCGAAAAGGCACCGCCGATCGCTCTTACCCAGCATGCCGCGGGTAACGATGATGGTGCTTCCCAAATCCTCGCGCCACTTGGCCGGAATGAAAAGCCGGCCCTTGGCGTCCACGTTATGCTCAAACGAGTTGATCAGCATCGCGTACGCCCCTTTCGTTCAGCGGACATGCAAATGGATACACCTCCGCATCATCTGAACGTATTATACACCACTTTGCTACACTTGTCACCACTTGAATTGATTTTTGCCCCATATTTAATGAAAAAATTGCCTTCGTTGCTTCGATTGGATGCTTTGAGCGCTAAAAAGTTGCATAATATTCAAAAAAGGCTCCCAAAAAACAAAAAAAGCTCCCTGAATCGGAAGTGAAGTGAACCCCAAAAGTTAGACAAAATATTTATTAAGCGACCTGAAGGGCCTGGTATCTGTGTTGAGCAGGTGTCAGGCCCTTTAGCTTTAGCTTGATCCTGCGGTTGTTATAGTAGTCGAGGTAATCGATGAGTTCTG
>JALFDW010000006.1 GCA_022778545.1 bacterium | reverse complement strand
GAGTTCATTGCTGTTGGAATTCGTTGCAAAATAGATGTGGTATGCGCCTTCCCGGTTGGTATATACCTGCGTCCCATCCGACTGTGTTTCAAGAACCAGCCGGTTATCTATATCTTTCCATTCTCCGTTTTCCTGGTAATGCACAGGATATGGATAGACCACTGCTTCAACGGCGCGGTCCTCCCGCACGAAGCGTTTGATGTTTTCCTCCCGGCCCGATTGGTCTTCATATAGCAACGGGCTGTCCGGCAAAGTTTCCACCGGCATTTCCGCGATATTATCCGCAACATGCCGGATATAGTCTCTGTATTGAAGTTCGCTGGACAATGCATATGCCGTGTCCCACAGCGTATAGCTAAACAGACACACAATAGCCAGCAGGATACTGACAACATATTTTACTGCACGTTTCATTTGCTTTTTCGAGGCGCGACCAAGCCTCTCTCCTTCCATTTTTTTGCGTCAGAATAACAGAGCCGTGCGGTGGCCAGAAAATGGCCTGTTTTTAAGAAAATGCCTGATTCGGTGTTTCTTTCTACCCGTTCACCGGGATTCGTGGGATTTCGTCATGATTAGTGTATCCCCATCCGCGCTGCTCTTTGCAGTGTCATTTCCGTGTCATATTCATGCCAATTTGTAGGTGGATAGTAATCAGGAGCCTTATAGAGGTATATATAAATTTTTTTGTGAAAAATGCATTTTCGTGTCCCTTTAGGGTATGGGTTATGCGTATATATATTAGCCGCACTTGTGCGTACTATTTACGGAGGAGAATTGTATGAAAAAAGTTGTATCTCTTATGCTCATCATGTGCATTATGGTGTTGTCTGCTGTTCCTGCCTTGGCAGAGCCTACTGACAACACAGCCCAACCATATGCTTCACTATCGCTTAGTGGTGGCATGGCATATGTTACCTCAGTTGGATCGCATTATATACAGGGTAGGGCATTTGGTGCTGCCGAGAGTAAAACGGTTACGGTAACGCTGTATAAGCAAAGTGGTAGTAAGTGGATCTATATAGATTCTGTTAGTAAAACAGGAACAACTGCATCGGTTTCTGTAGGGAAATATGTTTCTATTACTGAAAGCGGAACATATAAAGTTGAGGTACATGGTACAACATATAATTCAGAGGGAACCGTTCCATATTACTATGATGTAACGATATGATGACAGAGCGGGACTGTTCTTTGATAGAACAGTCCCGCTGATGTTAACCCATGACCAGACTGGATAGAACATCCCTTACGTTGGCCACATCTTTTGCATTGGAAACGCATATCCGAATCGCAGTATTCGATGCGACTGCAACCCCAATGAATACCCGATCATCACTCGAATACGCTCCATCTATTATCATACCATTATCAAGCGATATTTGGACGTGTTTTTGGGTGCCATCCATAATTACATTATCTTCATATCTACTTTCCCAGCTCTGTTCAATTGAAACCTCCACATCGCTTTTGAGCAAATAATCACTTTCAATATATACTCCTTCTATTGGATTCGATATCAGCTGAATGTTGTTTAGCTTAGCCACATTGTCCGGAAAATAAAGCAGCGGGTCTTTTATCTGCTCTAAGGCGTCATCGATAGATGCATAATCGGTAACCGTATCTTCAATTGATGATATAATTGACTCAGTTCGTAGCATACCATCATTTTCTTCCGAACGCACATACAATATCCCGTCAATCACCTCGACGATAGCATTGTATGCCCTGACTGCCAACGAGCGTCCAAGAGGAGTGCAGGCCATGAAAGTCGTGAGGATGATAACAATGACCAAGGCGACTACCACCCTACGAGGCAAAGTAAACAGACCACCAAAGCGCACCGGCGTGACACGTTTGCATTTGCGCTCCATAGTCTTAGTAGACATGCCGGTATATGCTTCCCATTCTGACATGCTCATGCCAGCGCGAAGTCTAGCCGCCGTTAAAACCTGTTCGGCGGATGGCATGCCTTCCTTAGCGAGCAGCTTTTTAGCATCCTTCACACTTCTGCATCGGTATGGGTCCAATAAATATGGCTTGCGTTGGAATATCTTTTCCGCCGTTCCCCAATTCATAGAATACCTCCTTCAGTCTGCCTAGGACAGTAGCATAAGAATAAACAGGAATGCCCGCATATCTTTTTGAGGTATGGATTCCGCGATACGCGATTTCATGCGTCCTATCTGCTTTTTTAGTGTATCGGCTTTTATCCCATAGTAGGCAGCCAGTACGGGTATGGTTTCCTGATCGATTATATGCGCAATAAATGCTTCACGTATGTTTTGCGGGTATTCCGACAATATTTCGTGCAATAGTAACTGAACCTCTACTTCACCATATGGTAGGTTAAAATCATTGGATTTGATAAGTTGCTCCTCAATATCTGTATCCTCCTGCGGCTCAATTTTATATTTCTTGCGCAGCATGCTTTTTGCTTTATTGCGGACGATCTGACGCAGATAGCAGACACAGGATGCTTCACTTTCAAAGACAGGCGATTTCTCAAGAATAGCCACAATGGTATCTTCGACCAAATCCTCAGCCAAATATAGTGTGTCAACATATGTCATTGCCAAATGAAATAGCGACTTTTGATACTTAAGATATATATCGACGATTTCTTCTTTAGTGGAAATTATTGCCATAGATCCTCTATCATTGATGCTGTTTTGGCCATTCATCAAGAATGTCCTGTATGAGTTTAAGCGCTAGCCGGAGTTGGTCGACGCTGCATCTGTTCAACAGACGGTTTATATGATCCCTCGTTGCTTCATCCGCATCATAAACGCCGCATTCAAACAATTCACGGGGATCGGCAGGAAGGTTACGGACGATATGGCTCAAGATGCTATAGCTTGGCTGTGATTTTCCGTACTCGTAATTCTGGTAGTTGCGCAGGCTGCATTCAGCCGCGCTTGCCATATCGGATTGAGTTAATTTATGTGCTTCGCGCAAGTCCCGCAGTCGTTTGCTCGATTCTACACATTCATCGCGCATTATCATTCACCTCTTAAGTTATAGTTTGGCAGAACAAAGCAATTTATCAAACGATGTACAATGCGTAATTAATACGCAATATTTATGCTTATGGGCTTTTTTCGAAGTGATGGAAGTAATGCTAATGATTTAGTAATGGCAGGCTGGAATATATCGCACTTTATCGTGAAACAGTACTGAAGTTGTTTCCAAACAAAATACGCCTTTTTCAATCAGCGATGTCAATGGAACCGAACTGTCACTGTTTTTACCCATTGCTCGTTGCTATGATTGACAAAAGGAGGAAACCATATGTTATCGACCACAGATGTGATCAACGACCTGCGTAATCATCGCCAGGTATGCGCGGAAATCACCATGATTGAAAACGTTCTACACAAAATGCAAAACGATTCGCCTCATATGAGGTATAACCGCGCCGTGCTGGAACGTCATTCTGACGAGTTGCTTTTGAAGAAGGAAACAGTTGAAAGCTGGCTGCAATTGCTGACAACCGAGGAACTCTTTCTGGTGCGGACTCATTTGATACAAGGCTTGGATTGGGCCAAGACTATTGTGGAGCATGAAAGGATGTGGGGCATCATGAATGGACGTTCTGAACGAACGCTAAAGCGAATCCAATCTAAGGCTGTTGACCGCATTGTTGCGTGCATGAATCAAATAGAATCGCTGTCCCAAACCGAAACGAAAGAGGTGAAGTGATGGATTTTGAAATCATCGCTCAGATAGATATGACACTGATTCCGCTTGCCGTAGCGCTTTATGTGATTGGCGTGTTCCTAAAGGCGACGCCCAAGATTGCCGACTGGTGTATACCTTGGATATTGTTGTTTGTTTCCTTGCTAGCCGCCAATGTCCTTCTTGGTTGGAGCGTTGCCTCGGCTATTCAAGGGGTGCTTGCTTGTGGTATAGCGGTGTTGGGGAATCAACTCTATAAGCAGGCGCAGTTAGGAATTCAGGAAAGTCATACGAGTAGCAAAAAGAAAAAATAAACACCATTTGGCGTCGGGTAAAAACGGTAAAGCCCGGAGGGTAAACAGCTCCAAATAAACGGCAGGGGAAGGGGCCAGGAGAGAACATAGATGCGGGTGTGCCAGGCATAGCTTATGGCACATCCGCTTTTGTTACCAAAGTGTAAAAATCATTAGGGCGAATGGACTCTGATGAAGAATCGAGCTATACTGAAATCAAAAAAATCGAAAAAAGAGAAAAATTTCGGAGGAACCCTATGCAGCATAGAATATCGGGTTTGATAGCAGCAGCGCTGTGCGCTTTAGTGCTGTTTACCAGCTGTCGGCACGCAGAGCAAGTGGAGCCGGCAGACGTGGGTGACGTCATGAGCAACGCAGCGGAAGATGTGCTGCCTTTACAAGAAGAACCAGCAGCGGCCATCAAAGAGGCACCTGCAGGACCTGTGGAGCTGCCGGAATCAATCGATCCACTGGGCTTTTACAGAGCACAACAGGAAGAATGCCTCACCGCCGACCTGGCCGCGGAAAAGTATGACGCAAAATATGAACGGGTTCCAGGGCTATATGAGATCAAGAACGTTTACATGAATGGGAAAGACGTTCGCCTGTGGCTCCAAACAAACGAAGATGAGACAAGGATACGGCAGATCACGTTGGTGCAGGTGTACAGCCACTATATGTATGAAGCGCTTTATCATGAGATTGTCGCCGTGCTCGGAGAGCCCGACGGGCTTTATCTATTTGATTTTCAGGCCAACAAACGCGTTCGCACTGAAGAGTTTATCTTACCGGAGGAAAAACCTTTATATTCCGTATGGAATCTTGAAGGATATACGTTGGAGCTTGGCGCAAATTTTCCCGGCAACATGGAACAGGGGTTCTACCTGGCTGCGTTTCAGGGAGAGTATGACCACGAAATGGCCAGCTTCTTCTACGAGCAGGAAGGTCCCTGCTGCCCACATGAAACGAACTTCCATTTTACGGAGGATTGCATTTTTATGGATCCGGAGCTGTTCCGGGGCGATGCTGCAGAAATCTTTGAAAAATACAGAGCAACGAACGCATATACTGGTGAAAGGTCCCGCAGATACCCGGGCGACTATAGTTACCAGTATAGTTACGTCGTGGATGGGATTGATTATCACGGCCAAAGCGCACGCTTTGTATTTAGAGAATCCGAATCGGGCTCCGGAAAGCTCTACCATGCGGGCTATGAGATCGACATAACAAATGCCAGTGCAGATACGGTAAAGGATATTATCCTGCAGATTTACGATGCGTTCCTTGCCTGCTCCGCCACTCCAAGTGACTCGGATGTCGATCCACATACATTGGAGGTTGAAGCGTTTGATGCGAGGACCTGGGATATGGATCACGATATTTATTATAGTCTGCGGCTTGATTCGGAGAATTTCACATTGCGATGCTCCACAAACATACGTTGGAAGGATCCGTATCAGTCAACGATTTATTTGTCGTGGTCTTACTAGGTGGCTTCATACTGTCACTCCAAATATCATGTGGGCAGCTGTAATATCGATTTATAAGCTAGCTTAAAATAATATTTTGGAGGATAAAATGAGTTATACAGATGCTGAGTACATGGAACTCGGAAAAGAAATCAGTGAAACAAACTGGAAGAACATGGCGTATCATAAAACAGATATCCCGCTTGTTGGCACACTAGCAAGGCTGATATATGCAGAAATGAACAGTGACCCTGTCGGGCAAGCATGCGTAGCGCAGGAGCTGCACAATCGTATGCGGAATTGGGTGTTTGGCAACAAAGCAGGAATTAGTTATCTGGAAGAGGAATACCAGAATTGGTATGGTATCGTGTTCGAACCAGAGCAGTACTCACCGATGCTCAACCCCCACCCGAATGAAACTGGGCCGCTTTTCCCTGCTAAGAACTGGGACACGAAAACACCGAGCCAGAAAGCAGGCTGGATCAATGCGGTGGATTTGGCAACGGTGCTGGTAAACAACGAAACGTTGTTTATTGGGGAACCCTTTGATGATGTTACAGCAGCTGTAAATATGCATGACCAAATGCGGCACAGATATTTCGGCAGCGAAATCACAGAGATCGAAGCATCTATCCGTGAGCTTGGTCAGGTTTTAGCGCCGGATAACAGGCTGCATTCTTGCTTTGAATACTATAATAGCCAAGGAGTGTTAAAGCGAAGATGGGATCCGGTAATTGTAGGGAAAGATGTGTTTTTTAACGACAATGATAGCGTTGGCAATAGGATCAACGAAATAGCGACCCCCATTGCCCCTCCCAACGTTGGCGATGTACCGAATAATACGGGTATCCCGCTGCAGAATGCATCTGACCTCGTTGAATTTTTGAAATCAAGGGTTGGCTGTGGTTATGTTCTTGGAACATATGGCCAGATCTGTACGCAGGAACTGTTGGAAAAACGAGCAGCTGACGATCCGGAAAATGGGGCATCCTATTATCTTGGCAACTGTGCGCGCTGGATCGGAAAGCTTGTGACCGATTGCTCTGGGTTGATCGAGTGGTTTTTGCTCAAACAGGGTGTGACAAACTGCGACAGCTATTCTGGTGGAATGTATAAGCAATGGTGTACGGAACGTTCAACGGATATGAGCATAATGGTTCACCAGCCCGGCGTAGTTGTTTTCAAGCGCAACAGTAACGGTGTTTACCACATGGGCATCTATGTCGGCAGAGACCGTGTAATCGAAGCAAAGGGAGCGATGCACGGTGTGGTTGTCAGTCAGTTCTCTGCAGACCCTGCATGGAATGCATGGGGGTATTTCGACTGGCTTATTTATGATATTGATGACTCGGACGTAACACAGCTCCCAATCATCTCAGACGCTTTAACCTACGGCCCTCTGCCGGGCTATCCGGATATGACGTTTCGGTAGTTGTCACCGGTTTCCTCGCCGACCATCTCTGTGGAACGCCGCCCATTAGAGACGATTAGTCCCATTGACCGCTTTTCTTCTAACGCGGCCAACTTCATCTTGAAGGCGAACGCTTTCTCAGACGGTAAAATAGTTGGCCTGTGCAGGTTGGAGTCCACCATGACGATAGTCGCGGTGTGATCGTCCATCTCTCGCACGGAGACAGGTACTTCTGACAATCCGGCCAGCATAGCCGCCGTCTGCCGCCTGTGGCCGCTGATGATCTGATAGCCACCTTCACCGTCAGGGCGGCAGAGGATGGGCTCGATCACACCGTTTTCACGGACGCTTTCCACCAATTCTCGCATAGCTCCGTCCTGCACGACCTTGAATGGGTGGTTCGGAAAAGGCTTTAACCTGTCTGGGGAAAGATTTGTGGGAAGGGTTTCCCGATACATAGGCTGTTCTACAGTCGGTTCAAAAAGGTCATCTAACGGCCTGAAGCTTATGCGCCCTGCGCTGTTCTCTCTTGGCATTTTCAATCACCTCCTGTGCCAGATTTGCGTATGCCTCGGCAACCTTGCCCTTGGGATCGTACGCGAATATTGATTTTCCTTCGGCACCGCACTCAATGGCACGGACACTCATGGGGATTTCGCTGTCGAAAACCTTCACGTTTCTGCCGTAAGTGCTGCGAATCAAATCCACAACGTCTTTGGTGAAATTGGGCCGCTTGTCCATCATGGTCACTAACACGCCCTCAATCTTGAGGTCGGGGTTCATTTTACGGCGTACTTTGCTGTAGGTCTGAAACAAAAGCTCCAAACCTTTTGCTGAGAAAAACTGTGGCTGGGTTGGAATGAGCACGCTGTCCGCTGCAACCAGAGCGTTGATGGTCAAAATATTTAGACTGGGCTGGCAATCGATAAGGATATGATCATAAAAGGGGCGAGCTGCGTCCACATATTGGCGCAGCATATTTTCCCTGCCATATTCATTGATGAGCAGAGTATCATACCCGGAAAGCTGGATGGAGGAGGGCATGAGGTCGATGCCTTCAGCATGGTGGATGATGCCCTCGGAAGGATCGATGTTTTTTTCAGCAATTACCTTGTCGATAACGTCGGCAATGGTGTACGGTAGTTCATCCGGGTTCTGACAGCCCAACGACATTGTGAGATTTGCTTGTGGATCGAGGTCAACGCAAAGCGTCCTTTCATCCTGTTGGACGAGGGCGGCGGCAAGATTTACCGTGGTTGTGGTCTTGGCCACACCGCCCTTTTGGTTTACGATTGCGATAACTTGGGACATGGGGATTACTCCTTTCTGCGTAGTGCTAACAAGCTGGGATAGAACATATTCCTCTTCCTCAGTCAGGTAATAGAATTTAAGGGGGAGTGTGAGGGGGGATGACAGGAGATCCTGATTCTATAGGCGGCAGGAAAAATGGGTTGTCTGCAAAAGAGCAGACTACCCCCTGTAATGTGACGAATTGGAATAAAATGGGTAATTGTAAACAAATTGAAAACAGATGAGATTGGGTCAAACAAAAGCAAAAAGCTGCCTCAAAAGCACGATCACGTGCCTTCAAAGCAGCTTTATATCTATATTAAAACCGCTACATCCAAAATATCTACGGTAAACCGTTCGCGCCGCGAACGCGCTCCGAAAACGAAAAAACCCAGACAACGTCTGGGCTTTTCGGGCGCATATCTTTTTTGGTGCACCATGTTGGTAGCGGCGATGTGACTCGAACACATGACACTCCGGGTATGAACCGAATGCTCTAGCCAACTGAGCTACGCCGCCATATGGATGCGCACATCGGATGACGTGCGCATCGTTTGGTTGCGGGGGAAGGACTTGAACCAACGACCTCCGGGTTATGAGCCCGACGAGCTACCAACTGCTCTACCCCGCGACGGTTTGCCGAACTACGGCAAGGGTTATAATACCATGCGGGGGAAGATCCGTCAAGCCTTTTTGCACAAAAACCTTAATTTTTGCCGGGCAGCGCCTGCAGGCAGCCAAGCAGCTCCTCGATCAGCGCGGTCTTTTTCGCTTCATCCATGAAGGAGGCACGGACGCTGTTGATGTTGCAGCGGATCAGGTCGGCATAGCTGAGCCCCATTTCGTTGAGGCAGTGGTCATATTCCTGCTCCAGGTCGATGTCAGAAAGGATCATGTTGTCCGTGTTGATGGTGCAGGAGACACCCATGTCGATCAGCTGCTTCAAAGGATGCGCTTCATAGGAAGGCTGCGTTTCGCACTGGATGTTGCTCGTGGGGCAGATCTCGAGCGTTACGCCGTCCCGGATCGCGCGGGCACAGAGTGCCCGGTCAAGCGCGATATGGTGGCCGTGACCGATGCGCTTCGTGCCGAAATCAAGCGCGTCCTGGACTGTTTCCGGCCCCTGGCTGTCCCCGGCGTGGCAGGTGAGAGGCACGCCGAGCGCGCGGGCGCGCGCGAACACCGGCGCGAAGTTTTTAAGAGGAACGATTCCCTCTGCGCCCGCAAGGTCGAGTCCGACCACGCCGCGGCCGAGGAATTCCTTTGCAAGTTCAGCCGTTTGCAGGTTTTCCGCTTCGTTGACCGTTTCCACGCCCACGCACATC
This sequence comes from bacterium, assembly GCA_022778545.1. Taxonomy (GTDB): domain Bacteria; phylum Bacillota; class Clostridia; order Christensenellales; family CAG-138; genus UBA1685. The sequence goes on along the minus strand of JALFDW010000006.1, from coordinate 86,901 downwards.
GCGCAGAGCAGGATCCCGATGCTGATGGAGGGGCAGAGCGCAAGCCCTTCGTTCATGCCCTGCAGCACCGCTTCGATGGCGTCGCGCTGGGTGAGCCCTTTGCGCGTATGCAGCTGGGGCGCAAAGCGGATCTCCGCATAGGCAAGCCCCTGCGTGGCAAGCAGCTCGATGAGCTCCCGGGTAACGCGGGAAAGGGAGGCTTTGTCCTGCAGGATGGAAAGCGGCATGTCGAAACGCTTCAGATACTCGTTCACGCTGCGGCACTCCGCGGTGACGATGATGAACGTGCGGAAATCTTCCAGATTGTCGGCGGGCATGGCGATGCCGCGCTCGTGCGCAAGCTCCCATGCCGTTTCCGGCAGCATGGAGCCATCGAGATGCAGGTGCAGGTCAACTTTGGGAAACGGATAACGGCGCATAACAAAACTCCTTTGCATTGATTTCGCTTATAATTTGGAACACGTGGCTTAATTTTTCTTCGCGATCTCGTAGCAGTCCGGCGTGGGTGTTTCCTTGGGGAGCAGGCGTGCTACAAGTTCGGGATCTGCCGGGAGCTCGTCCGTGATGGTCACGGTGGAGCCGGGGCAGAGGTAGAGATAGACCCACTGCGCGTCATCCGGCAGCAGGCGGATGCACCCGTGCGAAGCGGGCTGGCCGAGCAGCCAGAACTCCTCCTCGATCAGGTAGCGGTCGTCCCGTTCGGAATAGGGGACGGAGTGGAAGTAGATCCGCCCGCGGATCTGAGACCAGTACTGCGCATAGCAGTTGTAATGCACGAAGAAGGCGAAGCGCTTGTAATCCTCGCCCATTTTGAACGTGCCGCGCGGGCTGCGATAGCCGTCCTCGACGCCGGAGGAACAGATCATCTCCCGCACGAGCATGGTATATTCGCCCGCTTCGTCCTTTTCATATACGAAAACCGCCTGGTTTGTGAGGTCGACGACCGTATAGAATTTATCCGGGTCCTCGTTGAGCCGCTCCTCCTCCGGATAGCGCCCGCCCTCTTTTGTGCGCAGGCTTTTCGGCGTGAGCGGGTATTCCGCGCTTTGGTAGGCGGTCGGTTCGGGGGTGGGTGTCGGCGTCGGCGTTGGTTCAGGCGTCGGCGTGGGGGTGGGTGTCGGCGTCGGTTCAGGCGTTGGCGTCGGCGTAGCGGCCACCGGTGTGATGTCGAGCGGCGCATGGGTCGGCGTGTTTTGCGGGCTGAACGCGCAGCCTGCACAGAGCGCGGCGGCCAGGCAGGCCGGGAGCAAGAGGCGAACGAAGGAATGCTTCATATACTTTCGGACGGAACCCTTCCTTTAGATTATTAAAACTATGGAAACAATTCATTTTACCATGCGCGGCACGAACTGCACAATGGAAAACGGGATTTGCATCGAAACAGGCTGCGGCATGGTTGTAAAAACAGGGCCGTGATGCTATACTAAAATAAATGATTTGCTGCATATGAAATAGAAACGCAGGAAATCCTGCACGCATGGCAGGAAGAAAGGAAACCAGATGGAGCTTTACGAAACGATCGCGGCGCGGCGCAGCATCCGGAAATACAAGGATGACCCCATCCCGCGTGAAACGCTGGACCGCATCCTGGAAGCGGCGCGGCTTGCCCCTTCCTGGTGCAACCGCCAATGCCACCGCTACATCGTCGTATCCGATCCCGCAACGCGCAAAACGCTTGGGGAGCTGATCGACAATCCCTCCGCGGAATGCTATGAAAAGGCGCCCTACGCGCTTGTGCTCTGCGCCGAACCGTCGGACAGCGGCTTCAACGGCGGCAAGGAATATTATCTTGTGGACTGCGGCATCAGCATGGAGCACCTTGTGCTTGCCGCCACGGCGGAGGGCCTTGGAACATGCTGGGTCGGCTACTTCCCGGAGAACCCGGTGCGCAACCTGCTCGGTATCCCGCGCGAGATAAAGGTCGTTGCCATCACGCCGCTCGGCGTGCCGGATGAAACGCCGGAAGCACGCCCCCGCGTGCCGCTCGGCCGCATCGTGTTTGAAGGCGCATGGCGCAGGGAAAACGCCTGAGCACGCCGTTTCAAAGAACCTTTGGCGCAGGAAAGCGCCACGCAAAATAAAGAACAAAATGCGAAAGCAAAGGAGTATTAAGATGAAGGCCTACATCGAATCTCTTGGGATCATCGCGCCGAAGGCAGTATACCGCAACCTGACCCCGGCACAGCTTGTGGAGCACGCGCTCGCACGCGGCGAGGGCAAGCTCGCGAACACCGGCGCGCTCGTCGTGACGACCGGCAAATACACCGGCCGTTCCCCGAACGACCGCTTTGTGGTGGATACGCCTGCCATCCATGATGACATTGACTGGGGCAAGGTGAACGTGCCCATCAGCGCAGAAAAATATGAGGGCATCTACAACCGCATGATGGCGTACCTGCAGGGGCGCGACATTTTCGTGTTTGATGGCTTTGCCGGCGCGGACGAGACCTATCACCTGCCTGTGCGCGTGGTGAACGAGCTTGCAAGCCAGAACCTGTTCATTCATCAGCTGCTCGTGCGCCCCACGGAGGAGCAGCTTGCAAACTTTGAGCCCGGCTTTACCGTCGTCGCGGCGCCCGGGTTCAAGTGCATCCCGGAAGTGGACGGCGTGAATTCCGAAGCGGCGATCCTCGTGAACTTTGAGAAACGCACGGTGCTCATCGCGGGCAGCCAGTATGCGGGTGAGATCAAAAAGTCCGTCTTCTCCGTGATGAACTACCTTCTGCCCAAGCAGGGCGTGCTCTCCATGCACTGCTCCGCAAACGTGGGCGAGGCAGGGGATGTGGCGCTGTTCTACGGCCTTTCCGGCACGGGCAAGACCACCCTTTCCGCCGACCCGAACCGCATGCTCATCGGCGACGACGAGCACGGCTGGAGCGACAAGGGCTGCTTCAACATCGAGGGCGGCTGCTATGCCAAGTGCATCAACCTTTCCCATGAGAATGAACCGCAGATCTGGGATGCCATCAAGTTCGGCGCTCTCGTTGAGAACGTTGTGATGGATGATGAGACCCGCGAGTTTGACTTTGCGGACGCCTCCCTCACCGAGAATACCCGCGTGGGCTACCCGGTGGAGTTCATCCCCAACTGCGTGATCCCCGGCGTTGCCGGCCATCCGAAGACGGTCATCTTCCTCACGGCGGATGCTTTCGGCGTGCTGCCGCCGATCTCCCGGCTCGATAAGAACCAGGCCATGTATCACTTCGTTTCCGGCTACACCTCCAAGCTGGCGGGTACGGAGCGCGGCATCATCGAGCCGCAGACGACATTCTCCACCTGCTTCGGCGCGCCGTTCCTGCCGCTGCATCCCTCCGTCTACGCGGAGATGCTTGGCAAGAAGATCGAAGAGCACGGTGCGAAGGTGTACCTTGTGAACACCGGCTGGGCGGGCGGCAAATACGGCGTCGGTTCCCGCATGAAGCTCAAGTACACCCGCGCGATGGTCACTGCGGCGCTCAATGGCGACCTTGAAAAGGCCGAGTTCGAGCTTGACCCTATCTTCAACGTGATGGTGCCCAAGACCTGCCCGAATGTGCCGGATGAATTCCTGAGCCAGCGCAGGCTGTGGAAGGATCAGGCGGAATACGAAGCCACGGCAAAGGACCTTGCCGCGCGCTTTGCGAAAAACTTCAAGAAGTATTCCGACATGCCGGAGAACATCGTGAACGCCGGCCCGAAGGCGTAAAACAATTCAACAGAAGAAAAACAATGGGGCCGCAGTAATGCACTGCGGCCCCAGATCATTTCCGGGTTACCCCTGCGTTTCCGCCGTCAGGTTGCGGCACCATTTGCCCTGCTTGTAGCGGAGATAGCCGATGAGCATGCGCACCAGCTGCTCGCACTGGATGATGGCAAACATAGCGGAAATCGAGGTGACGTGGAACACATAAACCGAAAGGAACGCCAGCGGAACACCTACGAGCCAGACGATCCCGCAATCGAGGAACATCAGGAAAACGGAATCTCCCCCGGCCCGGATGGTGGACATGAAGATGACGTTGAAGAGCCTTGCGGCGATGCGCACGGAGAACAGCCGAACCATGAGCACTGCGCCAGATGCGATGGAAGCATCGGTCAGGCCGAAGAGGCTCACGAGCGGCTGTGCCAGGAGGGAAATCAAGAGCGCGACGCAGGCTGCAAGCACGGCGGATACAGGAAACAGATACTTTACACAGCGCTTTGCTTCCGCAAGGTCGCCGCGCCCCAACTGTTCACCGACGATGAGCCCCACCGCGCTGTTGATCCCCTGTACTGCAACATAGAAGAAGCTGCCCACCGTATTGCCGATTTTATAAATCGACAGCGCATCGGGGCTGAGAAGACCGTATGCCTTCACATACATGGTATTGCCAAGGCCGAAAATGGCTTCGTTGGCGATGAGGGGCAGCATCCGTTTTACAATGGGCTTAATAAAAGTGCCGCTCCAGGCCGTCATCTCCCGGAAGGAGCCGAGAAAGGGCTGCTGCGTAACAACAGCATAGACAATATGCGCAAGAGCGCCGCAGGCGTTGGCGATGACGGTCGCGAGCGCTGCGCCCGCTATCCCCATCTGCGGCAGGCCGAGCTTGCCGAAAATCAGGAGGTAATTCAAACAGACATTGAGAATGTTTACCCCGATCCCGATCGCCATGGGAATTTGGGTCTGCTGAATGCTGCGGTACATGAAGGAAAACGCGCTGATGAGCGCATTGAAGAAATAGCCGAAGCAGGCGATGCGCAGATACTGCCACCCATGGCCAATCAGCGAAGCGTCGCCGCTCGCGTAAAAACGCAGCACACCGTGCCCGGCAAACTGCGCTACAAGGAAAAACAGAAGCGCGCCGAGCAGGTTGAGCACGACCTGGAAACCAAAACACTTTTTCAGGGAGGTCCAATCCTTTGCACCGAAGAATTGGGAGGAATAGATGTTTACGCCGGAGTTGATGCCGAAGGAAACCGGGCCAAGCAGCATGTCCAGCTGCGTGGCAACGGCGACCGCACCCACGCCGCCCGCGTGGCTTACCATGATGGTGTCCACAAAGCCGGCGCCCTGGTTGAGGATCTGCTGCCCGGCGATGGGCAAAGCAATGCGCCCGATCTTTCCGTAAAAGGAGGCGGGCGCGGAATAGGTATCCTTCCATTTTTTCAACAAAGCAGCCATTTCTGTTATTCTATACCCCTCATTTTTAAAATGCAACCGCAGACGCGGGAAAAAACGCAAATTGCCCTTTGGGAAAAGCATGAAGGCTTGAACGCCGTTCAACGAATTCCCCCTGAAAGTTGAAAAAGCCTCCGTTGCGCGCTCAGCGCTGCATGGGTATCATAAAAGCAGGCGGCCGCCGGAACAAAACGGGAGGGACGGAACATGGAACGGAATATCGGAGAAAACATTGCCTTTTTGCGCAGGCAGAAGGGCATCACGCAGGAGACGCTTGCAAACGCCGTGGGCGTATCTGCGGCGGCGGTCAGCAAGTGGGAAACGGGCGCGAGCTGCCCGGATGTTGCGCTTCTTGCCCCGCTTGCGCGGGCGCTGCGGACGGACGTGAACACGCTGCTCGGGTTTACGGCAAGGCCGGCGGATACGGAATGTGCCGCCTATGTGAACGAGGTGGCCGCGCTGGCGCTTTCCGGCGATGCGGAGGCGGTGCGAACGCGTATCGCTGCCCTGCTGCGGGAATACCCGGGCTGCCCGGCGCTGCAATACCAGCTTGCGGCGATCCTTGTGAGCTTGCCCATGTGGGCAGGCGGCAACGAATGCGCCGGGGACCGGGCGGCGGCCAAGGAGATGCTTGCGGAAGCCGCTCAGGGAGATGACCCGCGCTATGCGGCCGAGGCGGCGCATATGCTTGCCGGGCTTTGTGTGGGGGACGGTGAGCTTGCCCGCGCGGAAACGCTGCTTGAAGGGCTGCCGCAATCCGTGCCGGACGGTGCGATGCTGCGGGCACTCATTGCGGAAAAGCGAGGGGAAAAGGAGGAGGCGAAGCGCATCCTGCAAACGGAGCTGCTGCGCGCGTTCAACATTGTGGAGACCTGCCTTGCGCGGCTTGCTTCCGCGACGCTTGCTGAGCCGGAGGAGGCGCTTTCCGCCATCCGGGCGCATGAGCAGTGCGCCGCTGCGGTAGGCTTTCCATACTCCATGAGCGATGCGCTTTATGCGGAGGCATATGCCCGCATGGGGGATACGGCGCAGGCGGGTACACATCTCGTCCGGCTGGCGGAGCTCCTTTCCGCGCCGCCGGAGAAGCTCTCCTCGCCGCTGTTTGCCGCGATCTCAAAAGATGCTTCGGGGATACGCCGTTCGTTTTGCGCTATGCGGCGCAGCTTCGCGGGAAGCCTTGCGGAAGAGGAAACGCTTGCACCGCTGCGCGGCACGCCGGAATATGAAACCGCGCTTGCCCTTCTGCGGGCGGATGAAACCTGAATGCATATCGCCTTGCGGCGTTCTCCCGAGCCGTGATACAATGACGGAAATAAGGAACAGGAGGGAGAATGTTATGCTTATTCGGAATGCGACCATCCACACTGCGGTGCAGCGTGAACCCATCGTGGGCGATGTGCTTATGAAGGATGGAAAGATCGCCGCGGTCGGCCCGAACCTTTCCGCGGAGGGTGAGGAAGTGCTCGATGCGTCCGGCCTGAACCTGTACCCCGGCTTTGTAGAGGCGCATTGCCACATCGGCCTGCATGGGTATGGCATCGGCTATGAGGGCGCCGATTATAATGAAATGAACGACACGCTCGTGCCGCAGCTGCGCGCGATCGACGGCATCGAGCCGACGGACCCGACGTTCCTGCAGGCGGCGCGCGCCGGCGTGACCACCGTATGCACAGGCCCAGGCTCGGCCAACGTGATCGGCGGCACCTTTGTTGCGCTCAAGACCATCGGAAACCGCGTGGATGATATGGTTGTGCGCGATGGCGCGGCGATGAAATGCGCCTTCGGGGAAAATCCGAAGCGGTGCTACAAGGATAAGGGCGTTTCCACCCGCATGACGACTGCCGCGAAAATACGCGAAATGCTTCTGCGCGCGCAGGATTACAAACGGAAAAAGGATGCGGGGAAGGACCCTGCGTTCGACATGAAGCTCGAGGCGCTTTTGCCTGTGCTTGCGGGTGAAATGCCGCTCAAGGCGCATGCGCACCAGGCGAATGACCTGTTCACCGCGATCCGCATCGCAAAGGAATTCGGCGTGAAGCTTACGCTCGAGCACTGCACGGAAGGCCACCTTGTGGCGGAGCAGCTTGCCGGGGAGGGATACCCGATGGCGGTCGGCCCTTCGTTTGGTCATGCTTCAAAATTTGAGCTGCGCAACAAGACCTTCGAGACCCCCGGTATCCTTGCAAGGGCGGGCGGCCATGTCAGCATCATCACGGATTCTCCCGTGATTCCGCAGAAGTATCTGCCGCTTTGCGCAGGGCTTGCCGTTGCAAGCGGCATGGATCGCTACGATGCGCTGCGGGCGATCACGATCAACGCGGCCGAACACATCGGCATTGCGGAGCGCGTGGGTTCGATTGAAGTCGGGAAGGACGCGGACATTGTGCTTTGCCGCGGGGATGTGATGGAAGTTTCGGGCGAGGTGACAGCCGTGTTCATTAACGGGAAACCTGTTCCGATGGGTGAATAACGCATTGGTCGGAAACCGGCCAATCGGCCGAAGGGCCGGTGAGCGCGTAGGCGTATCGCCGGCCCTGTTTTCCTGTATGGATGGCAAGCCCGGCCGCACAAAGGATACGCAGCGCAGCCTGCGCGGCGGAGAGGCTGATCCCTGCCGCCTTGCGGAACTCCTCGGCAGTAAAACAGCTGGGCAGCCCGGGCGGAACGAGCTGCGTGAACTGCGCGGGCGTGTCCACGGAGATCTTGTCCAGAAGGCTGAGCGGTATGCGCACTGCTCGTGTGGCGCGGCACTTGCGGGATTCACCGTACCCGTTCAGGTATTTGTACTCCTCCAACTCCAGCATGGCGATGCGGATGCGCAGGTTTGGGTGGAACAGCAGCGCCTGGATGTAGCCAAGCTCCTCGAACGCGGCGGCGGGCAGGCAGCGCTTCGGGCTTTTCCGGCGGTTCGTGATCTCGCCGGTATCCGGGTCGATCCACAGCACCCATTTCACGGCAGCTACGGGATAGACGAGCGTTACGGTATGGTGCTCGAGCAGCGCGGCAAGCTTGCGCTTGAGTTTGAGGAAATTCCGGGTCTGGATCTCGATGATGCCTGTTTCATTTTTGATATCCACGATGTATCCATCCACGGGAACCTCGTGGAATGCGCGCCGGGGCTCGAAATAGAGCTTGAGTGCGGCGTGCAGCGGGCTTTCATTGCGCGTGCCGATGCCGCCGTCCACTACCCCATCCGCCGCCCTGGCAGCAGCCTGGGCAAACGCCTGTCCGTCCATGCGAAAACGCCTCCGATCCAGAATCCTGCACCTGTTGTAACGGCGGCGTAGGGCGTTTGCAAGTGCGGCGCAAGGGGGTACACAAGCCGTGCGCCATGTGATATGATACACATACAGGCCGCGCGGCTTTTTTGCTGTGCGCAGCGGGAGGAACCATGCTTTTATTACCGCTCATTGAATCCTATCGTTCGCTTTCGATCATCGGTATGTGCAAGAACGCGGGCAAGACGACCGTGCTCAACCGCATGATAGAGGAGATGCAGGCCACGGGCAAAACGCTCGGGCTCACAAGCATCGGCCGGGATGGCGAAAGCGTGGACGTGGTGACGAGGACCCATAAGCCCGGCATCTATGTGCGGGAGGGTACGCTTATCGCCACTGCGTTTGAAATGCTCAAATACTGTGACATTTCCCGGGAAATTGTCGAAACAACAGGCTTCCCCACGCCGCTGGGGGAGGTCGTGATCGTGCGCGCGCGCAGCGACGGCAACGTTCAGCTCGCCGGGCCTTCCATCACGGCGCAGCTTGCGAAGCTTTCGGGGATGTTCTTTTCGCTTGGCGCGGATGTGGCCATCGTGGACGGCGCGCTCAGCCGCAAAACGCTTTGCGCGCCTGCGGTGAGCGAAGCCACAGTGCTCTGCACGGGCGCGTCCTACAGCCGGGATATCAACACTGTCATTGATGATACCGCCTTCGCCACGCTGCTCCTGACCCTGCCGGAGCAGGCGGATTTCACCGAGGAGGAACGCGCTGCCTGCACGGGGAAGGCGCTGCTCCGCATGGAGGACGGTTCGCTCCGTCCGTTGCCGCAGGAGATGACCCTCGCGGACGCGCTCCGGAGCCCTGCCTATGCGGGCGTGCGCGCGGTCTACGTTGCGGGCGCGGTGACGGACGCGCTTCTGAAGCCCGTGCTGATGGCCGGGAAACGCTTCGACGGCCTCAGCCTTTCGGCCGAGGATGGCAGCAAGTTGCTCATCCGCCGGGATACGTTCGATAAGCTCGCTCTCCGCGGCATATCGCTTGCGGTGGCGCGCGCGACGCGCGTTGCGGCTATTACCGTGAACCCGTTTTCCGCCTATGGATTTGACCTTGACAAGGACGAACTGCGCGGGCGCATGCAGGAACGGGTGAACGTGCCGGTGCTCAACGTGCTTGAGGATGTCCGCCTGGAGGACATGGCCTGGCGCGCGGAGGACAAAGCGCGCATTGCGGCCCGGGAGGAAGAGGAAAAGAACGCGGATCACAGCCATTGCTGCGGAAATGAGGAGATACAATGAGCCTGAACTTTGCACAACAGGAAAACATCGGCTTTCGTTATGTCGTGGACGCGCTCCGTTGCGATTCCCCCTATGGGGACGCACGGGTGCGCAAGCTGCGCTTTTATGCTTCCCATGAGAAAGAGGCACTGCTCGCGGACCTTGGAAACGTGTGCGCAGTAATGGACACGTTTGAAGAATGTGCGGCGGAATACGGCCGCATCGAGCGGCTGATGATGCAGCTCAAGGACATCCGCCGCTCGGTGGAGCGCTGCGCCGAAGGGCCGCTCAACGAGGTGGAGCTGTTTGAAGTGAAGCGTTTTCTGCTGCAGAGTGAGCTGATCGCCCCGGTGTTTGCGCAGATCAACGCAAAGGCGCAGCTTTCCGGCATCGAGATCCACGCCCAGTCCGAGGCGCTCAAGCTGCTTGACCTTGACGGCCAGCATGCGGCGACCTTCTTTATCCCGGATGCATATTCCCAGGTGCTGCGCGCCGCCCGCAAGGGAAAACGCCTTGTGGAGGAAGAATTGCGCCGGGCGAAAACGGAGGCGGAACGCGTTCCGCTTATGGCGGAACGTGCGCGCCTTGCCGCGGCGGAGGATGAGGAGGAACGCGCCGTGCGCGCCGCGCTCTCCGAAGCGCTCCGGCCGTTTTTGCCGGGGATCCTTGCCTGCATGGACGCGCTCGGCATGTTCGATTTCACGCTGGCGCGCGCACGCCTCGCGCGGCGCTACGGCGGCGTGATGCCGGAGCTTACGGACGGTGCGCTCGACATGCAGGACATGGTGAACCCGCGCATCGTGGACGCGCTCACGGAGCGCAAGCGCACATTCACCCCGGTTTCCATCGAGGCGGGGAAGGGCGCGACCGTGATCACCGGCGCGAACATGGGCGGTAAGAGCGTTGCGCTCAAAACCATCGCGCTTAACGCGTTTGCGCTTTCCGCAGGAATACTGCCGTTTGCAAAGCGCGCGCGCATGCCTCTGTTTGACGGCGTGCATATCGTGTCGGAGGATCTGGAAAACGTAGATCGCGGCCTTTCGAGCTTCGGTGCGGAGATCGTGCGCTTCAACGAGGTGCTCAGCGACTGCGGCCTCGGCAGCGGGAAAAAGCCGGAAGGGCTGCACATGATCCTGCTGGATGAATTCGCGCGCGGCACAAACCCGGAAGAGGGCGCGATGATCGTGCGCGCGGTCACGCGGTACCTGAACCGGCAGGATGCGGTCACCGTGCTGACCACCCATTACGACGGCGTGGCACAGGAGGCTTCCCTGCATTACGAGGTGGTCGGCCTGCGGGATATGGATACCGCCCGCGTAAAGGGAGAGATCGCGCTCGCCTCACCGGAAGCGGGGGCGGATGTCATCGCCGCGCACATGAATTATGGCCTTTACCGCGTGGAACGGGAACAGGGCTGCCCGCGGGATGCGCTCAACATCTGCCGTCTGCTTTCGCTCACGGAGGAGATCCTTTCCGACATCGAAACGCTCTATTGACGTTCCGGCGCCGGATGTAAAGAAACTGCGAAAGTTTGTGGGGAAACGCCAAAAATTGATTGACTTTCGACGGTGCGTTTTTTATAATATATGTAAATTGAATATTGTATAACGAAGTGATAGAGGCGCAGGGAGCAAGGTAACGTGCGGATGAAAAGGGCCGGGTGCCCGATGCCGCCCGCGAATGTGCCCTCTGCCGAAAGCAAGGAAACGGCCCGCGTGCTTTGCTTGGGCATGCCGCTGAGTGCGGTATGACTGTCATCTGAGAAGGATGAAGCGCTATCGATGTGGCTTTTCGTCATGTCGATAGCGCCTTTGTTTTCCAATTACTCGGTGGTGCGCTATTGCCAAAGCTTCTGTGCTGTTGGCTGTGCGCCGGCCATGAATACACAGCTGCTTTTCGAATTACAAAATCAAACCGTTTACACACTTGGCTTTGACCATTACAAAACAATAACACAAAACAGGAGGCAACTACTATGGCTATTACTTCCACGATCCGTCTCAGAATGAGCGCTAAGGATGCACATTACGGCGGAAACCTGGTCGACGGTGCGCACATGGTGCATCTGTTCGGCGATGTCGCGACCGAGCTTCTCATCAAGTGCGATGGCGATGAAGGCCTGTTCTGCGCCTATGACAACATCGAGTTCCTCGCTCCCGTCTATGCCGGCGACTACATTGAGGTTTACGGCGAGATCGAGCGCATCGGCAATACCTCCCGCGCGATGAAGTTCGAAGCGCGCAAGGTCGTCGTTGCCCGCCCGGATATCAGCGCTTCCGCTGCGGATTTCCTTGCGGAGCCCATCGTCGTCTGCCGTGCGCACGGCACCTGCGTCACTCCGAAGAACTGCCAGCGCATCTCCCACGAGTAAACAATAATTCAGGAAAGGAACGGCAAAATGGATAAGCTTATCATCACCGCTGCCATCTGCGGCGCGGAAGTCACCAAAGAGCAGAACCCCAACGTTCCCTATACCGTTGAGGAGATCGTTCGCGAAGCCAAGTCCGCTTACGATGCGGGCGCGGCAGTCGTTCATGTGCATGTCCGCCGCGATGACGGCACCCCGACGCAGGATCGTGAGCGTTTCCGCGAGTGCATGGATGCCATCAAGGCGGCCATCCCGGATGTGATCCTGATCCCCTCCACGGGCGGCGCGGTCGGCATGACGGCGGAAGAACGCCTCCAGCCCACCGAGCTCTTCCCCGAGATGGCGACGCTTGACTGCGGCACCTGCAACTTCGGCGACGATGTGTTCGAAAACACCATGCCCACCATGCGCGCGTTCGGCAAGCGCATGATCGAAAACGGCATTAAGCCCGAATATGAGTGCTTCGAAATGGGTCACCTTGACACCGTCCTCAAGATGGCGAAGAAGGGCGAAGTCCCCGGCGACCCGATGCAGTTCAACTTCGTGCTTGGCGTGCCCGGCTGCACTCCCGCCACGGTAAAGAACCTCTGCTGGCTCGTGGATGCCATCCCCGCCGGCTCCACCTGGACGGCCACCGGCGTCGGCCGCAGCGCGTTCCAGCTTGCAGCCCCCACCATCGTGATGGGCGGCAACGTGCGCGTCGGCTTTGAAGACAACATCTACCTCTCCCGCGGCGTGCTTGCGCGCAGCAACGGCGAGCTGGTCGAAAAGGTCGTCCGCCTCTCCCGCGAACTCGGCCGCGAGATCGCGTCCCCGGCGGAAGCCCGCGCCATCCTGAGCCTGAAGGCCCGCTGAAGAAATCCCTGCGAAGCGATTCGCACCATCTGAATTTACTTTAAAATCAAATACAAAAAACAGGAGGAACCACAATTATGGAACTCAAAGGCAACAAGTACGGCATCCATCGCGTCATCGAGCCCAAGGGCGTTCTGACCCAGGCGGCTTACAAGATCGACAACGACATGTCCAAGGTTTATTCCAACGAGATCGTCTGCGACGTTATCTCCCTCAACATTGACTCTGCGTCCTTCACCCAGATCGAAGAAGCCTGCGGCGGCGACGAGAAGAAGATCGGCGAAATGATCCTCGGCATCGTGGCGGAGCGCGGCAAGCAGCAGAACCCCGTTACCGGTTCCGGCGGCATGTTCATCGGCCGCGTCGCCCACATCGGCGAAGATCTGAAGGACCGCGACCTGAAGGTCGGCGATAAGATCGCTTCCCTCGTGTCCCTCTCCATGACGCCGCTGCGCATCGACAAGATCAAGGCGATCCACAAGGACATCGACCGCGTTGACATCGAAGGCAAGGCGATCCTGTTCGAGAGCGCGATCTATGCGAAGCTGCCCGACGACATGAGCGAACCTCTCGCCCTCGCAGCCCTCGACGTGGCCGGTGCTCCCGCCCAGGCCCGCAAGCTCCCCAAGGAAGGCGACAGCGTCCTCATCCTCGGCGCAAACGGCAAGTCCGGCGTGCTCTGCGGCTATGAGGCCATGAAGAAGGTCGGCCCGAAGGGCAACGTGGTCGGCGTTGTGCGCAACCCGAAGCAGGTCGATGCTCTGATGGAACTCGGCGTTTACAACAAGGTCATCGTCGCCTCCGCGACCGAGCCTGTGGCCGTCCTCGAAGCTGCGCTTGCGGCCAACGACGGCAAAGAGTATGACATCTCCATCTGCTGCGTGAACATCGAGAACTGCGAGATGAGCGCGATCCTGCCCGTCCGTGACGATGGTATCGTTTACTTCTTCTCCATGGCGACGAGCTTCACCAAGGCGGCTCTGGGCGCCGAGGGCGTTGGCAAGGACGTCACCATGATCGTCGGCAACGGCTACACCAAGAACCATGCCGAAATCACCCTGAACGTGCTGCGCGAGAACGAAAAGCTCCGCAAGCTGTTCGACGAGAAGTATTGCTGAGTTTCCCCTTGTAAAGCCCGAAAGGGCGCCGAGGCCTGCGGGATCTTTCCCGCAGGTTTCGGCACATCAGAAGTATAATCCCAAATTTTGCTGAAAAAAAGGAGATTCCAATAATGAGACAGAGCAGAGCCAACGGCATGTTCAAAGACGTGCCCGATGCCCAGTGGAACGATTGGCATTGGCAGGTTGAGAACCGTATTGAAACGCTGGAAGACCTCAAAAAGCACATGACTCTCACTCCGGAAGAGGAAGAGGGCATCAAGGCCACGCTGGGCAAGCTGCGCATGGCCATCACGCCGTATTACCTCTCCCTGATCGACCTTGACAATCCCCATGACCCGATCCGTAAGCAGGCGATCCCGACGGATGCCGAGCTGCACTTCGCTCCCTATGAGGATGCCGACCCGCTGCATGAGGACATCGACTCTCCCTGCCCGGGCCTGACGCACCGCTATCCGGACCGCGTCCTGCTCCTCATCACGGACCAGTGCTCCATGTACTGCCGTCACTGCACCCGCAGGCGTTTCGCCGGCCAGCATGACTGCGCCGTGCCGAAGTCCCAGATCGACACCTGCATCGACTATGTGCGCAACCATCCCGAAGTGCGCGATGTTCTGCTTTCCGGCGGCGACTGCCTGATGCAGAGCGATGAGATGCTCGACTACATCATGACCGAGCTGCGCAAGATCCCCCATGTGGAGATCGTCCGCCTCGGCTCCCGCACGCCGGTCGTCATGCCGCAGCGCATCACGCCGGAACTCTGCGCGATCCTGAAGAAGCATCATCCCGTGTGGCTCAACACCCACTTCAACCATCCCAACGAGATCACCGAGGAAGCCGCGCGCGCGACTGCGATGCTGGCTGACGCGGGCGTGCCGCTCGGCAACCAGAGCGTGCTGCTCGCCGGCGTGAACGACTGCGTGTATGTGATGAAGAAGCTCGTCAACGAGCTCGTGCGCATCCGCGTCCGTCCGTACTACATCTACGCCTGCGATCCGTCCCTCGGCCTGTCCCACTTCCGTACGCCGGTCTCCAAGGGCATCGAGATCATGGAAGCCCTCCGCGGCCACACCAGCGGCTACTGCATCCCCACCTTCGTGGTCGACGCACCGGGCGGCGGCGGCAAGACGCCCGTCATGCCGCAGTACGTCATCAGCCAGACGCCGCGCAAGGTCATCCTGCGCAACTTCGAGGGCGTAATCACCACCTACACCGAGCCCGAGCACTATGAGAACGAGTGCCACTGCGAGGTCTGCGAGGGCAAGCGCAAGGCGCCGGACATCACCGGTGTTGCCGGCATCGCCCATGGCATCGAGCAGAAGTACCTCGAGCCCACGAAGCTCCTCAGGAAGGATCGCTACGCCGACAGGCAGAAGCAGAAATAATCTGGGCGGAGCGGGGATGCGGGCAGCATCCCCGCCGCACCGCATTCATGGGAGGATACAATGCAGAGCAAACTGAACCTGAACCGTGAACTCGTCGATAAGGCGCGGGCAAGTGCGGCGCACATTGCGGCTGACACCCAGAGCTTCATCGACGTACACACGACCGTTACCGTTGAGCGCGCGGTCTGCCGCCTGCTCGGCATCGACGGCGTGAACGAGATGGACGTCCCGCTGCCCAACGTGGTGGTGGATCACCTGGTTGAGCGCGGCGTGCTTGCCGGCGGCGCTGCGTATTACATCGGCAACGCTATCGCTGAGACGGGCAAGGATCCGCAGGCCATCGCCGAGGCGATCGACAAGGGCGAGATCGACCTGACCAAGCTCCCGGCGCACAGCGTCGCGGAGATCCGCGATGCGATCATGCCCGTGGCGGAAGCCACCGTGGCGCGCATCCGGAAGAACGTGGCCACCCGCAACGAATTCCTCAGCGAATTCGGTGACAAGGAAGGCCCCTACCTCTATGTTATCGTTGCGACCGGCAACATCTATGAAGACATCGTGCAGGCGAAGGCCGCTGCCAAGCAGGGCGCGGACATCATCGCCGTTATCCGTACGACCGGCCAGTCCCTCCTCGACTATGTGCCCTATGGCGCGACGACCGAAGGCTTCGGCGGCACCTATGCCACCCAGGAGAACTTCCGCCTGATGCGCGCGGCGCTCGACGAGGTCGGCAAGGAAGAAAAACGCTACATCCGCCTGTGCAACTATTGCTCCGGCCTGTGCATGCCTGAAATCGCCGCCATGGGCGCGCTCGAACGCCTGGACGTGATGCTCAACGACGCGCTCTACGGCATCCTGTTCCGCGACATCAACCCCCCGCGCACGATCATCGACCAGTATTTCTCCCGTGTGATCAACTCCTTCGCGGGCGTCATCATCAACACCGGCGAGGACAACTACCTCACCACGGCGGACGCTGTCGAAGAAGCGCACACGGTACTGGCTTCCCAGTTCCTCAACGAGCAGTTCGCGGTTTGCGCGGGCATGCCCGAAGAGCAGATGGGCCTTGGCCATGCGTTTGAGATCTCTCCGGACGTGGAGAACGGCTTCCTGTATGAACTGGCGCAGGCGCAGATGGCGCGCGAGATCTTCCCGAAGGCGCCGCTGAAGTACATGCCGCCCACGAAGTTCATGACGGGCAACATCTTCCGCGGCCATGTGCAGGATGCGCTGTTCAACATGGTCACGATCCTCACCGGCCAGAAGCTGCACCTGCTCGGCATGCTCACCGAGGCGATCCACACCCCGTTCATGAGCGACCGCGCGCTTTCCATCGAAAACGCACAGTATATCTTCCGTACAATGCAGGATCTCGGCAGCGAGATCGTGTTCAAGGAAGGCGGCATCATGCAGACGCGCGCCAACGAAGTGCTCACCAAGGCGACGAACCTGCTTGGCGAGATGGAGGACATCGGCCTGTTCGGCACGCTGGAGCGCGGCACGTTCGCGGACATCAAGCGTTCCCGCGACGGCGGCAAGGGTCTTGCGGGCGTCGTGCAGAAGGACGACTGCTACTTCAACCCGTTTATTGAGCTGATGAAGGGGGACAAGTAAATGAGCAGCGGATTGTATAATACCCACAAAGCAGATTTTGACAAGACACTGGACCTGACCAAACTCAAGCCCTACGGCGACACGATGAACGACGGCAAGGTGCAGATGAGCTTCACCCTGCCCGTGAAGAACGACGACAAGGGTACGGAAGCTGCGCGCCTTCTTGCAAAGAAGATGGGCCTCATGGAGCCTTCCGTTGCGTTTAACCAGAGCCTGGATGCGGAATACACCTTCTATGTGGTGTACGGTTCCTGCTCCCACACGGTGGACTACACCGACATCCATGTGCAGGCCGTTGAAACGACCACCATGGAGATGGAAGAGTGCAACGAGTACATCCGCGAGCACATCGGCCGCAAGGTCGTGATGGTTGGCGCTTCCACAGGCACCGATGCGCACACCGTGGGCATCGACGCGATCATGAACCGCAAGGGCTTTGCGGGCCACTATGGCCTCGAGCGCTACGAGATGATCGAAGCCTACAACCTGGGCGCGCAGGTTCCCAACGAGGAGTTCGTCAAGAAGGCCATCGAGCTCAACGCGGACGTGCTGCTCGTCTCCCAGACTGTTACCCAGAAGGATGTGCACATCCAGAACCTCACCGAGCTCATCGAGCTGCTTGAGGCCGAGGGCGTGCGCGACCGGTTCATCGTCATCTGCGGCGGCGCGCGCGTAACGCATGAGCTTGCCAAGGAGCTTGGCTACGATGCAGGCTTCGGCCCGCAGAAGTATGCGGACGATGTCGCTTCCTTCGCGGTGGAGGAAATGGTCAAGCGCGGCATGGGCAAATAAGCTCTTTCCGCATGCCGGCAACGGCAGGAAATAACGATTGATAAAAACAGAGAATACAACATTCTCACCCACACAGTGATTTAGGAGGAACTATGGATTTCACGCTTTCCAAACAGCATCTGCTGCTCCGCGATATGTATCGCCAGTTTGCGGAGAACGAGGTCAAGCCCCTCGCGGAGGAGATCGACGAAGAAGAACGCTTCCCGGTTGAAACCGTAAAGAAGCTTGCCCGCTACGGCTTCATGGGAATCCCCTTCCCGAAGAAGTACGGCGGAGCCGGCGGCGACGCGCTCGCTTATGCCATGGCCGTGGAAGAACTTTCCAAGGCCTGCGGCACCACAGGCGTTATCGTCTCCGCGCACACCTCACTCTGCTGCGCGCCGATCTATGAGAACGGCACGGAAGAGCAGAAGATGAAATACCTGCCCAAGCTCCTTTCCGGCGAATGGATCGGCGCTTTCGGCCTCACCGAACCCAACGCGGGCACGGATGCTTCCGGCCAGCAGACCACCGCGGAGCTTGTGGATGATCACTATGTGCTCAACGGCACCAAGATCTTCATCACCAACGCGGGCTATGCGAGCGTTTACATCATCTTCGCCATGACCGATAAGAAGGCGGGCAACAAGGGCATCTCGGCGTTCATCGTTGAGAAGGACTTCCCGGGCTTCTCCGTCGGCAAGAAGGAGAAGAAGATGGGTATCCGCGGCAGCGCGACCTGCGAGCTCATCATGGAAAACTGCATCGTCCCCAAAGAGAACCTGCTCGGCAAAGAGGGCAAGGGCTTTGGCATCGCGATGAAGACGCTCGACGGCGGCCGTATCGGTATCGCGTCTCAGGCGCTCGGCATCGGCGAAGGCGCGGTGGAAGAGACCATCAAGTACGTCCAGGAGCGCAAGCAGTTTGGCAAGCGCCTTTCCCAGATGCAGAACACGCAGTTCCAGCTTGCGGACATGCACACCCGCATGCAGGCTGCCCAGTTCCTTGTGTATTCCGCGGCGATGAAGAAGCAGGCGTTTACCGATGCCGCGCTCGCCGGTAAGAAGGCGCCCTCCTATTCCATGGATGCGGCGATGGCGAAGCTCTTTGCGGCGGAAGCTGCGAGCGACGTGACCCGCCGCGCCGTGCAGCTCTTCGGCGGCTACGGCTACACCCGTGAATATCCCGTGGAGCGCATGATGCGTGACGCGAAGATCACCGAGATCTACGAGGGCACGAGCGAAGTCCAGCGCATGGTCATCGCGAGCAACCTCGGCGTGAAGTAAGCAAGGAGGTAAAGGTAAAATGAAAATCATCGTTTGTGTCAAGCAGGTTCCCGATACCTCCGGTAAGGTTGCCGTGAACCCCGATGGTACGCTCGACCGCGCGTCCATGCAGACCATCACAAACCCGGACGACCTGAACGCTGTGGAAGCGGCGCTCGCCCTCAAGGACGAGACCGGCTGCAAAGTCGTGGTCGTCACCATGGGTCCCCCGCCGGCAGAAGGCATGCTGCGTGAGATCCTCGCACGCGGTGCGGATGAAGCCGTGCTCGTTTCCGGCCGTGAATTTGGCGGTTCCGACACGTACGCCACCTCCCAGATTCTTGCCGCGGCGATCAACCGCATCGGCGTAGAGCCGGATGACATCATCATGTGCGGCCGCCAGGCAATCGACGGCGACACCGCGCAGGTCGGCCCGCAGATCGCGGAGAAGCTCAACATCCCGCAGGTCACCTATGCTGCCGAGATCCACAAGGATGGCGACTGCATCACCGTGAAGCGCATGCTGGAGGATGGCTACATGACCATCAAGGTCAAGACCCCCTGCCTCGTAACCTGCATCAAGGAGCTCAACGAGCCCCGCTATATGAGCATCGGCGGCATCTTCGAGTGCTACGACAAGCCCATGGCCGTGTTCGATTATGAAGCGCTCAAGGACGATCCCCTGATCGATCCCACGACCATTGGCCTCAAGGGCTCCCCGACGAACATTCTGACTTCCTTCACCCCGCCGCAAAAGGGTGCGGGCATGATGCTCCCGGGCGCCGAGAAAGCGGATTGCGAACAGCTTGCGGGTATCCTCGCTGCGAAGCACATCATCTGAGAAAGGGGTTAACTGAGAATGGCTACGTTTAACAATACCGATCTGGCTGCTTTCAAGGATGTATGGGTGTTCTGCGAGCAGCGCCAGGGCAAACTGATGCCCACCGATTTTGAACTGATCTCCGAAGGCCGGAAGCTGGCGAACGAACTCGGTGTGAAGCTGTGCGGCCTGCTCCTCGGCGACAACGTGGAAGGCCTTGCGAAAGAGCTCGGCGGCTACGGCGCGGACGAAGTGATCGTTTGCGAGAGCCCCCTGCTCAAGGATTATACCACCGATGCCTACACCAAGGTCATCTGCGATGTGATCGAGCAGCTCAAGCCCGAAGCGTTCCTCATCGGCGCGACCAACATCGGCCGCGACCTCGGCCCCCGCTGCGCTGCGCGTCTGCACACCGGCCTCTGCGCCGACTGCACGCACCTGGACGTGGACCTTGCGAACTATCAGAACTTCCTGCGCGAGACCTCCACACTGCCTGAAGAGCGCATCGCCGGAACGAACACCGCAAAGGTGCTTGGCCAGGATCACGATGTTTCCCGCGACATGAAGATGACCCGCCCGGCATTCGGCGGCCATCTGATGGCGACCATCATCTGCCCGCGCTTCCGCCCCAGCATGGCGACCGTGCGCCCCGGCGTGATGAAGAAGGCTCCCTTCGATCAGGCGAAGGCGGATGCCTGCAAGATCGTGAAGCCCGAGTTCTCCCTGACCGAAGCCGACATCAAGACCGAGGTCGTTGAGGTCGTGAAGGCTGCGAAGAAGCTCGTCGACCTCGTCGGCGCGGACTTCGTCGTGTCCGTCGGCCGCGGCATAAGCCGTGATGTGGAGCAGGGCATCAAGCTCGCGGAAGAGCTGGCTGCCGAGCTCGGCGGCGTTGTGGGCGGTTCCCGTGCCGCGATCGACGCAGGCTGGCTGAGCGCTGACCATCAGGTCGGCCAGACCGGCAAGACCGTCCATCCGAAAGTGTACGTTGCGCTCGGCATCTCCGGCGCGATCCAGCACAAGGCCGGCATGCAGGATTCCGAGTGCATCATCGCCGTCAACAAGAACGAGACCGCGCCCATCTTTGAGGTTGCCGACTACGGCATCTGCGGCGATCTGTTCAAGGTGACCCCGATGCTCATCGAAGCCATCCGTGCTGCCAAGGCTGCGAAATAAGGCTGAAACATGAAACAGGCGCCGTCCGGAGAGATCCGGACGGCGCTTTTCTTTTCGATCGGAATCGTGGTATGATATAGGGGAAGCAAAGCATAAAGGAGAGATCGGTTTGCGCGATTTAAATGAAAAGGGCTATGCTTACCCGGTCTATGTGGACATGAGCATGTGCAATGCGGCGGGTGCGCTGTATCCTGCGGCATACCAGCGCATTGCGGTGGAGACCGTCGGCAGGCATTTGGAGAATATCGGCTTGGATACGCCGCGTATTTCAGAACAGTATGGTGTGGCATGGGTGCTTCTTTCCATGAGCGTTGCGCTGATGCGCCCCATCCGCATTGGGGACAGGCTCACGTTCCGCACATGGCACACGAATAACACGCCGCCGACCTTCCGCAGGGAGATCGCGTTTTATGATGAGAACGAAACGCTTGTGGCCGCAGGCGCAACGTTCTCCGCGCTGCTGGATGTGAAAACGCACCGGCTCTGCATGGACAGAAACGTGTTTGCGCAGTTTGACTTCCCGGATGGCGCAGTGCTGATCCCGGCGGAGAAGCGGTTTTCGGAGCACCCGGCCTTTGCCGAGGTGGAGCGCCGCCGTGTGCGCCCGAGCTGGATCGACGGCATCGGCCATGTGAACAACGAGCGCTACGGCGAGTTCGCCTATGGTGCGCTTACCGCGGAAGACCGCAGCCGTATCGGCGCGCTGAAGCGGCTGGATATCTGGTTTAAGGCGGAGCTCACGGAGGACGAAGAATTCACCATGGAGCGCGCTGAAACGGAGAACGGCGTGATCCTCCGCGGCGTGATCCAGCCTGCGGAGCGGGAATCCTTCCTCATGAAACTGACATTTTGACGGTGCGGAATATGGAGCAGAACTTTAAAGGCTTTGAGCCGGACACTTACCGGTTCCTGATGGAGCTGGGCTTCTACAACGAAAAATCCTTTTTTGATGCGAACCGCGCGCGCTGCCGCCGCGTGGTGCAGGAGCCGATGCGTGCGCTTGCGACGGATCTCATCCCCGCTGCGCTTGCGATGGACCCAAACTTCAACACGCGCCTTACCACCGTTGTTTCCCGCATGAACCGGGATACGCGCTTTTCGAAAGACAAACGGCCCTACCGGGATCACGGCTGGATCGGATTCCGGCTGCCGGATACGCGCACGAGCGAGAGCCTCTGCGTGTATTTTGAGATCGACCCGAACGGCTATGGCTACGGCATGGGCATGTATGATGCCAATCCTGCGCTGATGAAGCCGTTCCGTGCGCGCGTGCTGGCGGACCCGGAACGCTTCCTTGCCATCCTTTCCGACCCACGCCTTGCCAGGTTTGAAGTGCGCGGAGAACCGTACAAGCGGGATCATTTCCCGGATGCGCCGGAGGCTGTGAAGCCTTACATCAACCGCAGGGGGATCAGCTGGTGCTATTATACGAAGGAGCTGAAAAACACGTTTGAACCCGCGCTGCTCGACGAGGTGCTGGACGGCTTTGATGCCATGAAGCCGCTGTACCGCTTCGTGCAGGGGCTGTCTGTCTGAGCTTATAAAAACATCAACAACGGAAAGGAGAACGACGAATGAACGTACTGCTGCTCAACGGCAGCCCGCATGAAAGAGGCTGCACCTATACTGCGCTTTCTGCCGTTGCGGAAACGATGGAGCATGAAGGCATTTCCACGGAGATCTTCTGGGCGGGGAACGAGCCGGTGCAGGACTGCGTGGATTGCGGAGCATGTGTCACCGCGCATGCCTGCGCGTTTGGCGGGGATGGCGTGAACGTGTTCCTTGCGAAAGCAAAGAAGGCGGACGGATTCGTGTTCGGTACGCCGGTGTATTTTTCTCACCCCACGGGGAGCATCCTTTCCTTTTTAGATCGCACACTTTACGGCTGCCGCGACCTCTTTGCGCACAAGCCCGGCGCGGCCGTGGCTGTTGCGCGGCGGGCAGGCAACGTGGCTTCGGTGGATGTGCTGAACAAGTATTTCACGCTGGCGCAGATGCCGGTGGTTTCTTCTTCCTACTGGAACGTGGTGTTTGGCCAAACGCCCGATGAGGTGCGGCAGGATCTTGAGGGGATGCAGATTCTGCGCAACCTCGGCAGGAACATGGCGTGGCTCATAAAGTGCATCGAGGCGGGGCGTGCGCAGGGCCTGCTTGCGCCGGAGCGCGAGCGCGGGGCTGTGACGAACTTTATGCGGTAAAGAAAAGGGCGGCCGAAGGGGCCGCCTTTCTTATACTGCGTCAGTTTCGCGTGAACTCAAGATACCGCGTCCCCTGGAAGGTGAGCCGGCCGCAGTCGCCCTCGGCGAGCATGCCGTATTCCTTGCCGGAGACGCAAAACTCCATGCGATCCCCGCTCTCCACCTGGAAGGTGGCATAATACGCGGTGGAAGTGTGGTTGTGCATCGCGCCGTTGCCCATGTCCTGCATATGGTGCGAGGTGCTGATGCGCTTTGTCACTACGATGGCATCCACAGTCAGCCGGGGAGAAGCGTTGTTCCGGCTCCACTGTGAGATGCCTTTTATGATTGTAAAGACGATCATGCCGAAGATAAAGAGGAACATGATCGTAAAGAGCACGGAGAATCCATTGAAGCCAAAGCCCATTATAAATAGCTCCTTTCTCACCGGAATCTGCGCATTATTCAGAAAGCAGAAGCGCAACGCAGGCGCTGCGTTCCTCGGGCGGGGTCTCCGCGCGCAGCATAGCGCCCATCATCAGCGTAAAGAACAGGGAGGAACGGTTCCGAAGCCGCCGGGCAGAGTCGGACTGCACTTTAAGCGTGCCTACCTCCAGCATAACGGTCCACTTGCGGAGCTTTTCTTCCATCAGGGCGGCCAGCGTGGGGTTATCAAGGCAGCTTTCCGCAAACAGCACCACATGCAGCCTGCGCATGGCGTCATCATCGAGCAGCATGCTCATGAGCGAAAGCAGCGCCTTGTCCATCGGGCAATCGCGCGAAAGGGTCTCCACCCAGGTCAGAAGCAGGTCCGTGATGCGCGCGCCATGCAGTTCGGCAATGTCGTTCACGAGCGCTTCCTTTGTGGGGTAATAATAATATAATGTGCCCTTGGAAAGCCCCGCGGCCTGCGCGATGTCATTGAGGCTCGTGCCGTGGATGCCGCTGCGCGTAAAAAGCTGGGCTGCCGTGCCCAGAATGGCTGCCTGTACGCTCTCGTAGCCCTCGTGTTTTCCCCGCATGCGCCCATCCTCCGGTTTGTCCGGCCAAACGGCCGATAATAAATCCAGTATACGCAGGCTTGCGGGAAAAATCAAGAGAAGATGCGCATGCAGCAAACGAAAACGAGGATACTAGAAGAATAAGCTCATTGATTAATAATCGGGATCTGTTTTATTAACCTTTCTTTATGCATGTTTTCAAACAATACTTCCTTTGTTCGTGGCTCTGAATTAATGAATTCCATCACAATATGCTTATACAGTGTTTTTCTTTGTTCACATATTTCCAACTGTGCGTCTAAATTCTTCAGCATTTCCCAGGTACAGCTACTACAAAATTGTGCTGCCCAACACTTGCTACACTTTGGTACAGCATCTTTTGTAAGAGCTCGCTTTATTTTAATTTCATTATCTAAGATTAAGTTTCCAAGCTTATATTCAGGAGTTTCTACATAACGATGGCATGGATAATAGTCTCCATTTCCATCCACACATAGAGAGCGATATCCCGATGAACAATGAACATCATTTCTGACCTTTTTATTGAACAATTGCCTTATAACTGATGCCGTCAGACAAAGTGCGTTAAGCTCAAGCGGAGTTTTAATATCACCTGCAAAGACATTTCTTATAGCCTGCAGAATCATATTCGTACTAGAATTCAATGACTCTTTATTTATTGGGCTTAGGTAGGAATCAATACAGTCCGCAATCATAACCATAGAGACTCCCGTAATTTCTTTTATTGCATTTACTATCTCAAATCTCTCTAGTCCCATTTCCTCATGAACACAAGTATACGTTGTTTCTATCATCTGTGGTAGTACTCCATATGATTTCATTTGATTCAGATTACTGAGGATGGTATCATATGTTCCTTTTCCATATTTATCAACTCTTAGCCTATCATTAATTTCCTTAGGCCCATCTAAACTAACTGTCATTTTAATATTAAATTCCTTGATGGTTTCAAGTAATCCATCCGTAAGAATGGTTCCGTTTGTAACAACGAAAAATTCTGGCATTACCTCTAATCCACCATTTTCATGTAAAGCCTTAGCATGTTTACATACTGTTCTGATTGTTTTCCAGTATACAGTTGGTTCACCGCCAAAAAAAGATATATGTTCAATTTGACGTATACCTTTATTTACTATGCTGTCTAAAATAGCTATCCCCGTTTCATCAGTCATTACAGGATTAGTTTCTCGTCTGTATGTTCCTTCCACTGCATAGCAATAATTGCATTTTAAATTACAGCCCAGTTGTATCATCAACCTAAGCTCTGCTATTTTTTTTGTTATATTCATATGCATTGTAGAGACACTATTTGTAAAGTGTCTCATTTTAAAGTGCTTATTGCAGAAATCCAGCAACCCTGCTTCCTCATTAGGAAGAAGTCTGCCTTTTTGGTAATCTTCTATCCAGCATTCAATCTTCTTGGCATTGTCCTCAGTTAGAATAAAAACTTCATTTGTAAGCTTGTTGAGCAAAACTGCATTCTCATAATTACTATCGCGTACTACATAAATATTATTAATCATTTTAATATCGCCTCCTAATTTTATTTAATGTAGTTGTATAAACGCTCGTTAGTTAATTTATCTTGATATAAAACCATATAACTCACATTAGATTGACCAATCGCTCCCAGTACTATCGGTAGTTTATAATTAATTTTTTTTGCAGTTTCACCTAAAGACAAAAGGAACTCTTTGTCGGTAGGCGATAGCTTCAATGTTTCATCATTTTGAGATGGGTGAGTATGCAATAATATATATGTCAAATTTCTTTTTGCAAATTCTTTTAAGCTTCCATATAACATTAGTTTGTTTAGTTGGAGTTTATAGCGAGAAGATACTTCGGTATATTTTTCAAGTGATGTACCATCTTGAATGACGATGTGATTCTTAATTTGGCAGAACTTTCCAACGCATATAAATGCTTTTTCAAATTCATTTTCAGTTCTGTGTTGCTTAGCTATGTTTTCCAGAACTCCATTTGGATCAAATAAATTCATGATTCTCACTTTCCAATCAAAAACAGACAGTAAAAATATCCGCGTTGTTCCATCAGCGCATCAAAGGAGCCGCTTTCCTCTATGCGACCATCCTTGAGTACAAGAATGGTGTCAAACTTCCGCATCTGCGTCTGTGTCATGCGATGCGTAACGATAATCGCAGTAAGCTCTGCTTGTCTCAGGAGCAAATCTTCAATTTGCAGTGCAAGTTCATTGTCGAGGTTGGAAGTCGCCTCGTCCACCAACAGCACGCGCGCGTTGCGCAGCAAAGCGCGCGCAATAGCAATCCTTTGTTTTTCCCCGCCGGAAAGGTTATTACCGCTTTCCCGGATCCGCGTTTCCATTCCATACTCCTGCCGCGCGATAAACTCCCTCAAACCGGCACGCTCTGCCGCGTCGCTGATTGCGGCATCGGAATATTCCTGGAACATCGAAATGTTGTTTTTAATACTGTCGTCAAACAGGATAACACTTTGGTGAATTGTTGCAACGGCTTGATAAAAGAGCCTCTCGTCGATTCCACGGAGCGGTTGGCCGCCAAAATGAATTTCACCTGTATATGAATTATAATAATTCATCAGTAGTTTCAGCAGTGTTGATTTTCCGGAACCGCTTGCCCCGACTACGGCATATTTTTTGCCCGCTTCAAATGTATAGTTAATCTCTTTGAGTACATCATCTGTCCCATTGTAGGAAAAGCAGACATCCTTGAGCACGACCGGCGTTGCCTGCTCCAAGCTGCCGCAATCCGTACACTGAGGCCTGTCATCTGCTTTTTCCGCAAGGAGCCCCTCTACCTTTTCACGGATAGCCCTGGATGATTTATACGAAAGATATGCGTTTGACAACTGTTCGACGGGGTTTAAAACATAATTTGACATCTGCATCGAGCCGAGTAGCACTCCGAGTGTAATTTCGCCCTTGACCGCAAGATAAGCCGAGAAGCTGAGCTGTAGAATGGAGGCCAGATAGACCAATATGCTCTGGTTGGCATATGCTTTTGCGGAAAGCTTTCGATATGCATAGCGCGCCTGCTCCACCTCACCTGCCGCAGTAGCATGCAATGCCTGCGTTTCCTGCTCTGCCCGAAAACTTTTGATGACTTCAAACCCAGTGAAAAGATCCTTGATCTTTGCGTTATACCGCTCCAACTCCTGCATCAGCGTTTTATTTTTTTTACTGAGCTTATCTCCGAGAAATTTTGGAACAAGCAGCTGGATCAGCGAAAGCGCGATTACGATGAGCGCGATTAATGGATGGAACAGGATAAGCGTAGCGGAAGCTATAATCACCATAATGCCATGTTCCAACATGCCCGGAACGTTCGCAAAGTAGTCGTTTTCAATTACCGTCAGATCGTTGTTGAGGATAGAAATATACCGGGCGCTATTCGTAGAGTTAAACGCGCTGATGTTTTTGCGCACAATCGCGCTGAATATATCCGTGCGCAGCTGCTGATTCACGGCTCGGAGGAATCTTCTGCGGAAAAAGTGCATCAAATGAAAAGAGAGAAAGTGAAACATCAAAAATGCCAAACCAAAGCATACAAGGCGCAAAATTGCAGAAAAATCCGTTTGTTCAGCCGCCTCGGCAAGGTTTTTCATGAAGAATGACCATGCGACCATGGAAAGCGCAAGCAAAACATCCCCCAGGATTGTCATCAAAAAGTCACGCTTGTTTTTAAAAAAGTATCCGGATAGATTTTTCATGGGCTTGTGCTCACTTGTTTATGAAATACTCCAAATAACGGCGGCAACAAATTCATTGCCGCCGCTATGCACCATTAAGCTACGCCAGCTCCGCACCTTCCAGTGCCACTGATGATACCGCATGTTGCAAGCAGATTGCCGATCGCTTCGGCTTCCAACATTTCATCGTCATTCAGTGCCGTCAATGACATTTCCAACAGTTCGTTAATCATGCTCATACCTCCTCATTAAGTTGTACACGGTTCTGCTTCATTCGCAATTGAACAGAAAACATTTATTATATTTAATAATATCATATATTTCATTTGATTTCAAGTATATTTTCAGAATGTCGCATATTAGATGCGCATGCAGCAATCGGAGATATGTAAAACGCGGCGGTGCTGTGGAAAAACATGAAAAGAGCAATACAGTATCCATGTATACCTGCTTTTCTGCATGAGAGTATATATTCCGCAACGGCGCGAAAGGGCTTGAAAAGGGCGGGAGAAAAGAGTAAATTAGGGAACAGAAGATGGGAGTAAGAATTCCCCATACTACATAAAGAATTCGGAGGAATCAGAACATGCAAATCGTGACCAAAGGCGTTGCAGGGACGATGGAGTCCAGCGACATCATCGTCCGCATCGAGCCTGCAGAGCAAAAGGGCATCGAGTTGACGCTCACGAGCGCTGTCATGCAGCAGTTCGGCAAGCAGATCGAAAAAGTGATCCGCGATACGCTTGCGGAGATCGGCGTAGAGGATGCCGTTGTGAACGCAGTGGATAAGGGCGCGCTTGACTGCACCGTGGCCGCGCGCGTAAAGGCTGCCGCATACCGTGCGGCACAGAGCGAGGACTATGCCTGGAGGACGAAGCAATGAAACGGTTAAGACGCAGCATGCTGTTTGTCCCGGGCAACAACCCGGGCATGATCCGCGACGCACATATCTATGGCTCGGATTCCATCATGTTTGACCTTGAGGATTCCGTTTCCATCAACGAAAAGGACGCGGCGCGCTTCCTCGTTTATAACGCACTTTCCAACCTGAAGTACGGCAACAAAGAGCTTGTCGTGCGCATCAATGACCTTTCCTCCGGCCTGGGCGTACAGGATCTTGAGGCGATCGTCCGCGCAAAGCCTGACGTGATCCGCCTGCCCAAGACGGAGTGCGCGCAGGACGTGATCGACTGCGAGCGCGAGATCGAGCGCATCGAGCGCGAAGCCGGCATCCCCGTTGGCACGACGGGCATGATGGCTGCCATCGAGAGCGGCCGCGGCGTGCTCAACGCCATGGAGATCGCGTTCTCCTCCAAGCGCCTCATCGGCATCGCCCTCGGCGCAGAGGACTATGTGACCGACCTTAAGACCGTCCGCAGTGACGGCACGGAGCTGTTCTTCGCCCGCTGCATGATCCTCAACGCGGCACGCGCTGCCGGCATCGACGCGCTCGACACCGTGTATAGCGATGTCAACAATGAGGAAGGCTTCATCAAGGAAGCAAAGCTCATCCGCCAGCTTGGCTTTGACGGAAAGAGCGTCATCAACCCGCGCCAGATCCCGCCGCTGCACAAGGTGTTCATGCCGAGCGAGAAGGATCTCACCAAGGCGCGCGCCGTCATCGAAGCGGCAGAAGAAGCCGAGCGCCGCGGCAGCGGCGTCATCAGCCTGAACGGCAAGATGATCGACAAGCCCATCGTAACGCGCGCACGCTATCTCCTTGACCTTGCCGAAGCGGCCAGCGTCACGCCCGTAGAGGAGGTTTAACGCCATGAATACCATCGATACCAAGAAAATCCCGCATATCAATGAGATCACCGCGCAGCACGGCAGCTTTGCCGGCACGCCCGCAAAGCCGAAGGAGACCTTCAGCGAGCGCATGAGCACGAAGAACAAGGTCGTGCCCACCCTTTCGGATGCGATCCGCCTTACCGGCCTTCGGGATGGCATGACCATCTCCTTCCACCATCATTTCCGCAACGGCGACTACGTCGTGAACATGGTTGTGGATGAGATCGCCAAAATGGGCATCAAAAACCTGACCCTTGCCGCAAGCTCCCTGACGGACATCCACGCTCCGCTAATTGAGCATGTGAAGAACGGCGTCATCACCCACATCGAAACGAGCGGCCTGCGCGGCAAGCTCGCGGAAGAAGTTTCCCGCGGCCTGATGGATTTCCCGATCGTGTTCCGCTCCCATGGCGGCCGCGCGGCAGCCATCGAGTCCGGCGAGCTGCACATTGACGTTGCGTTCCTCGGCGCGCCTTCCTGCGACCCGTACGGCAACGCCAACGGCTACAACCGCGATGAAGAGAACGCCACCTGCTGCGGCTCCCTCGGCTATGCAAAGCTGGACGCCCTCCATGCGGACAAGTGCGTCATCATCACCGACCATCTCGTGCGCTTCCCCAACGCGCCTTACGGCATTCCGGAATCCAATGTGGACTATGTCGTGAAGGTCGATTCCATCGGCGACCCCAAGGGCATCATGAGCGGCGCTACGCGCTTCACGAAGAACCCGAAGGAGCTCCTCATCGCAAAGACCGCTGCGGACGTCATCGAAGCGAGCGGCTACTTCTACGATGGCTTCTCCATGCAGATGGGCTCCGGCGGCGCGAGCCTTGCGACCGCGCGCTATCTGCGTGAGAAGATGATCGAAAAGAACATCCACGCGCGCTTCGCGCTCGGCGGCATCACCGGCCAGATCGTCGAAATGCACGAGGAAGGCCTTGTGGACAAGATCCTCGACGTGCAGTCCTTCGACCTCATCGCGGCGAACTCCCTCAAGAACAACCGCTTCCATCAGCAGATCGACGCTTCCGTCTATGCGAGCTACCTGAACAAGGGCGCGGCGGTCAACGAGCTGGATTTCGTCATCCTCTCCGCGCTTGAGATCGACACCGACTTCAACGTGAACGTCATGACCGGTTCGGACGGCGTCATCCGCGGCGCGATCGGCGGCCATCCGGACACCGCAGCCGGTGCAAGCCTCTCCGTTGTGGTTGCCCCGCTCACCCGCGGCCGCATCCCCACCATCGTGAATAAGGTGAACACGGTCGTTACGCCCGGCAGCGTCGTGGACGTGGTCGTGACCGATCAGGGCGTTGCGGTGAACCCGAACCGCCCGGAGATCAAGGCGCTTCTCGAGGAAGCGGGCCTGCCTGTTACCACCATCGAGGCGCTGCGTGACCGCTGTGAGCGCATCGTCGGCAAGCCGGAACCCATCAAGTATAAGGACAGGATCGTCGGCGTCGTGATGTACCGCGACAACACCGTCATCGATGTGATCCACCAGATTGATGAAGAATAATGTATAACATCGAAACAGGCGCGCCTCTTTCCGGGGCGCGCCTCTTGGAAATTCAGGCGTTTTTGGCGCGACGCGGCCTCACGATGGAGGGAGCCGCTGATTTTTATGTTGCCCTGCGCGAGGAGGACGGCACGATCGTTGCCACGGGTTCTCTGGATGGGCGGGTGCTCAAGTACATTGCGGTGGACCCTTCTGCGGAGGGGACCGGCGCGGCGGCCACGGTCGTAAGTGAGCTTGTGAGCTATGCCTGGCGGGAAGGGATCGGCCACCTGTTCCTTTACACCAAGCCGGAAAACGAGCGCATGTTCCGTTCGCTTGGGTTTTACCCTGTGGCGCATACGGGGAGCGTCCTCATGATGGAGGACAAAAAGGACGGCATCGGCAAATTCCTTGCTGCCATTGAGCGGCGGGAGGGGGCGGAGCGCATCGGCGCGTGCGTCATGAACTGCAACCCCTTCACCAACGGTCACCGATACCTTGTGGAGACGGCGGCGAAGGCCTGTGACCTGCTGTATCTGTTCGTCGTGAGCGAGGATGCTTCGGCATTTCCCGCAAAGGTACGCTTTGACCTTGTACGCCGCGGCACGGCGGATATCAAAAACGTGATCGTTACAGAAAGCCGGGATTATCTCGTATCCCGCGCAACGTTCCCGACGTATTTTATCAAGGATCGGGCATCGACCGCAAACGTGCAAACGGACCTTGATATTGCGATCTTCACGGAACGCATTGCCCCTGCGCTGCACATCACGCGGCGCTTTGTGGGCACGGAGCCGTTCTGCCCCGTGACGCGGGCTTATAACGAACGTATGAAGCAGCTTTTGCCGGCTTCCGGCATTGAGCTGATCGAGATCGAACGAAAGGACGGCATTTCCGCAAGCCGCGTGCGCGCCCTCATGGAAGCGGGCGACCTCGCCGGCATTCGGGAACTCGTCCCGGATGCAACGTATGAATATATCAAAGATCACATTGGATGAAATGCTCTCGGCGCGCGAACGCCGGGCGGAAAAACAGCGGGCACTGACCGAACGATTCGCGCGGCCCATTGTTTGCTTTACGATGAACATCGCAGGGGAGGTGAAACGCACACCGCTCACCGAGCTTGTGTTCTTTGAGGGTGTGCGCCGCATCGAGGACGCAATGCCGCCCGCGCTGTTCCGGGAGGTCTGGCGGGAAAAGACGGGCTGCGAGGCCTTCTTTGTGTTTGATGAAAGCGCGGAGGAAACAAAGCGCAGGATGGTCGCCATTGAAGAGGCCGACGCGGCTGCGCGCCTGTTTGACATCGACGTTATCAACATGGATGGGGAGAAGCTCTCCCGGGGTGCGGAGCGGCGCTGCATCGTCTGCGGTGCGCCGGTCACGGGCTGCGCGCGGAGCAGAGCGCACGGCCTTTCGGAGATCGTAAGGAGCACAGATGCCCTGCTTTGCAGCTTCGCGGCGAAACATCTTGCGGGGTTAGCCTGCGGCGCGCTGACCGCGGAGGTGGAGGCAACGCCGAAGCCCGGCCTTGTGGACCGGAACAACAACGGCGCGCACCGGGATATGGACCTTGCGCTGTTTTACAGGAGCGCGGCGGCGCTGAAACCGCATTTTGCGCGCATGGCGGCGCTTGCGCTCGAACAGTACGAGGCTGCGCCGGAGACGCTGATGGCCGCATTGCGCACGGAAGGGCTTTTGGCGGAACGCGCGATGTTTGCAGCGACCGGCGGCGTGAACACGCACAAGGGCGCGATCTTTTCCATGGGGCTGCTGCTTGCGGGCAAGGCGCTTGCGCTGCGCCGGGGCGGCGAAGCGGCCTCCCATGCGGCGGCGCTTGCGCAGAGCGACATGGAAGCGGAACTCCGGCGCGCGGGCACATGCCCGGAGACGAACGGCGAGCGCATTTACGCGCGCTATGCCGTGCGCGGTGCGCGGGGCGAAGCGGCGGAGGGGTTCCCTGCGGCGCGGGCTGCGGCGGAACGATATGCCGCATACCGGAAAGACGGAAAGAGCGAAAACGACGCGCTTGCGCTGACGCTCCCGCACATCATGGCCGGCCTTTCGGACACCAACCTGCTGCACCGCGGCGGGGAGGAAGGGCTTTGCTTTGCGCAGGAGCAGGCACGGGCGGTGCTCGCCCTGCCTGAAGCGGAACGGTTGGCGGCGCTTGCGGCACTCGATGCGGAATTCATCCGGCGCAACCTGAGCCCCGGCGGCAGCGCGGACATGCTCGCGCTTGCGGCGCTGCTGTATGCGCTGGAAGAAACGGCACAGGATGTGGTAAAATAAAGCCGTATAATTACGCGGAACGGGGAGGACAACACATGGCAAAATATGAAACGAGACTCACCGGCAGCTTCGACGCAGTCCTCAGCGCATTGGATGATGCGATCATGAACGCAAGTTCCACCGCCTCTTATGAGGATGGCAGCGACTACCACATGGGTTCGGTGCGCTGCGCCGTGCGCGTATATGAACGATACAGCGCGCTCGGCGGCAACCGGGTCAGTATGGCGGTAACGCTCCTGGGCAACGGGCAGGAGCTGTTCCTTTCGGCGATCACCTCCGGCGGCAGTCAGGCGATGCTCTTTAAGATCAACACCTGGGGAGAGGGAGCTTTTCTCGATACGCTCGTTGAAGCCGCGGAGCGGCTGAAGGGGAAATGAGAGGGAATTCTCTCCGCATCTGTGGTAAATAAAAGGAAAACGCTTTGCAGGCAATAAAATGCCCCCTTCCGATGAGGAATGGGGGCATTGCTGTGAAAACAAGATCTTATTCGTCTTTTGCGGCAAGATACGCCCGGTACCCTTCCATGCCGTCCGCATCGGACACATGCAGCTCATAAATGCCCATGCCGCGCATGATGTAAAGCAGGATCAGAGCGCCTTCCACGATGACGTCGTGCCGCTCCATAAGCAGCGGATGCTGCGCCCGCTCTGCATCGCCCATAGAATAGAGCGCGTGCGCCTGCGCTTCAACATCCTCCCGGGAAAGCACGATTGAGGCCACTGCGGAACGGTCGTAAACGCTCATGTTACGGGAAAGGGCGGCAACGGTCGTGATCGTGCCGCCAACGCCTGTCCAATGCGGCACGAACAGGCGGGGGAAACGGTAGATGCCCATGAAACGGGAAAACAATGCTTCCTGCAGCGCATCGAACGATTGCGCGCCGCTCTGCTCGCCCCATTCCTTGGCGCGCACGCAGCCGACGGGGTAACTTGCGGCAAAGCCTTCCGTGACAAGCTGGCTGGAACCGCCGCCAATGTCCACGATGCCGCCTTCTTCCGCTGCGCCAAGGCGGGCATACTGCGCTTCACGCTCGCCGGAAAGCACATCGATGCGCACGCTGCAGGCTGCCTCCACGCGGGCGAGAAAATCCGCGCTGTTGCGCGCATCCCGCACGGCGCTCGTTGCGTAGGCGGCGGGCATTAGCCCTTCCGCACGCGCTTTTTCGGCAAAGGAGGTGATCGCTGCGACGCTGCGTTCCATGGCGGCTTCCGAAAGCGTGCCGGTGGAAACGAGCCCTTCCGCAAGGCGCGTTGTGACGAGGCACTTTTCCGGCGCGCTGCCGAGATAGCGGATGGAGTTGCTTCCGATGTCGATCACGGCAAAATCAGCTTTTTTCATGGTTCCTCCTTTTTGCAGCAGAACGGCGCGCCTTTGGCACGCCGGACGGGGTTTGGCATCGCGCGCATATCTGCGGCGCTGCTATTCTTCAATGTCGAATTTGATGTCATCCGGCAGAACGAGGCCGAGCTTTTCGCGGGCATACTGGATGAGGTATTCTTCGCTCTTTGCGTATTCGATCATGTATTGGAGGCGTTGTTCCTCGTTTTGCAGCGCAGAGTATTCTTCCTGCAGGGCGGCTTCCTTGTCGGCGATTTCCTTGAGCTTCTGCTCCTGGGAAATATACAGCGTGCACGCAAAAATAACGCACAGCGCTGCAAGCAGTACGATAAATTTGGGCGTGATACGGAATTTCCGCTTTTGAGCCATTGCTTCTCCTTTGCAGGATAATTTCCCTATAATATTTATAATGGATTTTTCCATGGATTACAAGCGTTTTTTTGTAAATTTGCTGTGCGAGTTTTGCAGCTTTTGCGCAAGAGCGCAAAGAAGCGAATCCACGGAAGATATTGCGGCGAATACGCCTGCCGCGATGCCAAGGAGTGCGTACAGACGCAGCGTGCCGCCGTTGATGCGGTAAAGGGTGAGCGCCGCAATCACGCCGGCAAGCAGATAAAACAGCACGTCAAGCAGGGCGTCGGAAATGCGTCCGCCGCCAAACAGCGCATGCAGGCCCCGGAACGCGGTGAAGACGAGGCCGATCACAAGCCCGCCGTAGACTGCGCCGAGAAAAATGGGGATCTCGCCGACTGTACCCGTCATGCCTTACCGGAACATCCGCGAAAACAGAGAACCGCGTTCCGCGGGGGCTTCCGCATATTCGAGCGCAACGATCTCGCCTTCCACGATGACCTGCCCTTCATCCAGGCTGAGCTTTGTGATGCGCAGCTCGTTTCCTTCAATGCGCAGGTCGCCCGCTTCGGTCAGAAGCTCCACCTCCTGTTCGTTGAAACTTGCCACATCCTTTACTCCCGTTACGCTGATGAGCTCCCGGTTATCGATGTGAATGGAATGGGTGCGGATGCGCATCGTGCCCGCTTCGCTTATCCTTGGATCCATGTTTCTATTTCCTCCCCGTGATTGCTGCCGCTCTGCCGGAGCGGCGGCTATTTCAATATATATGTGTGAAATCGTGGTAAAATACCAAGATATTGTCTTGACAAGTGCAGCGCGTAAAGCTATATTAAGATAAAACAGGTATAAAATGACGCAACATTTTTGAAGAATGTTTTATTTCCAGCTTTCGGGGCATAATATTCAATATTATCTTAAAAATGCTGCACTTGATAGGATACATTACCGGGTCAATAAGATGACAAAGCTGTCGTCTGAATTTTTTAGTGTTTTTTTTGAAAGGAGCCGCAACGTGACAAGAGAACAATTGCAGGAAAAAAGCCTGAACGATCTGCGCGAGATTGCAAAGCTGCAGGGCGTGAAATCGCTTACGAAATATCGAAAGGGTGAACTCATCGACATCATCATGAACGGAGGCCGGGTGGAAGGCGCCGGGCAGAGCGCGGAGGTGCAGCCGGCGGCTGAAACGAAAGCCGATGCCCCTGCTCCTGCACCGCAGGAAACGCCTGCGGAACGAGAAACGCGGGAAGAGCCCGCCGCGCCCGCACAGCAGGCGCAGGAGACGCCCGCTGCCACCGCTGCACCGGCTCCTGCCGGAGAAACGGTGACGCCTTCCGGCGGATACGAGCCGCGCACACGCTATCCGCAGCAGCCCCAGTACCGCGCGCCGCGCCAGGACTATCAGCCGGGCGGCTACAACAATCGCCGCCAGTATAACCAGAGCTATACGCCGCAGAACCGGCCCTATGGCGGCTACAACAATCAGGGGCGCGATACCGGCTATCAGGGCGGCTACAACAACCGCCGCCAGGACAACTACCAGGGATATCAGAACCCCGGCGGCTATCAAAACGGCTACCGGCAGGATTACAACCGCAGCGCCGACTACCGGGAGAGCTACCGCGCCCCGCAGGAAAATTATCAGCCGCGCGAAAACTATATGCCCCAGTATGACGGTGAGGACGGTTACAGACCACAGAAGCCGGAGGGCTATTACAACAAGGAATACGGTACGAGCAACCCCGCCGTGCCTGAGCTACTCGAGGGCGGCGCGTGCGGCGATTGCGAGGGTGTGCTCGAAGTGCTGCCGGACGGCTACGGCTTCCTCCGTTCGGAGAATTACCTGCCCGGCAACCGGGACGTTTATGTTTCCATCGCGCAGATCCGCCGCTTCAACCTGAAAACCGGTGACCTCGTTACGGGGAAAACGCGGCCTTCCAAGGAGAATGAGCGTTTCCTTGCGCTGCTTTACATCACGGCCGTCAACGGCGAGGAGCCGGAAAAGGCGCAGATGCGCAAGCCCTTTGAGGAGCTCGTTCCCATCTACCCCAACGAGCGCATCACGCTGGAATCGCCCGGCCTCGGGCATGACCAGAACCTGGCCATCCGCCTGATCGACCTCATTGCGCCCATCGGCAAGGGGCAGCGCGGCATGATCGTCAGCCAGCCGAAATCCGGCAAAACGACGCTCCTGAAGAACATTGCGCACGGCATTACCAACAACTATCCGGACGTGCACCTGATCGTACTGCTCATCGATGAGCGGCCGGAGGAAGTCACGGATATGCAGCGTTCCATCAAGGGCGAGGTGCTGTATTCCACGTTTGACGAGCTGCCGGAACACCATACCCGCGTGGCGGAGATGACGCAGGAACGCGCCATGCGTCTTGTGGAGCAGGGCAAGGATGTCGTGGTGCTGATGGATTCCATCACGCGGCTTGCGCGCGCTTATAACCTCACCATTCCGGCGACGGGCAAAACGCTTTCCGGCGGCATGGACCCTGGCGCGCTGCACAAGCCCAAGCGCTTCTTCGGCGCTGCGCGCAACATCGAAAACGGCGGCAGCCTCACCATCATCGCAACGGCGCTCATCGAGACCGGCAGCCGCATGGACGACATCGTTTACGAGGAATTCAAGGGCACGGGCAATATGGAGATCCACCTTGACCGCAAGATGAGCGAAAAGCGCATTTTCCCGGCCATCGACATCTACAAATCCGGCACGCGCCGCGAGGAGCTTCTCCTCACGAAAGAAGAGCTTGATGCCGTGTTCACCATGCGCCGCACGCTCGCTGCCGGCAACCCTGCCGAAGTGACGGAGCAGATGATCAACATGCTCGACAAGACTGCCACCAACGAGGAATTTATCCAGCGTTTGACCGCATGGAACAAGATCTACGAAAAGGACGGCTACTCCGCCGGCAAGCGGATCAACTGAAATTCGGAAAAGCCCGCATTTTCGTGAAAAAAGTGCTTGCATTCCACGCGGTGGGTGCGATATAATACCTCTGTTCGGGTGGCTTCACCCGTCGGGCGCTCTGGTGCGCCAATGCAGCAGGAGGGCGGCTAATCGCCCTGCGCCAAGCAAATATTATGAGGGGTGAAACGAATGAAGAAGGATATCCATCCGTCCTACGGCGAGTGCATCGTGCGCTGCGCATGCGGCGAGACCTTCAAGAGCGGTTCCGTCAAGGGCGAGCTCAAGGTCGAAATTTGTTCCAAGTGCCATCCGTTCTATACCGGCCGCCAGAAGCTGGTTGATACGGGCGGACGCGTAGACCGCTTCAAGAAGCGCTACGGCCTGAACTAAACCAAAGCAAAAAAAGCGGGGAGATTTCTCCCCGCTTTTTTCTGTCGAAAAAGTGAAAACTCCTGGTTTTCCAGGCGTCTCTTCAATTTTCAGTAAACTTTCACACTTTCGCCATGATTCAGCAGGAAAAAACATGGAAAAGCACTGCGCCTTATGATAAAATCATAAAAAGGGCCGGTTGCATCATGAATCTGATCGCATATCTTTTCTTTCGGCTCATTTTTTAACTTAAAACCTCATAGAACCGCAGTTATAGTTAAACCGGCGTGTAATTTTTATACAATTTTAATATAATAGCACAGAAAGAGAGGGAATGAGTATGCTTTGGTACGAAGAGATGAAGAACAATGTTACGGACATCGGCGCACTTGCGCCGCAGTTGGGACTCGGAGAAAAGGAGACGGAGCGAATGCGCGCGCTTTGCGAGGCATTTCCCATGTCCGTCACGCGGTATTATCTTTCGCTGATCGATTGGGACGACCCTGACGACCCCATCCGGAAGATGTGCATCCCGTCTTTCCTTGAAACGGACATGAGCGGCACGTTCGACACGAGCGGCGAGGCGAGCAACACAGTCTGCCCCGGCGTGCAGCACAAATACCGCGAGAGCGCGCTGATCCTGACAACCAACCGCTGCGCCATGTATTGCCGCCACTGCTTCCGCAAGCGGCTCGTCGGCCTTTCCGATGAGGAGATCGCAAGCCATTTCGACGAGGTGATCGCTTATATCCGCGCGCATGAGGAAATCACGAACGCCATCCTTTCCGGCGGTGACGCGCTTATGCTGCCGACGAAAACGGTGGAACGGTATCTTGGCGCGCTTTCGGAGATCGATCATCTTGACCTCATCCGCGTCGCCACGCGCATGCCGGTCGTATACCCGATGCGCATTATTGAGGATCAGGCGCTGCTTAAAGCGCTTGCGCGATACACTAAGCAAAAGCAGATCTATGTCGTAACGCAGTTCAACCACCCCAATGAGGTCACGCCGCAGGCGCGTTCCGCTGTGCGGATGCTGCGGGAATGCGGCGTCGTTGTGAAGAACCAGACCGTGCTCCTGCGCGGCGTGAACGATTCCGTGGAGACGCTCGGGACTTTGCTGCGCCTGCTGACGGCAAACGGCATAGTGCCGTACTATGTGTTCCAGTGCCGCCCGGTGAGCGGCGTGAAAAACACGTTCCAGGTGCCGTTTGCGGAAGGGTATGACATCGTGGAGCGGGCGAAGGCCATGCAGAACGGGCAGGGCAAATGCCTGAAATTCTGCATGTCGCATCCCACAGGCAAGATCGAGATCGCAGGCAAGCTGGATGACGGGTCGATTGCCTTCAAGTTCCATCAGACGAAGGATGAGGTCAACGAGGGTCGCATTTTTGTGAAGAAGCTGCCGCCGGATGCGGCCTGGCTGGGTGAGATCTGAACAAAACACAGCAAAAGGGCGCGCTGCATTGCGCGCCCTTCTATGGAATCAGCAGTCAAATGATGCTGCCTTAGTGCCTTTTCTTATTTTGCAAATTCCGCAAGGCTGGCGGAATCCAGCTTTTCAAACCCTGCAAGGAAGCCCGCAAGGGCCGCGGCGATTTTCTTTGCGCCGCCCACGCTGTCGCTTTCGATGTTGAGCGGCATCAGCGGGTCGTGCAGGGAAAGGCGCAGCAGGAACCAGCCGTCGCCATGCTGAGCGTCGAGGCTTACGCGCACCCCTTCGTAATTGGGGGAGGCAAGCGTCCAGCCAAGCTGCGTTTTCGCGTATTCGGTGAGCGCGGAAATGACCTCGCTGCCATAGGCGGCGAATTCCTCCGCAAGAAGCGGCATGCGGAATTCCATGCTTTCCGCAGGCTCTTTCAGCCCGGCGAGCAGGGATTCGAGCGTGCGGCCTTCCTTTTTTGCGCGCGCAAGCTCAATGAGGAGTTTCACCATCAGGTAGGCGCCGTCGTCAAGGAAGTAGTTTTCGCGGAGCGCGCCGTGGCCGGAAGTCTCAATGGCCATCTGCGCATCCTGCCCGGCGGCGCAAAGGCGGATCGCTTCGTTGATCACGTTGCGGTAGCCGCGCTTGAAGCGCCGGTGAATGCCGCCATGGGCGTCGATGAACGATGCAAGGCCGGTGGATGTGATGGAGTCGGTGACGATGGTTGTGCCCGGGTGCTCGCGCAGCAGGATCGACGCAAGAATGGCGATGAGCCGGTTGCGGTTGAGCTCGCTGCCGTCCGCAAGCACCGCGCCCGCACGGTCCACATCCGTATCGAAAATGATGCCGAAATCCGCTTTGTTTGCGAGCACCGCCGCACGGATAGATTCCATCGCTGCCGCGTTTTCCGGGTTGGGCGCATGGTTGGGGAAGCGGCCGTCCGGCAGAAGGAATTGGCTGCCGGTGGTATCCGCGCCGAGCGGGGCGAGAACCTCTCCTGCGAAGAAGCCGCCTGCGCCGTTGCCCGCGTCCACGAGGATGCGGAGGCCGGCAAGCGGCTGCTCCATGCCCGTGGCGGAGCGGATCTTTTCCCGGAGCATCCCGGCATAGGCGGGCAGGAAATCCGCCCGTGCCGCAGGCGCCGCGCTGCCTGCGGGAAAGCTGCCCGCGCCCGCTACGGCAAGGATCTCCGCGATGTCCTGCTTTTCAAGGCCGCCCTTTGCGGTGAAGAATTTGAAGCCGTTGCGCTCAAAGGGCAGGTGGCTTGCTGTGATCATGACCGCGCCGTCGAACGCCCAGCCTTCCATCACGGTGGACATGAACATCGCCGGCGTGGTGCAGAGACCGAAATCCGTGACCTCCATCCCGGCGGTGGAAAGACCGTCCGCGAGCCATGCGGCGAGCTGTTCGCCCGAAAGGCGGGAATCCCGCCCGATGGAAACGCGTTTTGCATGCGCCCCGGCGTGCTGTTTCAGCCATGATGCAAATGCGCCGCCGATGGCGCGCACGGCTTCTTCCGTCAAATCGACCGGCTTGCCGCCTTCCACGGCAATGGCAACGCCGCGGATGTCGCTGCCGTTTTGTAGCTTTTTATAATCCGGCATAGATCCTGTCCTCCTGAAGAGCAATGCTTGTATTCAAACTTTATGGTACTTCAAAACGGGAAAGAAGTAAACAGGCTTTGTGGGATGGTTTTCCGGCAAAAGAAAAAGCCGCACAAAACGCGGCTTTTTCTTTTGCCGATAAGCTTTTGAAAGGCAGCGTCCGCTTCAGCTTTTGCGGATGAACGTGTTGCCGCATTTGGGGCAGGTGATCTTGATCTTCCCCTTGCCCTTCGGGATGCGTGTCGTGATGCCGCACTGGGGGCAGCGGTAAAAACGGTGGGTCTTGCTCTGCTGGATACGCTCCTTTTTGCGGCGGAACCAGTTGGCGACCTTGTATTTTACGGAAAGGAACTTTGCGTTTTCCGTATAGCGCTTTGCGGTATTCCGGGAGAAAATGCGGAAATAGCTGTAGACGAGGCATGCGAGGGCAAGGATCCAGAGAGCCGCGCCGACATAGCCGGGGATGAACATGGACAGGATGAGGAGCACGAGCGCGGCGATGGAAAGAAACCGCGCGAACGCGTCCATACCGTTGCGCCCTGCCATGAACCGCATCAGCCAATTTCGCATACAGAAAACCTCACTTCAAACGAGCTTGTATGCTTACCATAGTAATATGCGGGCGGCGGGAATGCAATGAAAATGATGTGAAGCATGTGAAACAAAATGTGAACTTATCGGAGATGCCGGAAAACGGCCAAATCCTTGTTTTTTTATGAATTCCTGCCCGGCCCGGTTGACGGGGGGAAAACGCTTCAATACAATAGCAGGAAGGAGGAAGAAAATGTATCGCATTTTTGTTGTGGAGGATGATGCGGTCATCGCCGGGATGCTCTGCCGGGAACTGAACGCCTGGGGCTTTGAAGCGCGGGCGGCGCAGGACTTTTCGGATGTGGTGGGCGAGTTCCGGGCGTTTGCGCCGCACCTTGTTCTCATGGATGTTTCCCTGCCGTTTCACAACGGCTATTTCCGCTGCGCGGAGATCCGCAGGGAAAGCAGGGTGCCCGTGATCTTCGTATCTTCCCGCTCGGATGACATGGACGTTATTATGGCCGTGAATATGGGCGGGGATGATTACATCACAAAGCCGGTTTCTACGGATGTGCTTGTGGCAAAGGTGCAGGCCATGCTCCGCCGCAGCTACGATTATGAAACGCCGCCGCCTCAGCCGCGCCTGCGCGGCGCCGTGCTCGATGCGGCGGCATCCTGCCTCATGCGCGGCGGGGAACGCATTCCGCTTACGAAGAATGAGCTTGGCATCCTGCTGGCGCTGCTTGAAAAGCCCGGCCAGGTCGTGAGCCGGGAGAGCATCATGCTGCGCCTTTGGGAGAGCGACGAATTCGTGGATGACAATACGCTGACCGTGAACGTGAACCGCCTGCGCAAAACACTTTCGGCGGCAGGCATGGAGGACTGCATCGTCACCCACAAAGGGCAGGGGTACAGCATCGATGCGTGACGTTTTTCATTATTTCAAGGCCCGGTGGGCACTCGTTGTGTTTGGCGGGGCCGCCGTGCTGCTCATACCTTTTGTGGCATATTTGGGCGGGCAGAGCGTGGCTCTTGGCTGGTATACTTCGCTCATGCTCGGTTTTGTGCTGCTCCTGCTGCTGTTTTTTGACGGCCGGCGCTACATTGCCAGGCTGCGCCTGATGCGCACCATCTCCATGCACACCGGCGCCCTGCCGGAGGCGCTTCCCGCGCCGCAGGACGCTTTGGAAAAGGAGTACCAGGCAGTGATCCGGACGCTTGTTCAGAGGCAGGTGGAAACAAACCGCGCGCTGGAAACGGCGCAGGACGAGAACCTTTCCTATTACACGCTTTGGGTGCACCAGATCAAAACGCCCATCGCGGCCATGCGCCTTGTGCTGCAGGGGAGCGGCTGCGCGGAGGCGGGCGTGCTCCGGCAGGAGCTGTTCAAGGTGGAACGCTACGCGGAGCTTGCGCTGCAATATGTGAAGCTCAGGGAGATCGCGAACGACCTTGTGATCGAGCGGTGCGACCTTGGCCGCATCGTGCGTGAAAGCGTGAAAAAATATGGCCTGCTCTTCGTTTACAAGGGCCTTTCTGCGGAAATCGCGCCGCTTGACCTCGCCGTCGTGAGCGACGCCAAGTGGCTGGGCTTCATTCTGGAACAGCTTATTTCCAACGCCGTGAAATACACGAACGCGGGCGGCGTGAAGATCTTCGCGGAAAACGCCTGCCTCGTGATCGAGGACAGCGGCATCGGCATCCGCGCGGAGGATCTGCCGCGCATTTTTGAGAAGGGCTACACGGGCTACAACGGCCGCGTGGATACCCGCGCGAGCGGAGTCGGCCTGTATCTGACGCGCCAGGTGGCGGATGCGCTCGCCATCCGCCTGGAGGTGCGCTCCGTGCCCGGGCGCGGCACGCGCGTGGCGCTTGCTTTCCCGGATGCGGATACGTTCCGGTTCCGGGAGTGAAGCTGCCCAATGTGACAAAACTGTAAGGTTGGCGCACCGTTTTGTAAGGTGTTTCGATGGCGGGGCTTTGCCGCGTTTTGTATGATAAGGGCATGTTTCCACAAGGAGGTCATGCAAAACCAATGGAACTGCTGAAGATCCAAAACGTAAAAAAGGTATATACCACAAAGCTCGGCCTTGTGCAGTGCGTTGCGCTCAAAAACGTGAGCTTCGCGGTGTCGGAGGGCGAATTCGTGGCGATCATGGGCGCGTCCGGCAGCGGCAAGACGACGCTTCTTAACATCATTGCTTCCCTTGACAAACCCACCGCGGGCGACGTGCTGCTCGGCGGGCGCAGCTTCGCTTCCGTGCCGGATCGGGAGCTTTCCAAATTCCGGCGCGACAACCTGGGCTTTGTTTTCCAGGATTTCAACCTGCTCGACACATTCACCCTGAAGGACAATATCCTGCTGCCGCTCGTGCTTTCCCAAACGCCGGTCAGGGAGATGGAAAGCCGGCTGCAGCCCATCGCGCGGATGCTCGGCATCGACGCGCTGCTCGGGAAGTATCCTTATGAAGTCTCCGGCGGCGAAAAGCAGCGGGCGGCCGTGGCCCGCGCCGTCATCACCGACCCGCAGCTCATCCTCGCGGATGAACCGACAGGGGCTCTCGACTCCAAGTCCTCCGTGAGCCTGCTGCAGAATTTCCGCGAGCTCAATGAACGC
Organism: bacterium; assembly: GCA_022778545.1. Lineage (GTDB taxonomy): Bacteria > Bacillota > Clostridia > Christensenellales > CAG-138 > UBA1685. The sequence goes on along the minus strand of JALFDW010000006.1, from coordinate 42,280 downwards.
GCCGGGAAGACGATCCTCATGGTCACTCACAGCACGATGGCTGCAAGCTATGCAAGCCGCGTGCTGTTCATCAAGGATGGCGAGATCTTTGCGCAGCTTTACCGGGGGGAGGACGACAACCGCGCGTTTTTTGACCGGATCGTGGCGAATCTTTCCGTGCTTTCGGATGGGGGTGCGGACATTGGCTAAAGGGTTTTACCTGAAACTTGCCTGGGCGAACATCCGCCGCAGCCGGGAAGTCTACCTGCCGTATATGATCGCCTGCGCCATCATCGGCGGCATTTACTTTCTCGTGTGCGGGTTTGCCATGTCCACGGAGCTTGCGGCGGTTCCCGGCGGGGATGCTGCGCAGGGCCTGTTCCGGATGGGCGTCATCGTGTTCACGGTGTTTGCGGCGGGCTTTCTGCTTTCCATCAACCGCTTTCTCGTGAAGCGCAGGAAGAAGGAATTCGGACTTTATGGCGTGCTTGGCCTTTCCAAGGCGCATGTGGGGCGCATCCTGTTGCTTGAAAACGCGATCGTTCTCCTCGGCGGTTTTGCCTGCGGCCTCGTGTTCGCGCTGGTGTTCGGGAAGCTCCTGTTCCTGCTGCTGCTCAAGCTCATGCACGCGCTGCCGCAGAATGCGTTCCGGCCTGCGCCGGTGGCCTGGCTGATGACCTCAGCGCTTTTCCTTGGCGTGTATCTCATAAGCTCGCTTTACAACCTTGCGCAGGTGCATCTTGCCAACCCCATCCAGCTTCTGCAAAGCGAGAAGCGCGGTGAAAAGGATTCCAAACTCGTCATCCCCATGGCGCTCATCGGCGCCGGGATGCTCGGCGCTGCATATTATTATGCGTGGACGGTGGAAAAAGCCGGCACGGCAATGGGGATCTTCTTCATCCTGGTGCTGCTCGTCATCCTCGCAACGAACCTGCTTTTTACTTCCGGCAGCATCGCCGTGCTGAGAGCGTTGCGCGCCAACAAGCGGTTCTATTATAAACCGCAGAACTTCGTTTCGGTCTCGGGCATGTTCCACCGCATGCGGCAGAACGCTTCGAGCCTTGCGACGATCTGCATCCTTTCCACGATGTTCCTCGTGACCCTTTGCGGCACTCTTTCGCTTTACTTTGGGCAGGAAAAGACGCTTGCGTTACAGTACCCATACAACGTGCAGGTGAGCGGCTATCCTGCGGTGATGGATCGGCTCGGCGTGGACGCGGAGCTGGCCGCGCTTGCACAAGCGCACAACGTGGTGATGCATGCGGACGAAAGCGGGCTTAACTATGACTATGTGGAAGGTGAGCCGAACCCGGCTGCCACGGTCTATCCGGACTGGGAGCTCTACATGCAGCCGCACAGCATTTATCTGGAGGGGACGCTGTATTTCGACCTGGACGGCACGGAGAAAGACCGCATGGCATTTCTCGACGCGGCGCGCGAGCTAACCGTTGCTTTAAAAGATGACGCAGGCGAGGATGTAAAGTATTATTACGGCATCAGCGACATCTGGACTGCCCGGCAGTATAATTACGGCATGTATGGCGGGCTGCTCTTCCTCGGCGCGTTTTTCGCGATCCTGTTCCTTGTGGTGACGGTGCTGATGATCTATTTCAAACAGATTACGGAGGGCTATGAGGACAAGGAACGTTTCGACATTCTCCAGCAGGTCGGCATGGATGAAAACCAGGTCAAGGGTACGATCAATGCGCAGGTGCTCTGGGTGTTCTTCCTGCCGCTTGTGACGGCGCTTCTGCACATGGTGTTTGCAAGCCGCATCCTCACGCGCATGCTGCAGGTCTTTATGCTGTATGACTGGGCGCTCGTGCTCTGCTGCGCGCTCGGCGTGTGCGCGGCCTTTGCGCTCATCTATTTCGTGGCCTACCGCATGACCGCGCGGACGTATTTCAGGATCGTGAAGCGGTAAAAAATAAATAGAGTTATGTTGTATGATAAAATGAGTAGAAACAGAACAATAAGTTAAAAAACATGCTATAGAAATAATGAGAATGTATTGACAAAAATGATGCTATATGGTAATTTATAAATACAGTACTGGGTTAGATATACATGCATGTATACGCGTTTCCAATGAATCTATGAGCACAGAAGAAAATGAGAAAAAAATCAGGAGAAAAAATGAAAATGAAAAACAGCATAACAATTATTGCCATGCTAACAGCGATATTGATCCTTTCTGCATGCAACGCAACGTTAAACGGCAATAATGATATCTCTTCGGTTGACGAGGATACCCTCGCCTGGGGCTTCGGGAGCGCGGAGGAAATCGTGCAGACGCTGTGCTCGCAGGAGATGGCTGGGCGCACGGTGGGCAGCAGCGGCGGCCTCAAAGCGGCGGAATACATCGCGGGCGCGTTTGAGGCGGCGGGGCTTGCGCCGTTTGAAGGGGAATCCTTTTTGATTGAGTATACGGACCAGACCGCGGAGCCTTCGGCAGCGAAGACGGAAGTCGCGCTTATCGCGGCGGATGGCATGGAAACACAGCTCACCGCGGGCGTGGATTATGTTTTCACAATGCCTTATATGCCGTTTGATATACAGCTTCCCGTCAGCGGGAAAAAAGCGGATTGCGAGGCCGGTGAGGCTGTTTTTTTTACTGTAAATTACAACGCCGCGCTGGAATATGCTGCAGAGGGGCTTGACCGCGTCGCGGTAACGGACAAGGTCGGTAAGACTGTTATGAGTGGGAATTCCGCGCTTGGTGAACCGCGCGGGGTGCTTCTCTCCATTTTGAGTGAAGCAGCGCGGGAGGGCCTCCGCGCGGAGGGTGTGCAGCTTCGTCTGCGTATGCAGACGGCGGCGCAGGAGGCAGGCACGGCGTACAATGTGGCCGGGCGCTTCCCGGGTGAAAACCGGGATGAGGCGCTCCTTGTTCTTGCGCATTACGACGGCAGCGGCGCATGCGGCGAACTGCTGTTCCCCTCCGCTTACGACAACGCATCCGGCGTGGCGGCCATGCTGCGCGCACTTGCGCTGTTTTCGGAACGGAACATTTCCCCGGCACGGGACATCGTTTTCCTTGCCACAGGCGGCGAGGAAAATGGTAAGGACGGCGCACGGGCGTTTGCGGCGCTGCTGGGAGAACGCTATGCGAAGGTGAATATCATCAACATCGACTGCATCGGCCATGCGGGGCGGGATTTTATCGATGTTTACACGGAGGAGACAGCGAACATAAACCCGCTTGCCGCGGCGCTTGCGGAGGCGGGCGCGGCACAGGGGGCGCGGGTGTGCGATGAGACCTATTCAGGCGATGGAGCGGTTTTGAGAGAGTCCGGAACAAGGCTCGCCGTGACCCTTTCCGACGCGGTGTACGAGGGCGAAAAGGCGCACACGCCGGAGGACGTGCCGGAGCTGCTGGACTATGAGCGCATCGAGGCGGCAGCGGCGCTTGTAGAGGATTACCTTGCCGCTACGCATGCGGAGCCGCTTTTTGAAGCGGAGCGGGATGAGACGGCGCAGGCTGCGGTTGCCGCTACGCAGGAGGAACGGCGCGCCGAGCTGGTTGCGGAACACAAGCTCGCATGGAATGAAGCATATTGCACAGTGGAAAATGGTGGGTATACCATGTGCTTCTACTTTGGCGACACGTTTGAAACGCCGGAAAAGTTTCTGCGGCTGATCCCCGGCCTTGCGGAGGCGGAAACGGGCACTTATGCGCTGAGCGCAGTAAAACTTAGTGGAGGAACATGGCTGAAAGATGGCGTGATGGAACTGCCGTGCAACCCAGAACAGAGGACGCTGATGGAACTCTACACGCAGCAGAATTTCCCGATTGAAACATTCACGGAGGGGGAAAAGTATACGCTCGCGGAACTGGACACGGCGTTGGAAGGTGCTTTGGGCGAAAGCATCTGGGCGGAACTGCTTTATGCCGCCGGGGAAAAGGTATGTGCAATATCGGTCGGCACCGGGAAAGACCCGGTGAAAGAACAGCTGGCCACTCTGGATGCGGCAGCGCTTTTCGACGCAGCGGAATTTGAAGGCATTTTCATCATGCCCTTTAATGCTGCCTCGGATGGGAGCGCAGGTGTGACGCTGGCTTCCTATGTGGGTGAAACCCGGGGTAAGGTAAACCTGTACCGCATAAACGGCGACGGACAGATAGCCGGAACCACGCTCGAGGATATGGAAGCGCTCCTGCGCGAGATCGACATGAAGGGCATTCTTGATGCGTTTCTTGCGCCGGAATTTGGTGGCTGAGATCCTGCCGTTTTCCCCCTTGACACCGCCCGGCGGATGTGATACCATACCGAAGATTTAAGGTTAAAAAAGGAGGGGAACGGCATGCGGCAGCGAATTGGTACCATGGCGCGGCGCACCTGCTTCCCGGGCGGCACGTTCCGCCTTTCCCATCCTTGTGTATTTGTTTTTGAATCTTCCCTTTGAATGAAGGGAAGATTTTTTATTATCAAAATTTTGTTCTGCATTCAGGAAAGGAGATTCGCATGCTGAAAGGGAAAAGCATTCTGGAACCCATGGACATGACCACTGCCGAGCTGGAGGAGATCTTCGACCTTGCGGATGAGATCATTGCCGATCCTCCGCGTTTTGCGCACGCCTGCGACGGAAAGCTGCTCGCAACGCTGTTCTACGAGCCGAGCACCCGCACGCGCTTCAGCTTTGAGGCTGCCATGCTGCGCCTCGGCGGCCAGGTGATCGGCTTCTCGGAGCCCAACTCCAGCTCCGTTGCCAAGGGCGAGAGCATCGCGGATACCATCCGCACCATCGCCTGCTATGCGGACATTGCCGTTATGCGTCATCCCAAGGAGGGCGCGCCCCGCGTTGCCGCCAACAGCACGGACATGCCCGTCATCAACGCGGGCGACGGCGGCCATCAGCATCCGACGCAGACCCTCACGGACCTGCTCACCATAAGGCGGCGCAAGGGCGGGTTTGAAAACCTCACCGTGGGCCTTTGCGGCGACCTCAAGTTCGGCCGCACTGTGCATTCGCTCATCAAGGCGCTCTCGCGCTATGCGGGCGTGAGCTTCGTGCTCATCTCCCCCGAGGAGCTGCGCATCCCGGATTATGTGCGCCGCGGCGTGCTCGAGGCCAACAACGTGCCCTACCGCGAGGTGAAGAAGATGCAGGACGTGCTGCCGGAGCTTGACGTGCTCTACATGACCCGCGTGCAGCGTGAACGCTTCTTCAACGAGGATGACTACATCCGACTGAAGGACCGCTACATTCTCGATGCGGAAAAGATGCAGCTCGCCAACGAGAACATGATGGTGCTCCACCCGCTGCCCCGCGTGAACGAGATCGCCGTGGAAGTGGACAGCGACCCGCGTGCGCTCTATTTTGAGCAGGCGAAGAACGGCATGTTTGTGCGCATGGCGCTCATCATGAAGCTGCTCGGCATCGAAGTGAAATAAAAAAGGGAGGAAACAGCAATGATCGTCAACAGCATCGAACGCGGCATCGTCATCGACCACATCACCGCAGGGACGGGCAACCGCATCCTTGATTACCTCAAGATCGACACCAAAAAGAACACCGTGGCCTTCATCATGAACGCTACGAGCAAGAAGCATGGCCGCAAGGACCTCATCAAAATCGAAAACGTGACGGACGTTGACCTCACGGTGCTCGGCCTCCTTGACCCGAACGCGACGGTGAACATCATCGAAAACGGCAGGATCGTCAAGAAGATCAACCTGGAGCTCCCGAAAACGGTCACGAACGTCATCAAGTGCAAGAACCCGCGCTGCGTCACGAGCGTGGAGCGCAACGCGCCGCACATCTTCCACCTGATGAACGCCGAAACGCGGGAATACCGCTGCGAATACTGCGACGAGATCGTCAGCATGAAGGGTGAATAAGATGAACCTTTGCATCGCGGGAGGCCGCATCGTCGACCCGGCACAGGGGCTTGACGCCACAGGCGATATTTATTTCAGCGAAGGCCGCGTTGCGGCGATCCGCGGGGAAAGCGTCGCGGCAGGTGAGCTCCCCGAGGGCGAAACGGAACGCATCGATGCGGCGGGCATGCTCGTGCTGCCGGGGCTGATCGACCTGCACGTCCATTTCCGCGATCCCGGCTTCACCGAAAAAGAGGATATACACACCGGCTGCGCCGCGGCTGCGGCGGGCGGGTTTACGACCGTCTGCATGATGCCAAACCTCAGGCCCGTGACGGATACAGCGGAGGCCGTGGCAGCGCTCCGCGCCCGCGCGGAGGGCATCGACGCGCTGCCCATCGGCGCGGTCACCCTGGGGCAAAAAGGGGAAACGACCGTGGATGCGGCGGCGCTCAAGGCAGCGGGCGCCTGTGCGCTCAGCGAGGACGGCCGCTCCGTGGCGGATGCTTCCATAATGCTTGCCGGCATGCGCGCTGCGGCGGAAGCGGGGCTGCCCATCTTTGACCACACGGAGGATGACGCGCTCCGCGGCACGGCGGCGGGCGAAGCCTGCATGGCCGCGCGGAACCTGATCCTTGCCCGGGAAAGCGGCGTGAAGTACCACCTCTGCCACATCAGTGCAAAGCTGAGCCTCGATTTCATCCGTGCCATGAAGGCGGCGGGATATGATATCACGGCGGAGACTGCGCCGCATTATTTCGTGTTCGATCAAAGCCGCGCCACGGACGGGAACTTCAAGATGAACCCGCCCCTGCGCACGGCGGAGGATGTTGCCGCCGTGATCGAAGCGCTGAAGGACGGCACGCTCGATGCCATCGCCACGGACCATGCGCCCCATTGCGCGGCGGAAAAGGAATGCGGCTACGAACGGGCATTGAACGGCGTCATCGGCCTTGAAACCTCGTTCCCCGTAAGTTATACTGCGCTTGTAAGGGCAGGGCACATCCCGCTTTCGCGCCTCGTTTCGCTTATGAGCGCAAACCCGGCGGCGATCCTTGGCGCCCCCAAACGCGGCACGCTCCGCGTGGGCGCATATGCGGATGCGGCGGTGTTTGACGTTTCGCGCCCTTATCGTATCGCCCCCGCATCGTTCCGCTCCAAAGGGCGCAACACGCCCTTTGCGGGCATGGAGGTTTACGGAAAAACACGTCTCACCGTTGCGGGCGGGCGGATCGTTTACCGGGATCAGAAATAAGAAAGGAGCCAAACCATGATCGACGCACTGCTTTCGCGCATCGACGCGCTCAATAACCCGACTGTTGTGGGTCTTGACCCCACGCTGGAGATGATCCCCGCATATCTGCGGGAGGAAAAATTCGCGGAATTCGGCAAGACCCCTGAGGCTGTCGCGGAAATGTTCCTTGCCTTCAACCGGGCGATCATGCAGGCGGTGCAGGGGATCGTGCCCGCTGTAAAGCCGCAGATCGCTTTCTATGAGCGCTATGGCCTCGCCGGGCTTGCGGCCTATGAAAAGACCGCTGCCCTTGCAAAGGAGCTGGGCTTCATCGTCATCGGCGACATTAAGCGCGGGGATATCGGCTCCACCGCAGCGGCCTATGCTGCGCACATCGGCGGTACGGAGATTGCCGGGGAAAAGTTCGACTTCTGGCATGAGGATTTCGTCACCGTGAACCCCTACCTCGGCATCGACGGCATACAGCCGTTCATCGACGCGTGCAACAAAGAGGACAAGGGCGTTTTCGTGCTCGTAAAGACCAGCAACCCTTCGAGCAGCCAGCTTCAGGACATCGTTGTGGATGGGAAGCCCATCTACCTGCATGTGGCTGCGCTTGTGGATGAATGGGGCGCGGGTGCTATGGGGACGCAGGGCTACAGCCGCGTCTGCGCCGTGGTCGGTGCGCCGCACCGGGAGGAGGGCGCGCGCGTGCGCCAGGCTCTCCCGCATACGTTCTTCCTCGTGCCGGGCTACGGTGCGCAGGGCGGCACGGCGGAGGACATCCGCGGCTTCTTCGATCAGGATGGCAGGGGCTGCATCGTGAACTCTTCCCGCGGGATCATCGCGGCATATAAGAAAAACGAAAAATACGGCGAGCGGGATTTCGCGGACGCTGCGCGGGATGCGGCGCTTGCCATGAAAAAGGACATCGTGGGATGAAGCGGATCGTAACTGCAAAGATCGCGGGAAACGCTCCGCTCACGCAGGATGTTTTTAAGCTGCTGCTGTGCCTGCCGGGCGGGGATGAGCCTGCGCGGCCGGGGCAGTTTGTGAACGTGTATCTTAATGACGGAGTACATCTTCTGCCGCGCCCGATCAGCGTTTGCCGGCAGGAGGGCAGCATGCTGACCCTTGTGTACCGCGCTGCGGGCGAAGGCACGCGGAAAATGGCGGCGCTGCAGCCGGGCGAAACGCTCCGCGTTTCAAGCCCGCTCGGCAACGGCTATGCTTTGCCGGAGCGCGGGCATGTGCTGCTTGTGGGCGGCGGCGTGGGCGTGCCCCCGCTGCTTCAGACGGCGTATGCGGCGAAGGCGAAAGGCCTTCGTGTAACGGTCGCCGTGGGTTACCGGGATGCGCTGTTCCTTGAACAGGAGTTCCGCGCCGCGGCGGATGCGTTCCATTTTGCTACGGATGACGGCAGCGCGGGCTTCCATGGGAATGCCGTGCAGCTGCTTGAAACGCTTGCGCTTTCGGAAGGGACGGCCGTGCTTGCCTGCGGGCCGAAGCCGATGCTGCGCGCGCTGCAGCGCTTCTGCATAGAACGCGCTCTGCCGCTGCAGATCTCTCTGGAGGAACGCATGGGCTGCGGCTATGGCGCCTGCGTGGGTTGCGTGTGCAAGCTCAGGCAAAACGGAGCAATCGTGCAGAAGCGCGTCTGCAAGGATGGCCCTGTATTCGACGGGAGCGAGGTGATCTTCGAATGAACGGACCGGATCTTCGCATCTCCTTTGCGGGACTTTCGCTGAAAAACCCGGTCATGACCGCAAGCGGCACGTTTGCGGCCCGGGAAAGCAGCGAGTTTTACGATATTTCGCGTCTTGGTGCGGTCATCACGAAGGGCGTGGCGGCGGAGCCCTGGGCCGGTAACCCCACGCCGCGCATCGCGGAGACCTATGGCGGCATGCTCAACGCCGTCGGCCTGCAAAACCCGGGAGCCAAGGCTTACATCGAAAAAGAGCTTCCTTACCTTGCGCAGTATGACGTGCCCGTGATCGCAAACCTTGCGGGGCACAGCGTTGAGGAATACGTCGCTGTGACGGAGCTTCTCAATGAAACGAGCGTGGCGATGTATGAGCTCAACATTTCCTGCCCGAATGTGAAGGAAGGCGGTATCGGTTTCGGAACGGATCCGCGCATGGCTGCGCGGGTGACGGAGGCTGTGAAGCGGGCGGCAAAGCGCCCGGTGATGGTGAAGCTCACGCCGAATGTGACGGACATCGCGGCCATTGCCCATGCGGTGGAGGATGCGGGCGCGGATGCGGTCTCGCTCATCAACACGCTCCTTGGCATGCGCATTGACCTGAAAACAAAGCGGCCGCTGCTTGCAAACGGCACGGGCGGTTTTTCCGGCCCGGCCGTGAAGCCTGTGGCGATCCGCATGGTATACCAGGTGCGGCGGGCGGTGAAACTGCCGATCTTGGGGCTTGGCGGCATCATGACCGGCGAGGACGCGGCGGAGTTCCTGCTTGCCGGCGCGGATGCGGTCGCTGTCGGCACGGCAGCGCTCGTGAACCCGACTGCGCCGGTGGACGTGCTCGAAGAGCTTTCCGCGTTCATGCGGCGGGAAGGCTATGAAAGCATCGCGGCGCTCAAGGCTGCGTTTCAGGGATAAACGGGGAGGAGAAAAACAATGAGCTATAAATCCGAATTCATTGCCTTTATGGCGCGCGCAGGCGTGCTGACCTTCGGGGATTTCACCACGAAGAGCGGGCGCAAAACGCCGTATTTCATCAACACCGGCAACTATAAAACGGGCGGGCAAATCGCGCGGCTTGGCGAGTTTTATGCCGCCTGCATCGAGGAACACACGAAAACGGGGGAGCTCCCCGCGGATATCGCGGCGCTCTTCGGCCCGGCCTACAAGGGCATTCCCCTTGCCGTTTCCACGGCAGCGGCGCTTTTCCGCGCGGGGCGGGATGTGAATTACTGCTTCAACCGCAAGGAAGCCAAGGATCACGGTGAAGGCGGCTCCATGGTGGGCTATAAGCCCAAGGACGGCGACAAGCTGCTCATCATCGAGGACGTGATCACTGCCGGCACGGCTGTGCGTGAAACGCTGCCCGTTCTGCAGGCTGCGGCAAAGGTGCAGGTGCCCGGGCTCATCATCTCCGTGGACCGCATGGAGCGCGGGCAGGGTGAGCTGACCGCCATCGAGGAGATCGAGCGGGATTTCAGCATCCGCACGTTCCCCATCGTAACGGTGCGGGACATCCTTGAAACCCTTTACAACAAAGAGGTGGATGGGCGCGTGCTGATCGACGACGCTGTGCGTGCGCGCATGGAACAATACATGGAAACATACTGCGCGGTGCGCTGAACCGGGCAGTCCGCTGAGGCAGGGGGAAACGCCCCTCTGCCTTTTTGTTTGCATTTATCGATTTTTCCGATAAAAATATGGGAAAGGACAGAAAAATCATCTCAAATGCCGTTGCAATCCCGGCAGGGATTTGAGACAATAAACCTGCGCGGCGGGAAAAGCCGCGGGCACATAAAAAGGAGAAGAAAATGGAAACGACGGATATCAAGCTTACAAAGCTTGCAAAGTGCGCCGGGTGCGGCGCAAAGGTGGGCGCGGGCGTGCTTGCGAAACTGCTGGAAGGGATCCGGGTGCACCACGATCCGAACCTGCTCGTTGGCTTCGACAAAAGCGATGATGCTTCGGTCTATAAGATCAGCGATGAACTCGCTCTGGTGCAGACGGTGGATTTCTTCCCGCCGATCGCGGATGATCCTTATCTTTTCGGCCAGATCGCGGCGACGAACGCGCTTTCCGATGTGTATGCCATGGGCGGCGAACCGAAGCTCTGCCTGAACATTATGGCCATTCCGGAATCCATGCCCATGGACGCAGTGCATGCGCTGCTGCGCGGCGGGTACGACAAGGTCTACGAAGCCGGCGCGCTCATCACGGGCGGCCACAGCATCCACGATGACGAGCCCAAATACGGCCTCGCTGTGACGGGCTTCGTGCACCCGGATAAGGTTCTGACCAACTCCGGCGCAAAGCCGGGCGACGTTCTTTTGCTGACGAAACCCATCGGCATCGGCGTGCTTTCCACGGCAAAGAAGGTAGATATGCTTTCCGAGGAGAACGAGGCGCTGATGTACCGCATGATGACAACGCTCAACAAGGCGGCGCGGGACGCGATGGTGAAATACGATGTGCATGCCTGCACGGATGTGACGGGCTTTGGGCTCCTGGGCCATTCGTATGAAATGGCAACGGGCAGCGACACGACGATCACCCTGCATGTGGACGCGATCGACCTCATCCCGGAGGCGCTCGAGCTTGCGCGCATGGGCTTTTTGCCTGCCGGCATGTACCGCAACCGCACGTTCGCGGAGGCGGGCGTGGACGCGGGGGACACCGAACTTGCCAAGCAGGATCTGCTTTACGATCCGCAGACGGCGGGTGGCCTCATGATCGCCGTGGCGGAACGGGATGCGGACGCGCTGTATGCGGAACTGCAAAAAACCGTTCCGAGCGCGCAGCGCATCGGAACGGTCGAAAAATACGAAGGCGGGAAGCGCATCAGGCTTCGCTGATGGCGCGGAGGGCGGCGAGCGCGGCGTCCACATCGGCCGCTGTGCTCGAAAAGCCAAGGGAAAAACGCACCGTGCCCTGCGGGAACGTGCCGAGCGTTTTGTGCGCGGAAGGCGCGCAATGAAGCCCGCAGCGGGTCAAAATGCCAAATTCGCTTTCCAGGCGGAAGGCGGCTTCCGCATTGTCCGCCTGTGTGAAATCAACGGAGATCACGCCCACGCGGCGGGAAAGATCTTCCGTGCCGCAAAGCCGCAGGTTCGGAATCGTGCGAAGCCCCTCAAGGAAGCGGGCCGTAAGCTCCAGCTCGTGCGCACGGAGCGCGTCGATCCCGGTTTCTTCGATGAAACGGAGCGCTTCTTCAAAGCCGTAAATGCCGGGCAGGTTCGGCGTGCCGGATTCAAAACGGTCCGGCAGGTAATCCGGCAGGTATTCGCTGTCCGAGGCGCTGCCTGTGCCGCCTGCAAGAAGCGGTGTGAGCGCGTGGGCGAAATCATCCCGCAGCAGCAGCGCGCCGATGCCGGAAGGGCCGAGCAGCCCCTTGTGCCCGGGCACGCAGAGCGCGCTCAGGTGCAGCGCCTGAAAGTCGATCGGGATATGCCCGGCAGTCTGCGCTGCGTCGAGCGCAAAGGCGATCCCGTGTTCCGCGCAGATGGCGCCGACGGCGGCAGCATCCTGCACCGTGCCGCACACGTTGGAACCGTGCGCCATGATGCAGAGGCGTGTGTTCGGCCGGATCAGCGACAGCATTGCGGCCGGGTCAAGTCTGCCTTCGCTATCGCAGGGGATGCGGTCGAATTCCACGCCGGAAAGCTGCAGAAGCGGGCGCATCACGGCGTTATGCTCCATGGAACTCACAAGGCAGTGATCCCCGGGGCGCAGGAAACCCTTGAGGATAAAGTTCAGCCCCGCCGTTGCGCCGGGGGTGAGGATCACATGCGTGGGCTTTTCCGGGAAGGAAAACAACCGCGCAAGGCGTTCCCGCAGGCGCAGCGTCACAAGCCCCGCATCCTGTGCGGCGCCATAGACGGAACGGTTGATCGTCGCGCCGACGGAATCCATATATTCTTTCATGCGTGCGCTGACCCCGGCAGGCTTTGGGAACGAGGTCGCGGCGTTATCGAGATAGATCGTTTGCATAAACCCGGTGCTCCTTTCCTTTCAACAGGAAGAGCATAGCATATTCGGCCCGAAAAGTCACATTGATATTCCTGATTCCTGAAAAACGCGACCTTTTGTGTTGCAGAACTTGTGTTGCAGAAGGAGAAACAAACATGCTGGAGATCAGTTTAAGGCAGCTTGAAACCTTTGCGGCTGCGGCGGAATACGGCAGCTTCACGCGGGCGGCCGAACGGCTGCACCTGACGCAATCCACCGTGAGCATGCATATTCAGGCGCTGGAGCAGACGCTCGGCGCACAGCTGATCCTGCGCGGCGCACGCAAAAAATTTGCGTTGACGGAGGAGGGCAGGCGGGTCTATGCGGCGGCAAGGGATATCCTCGTCCGCTGTGAGGCGCTGCAGGAAATGCGGGAGAGCGCAAACCGGGAGACGATGAGCATCGGCACATCCACCGTGCCGGCGCAATCCCTGCTGCCCCGGCTGATGGCCGGCTTCCTGAAGCAGCACCCCGGCGCGCGCTATGTGCTCCGGCGCGGCGACAGCGAGGAGGTGCATGCCCTTCTGGAGCAGGGGGAAGCCCGCATCGGCTTGCTTGGCGCAACGCTGGATGCACGGCGCTTCGTTTGCCATACGGTGGCGCAGGACAGGCTCGTTCTCATCACGGAGAACAATGAACGCTTCCAAAAACTGCAAAAAGAGGGGGCGACCGGGGTCGATCTCCTTGCGGAACCGATGATCGCCCGGGAGGAAAGCTCTGGCACGCAGCGCGCCGTGGAAGACTATTTCCGGCGCTGGAACATCGCGCCGGAATCGCTCCGGATCGTTGCGCGCATGGATAACCCGGAATCCATTAAGGCAGGTGTTTCGCAGGGCATGGGCATATCCGTGATCTCCAACCTGGCCATTCAGGAAGAGCTCGCCACGGGCAGGCTGCTTTCGTTCGATCTTGCACCGGATGGCGCATACCGGGATATCTGCATTGCCTGGCGCAGGGACACGGCGCTTACGCCGTTGGAACAGCGCTTTGTGCGCTATGTGCGCATGGAAACGCCGAAGTTGGTATAGGCTTTGTTTTTGTATTTTTGTATGGGGAAAAACCGGAGAATGGATGAAAAACGCTGGTTTTTATCGTTTTTATAGATGAAAAACAATGATTTATTGAAAAAGGAAATTCGCAATTTCCCGTTGTATGCCCTATAATTGCCGAAGGAAGGGTGCGCTTTGTGCGTGCCATATATCAAAATTCGGAATTATGGGGAGAGAAAAATGAAAAAGGTTAATTGGATCGTTGTGATCGCGGGTGCTGTCGTAGGCATCGCGGCAGTCGTGCTGACGCTGCTCGGCAACCCGGCGAACATGGGCTTCTGCATTGCCTGCTTCCTGCGCGACATCGCAGGCGGCGTTGGGATGCACAGCGCTGCAAAGGTGCAGTACATCCGGCCGGAGATCATCTGCCTTGTGCTGGGTGCTTTCATCATGGCGCTTGTGAAGGGTGAGTTCCGTGCAAAGGCGGGCTCCTCTCCGGCAACGCGCTTTGTGCTCGGCGCATTTGTGATGATCGGCGCGCTCGCGTTCCTTGGCTGCCCGCTGCGCATGGTCATCCGCCTCGGCGGCGGCGACCTGAACGCGCTCGTGGGTCTGGTCGGTTTCGTGCTCGGTATCTTCATCGGCACGCGGTTTATCAAAGGCGGCTTCTCGCTTCGCCGCAACTACACGCTCGAAAAGACGGAAGGCGGCATCCTGCCCGCGCTGATGGTTGGGCTCCTGATCCTTGCCATCGCGGTTCCCACGCTCTTTAAGGCCAGCGAAGCCGGCCCGGGCTCCATGCATGCGCCCATGCTGATCGCCCTTGCGATCGCGCTTGTGGTCGGCGCGCTTGCGCAGCGCTCCCGCCTCTGCATGGTCGGCGGCATCCGTGACAGCATCATGTTCAAGGATTTCAAACTGCTCTACGGTTTCGTTGCGATCTTCGTCGTGGTGCTCATCGGCAACCTTGCGCTCGGCAAGTTCAAGCTCGGTTTTGCGATGCAGCCCATCGCCCACAGCAGCCATCTTTGGAACGCGCTCGGCATGGTGCTCGTCGGTTGGGGCTCCGTGCTCCTCGGCGGTTGCCCGCTCAGGCAGCTGATCCTTGCCGGCGAAGGCAACGGCGACTCCGCGATCACCGTGTTCGGCATGATCGCAGGCGCTGCGTTTGCGCATAACTTCGGCCTTGCGGGCAACCCGGATTCCCTGAACGAAGCGGGCGAGCTCGTGGTTGGCGGCATCTCCACGGCGGGCAAGGTCGCGGTGCTCCTCGGCATTGTGGTGCTTGTTGTGATCTCCCTCCTGAACATGCCGAAGAAGGAAAAGGCTGCGGAATAACAAACGCTCCTACAAAGAAAACAAGAGGACCGGAAAGGAACGAAATATGATCGACGCAAGAGGATTTACCTGCCCGATGCCGGTGGCGATGGTGCAGAAGGAAGTTAAGAAGAATGCCCCTGCAGAACTCGTTGTGCTGGTGGATGACCGGTGCGCTGTGGAGAACGTGACGCGCTTTGGCACGAGCATGGGCTATCAGGTTTCCGTTGAGCAGGAAGGCGAAGACTTCCGCCTGACGCTGAAGAAATGACAAAGTATATCGCAACGTTCCATACACACCTTGCGGCACTCATGACGAGCCGCGCGCTTGCTTCGGCAGGCGTGCGCGCGCAAATGATGCCCGTGCCGCGTACGCTCAGTTCCTCCTGCGGAACATGCGTGCGCTACGAAGCGGAAACGCCGCAGCTTGAGGCGATGGATGAGGATGTGGAACGGGTGTTCCGCGTTGAAGCGGGCGAACGGTACGAGCTGCTTTTCGAAAACGAATAAGCACGCCTTTTCCAAACGCCGGATTGCTGTTATAATTGGTACAGAGATACAGCGATCGAGCGAAATGGAGCGTGCGGTATATGAACAATCAATTGCTGCGTGAAATTCCCAAGGTGGACGATCTGCTCAGATCGCCCACCTTGGCTTCTGTTTGTGCGGATATTCCGCACGGCGCACTGGTTGAAGCGGTGCGCGGCGTGCTTGCGGAACTCCGGAGCGGCGTGCTTGCAGGAACCCTTGCTGCGCTGCCGGGCGAAGCGGAACTTTCCCAGGCAGCCGCGGCGCGTGCACGGCGGGCGAGCATGCCTTCCCTGCGCGGCGTAGTGAACGGGACGGGCGTCATCCTGCACACCAACCTGGGGCGGGCATGCCTTTCGAAGGCAGCGGCAAACGCGGCTGCGGCGGCAGCGCAGAACTATTCCACCCTTGAATACGACAGGGAAACCGGCAAACGCGGCGAGCGGTATGCGCATGTGGAAAAGCTGCTCACGGCGCTCACCGGTGCGGAAAGCGCATTTGTGGTGAACAACAATGCTGCGGCCGTGCTGCTCATCCTCTCTGCGCTTGCGGCAGGCGGTGAAGTTATTACATCGCGTGGGGAACTCGTGGAGATCGGCGGCTCCTTCCGCGTGCCGGAGATCATGGAAAGCTGCGGCGCACGCCTCCGCGAAGTCGGTACCACGAACAAAACGTATATCCGGGATTACGAACGGGCGATCGGCCTGGAAACGCGTGCGCTCATGAAGGTGCACACGAGCAATTACCGCATCGTGGGCTTTACGGAGACCGTATCGCGCGAGGAACTGACGGCGCTTGGTCATGCCCATGGCCTGCCGGTCATTGAGGATCTCGGCAGCGGTTCGCTTACGGATCTTTCGCTCTTTGGGATCCGCGGCGAGCCCACGGTGCAGGAATCCATCCGCGCCGGCGTGGACGTGGTGTCCTTCTCCGGCGACAAGCTGCTCGGCGGCCCGCAGGCCGGCATCATCATCGGGAAAAAACAGTATATCGACCTGTTCAAACGACATCCCCTTACCCGGGCGATGCGCGTGGATAAAATGACGCTTGCTGCGCTTGAAGCAACGCTGCGCGCCTATGCGGACGGAACTGCATTGCAGGAGATCCCGACGCTTGCCATGCTTTCCGCGGAACCGGCAGCGCTCCGGGCGCGCGCGGATGCGCTTTGCGCCATGCTGAAGGAGGCGGGGGTGCCTGCCGCGGTTGTGCCTGTGGAGGATCAGGTGGGCGGCGGCTCGGTGCCGATGCAGATGCTGCCCTCCTATGCGGTGGCGGTGTCCCCGGAGGGCATGAGTGTGGATGCGCTCGAAACGGCGCTGCGTTTCAGCGAACCGCCCATCATCGGCCGCATTGACCATGGGCAGTATCTCCTGCATGTGCGCACGCTGCGTGAGGATGCGTTCCCGCATGTCGCGGATGCAATGAAGGAGGCGCTGCGATGAAACATGTGATCATCGGAACGGCGGGGCATGTCGACCATGGAAAGACTCTGCTCATAAAGGCGCTCACGGGCATTGAGACGGACCGGCTCGCGGAGGAAAAAAAGCGCGGGATCACCATTGAGCTTGGCTTTGCGCATCTGGACTGGCCGGATGGCACGCAGGCCGGCATCGTGGACGTGCCGGGCCACGAGCGTTTCATTAAGAACATGCTTTCCGGCGCGGGCGGCATCGACCTTGCGATGCTCGTCGTTGCGGCGGACGAGGGGTTCATGCCGCAGACGGTGGAACACCTCAACATCCTGACGCTGCTCGGCATCCGGGACGGCCTCATCGTTATCACGAAAAAGGACATGGTGGATGCCGAATGGCTTGAAATGGTGCAGGACGAGGTGCGCGAGCGCGCGAAAGGCTCTTTTTTGGAAGGGAAACCCGTCCTGACTGTTTCCGCATATACCGGAGAAGGAATTCCGGAGCTGAAGGACGCGCTTTACGCGCTCGTGAGTAAAGCGGCGGAGAAGAGCGTGCGCGTTCCGTTCCGCCTGCCGGTGGACCGCGTATTTTCCGTGGATGGATTCGGCACGGTCGTGACCGGAACGCTGATCGAAGGCTGCATGAAGGAAGGCGATCCGGCGGAGCTTGTGCCATCCCAGACGGAGACACGCATCCGGAACCTGCAGGTACATGGCAAAACCGTGCAGACGGCGTATGCCGGGCAGCGCGTGGCGGTGAACCTCGCGGGGCTCAAAAAAACGGATGTGCAGCGTGGCGATGCCGTGGCGCGCCCGGGCAGCGTGCGCATATCGAGAATGTTGGATGTGAAGCTGACGAACCTGCGGGATTCCGGGCGCACGATCACGAACGATATGCAGGTGCACCTGTATCACGGCGCGGCGGTGATGCTCGCAAAGGTCGTGCTGCTGGACAGGGATGCGCTTGAACCGGGTGAAAGCGGCTATGCGCAGCTGCGCATGACGGAACCCATCGCGAGCAAAAACGGGGACCGTTTTGTGATCCGCTTTTATTCGCCGCTTGAGACGATCGGCGGCGGCGTCATTCTGGATGACGCGCCCATGCGCCATAAGCGCAATGTGCCCGCCGTGATCGAAGCGCTTAAGATCCGGGAGGGCGGCTCTGCGGGCGAGCGCGTGGAACAGGTGCTTGCGGAATACAAAACCGCGCTGCCCACGGCGCAGCAGCTTTCGGCAAAACTCGGCATTGAAGCGGAAGAACTTGCGGCGGAGCTTGCTGATCTGCTCGGCGCCGGGCGTATCGTTGAACCGCTGCCGGGGCGCTTTATTGCAGCTACAGCGCTGGATGTTGTGGCGGATTCCTGCCGGGCTGTGCTTTCCGGCTACCATGCAAAGAACCCGCTGCATGCGGGCATGAAGGCGGCGGAGCTGCGGCAGAAGGTGTTCAAAGCGCTCGATCAGGCGGTTGCGGATGCGCTGCTCGGCGAGCTTTGCCGGGAGGGGCTTATCCGCAGGGCGGGGGAACGGTATGCGCTTGCGGAGTTCGAGGTACACTACACCAGGCGGCAGAGCGCCATTCGTACCAAGCTCCTTGCGTATTACAGCGGCGCGGGCATTGAACCCATCACGGTGGATGAGGTCGCGGCAACGTTCCAGCAGAATGAGCGCGCGGATCTCAAGCAGGTGCTCGACAGCGTTCTGAGCGGCGGTGAACTCGTGATGCTCACGCCGCAGATCTGCTATCACAGCACGGCCTATACGCGTGCGTGCGAGGCTGCAAAGGCGCATTTTGCGGAGAACGAAACGATCACCCTCGCGCAGATGCGCGATCTGCTCGGCACTTCCCGAAAGTATGCGCTCGCGATTCTCGAATACTTCGACAAAACGGGGATCACCAAAAAGGAAGGGGACTTCCGGCGGCTCAACCGCGGATTCCCGCCTGCTCAGGCATGAAATGACTTTTTCCTTGCCATTTCCAAAAGGGCCATGCTATAATGCTTACGCATTTGGGAGCAGATGGGTGCTGGTGTGCCCCGCGGTCTTCAAAACCGTTGCAGGTGGTGAAGAGCTGCCCAGGTGGGTTCGATTCCCACATGTTCCCGCCATGGGGTCCCCACTGCAGACGCGGTGGGGATCTTTTGCGTCAACCGATGAGAGCATGGTGATTTGAAATTTTTCAAGGGCCATCTGCCCCATTGGCAAACGAGCGATTTATCATTGTATTTTTCGATAATACAACGCATTTTGATTGACATTTCACATACGAAAAGATATAGTGTTATTGAGCACGGAATCGGTTTGCCGTGTGAAATCGAATCTGTTTGGATGACGAATGCAGGAGACCTGTTTTGAACGGGGCCGAAGGAATAAGCGCCGATGCTCGCCGGCACGGCGTAAACATCTCAGGCAAAAGGACTGTATTCCGACAAAACTCTGGAAAGCGAAAGCACCGAAGGCGCAACCTGCCGTCAAGGGCGGGGAATCTCTCAGGTTATTGTACAGAGTCAGGCAAGGGACTATTTTTGTTGCCCGCCGCCTGCTCTGTTTTTTTGTATAGCAAGGCCGCAGGAAGCACAAAACAAAACAGGAGGGGAGCGCATGAAAAACGCACGCGATTCTTTGATCATCACGAACAATCCGCTCCTTGCGCAGTGCATGGAAGACTGCTGCGAGATCCGCCTGTTCCCGGAGTGTTCTTACCGGGAGATCCTCGTGAAGGTGCGGGATCTCGTCTATGCGGGGCACACGCTGTATACACACCCGCTTTCCGGCAGCGTGAAGCCGAACGAGACGCCGTATAAATCCGTCGTCGTGTCCAAAGTGCCGCACGCGTTTTCCGCGGAGCAGGCCGGGATCATCTCCGAGTGCATCCAGGCTGCCGACAAGTTCACGCCGCGGAACCGGGAACTTACCGAAACGGTGCGGCGGGACTTCCAACTGATCGACTATACCCTGCTTGCAGGCGCCGTGGATTTCGACGCTGCAGCAGGCCTTAGTAAGATAAAAAACATATAAAAGGAGGAGGTGTTCGCTTTGAAATTGGAATTGGGATTCATCGAGATCAAGGACATTCAATTTTCAAACGAATGCAAGGTGGAAAACGGGACGCTTTTCGTCGATGCCGAAGCGGTCAAAGCCTTCGTTTACGAAGATGATGACGTGAAGGCATGCGTCAAGTCTGCCTGTTTTGACATCGCAAGGCCGGGTGAGAGCGTTCGCATTACCCCCGTGAAAGACGTGATTGAACCCCGCGTGAAGGTCGAAGGCCCCGGCGGCGAGTTCCCTGGCGTCATTGCCAAGGTCGATACCGTCGGTTCCGGCAAAACGCACGTGCTCCGCGGCATGGCGGTCGTCACCGCCGGCAAGATCGTTGGTTTCCAGGAAGGCATCATCGACATGACGGGCCCGGGCGCAGAGTACACTCCGTTCTCGAAGCTCCTGAACCTCGTGATGGTCTGCGAACCTGTTGAAGGCGTGCATCAGCATGAGTATGAGCATGCCGTCCGCATTGCGGGTCTGCGTGCCGCAACGTTCATCGGCGAGCTCGGGCGCAGCGTTACGCCCGATGAGGTCAAGACTTTTGAGACCTTCGGCATCAAGGAGGGCATCGAAAAGTTCCCGAACCTGCCGCGCGTGGGCTATGTCCACATGCTGCAGAGCCAGGGCCTCCTGCATGATACTTACGTTTACGGCGTTGACGCGAAGCGTTCGCTCACGACCATCCTTTACCCCACTGAAACCATGGATGGCGCGATCATCAGCGGCAACTGCGTTTCAGCGTGCGATAAGAACACGACTTATCATCATCAGAACAACCCCGTGGTGGCCGACCTGTTCGAGCAGCATGGCAGAACGCTCAACTACGTCTGCAACATCATCACCAACGAGAACGTGTACCTGGCTGACAAGCAGCGTTCCTCCGACTGGAGCGCCAAGCTTTGCCGCCTGCTCGACCTGGACGGCGTGATCGTCTCCCAGGAAGGCTTCGGCAACCCGGATACCGACCTCATCATGAACACGAAGAAGATCGAGCAGATGGGCGTGAAGACCACCATCATCACCGACGAGTATGCCGGCCAGGATGGCAAGTCCCAGTCCCTCGCGGATGCCGACCCGCTTGCTGACGCGGTCGTCACCGGCGGCAATGCCAACGAGGTGATCGTCCTCCCGCCGATGGAGAAGGTCATCGGCACGCTCGATTACGTTGACAAGATCGCCGGCGGTCATGCCGGTTCCCTGCGTCCGGACGGTTCCATCGAAGCGGAGCTCCAGGTCATCACCGGTGCGACGAACGAGATGGGCTTCAACCGCCTGAGCGCAAGATAAAAGGGAAGGAGAAGAGCACACATCATGAGTTATCGTGTTGTACATTACATCAACCAGTTCTTTGCCAACATCGGCGGCGAAGAAATGGCGCATGTAGCCCCTGAACTGCGGGAAGGCTTCGTCGGCCCCGGCCTTGCGTTCAATCAGGCCTGGAAGGGCGAGGCGGAGATCGTGGCGACGGTCGTCTGCGGCGACTCCCACTTTGCGGAGCATGAAAAAGAGGCGAAGGCACAGATCCTCGCGTGGGTCAGGGAACTCAAGCCTGACCTGTTCATCGCGGGCCCTGCGTTCAACGCCGGCCGTTACGGCTATGCCTGCGCCAACGTTGCGCTTGCCGTGAAGGAAGAACTTGGCATCCCGGTGCTGACCGGTATGTATGAAGAAAACCCCGGCGCGGATCTGAAGGATAAGATCCTGATCGTGCCGACCGCGAACAGCGCTGCCGGCATGCGCAAGGCGGCCCCCGTGATGGCGAAGCTTGCGCTCAAGCTCATGAAGGGCGAAAAGCTCGGCGCCTCCTGCGAGGACGGCTACATGCCCAACGGCGTGCGCGTGAACTTCTTTGAAAAGGAGCGCGGCTCCAAGCGCGCCGTGGATATGCTCCTCAAGAAGCTTGCTGACAAGCCGTTCACCACGGAATATCCCATGCCTTCGTTCGACCGTGTCGCGCCCAACCCCGCCGTGAAGGATCTTTCCCATGCGACGGTCGCGCTGTGCACCTCCGGCGGCATCGTACCCAAGGGCAATCCGGATCACATCGAGTCCTCCTCCGCGTCCCATTATGGCGAATACTGCATCAAGGGCGTTGAGAAGCTCACGGCGGAGACCCATGAGACCGCGCACGGCGGCTATGATCCGGTGTACGCCAACGAGAACCCGAACCGCGTCCTCCCCGTGGACGTGATGCGCGAGTTCGAGCGCGAGGGCAGGATCGGCAAGCTGCATGATTACTTCTACACCACCGTTGGCAACGGAACCTCCGTCGCCAACGCGAAGAAATTCGCTGCGGAATATGCGCAGAAACTTTTGCAGGCAGGCGTAAATGCTGTCATCATGACCTCGACCTGAGGCACCTGCACGCGTTGCGGTGCAACGATGGTGAAAGAAATCGAAAGGGCGGGCATTCCGGTCGTGCATATGTGCACGGTCACGCCCATCTCGATGACGGTCGGCGCGAACAGGATCGTCCCGACCATTGCGATCCCGCATCCCCTCGGCAACCCGGCTCTGCCCGCAGAGGAAGAGTATGCGCTTCGCAAGAAGCTGGTCGCCCGCGCACTTGAAGCGCTCACGACCGAAGTGGAAGATCAGACGATCTTCGAACTGTAAAACAAATGGAAAAGGCCGCCTGCGGCGGGATTGCAGGCGGCCTTCTTCAGAAGCCGTTTGGAGAAGAGCAAAATGAGCAAGATTTATGATGTGATCGTCCTGGGTGCCGGCCCTGCGGGTTTGACTGCCGGGCTTTATGCCGGCCGCGCGCGGCTCGACACCCTCATTATTGAAAAAGGACAGGATGGCGGCCAGATCGCCATCACGAACGAGATCGAAAACTATCCCGGCCAGCAGGTCGAGGGTGAGTCCGGCCCGAGCCTGATCGCCCGCATGACGGCACAGGCGGAGAAGTTCGGCGTGGAGCGCGCGCAGGATGCCATCAAGAGCGTGGAGCTTACCGGCGAAGTGAAGAAGCTCACCGGCACGAAGGGCGAATACCTGGCAAAGACCGTGATCCTTGCAACGGGCGCGTTCCCGCGTCCCATCGGCTGCAAGAACGAGGGCAAGTTCGTCGGCAAGGGCATCTCCTTCTGTGCCACCTGCGACGCTTCGTTCTTCGAAGAGCTTGAGGTGTTCGTGGTCGGCGGCGGCGATGCGGCTGTGGAAGAAGCCATGTACCTCACGAAGTTCGCTCGCAAGGTGACCATCATCCACAGGCGGGACGAACTGCGCGCCGCAAAGTCCATTCAGGAAAAGGCGTTTGCCAATCCGAAGCTCCACTTCATGTGGGATACCGTTGTGGACGAAGTGGACGGCGACGAGATCCTTTCCAAAATGGTCGTCAGAAACACCAAAACGGGCGAGCTGACCACCATCGAGGCGGATGAGGATGACGGCCTGTTCGGCCTGTTCGGCTTCATCGGCCTGCTGCCCAACACCGGCCTGTATGAGGGCATGGTGGAGATGGAAAACGGCTACATTAAAACCGATGACGATATGCGCACAAACCTGCCCGGCGTGTTTGCTGCGGGCGACCTGCGCGTAAAGAGCCTCCGGCAGGTGGTCACTGCCGCTGCGGACGGTGCAATCGCCGCGATGCAGGCGGAAAAGTACATCGCAAACCTGAAATAAACAACAGATAAAGGAGAACGGAACAATGCTGGAAGTTGATAAGACAACGTTTGAACCCGAGGTGCTCCAGGCATCCGGCAAGGTGCTCGTGGATTTCTATGGCGACGGTTGCGTACCCTGCGCCGCGCTGATGCCGCATGTGCATGCGTATGCGGAAAAGTATGGTGAGCAGATGAAGTTCTGCGCGCTCAACACCACAAAGGCACGCCGCCTGGCCATCAGCCAGAAGGTCCTCGGCCTCCCCGTGATCGCGATCTACGAGAACGGCGAGATGATCGACTCCCTCGTGAAGGATGACGCCACGCCGGAAAACGTCGAGGCGATGATCCAGAAGCATATCTAAAAAGCGTGTGCCGGCCTTCCGGCACATGGCGAAACGGTAGCAAGCCGCAGGGCTTTCTATAATACCAGGAAAAGGAGGATGGGCATGGGCATTTTAGCTGGCAAGAAGGTTGTCGTTATCGGCGACCGTGACGGCATTCCCGGGCAGGCCATTGAGCTTTGCGCGCTGAGCGCAGGCGCTGAGGTCGTGTTTTCCTCAACGGAGTGCTTTGTCTGAACGTCCGCTGGTGCAATGGACCTGGAAAACCAGAAGCGGGTCAAAGGGTTTGCTGAGCAGTACGGCCCCGAGAACGTCGTCGTTCTCTTGGGCGCTGCGGAAGGCGAAGCCGCTGGCCTCGCCGCGGAGACGGTCACCAATGGTGACCCGACTTACGCCGGTCCGTTGACAGGAGTCCAGTTGGGACTCAGGGTGTACCACGTGTGCGAGCCTGAAATCAAGGCAGAGTTCGATCCCGACGTGTACAGCGAACAGGTCGAGATGATGGAGATGGTCCTCGATGTTGATGACATCGTGAACGAAATGACCGCGATCCGTGAACAATACTGCAAGTATTAAGGTTTAGGACACGCAGGGGGCGGCGGCAGATGCCGCCGCCCCCAACCTCGTTATGCGGCACATCTTCCGGCTGCGGCATAAAGTGCGCTGCGGCAGATGACAATTGAAAACAGCCGTTCAGGAACGGTTGAACGAAATAGAATCATTGCTGAAAGGATGGAACTTCAACATGAAAAGCATAATCAAGGGCGCGGGATATATCCTCGTCCATACGCCGGACATGGTGCTCCACAACGGCACCACGCAGACTACGGAATGCGTTGTAAACCCGGAAAGCGAATATTTAAAGGAGCTGCCGCAGCATATCCGCAGCTTTGAAGATACGCTCTCCTATTACCCCAACCAGGTCTATATCGGCAACGTCACGCCGGATGCGCTTGCGGAAGTTCCGCAGCCCTGGTATGACAAGAAATGCCCGGAGACGAGCCGTTACGGTCAGTTCGGCCAGATCATGCCGCAGGAGGAGTTCCTGCTTCTCATGCAGGCCTGCGACGTGTTCGACCTCGTGAAGCTCGACAGCGCGTTCGTTGCGGCGCACAAAGCGGCGCTTGCCGCAAACCCGCTCATGGATGAGACGATCCTTGCGCGCGTGGCAGAGGGCATCGACGCGGCGGAGATCGCCCGCCTCGTTGCGGAAGAGCATTCCGAGGGGCTGTATCACAACGGCGCGCTCGTGGGATGCGTGAAGCGTGCGCACGACATCGACGTGAACCTTTCCGCGCATGTGATGCACGAGAACCTGGTTTCCAAAGCTTCTTCCGTGCTGGCTCTCCTCAGCGCGGTGAAAAATGCGGGCATTGAAAAGGACGCGGTCGAATATGTGATCGACTGCTCCGAAGAAGCTTGCGGCGACATGAACCAGCGCGGCGGCGGCAACTTTGCAAAGAGCGCGGCGGAGATCGCCGGCCTTTCTGCGGCGACCGGTTCCGATACGCGCGGCTTCTGCGCCGGCCCTTCGCACGCGGTGGTCGAGGCGGCGGCGCTCGTTGCGGCGGGTGCATATAAGACCGTTGTGGTCACTGCGGGCGGCTGCACGGCAAAGCTTGGCATGAACGGCAAGGACCATGTGAAGAAGGGCCTGCCCATTCTCGAGGACATGCTGGGCGGCTTTGCCGTTGTCATCAGCGAGGATGACGGCGTGAACCCGGTCATCAACCTTGAAATTCTCGGCCGCCACACCGTCGGCACCGGCTCCGCGCCGCAATCCGTCATCGGCAGCCTTGTGACCGATCCGCTCGCACGCGTGGGGCTGAAGGTCACGGATGTTGACAAGTTCTCACCCGAAATGCAGAACCCGGACATCACCAAGCCTGCGGGCGCGGGCGATGTGCCGCTTGCCAACTACAAGATGATCGCGGCGCTTGCAGTAAAGCGCGGTGACATTGAAAAGAAAGACCTCGTGAGCTTCACCACGGAGCATGGTCTGACCGGCTGGGCGCCGACGCAGGGGCATATCCCCTCCGGCGTGCCGTACATCGGCTTTGCGCGCAACGACATCCTTGCGGGGAATATCAAGCGCGTGATGATCATCGGCAAGGGCTCCCTGTTCCTCGGCCGCATGACGAATCTGTTTGACGGCGTTTCCTTTGTGATCGAAGCAAACGGCGGCGCTGCGCCTGCCGAAACCGGCGTGAGTGAGGAAGAAATCAAGAAGCTGATCGCAAAGGCGATGCGCGAGTTTGCCGCAACCCTGATGGGCCAGGCCGAATAAGGCAGGTGTGCGGTATGGCAAACGTTGAAGCAATTATCGCAAAATCCTTCCTGAAGATGGCGGAGGGGCTTGAAAACGGCTCCTTTGCGGACAGGCCGAAGATCGCCCTCACGGGCATGGGCAGCGAGCACGGCGAGGAAAACGCCATGGCGGCTGCGAAAATGGCTGCGGCGCGCGGCGTGGATGTGTATTACATCGGCACGCTGACTGCTGAGGGCGTGACCACCGTCCCCGTTGCGGACGAGGAGGAAGGCCACAAAAAGATGGAGCAGATGATCGAGTCCGGCGAGGTGGATGGCGCAGTCACCATGCACTTCCCGTTCCCGATCGGCGTTTCCACCGTTGGCCGGGCTGTGACCCCGGCACGCGGGCGGGAGATGTTCATCGCAAACACCACCGGCACTTCAAGCGGCGACCGTATCGAGGGCATGATTCTCAACGCGGTGGACGGCATCATTGCCGCAAAGGCCTGCGGCGTGCAGAACCCGACGGTGGGCATCCTGAACGTGGATGGCGCAAGACAGACGGAAATGGCGCTCAACCAACTCAAAGCAGGTGGCTATGAATTCCAGTGGGCTGCCTCGGCCCGTGCGGACGGCGGCGCTGTGCTGCGCGGCAACGATGTGCTGCAGGGTACGCCGGATGTGCTTGTGACGGATTCGCTCACCGGCAATGTGCTCATCAAGGTGCTTTCGGCCTACACGACCGGCGGCAGCTTTGAAGCCACCGGCTACGGCTACGGCCCCGGCATCGGGCGGGATTATGAAAAGCTGATCCTCATCATCTCCCGCGCTTCCGGCGCGCCGCTTATCGCAAATGCGCTGCAATATGCGGCGGAACTCGTGCGCGGGCAGGTGTTCCGCGTGGCGAAGGAAGAGTTTGAAAAGGCGGAGAAAGCCGGCCTCAGCAAGATCCTTGCGGCGCGCAAGGCAGCGCAGAAGCCTGCCGAGGCGGAGGACGTGAAGGCCCCTGCGGCTGAACCCTGCACGGCATCCATCGCGGGCATCGAGGTCATGGATCTTGAAGATGCGGCGAAGGCGCTTTGGAAGGAAGGCATCTATGCTGAGACGGGCATGGGCTGCACCGGCCCGCTCGTGATGATGAGCGATGCGAACCATGACAGAGCGCTTGAGATCCTTCGCAAGGCGGGATATGTGAGCTGAAGGGAGCGGAACGGATGAAAGTCATCGATAAGATCCAGAAATGCGAGCGCGAGCTGACCACGGCGGAGCTCATCGACATGGTGGCGAAGGAGAACCGGCAGGTCGATCTGGTTTTTGCGGAAAAGCAGACCGATGAGGATGGCTACCTGAGCTGGG
This sequence comes from bacterium, assembly GCA_022778545.1. Taxonomy (GTDB): domain Bacteria; phylum Bacillota; class Clostridia; order Christensenellales; family CAG-138; genus UBA1685. The sequence continues at coordinate 14,702 of JALFDW010000006.1, read as the reverse complement.
ATGCCGAAAACTGGACGTCTGTGGACGGCAAACGCTTCATCCGCAGCTATGCGCTTGGCGGGCGCGTGCTTTCCGAATACAGCACCTATAACAAATATGACATGAAGGGCTATTTCCTGCCGGAGACGGCAAAGGAAGTATACCTGAACTGAGGGGAATCTTCTTACACAAAGCGGGCGGACGGGCATACCGGCCGCCCGCTTTGCGCCGCATCAGGCGGCCGCCCGAGAATACGGGTTAAGAAAGCGTTCATGTTGCTACGGTGATGTTCGTTTCTCCGGGAAAATACGATATAATACCAGATAATCCGCATTTTCAGGCGGCTTCAGGGCTTGACTTGAAGTCCACTTCAAGTGCTAAAATCTAAGAGTTTGGCATATGGCATTGGCAGCGAATCGAAAAGGAGAAAAACATGGAGAAACAAAAGGGGCGCAAAGCGGGAATCATGGATATCCTGCGAAGTCCGTATGCGCGGCAATTCATTCGAAAGTATAAATGGAGCTACATCATCGGCATCGTGATCCTCATTGTGATCGACCTGGCGCAGACGGAAGTCCCGATCATCGTTGGCCGCGTGATCGACGGCATTGAGCTCAGGACCATCGATCATGCCAGTTTCGTTTCCGCTGTGGTCACGATGGCGGTCATCGCGCTTATTGTGCTGGCCGGGCGCATTGGCTGGCGTTACTGCATTTTCGGCGCAGCGCGCAAGATCGAGCGCGACATGCGCAACGACCTGTTTTCGCACTTGAACACGCTGCCTGCTTCCTACTTCCATGAGCATAAGGCCGGCGAGATCATGGCATACATGACGAACGACATTGAGGCAGTGCGCATGACGTTTGCCGTTACCATCATGATGGGCATGGACGCGCTTGCAATCGGCCTTGCCACGGTCGTAAAGATGGTCTTTGAGATCGACCTGCGCCTCAGCATCGTGGCGATCCTGCCCATGAGCCTTGTCGCCGTGGTGAGCACCTATGTGGGCCGTGAGATGCACAAACGGTTCACGCGCCGTCAGGAGGCGTTTTCCAAGGTGGCGGATTTTGTGCAGGAAAAGCTCAACGGCGTGAAGGTCATCAAGGCGTTCGTGCAGGAAGAAAAGGAGTGCCTTGCGTTTGAAAAGGTCAACATGGAATCCCGCACCGCAAACATCCGGGATGCGAAGGTGCAGGCCTTTATGTTCCCGTTTATGCACATGCTCGCGGGCTGCTCCATGGCCATCGCCATCGCCTACGGCGGCTATATCGCAATCCTCGGCACGATCAGCGTGGGCGATTTTTCCGCGTTCGTGCAGTATCTCACCATGCTGGTGTGGCCGATCGCGTCCATTGGCAGGATCATCAACGTCGTTACGCGCGGTTCCGCTTCGCTCAAGCGCGTGGAGGCCGTGCTGCATACGGAATCGGATATCCTGGATCTGCTTCCCGCAGGGGAGGAAGCGCCGCTTCGCGGCGACATCCGCGTGGAGGGGCTTACCTTCCGTTACCCGGGCACGGAGAAGGACGTGCTGCGCGACATTTCCTTCTGCGTGAAGCGTGGGGAAACGCTCGGCATCGTGGGACGCACGGGCGCGGGCAAAACGACGCTTGCGAACCTTCTTGTGCGCGTGGACGACCCTGGAGAGAACATGATCTGGATCGGCGGGCAGGAGATCCACAGCGTATCGCTCAAAACGCTGCGGCGCACCGCAGGCTATGTGATGCAGGATAACTTCCTGTTTTCGGATACCGTGCGCAACAACATCGCCTTTGGCGACCACAGCAAAACGCAGGAGGAGATCATCGCGGCGGCAAAGGCTACCTGCGTGCATGATAACATCATGGACTTTGCGGATGGCTATGATACCATGGTCGGCGAGCGCGGCGTCTCCCTTTCCGGCGGGCAGAAGCAGCGCATCGCCATCGCACGGGCGCTGATCCTTGATCCGGAGATCCTGATCCTCGATGATGCCGTCTCTGCCGTGGATACGGACACGGAGGAGCAGATCCTGAAGAATCTGCATACGCTGCGTGCGGGCAAAACGAACATCATCATTGCGCACCGCATCTCCACCCTGCAGCATGCGGACAAGATCATCGTCATTTCCGACGGTACGATCACCGAAATGGGCAACCACGACGAGCTCGTTGCTGCGGGCGGCTTCTATGCGGAGCTGTACCACAGGCAGCTTCTTGAAAAGATGAAGAAGGAGGAGTACGCGCTGTGAGCAGAAAAGCAACGGCCCCAAAACAGGGAAACGGAAAGAAGGCATCACCCAACCGCAGGCTCCTTCGCTATGCAAAACCGTATGCCGGGTGGTTTGCGCTTGCGCTTTTGATCATACTGATCCTTGTGGCGATTGAACTGTATCAGCCGCAGATCCTGGGTAACGCGGTGGATGAATTCGTGGCGAAATATGAACAGGTCAGCAGCGAGGGATTCTCGCTTGCGGAGCTCAAAAAGATGCGCGCGGCGGATCTTGCAGGCGTGCTGCGCCTCGGCGGCCTCTACCTGCTCACGGTGCTCACGGTGATGGCACTCACCTATACGCAGGCTGCCATTCTTGCCACGGTGAGCCAGAAGATCATCTACAACCTGCGCAACGACATCTTCTCGCACATGATGAAGCTGCATGTCGGTTTCTTCAACGAGAATCCGATCGGCCGGCTTGTGACGCGCGTCACGAACGATTGTGAGACCGTGAACGAAATGTTTACGAGCGTGATCGTGAACATCCTCAAAAGCAGCTTCGTGCTCGTGGGCGTGATCGGGGTGATGCTTGTGAAAAACGTGAAGCTTTCGCTCTGCATCTTCGTCGTGCTGCCCCTCATCACGGTGGCAACCTTCGTGTTCCGCAACGCGACGCGGAAGATCTACCGGGCGATGCGCGCAAAAATATCCGAGCTTAACGGCTTTGTGGCGGAGCATGTTTCCGGCATGAAGGTCGTGCAGGTGTTTACGGCGGAAAACGACGTCCGCGAGGATTTTGAGAACCGCACGGAGGAGCTGCGCAAGATCAACATGAAGCAGCTTTTCACCTTTGCGTTTTACAGCCCCGTCCCCTATGTGATGCGGATTGCCGCGCTTGCGATCCTCATCACCGTGGGCGGCAACATGGCGCTCAATGGCATCGTTACGATCGGTACGCTCGTCATCTTCCAACGCTATATCGGCAACCTGTTTGAGCCGATTCAGGAGCTTGCGGAACAGTTCAATACGGTGCAGTCCGCAAACGCCTGCGCGGAGCGCATCTTCTGGCTGCTGGATACGGAGCCTGAGATCGTAAACGAGCCGGACGCGGTCAGCATGGATTCGTTCCGTGGAAAGATCGAGTTCCGGAACGTCTGGTTTGCTTACAGGGAAGAAGAATGGGTGCTGCAGGATGTTTCCTTCACCGTGGAACCCGGGGAGCGCGTCGCCTTTGTGGGCGCTACGGGCGCCGGGAAAACGACCATCCAGAACCTCATCTGCCGCTACTATGATGTGCAGAAGGGTACGATCCTGATCGACGATGTCGACATCCGCAAGATCCGCCTGGAGGACCTCAGGCGGAACATCGGGCAGATGCTGCAGGATGTGTTCCTGTTCACGGGCGATGTATCCGACAATATCCGCCTGAACGAAACGGAGATCACGGATGCGGAGATCGTCTCGGCGGCGGAAACGGTCAATGCGGCCGGGTTCATTTCCCGCCTGCCGGGCGGCTATGCGCACGAGGTGATCGAGCGCGGCGGAGCATTCTCCGCAGGGCAGAGACAGCTGCTCTCCTTTGCGCGGACGCTTGCGTTCAAGCCCTCCGTGCTGATCCTCGATGAAGCGACCGCCAACATCGATACGGAGACCGAGGCGCTGATCCAGGATGCGCTTGGCAAGCTCATGGAGGGGAGGACGACCATCATCGTCGCCCACCGCCTTTCCACGATCCAGAATGCGGACAAGATCATCGTCATGCACAAGGGGCGCATCATGGAGGAAGGCAACCATCAGGAGCTGCTCAACCAGGGCGGCATCTATTACAAGCTCTATAAGCTGCAATACGAACACGACATAGCGTAAGCGGCAAATAAAAAGCAGGCTTTCCCCATGCGCAGGGAAGCCTGTTTTTGTATTCCTTTATGCAAGCCCGAACGCCCGCGCGAGCGTTGCCACAAGGAAGCAGATGAGAAGCCCTGCCACAGTTGGCAGCAGGAACGCAAGTGCTGTCCACTTCAGGCTGCCGGTCTCTTTCTTTATGGTGATGAGCGTCGTGGAGCAGGGCCAGTGCAGCAGGGAAAAGAGCACCGTGCACACGGCGGTGAGCCAAGTCCAGCCGTTATGGATGAGAAGCGCGCGCATTTCATCGAGCGCGGGCAGATCCGCAAGGCTTCCTGCTGCCATATAGCCCATGAGGGCGATGGGGAGGACGATCTCGTTTGCGGGGATGCCTAAAATGAAAGCCATCAGGAGCACGCCATCGAGCCCAAACAGCCGGGCGAACGGGTCGAGAAAGGCTGTGCAGCGCGCGAGTATGCTCATGCCGCCCACGTTCAGGTTGGCGAACAGCCAGAGTACAAGCCCGGCGGGCGCTGCGACTGCAACAGCGCGGCCAAGAACGAAGAGCGTTCTGTCCAGCACGGAACGGAGGAGCACCTTCCCAATCTGCGGCATACGGTAGGGCGGCAGCTCCAGCGTGAAAGAGGAAGGGATGCCGGAAAGCACGGTCACCGAAAGCAGGCGGGAAGAAAGAAACGTGAGGGCAACGCCCAGCACGATCACGCCGGTCAGCAGCACGGAGGAGAGCAGCGTGCGCTCAGCCCCTGCACTTGCCCCCACAAAGAACATCGCGATGATCGCAATGATGGTAGGAAACCGTCCGTTGCAGGGCACAAAATTGTTCGTGAGCATCGCGATGAGGCGCTCGCGTGGGCTGTCGATGATGCGGCAGCCGATCACGCCGGCCGCATTGCAGCCAAAGCCCATGCACATGGTCAGTGCCTGCTTGCCGCAGGCGCGGCAGCGTTTGAAGCTATGATCCAAATTGAACGCCACGCGGGGAAGGTAGCCAAGGTCCTCGAGCAGGGTGAAGAGCGGGAAGAAGATTGCCATGGGCGGCAGCATGACGGAAACGACCCAGGCAAGCACACGGTACATGCCGAGCACGAGCGCATCGTGCAGCCAGCTTGGCGCACCAAGCCGCTGGAACAGGAGCGAGAGCTGATCCTGCAGGGCAAACAGCCATTTGGAAAGAAGTGCGGAAGGGTAATTTGCGCCTGCGAGTGTGATGAAAAAGACCAGCGAAAGCAAAAGCAGCATCACGGGGATGCCGGTGAACCGGCCGGTCAGCAGCCGGTCCACCCGAAACCGCCGCATGTCGGCGGCAGGGTCAGCAAGGGTCACGCAGGCGCGGCAGGCAGCTTCCGCTTCCCGAAAGAGCTCTTCGGTGTGGCGTACCGGGTCGTTGCATTGCAGCGACCCGGCCTGCACATGGGGCAGGCGCGCTGTCCTTAGAACGGCGTCCATCAGTTCCGGGAGCCCCTTGCTGCTGCGTGCGCTCGTGGCCACGACGGGCATGCCAAGCCGCTTTGCAAGCCCTGCAATGTCGATGTGGATCTGCTTTTTTTCCGCCTCATCCATCAGGTTGAGGCAGAGTACGGCGCGTTCCGTGACGGCCCGCGTTTGCAATGCAAGGTTCAGGTTGCGCTCAAGGCAGGTCGCGTCGCAGACGATGACGGTCACATCCGCCTCACCGGAGAGGATGAAATCCCGCGTGATCTCCTCTTCCTGCGAATGTGCGCACAGGGAATATGTGCCGGGCAGATCCACAAGCACAAATCCCTGGCCGCCATGCTCGCAATAGCCTTGCGCACTGCCGACCGTTTTCCCCGGCCAGTTCCCTGTATGCTGCCTGAGCCCCGTCAGCGCGTTGAACACGGTGCTTTTGCCCACGTTCGGGTTTCCTGCAAGCGCGATGATGAGGTCATCCGCATGGCGCTTTATGACCGCTTCGCCGAGCATGTTCGTGCGCGCCCCCATTGTGTCCGCCGTCATTCCCATAGGCCTGCCTCCGCAAGGCGCACTTGCCCGGCGTCCTCGTGCCGGAGCGCGATGACTGCGCCGCGCACGAGGTATGCGCGCGGTTCGCCGGATGGCGCGGCATACAGGCATTGCACCTGTGTGCCTTCGGTGAAGCCGATGTCCAGGAGCCTTTGCCCCATGGGGCCGCGCGCGTCCATGCGCGCTACGGCCGCACAGCGGCCAGTCGGAAGGTCGGAAAGCGTGTATTCGGGCGACATATCTGCATCCTCCGCAATTCTGATGAAATGAATGGATACGCATCACAGGGCGCAGAATGCCCCTTTCGCAGCGATGCATATATGACACAATATGCAGTGTGCCGTGCGGCGGTGCAGGCTCTTGGGCGGCCGTCAGAGGGCGGCGCAGCCATATTGATTAGAATGCGTCCTTTAAGTATTTGTTGAAAAGCGGCGCGCTCTTGATGATATAGCTCGCGAAGCTTTCAACGGCCCGGGGAAGGTATTTGGATTTGCGCCGGGCGAGGACAATGGAACGGACGGGAATATCATCGAGGATCTGCAGCATATATCTTTGTTGCTGCTGAATGCTTTGGTTTCGGGCTGTGCTTGCGGAAGAAAAGCAGTTGTGCTTGCCTCAGCCTTCTTTATGCCTTAAGATAAGGGTAAGCACAGGCGAAAAAACGGAACACGGTTAGAGAACATGCATAGATGCACAGCCTGCCGAACCATAGCATTCAGGAGGAAAAGCGGATGGAAAGAAACAGCGTACAGTATCAGCAGTATACGAAGATCCTTCAGGAAGAACTGATCCCCGCAATGGGGTGCACGGAGCCGATCGCCATCGCGTATGCTGCGGCGAAATGCCGCGCGCTGCTTGGCTGCTGCCCGGAACGGTGCGTGATGTGGGTGAGCGGCAGCATCATCAAAAACGTGAAGAGCGTGATCGTCCCGAATACCGGCGGGCAAAAGGGGCTTGAGACGGCCGTTGCGGCGGGGATCGTCGGGGGCGATGCGGACGCGGAACTTCAGGTGCTTGCCAACATCCGCCCGGAGCAGCTTGCGGAAATTGAACAATACCGGAAGAACACGCCGATTGAGATACGCCATGCGCAGAACGGCATCATGTTCTATATCGACATTACGTGCTATGGAGCAGGGCACAGTGTGCGCGTGGTGATCGCGCAAAACCACACGAACATCATCCGCATCGAGAAGGATGGAGAAGCGCTCTTCGAAAAAGCGGAGCAGGAGAATGCGCAGGAACGGGCTGTGGAGCGCAGCATGCTTTCTATCGAAGGCATTTGGAATTATGTGCAGTCCGTACACCTTGCGGACGTTGCGCCGCTGATCGAACGCCAGATTGCGTACAACAGCGCGCTTTCCAAAGAAGGACTCACAAACAGTTGGGGCGCTGAGATCGGCAGGATCCTGCAGCGGAACAGCGGCGGGGACGTTCGCATGCTTGCGCGGGCTGCCGCTGCGGCGGGGAGCGATGCGCGCATGAGCGGCTGCGAGCTGCCGGCGATCATCCTTTCCGGCAGCGGCAACCAGGGAATCACGGCGACCATGCCGGTGCTTGTGTATGCGGAGCAGCTTCACAGCACAAAGGAGCAGATCTACCGTGCGCTTGTGCTTTCAGACCTTGTTACGATCCACCAGAAAACGGGGATCGGCAGCGTTTCCGCCTTCTGCGGCGCCGTGTGTGCAGGCGTGGGCGCAGGCTGCGGCATCGCGTATCTGCAGGGCGCGGATTATGATGCGATCTGCCACACGGTTGTGAACGCGCTTGCCATCGTTTCCGGCATGCTGTGCGACGGCGCAAAATCCTCGTGCGCGGCCAAGATCTCCGCGGCGGTCGATGCCGGGATCATGGGGTACATGATGTATGACTGCGGCCAGCAGTTCTATGGTGGGGATGGCCTTGTGAAAAAAGGCGTTGAGAATTCGATCAACAGCGTCTGCGAGGTGGCCCGGGAGGGAATGCGCGAGACCAACGAGCGGATTCTCAAGGTGATGCTGGAGAAGTAAACGTTGCCGAAAAATGGAGAGCGCAGAAAAAACTGTGATAGGGAAAGAGTATGCAGTACAATTTTGATGAGATTATTTGCAGGAAAAACACAAATTCATCCAAATGGGATAATATTGAAGCATGTGTCGGCAATGCAGATGCCATCCCTATGTGGGTAGCGGATGCCGATTTTGTGGCTCCGGAACCGATCCGCAAAATGTTGGAGGAGCGTGTTCGGCATGGCATTTTCGGGTATCCGTATCGGACGGATGCATTTCGAGCAGCTACGAAGCGTTGGATTCTGAAGCAACATAATGTTGAGCTTCAGGAGGAGTGGATGGTTTTCACCACCGGTGTTGTCCCGATCATTTATACTGCAATCGAAGCATTTACAGCCCCTGGGGACGAAATCATTATTCAGCAGCCGGTATATCATCCCTTTATCCATGCTATTCAAGATCAAAAACGCACGCTTTCCAACAACGCTCTGCTTTATAAAAATGGCCGTTACTCGATCGACTTTGAGGACCTGGAGCAGCGCGCTGCGCGTCCGGAGGCGAAACTTATGATCTTCTGCAGCCCGCATAACCCGGTTGGGCGGTGTTGGACAAAAGAAGAAGTGGAGCGTGTATGCCGAATCTGCGCAGAGAACAACGTCCTTCTCATCAGCGATGAGATTCATTCCGATCTTGTGCTGTTTGGAAATCGCCATACGCCTGCGGCTATTGGGAACAAAACATTTGAAGCCAACACGATCCTGTGCTATGCGCCATCAAAGACATTTAACATTGCAGGTATCCGTGGTTCCTGTGCTGTAATTCCAAACCCAGAAATGCGGAAACGCTTTGAGTATCAGCTACTATGCAATAACAGTGTGCAGGAATGCCTGTTTTCACTGCCTGCGTATGTAACTGCTTATACAGAATGTGATGAATACCTTGAGCAGTTGCTGCCGTATATCGAAGGAAATATAGTGTTTTTTAAAGAGTATCTCGCTGCCCACATGCCTAAGATCCGTCTGGTGGAGCCGGAAGCCACGTTCCTGATGTGGTTGGACTGCACGGAGCTTGGACTGAGTAAGGATGCGCTTTACGATTTTATTATCAATCGCTGCCGGGTTGGCATCAGCCGCGGAGAAGGGTTTGGAAAAGAGGGGGAGCAGTTTGTGCGCATGAACATTGCCTGCCCGCGTGCAACACTGAAACAGGCACTTGAGCAGATGCGGTATGCGTACGAGGAACTTTTCTCAAAAGAGAGAAGTGGAAGGCAGTAGAAAGGGTAAAAGGCTTAAGGCTTATTTGATGCTTCTTGCGACGTTCTTTATCACCACTTGTTGCTGACATGGCAGGAACCTTTTCCGCCTCCTCTGCGTTTATGGGTTAAACAGGGAAAACAGAGGAGGAGACAGCACATGAAGCATATGATCCGGAAGCGGCGTAACTGCCTGGCATTGTGCCTTGCGGGTGCGCTGCTTTTTTGCGGCTGCGCGGCGGATGTGCCCGGCACGCAGGGCGTGCCGAATCCCGGCTCGCAGGGGAATTCCAAGCCCATAACCCAAAACCTGACGGCAAACCTTGAACCTGCGGCGGTGCAGGGCAGCACGGAAAACGCGGCGGCAGTTGCGGACTTTGGTGCGGCGCTTGCCGCGGAGGCGGCAAAGCTTGATGCGGAGAACCCGGCCATCTCCCCGCTTTCGGCATATTTTGCGCTTGCCATGGTGGCGGATGGCGCGGCGGGGGATACGCTTGCGGAGTTCAGCGCGCTGCTCGGCTGTTCGGCTGCGGAGCTTGAAGCGCTTTGTGCCGGGCTGATGCAGCAGTTCACGGATACTGCGGGCAGCACGGAGCTTTCCATCGCCAACTCCGCGTGGATCGACACCTGTGAAGCGCTCGTTGTGGAGGAAAGCTGGCTCAATGCGATCAAGGCCGCCATGGGCGCTGAGGTGGTCTCCGCCGACCTTTCCACACAGGAAGCGGTCGCAGCCATCAACGCCTGGGTCAACGAGCACACAAAGGGTCTCATCCCATCGCTGCACGGTGAGCCGTATCAGGACGACGTGATGCTCGTGCTGCTCAACGCGCTGTATTTCAAAGCTAAATGGCAAAGCCCCTTTGACGCGAACGACACGCACACGGAGGATTTCACGGCAGCGAACGGAGAAACGGTGCAGGCGGAATTTATGCAGGATTGGGGCTGCTACCGGGATTATATCGAATTTGAGGGCGTGCGCGGCACCGTGCTGCCCTACGACGATGGCAAAACGGCGTTCCTTGCCCTGCTTCCGGAGGAAGGAACGGATGTGCGCGCCTTTGCGGCTACGCTGGATGCGGAGCGCATAGGGGCGTATCTCTCGGCGGTACGGGAAAATGCCTACATGGATCTTCTGCTCCCGAAATTCACCGTGGAAACGAAATTTCCGATGAACGACGCGCTCAATGCAATGGGGCTTGTACAGGCGTTTGACCCGGAGAAGGCAGATTTTTCCGCCATGGGGCATGCGGGGGAGGATCCGCTTTATATCGGGAACGTGCTGCAAAAGGTGAAGCTCATCGTGGATGAGGAGGGAACGGAAGCCGCTGCCGTAACGGAGGTGATCATGGCGAGCGGCTGCGCCATGCCGGAAAACCAGCCGGTGGAACTGCACTTTGACCGGCCGTTCGCCTATGCGGTGATCGACCTTGCAACCGGCGTGCCGCTGTTCCAGGGCGTAATGGAGAACCCTGCGGCGTAAAAAATCAAAAAAGGGCAGTTCAAACGCATGCTTGAACCGCCCTTTTTGATTGAGATGTTAGTGAAATATTATTTTTCAAAGGCGATATCGCCGTCCACTACGGTCATTTCCACCTCTGTGGAGCCGATCTCGGCAGGGTCGATCGTGAAGATGTCGCGGGAGAGTACGACGAAGTCCGCCAGCTTGCCCACGCTGAGCGTGCCGCGTTCGTTTTCCTCAAACGAAGCATAGGCTCCGCCTGCGGTAAAGCAGCGCACGGCCTCTTCCACGGTGAGGCACTGTTCCGGGTGCCAAGGTTTCGCGCCGGGCACGGTCGGGTCGATGCGCGTAACGGCACAGGCGAGGTTCGGCAGCAGGTCGAACGGCTCCACGGGGCAATCCGAACCACCGCTGATGTTGATGCCAAGGTCAAGGAGCGTCTTCCAGGCGTAGCTCGTTTCGGCAAGCTGCGTTCCGACGCGCGCTTCGGTGATGTGTTGATCCGCCTTCACGAAGATGGGCTGGATATAGGCCTGCATGCCGAGCTGCGCGGCGCGTTTGAGCTGTTCGAGGCTCGTGATCTGGCAATGCACGATGCCGTGGCGTGCGTTTGGCCGCGGTATTTCCTTCTGCAGCCGTTCCACCACGTTGAGGAGCATTTCTGCAGCACCGTCGCCGATCGCGTGCGCGGCAATGGGGAAGCCCGCAGCATGGGAGATGCGGGTCAGCTCATAGAGGTTTTCTTCCGTGAAGAGCGGGATACCCCTTGTGCTTGCATCGTCCGCATAGGGATTGCGCATAAAGGCCGTGCGCGCGCCGAGCGAACCGTCCAGCAGCAGCTTATGTTCGCCCAGCCTGTAATGGCCGTGTGTTTCGCCGTAGAAATGGCCTGCATCCAGAAATTCCTTTAAGCGTTCCGGGTCCGCAAAACGGCATTGCTGCACGATGCGCACAGGGAGTTTGCCGGCTTCGGCAAGCTTGCGATAGACGCTGTACACAGGCTCGAAGTTGCCTGCATCGCCGAAATCATCCGTATGGGAGCAGACGATGCCTTTTTTGAGAAGGTCCGCACAGCCATCAAGGATCATGGATTCGATCGTGTCAGCAGTGGGCTCCGTTTCAATGGCGGAAAGGCAGCTGCATTCATCTTCCCGCAGGATACCGTCGCATTCCGGGCTGAGCCCCAGCAGCGCACAGGCACGGCTGTTGATGATGTATACATGGTAACACGCGCGCGAGAGGGCGATGGGGACTTCCGTTGAGATCCTGTCGAGGTCGTGCCTGTCCGGGATGCGGGGAACATCCCAACCGTTCTGGTTCCATGCGCGGCCGATGAGCCAGCCGTTCGCTGCGAGCTGCCCGGCAGCAAGCGCCGTGCGGCAGACTGCGATGAGTTCTTCCACAGAGTGCACTCCGGAAAGATCAATCTCCCGCTTGGAATCGGCATAAGAGAGCAGATGCATATGCGTATCACAAAAACCGGGGGTCACGGTATGCCCGCCAAGGTCAACCACTTTTGCTGCGGGAGAGAGGGCAGCGCGGGCTTCCTCTTCCGTGCCGATGGCAACAATGCGGCCATCCCGGACGGCCAGCGCGGAAACGAGGGGGGCTGCTGCATCCAGCGTGTGGATGTTTCCGTTTACATAGAGTTTCTCCATAATTCTGTCCTTTCCGATCAACGGTGTATTGTTATCATACTACGTTTTGGTAAAAAGCACAATCACGCATGGCGCGCACAGGGCGAGGATGGTATAATGAAACCAAAAACGAAAGGGCGGGAAGCAGCATGAAGGGCTTTTCACTCCGGGAAGGCATGCTCCTCGGCGCGGCGTCGGCTGCAACGCAGATTGAGGGCGGGGACAAAAACAACAGCTGGTATGACTGGTACGAAACGGGGCATATCCACGATGGCAGCAGCCCCGCTGTTGCAAACGATCATTATGTGCGCTGGCGGGAGGATGCAGACTTGATGGCGGAGCTGGGGCTTCAGATCTATCGTTTCGGCGTGGAATGGAGCCGCATCGAGCCGGAGGAGGGAAAGTTTGACGAAGCCGCGCTCGCGCATTATAAAGAAGAGGCCGAATACCTCGTTTCCCGCGGAATCCGCCCGCTGCTGACGCTGCATCATTTCACAAATCCCCTTTGGCTTGAGCGCATGGGCGCATTCGAAAACCCGGAAAGCGAAGCGCTTTTCCTGCGCTTTGCGGAAAAGGTCGTCCGGGCGATGGGCGGGCTCGTTTCGGAATACATCACCATCAATGAGCCGAACGTGTATGCTACGAACGGCTACTTCTTCGGCGCATGGCCGCCGGGCAAGCGTTCCTTTGCGGCGACGCGCACCGTGATGACACGCATGGCGTCCTGCCACATCCGCGCCTATGAAATGATCCACCGTGTGCGCCGGGAGATGGGCTTTGCGGACACAAAGGTGAGCTTTGCAAATCACCTGCGCGTTTTTGCGCCGGAAAACCCGAAAAACCCCTGGCACAGGCTTGCCGCGCAGCTTACGGAGACGTTTTTTCAGGGCAGCCTGACGCGCGCGATGACGCTGGGTGAGCGGCGTTTTCCCATTTTGCGCAGCGCGGCCATCCGCCCGGGGGAATACTGCGATTTCATCGGCGTGAATTATTACACCCGTTCCACCGTGCATGGCATTGGGGACGGCGTGCGCAAGGGTGCGCCGGTGAACGATCTCGGGTGGGAGATCTATCCGGAGGGCATTGCAGAATGTGCGAAAAAGGCATATGCGCTCCTGCAGCGCCCTGTTTACATCACCGAAAACGGCACCTGTGACAATTCGGACGCTTTCCGCGCCCGCTATATTCTCGAGCATCTTCAGGCGCTCGTGGAGAGCGGGCTCCCGGTGGAACGGTATTATCACTGGTGCTTCTGCGACAATTTCGAGTGGTTGGAGGGGCAGAGCGCGCGCTTTGGCCTTGTGCATGTGGATTATGAAACGCAGAAGCGCACCGTGAAAGAGAGCGGCCGCATGTTCGCGGAGCTGATCCGCGCGGGCGGCACGAGCGATGCGCTGTGCGCGCGCTATGCAGCGGAACAATACCCGCACAACGGAAATGCAGAGTAAAACAGGAGAATGAAGCGATGAAAAAAGGGGAAGGCGCCTGCCTTGTGTGCGGCAAGCCGCTGGTTTATTTTGAAAAGGCGCATGAGATGGAATGCGCCATATGCCATAAAAGCTTTGAAACCTACGCAAGCTGTGAGGACGGGCATTTCGTGTGCGATCGCTGCCATGGCGAGCAGGGGATCCGCAACGTCATTGCATATTGCATGAAAAGCGATGGACGGGACCCGATCGCGCTGATGCAGGAGATGATGGAGGACCCGTACATCCACATGCACGGCCCGGAGCATCACGTTATGGTGGGTGCAGCGCTTCTGACCGCATACCACAACAGCGGCGGAGAGATCGACCTCGAAGAAGCGCTTCAGAAAATGATGGAGCGCGGGAAAAAATACCCGGGCGGTTCCTGCGGCTATTGGGGCTGCTGCGGCGCTGCCGTGAGCACAGGCATGTTTTTGAGCGTCGCAACGGAAACGACGCCGCTTTCCGGGAAATCCTGGGGGCTTTGCAACCAGATGACATCAGCAGCGCTTTCGGACATTGGCGCGCTGGGCGGCCCGCGCTGCTGCAAGCGGAATTCGTTCACGGCGGCAAAGGCGGCGGTACGCTTTGTGGAAGAACATCTGGGCGTGAAAATGGAACTGCCCGACGCGATCCGCTGCACGCACTCCCCGGAAAACAAGCAGTGCCTGAAAAATCGCTGTCCGTATTTTGCCGGCTGAAGGATTGCCGGCTGCCTGTAAAAGCAAAAGCTCCGATACCGGCCTTTGAACAGCACCCCATTTGTTAGACAGTATGGTATACTACTAACGAATGGGGTGTTGCTTTATGCCAAAAGGGAAGCCAAACAAGAGATACACAGGGGAGTTTAAGCAGATGGTAGTAGAGACGATGAGAAAAGAAGGT
>JALFDW010000042.1 GCA_022778545.1 bacterium | reverse complement strand
CCAGGATCAAACTCTTGAGTTTAAATCCTGATCAAGTACTTTCGTACTCGCTCATCTTTTCTTTGCTTGGCTCCAAGTTATCCTCAGACCCTTCGCACGGTTCTTCCCCGTGCCAAGGCTCCCTCAAATTACATTGCGTTTTTTTCTTTTCAGCACTATATAGTTTTCAAGGTGCATTCCCTTGCTGTCTTTCGCTTCGCTTTATCGCCTCGCGCGACAGCTCGTTTATAATATCAGAGTCTTACCGTTCTGTCAATGCCTTTTTTCAAAAAAGTTTGACAAAAAATCTTGCGTTTGCATCCATGCCGCTTTGTGCGTATAATCTACACTATAAAAACGCAATGTTTCCTGCGCTGTTTCGCGCAATAAACGGAGGTATCAGCCATGGATGATCGCCCGATCGGCGTATTCGATTCCGGGCTCGGCGGCGCAAGCGTGCTGCGCGAAGCGCTCCGCACCCTGCCACATGAAAAGTTCATATATTATGGCGATAACCAGAACGCACCATACGGTGACAGGACCGAAGCCGAGATCACTGCGCTCACAATGCGCTGTGCCCACCTGCTCGCCGACCACGGGGTCAAGGCGATCCTGATCGCCTGCAACACGGCAACGGCTACGTGCATCGAGCGGATCCGCAGCGAGCTGGAGATCCCCGTTGTGAGCGTAGAACCCGCTATCAAGCCAGCCTGCATGCAGCCCGGCACCGGAAAGGTTCTTATGATGGCAACGCGTGCAACAACGCGGCTTAGGCGATATCTTGATCTGCAGGCGCGTATGCCGGATCCTTCCCGCGTCATCAATGTGCCATGCCCCGGCCTTGTCGAGCGCATTGAGCAGGGCATTTTTGATGAAGATGCGTTTGATGACATCCTTGACCACCATCTTTCCGCGTATCACTCCATGCAGATCGATGGGATTGTCCTCGGCTGCACCCACTATATTTTCATTCGCAATGCAATCCGCCGCTATGCAACCATGCATTTTTCAGGCTCCTGCGCTCTGTTTGACGGCAACGAAGCGACCGCGCACCAACTCGCGCGTGTGCTGACGGAGCATGGACTGCTGAACAGCGAAAACGCCGCCGGCAGCGTAGAATTCCATACCAGCAGCGATCCTGCGCAGTTTCAGCCCGTTTTTGACCTTCTTCTCCGGCAGCCATGCGTTTAAAACGCGGCTGATGCTTTAAGGATTCAATTAATTTAAATGTTCGGCAGGCGGATCTCTTTGAGCGGCCTTGTTTCGGCGATCGGCCCGCCGCCAAGACAAACCTCTCCATCATACAGCACAGCCCACTGTCCGGGCGTAACAGCACGCTGTGGTTCTGCAAAGTCAATCATGCAGCCTGCGCCATCCATCGTAACGCGAACAGCCTGATCCGGCTGCCGGTAGCGGAATTTCGCGGTGCATTCAAATATATGTGCTGGCGCTTCGCCTGCGATAAAGTGCATTTCCGGCGCGTGCAGCCCCAACGAAAAAAGTTCTTCCTGTTCGCCCTGCTGCACGATCAGCAGATTGCGTTCAAGGTCCTTTCCAATCACGAACCAGCTTTCCCCACTCCCTTCGCGCTGGCCGCCGATGCCGAGGCCGCGCCGCTGCCCGAGCGTATAATACATCAGCCCATCGTGTTTTCCGATCACTTTTCCTGAAAGGGTCACGATCTCCCCCGGCTGCGCAGGCAGATACTGCATCAGGAAGTGTTTGAAATTACGCTCGCCAATAAAGCAGATACCCGTTGAATCCTTCTTGAGCGCCGTGGCAAGCCCCGCTTGCGCCGCGATTGCGCGGAGCTCCTTTTTTTGCAGATCACCGATGGGGAACATTGCGCGGGAAAGCTGCGCCTGCGTCAGCCCGGCAAGGAAATACGTCTGATCCTTTCCCGCATCCGCCGCGCGCAAAAGGCGAACCGCATCCCCCTCCCGCTTCAGGCGAGCATAGTGCCCCGTTGCAAGAACAGATGCGCCCGTACGCAGTGCAAATTCCAGAAAAGCCTTAAATTTGATCTCGCAGTTGCAGAGCACATCCGGGTTGGGCGTGCGCCCAGCACGGTATTCTTCCAAAAAGTAAGAGAACACGCGCTCCTGATACTCTTTTGCAAAATTGACGGTATAATACGGGATTCCGATCTGGTCGCTGACGCGGCGCACGTCCTCATAATCCGCCGTAGCCGTGCAGACGCCGTTCTCATCCTTTTCTTCCCAGTTTTTCATAAACACGCCGACCACATCATAGCCTTGCTGCTTCAAAAGCAGGGCGGCAACGGAGGAATCCACACCGCCGGACATGCCCACAACGACTCTGTTTTCCGTTTCAAACCGCTGTTCCATAAGCGTTTATTCCTCCACGATCAGCCCCGGATTGCGCACAAGCGCACCCCCCAGGTAAATGTTGTTGATTTGCGCGATCTTCTCACCGTTTTCAAGCATCCATACACTTGAGATCATGGGCATATCCGTAAGCGTATTCACCACGCCGTAAATGAACAGCGTCTCGCGCATGGAAGCCGTCGAAGCGGCAGAGCCGTTTCCTCCGTCCAAATAAGCGCGCAGTTTTTCTGAAAAGCCTTCTTTCCAGTTGATTACGGCAATGTCGTCTTCCACATAAACGCTCTCCACATCCTCCGGTAGAAAGGGAGCATAGGAGATGCCGGAATCCGAAGCGCCGCCGAGCAGCTCGCGCAGGCGCACAAGCGGGTCATATAAAGCCGCCTCCGGCGTTATGCGCGAAACGCGGTGCAGCACAACGCCGTCATTATCCGGATAATAGAGATCCACGGAATGGCCCAGCATATCCTGGAATTCGTTGTGACGGAATGTTTTTTCGCCGAGCGCGCGCAGGATGTTGATTCTCTTTCCTGAAGAGCCGTCCTGCCCCGGCACTATGGGTTCCTGTACTTCTTCCCCAATGCATACGCGAACGCCGAGCACTTTTGGAATAAATCCCACGAGCGTCATCGTCAGCGCGCCGCACATCAGCGTTTCATCATAATTTGCATCCTCCGGCTGCGCGATCACAAGCTCGATCACGCAGTCGCTGTTCGGGTCCTCATCCCCGCTCTCCGTTTTCCCGCTGTAGGTCACATTTGGCTCTGCAAGCAGCCGAAAATCCACCGGGAGCGAAGGTTCAAGCTTTCCTTTGGAATCCCCCCCGCTGAGCGTCTCCACAAGAAGCTTGGCAATCTCTGCCTTGGTGCTTCCCTCAGGATAGCGCACCTCCGTGTTGCGTGCTGTCAAAAGCGTACCGTCTGTGTTTGCAAAATAAAGCGTTGCGATCTGTGTTACATACTCCGTGTCCTCATTGATTACAGTTCCGCTGCCAGCCGCAAAAAGCGAGGAATACTCGCTGTCCATCTCCCGCAGATATGTGGAAAGCTCCACATCGAGCGGCTGCATCGCACCAAGCGGATACTCCTGATATCCCAATTCCATTTCATAAAAGTAGACGTTCACGGCATCAATCTGCTCCGCCGCGGCCACCGTGGCAGCAATCGCTGCACGCAGTGTCAGCCACTGTGTCGAGCTCGGGAAGTATTGCAGCCCCTCAAGATAAACGTTGCAAACATCTCCGCAAATCTCCACACGGTTCAGCTCAAACAGCGATGATACGCTGTACTCCATCCCATCGTCATTCCGCTCCGGCCCTGAGATCAGCGCAAGGATCGCAGCTTCAGCACGGCTGGTTTGCGTATCGCAGGGTATGCTTCGCCGCTGCGCTTTCAGTTCCTTCCCTTTCTGAATCAGAAAATACAGACCTGTTTCAAAGGAGCCTTCGTTCACTGTTTCGTCCGGCTCGGGCGGAGTCTGATCGCGCAGCACGAGCGGCGGCGGATAATCATCCGCTGTTGTGCAGCCGCAAAGCGCCGCTGCCGGCATAAGCAGCACGAGCAGCCATGCGCATATTTTTCTCATTTTCATGTCAACCTCCAATTCTGCCGCGCAGCGGCAAAACAGCGGAACCGTTCGGTTCGTTATGCGTTCCGGCTCAATTCTGCAAGGAACGCATAGAAGCCAAGCTGATAGATATTGCCCCCATTCTTTAATTGCAGCTGCGCATTTTTGATCTGCCGCAGGGCGCCCTGTTCATCGGAAAGCTCAATGTCAACCTGCACATTCGCAAAATTCGCAGTAGGGCTCAAATCATATTCATAAACCGCATAATTTACAATGCTGCCGGCAGAGCGAAGCATCTTCTCGAAATCCTCATATGCCGGTTTCTGTCCCTTTCCGCTCTCCGTTTCAGCAAAAAGGCCGTAAATACATTCAAGCTCACCCGTCTGCATGCGGTGCAGGATACATTCCACAATGCGGTCAGGTGTCGCAAGCACCTCATTTTCGAACGTCATCGGCTCAAGAAGATTGGAAGCAGCCTCACCGGCGTTTTCAATTCCAACCTCATCATAGCGCAGCCGCTCCGCGCCTGTTCCTTTTCGGTTCACAGAAAGCATAACGCGCACGTTCGAATCATAGGCGGTGATCGAGTTCACGATCGCATACAGGCCAACACGCCGCCGTGTAAAGAGCGCTTCTTTCGCTTCCGCGATGCGTGCATCGTATTCCTCCTCGGTGATTGTCCCCTCTGAAAGCAGGCTGTCCGCCTGTTTTTTTGCGGCATCCAGCTCCGCATCATCCAGAAATTCTTTCGATAGCGTAACGTAAAGGATCGTTCCTTCCCGCGCGATGTCAAGCACCGTCGTTCCCTCCGGGAACGCATTGCTCACGTTTTCCGCAAGCGGCGGTACGCCGCTGAGCAGCGTGCGCACGATCGCTTCTTCCGCGCTTTCATTGGCCCGCATCGCGATGCTGTGCCGGATTGGCACGAGGTAAGGCTCATTCAGCAGCCTGTAATACATCGTTGTGGTAAAATCCCGTGCAATGCCCGCCTCCGGATCGATCTGCGGGAGATCTTCCCGGACGCTGTCCTCCCGTATGCTTCTGAACGAAGCGCACCCTGTGCAAAGCATCAGCACGGCAAGCAGCGCGGTAAGCGCCGCTCTCCCATGTTTTTTCATTCCGCTTCCCCTTTCTCCGCGTCCAGCTTTTGAAGCGGAAGATGCACGGTAAACGTGCTTCCCTCGCCCAGTTTGCTCTGCACCTCGATGTATCCACCATGCAGCGCAATCACGCGCTCCACGATCGCAAGGCCAAGTCCTGTGCCGCCCGTTCCGCGCGAGCGCGCCTTATCCACCCGGTAAAACCGTTCAAACAGATGCGGCTGTGCTTCTTCCGGGATTCCGATGCCGGTGTCGGCAACGGCAAACAGCGCCTCCGTACCGTCAACGGATACACGCACCGCAACGCTTCCCGCATCGGTGTACTTGATCGCATTTTCGATGAGGTTGGTGGCCACCTGCTCAAGGCGCATCGCCTCTCCTGAGACCGTTGCCTCCTGCAGCGTGCCGGAAAGGGAAATCCCTTTCTGTTCCGCAAGCGGCCGCAGGCGGTCCAACACGCGCCGCACCACTTCATCAAGCCGCACCGGCACAGGCTCCAGCTCGCTTTCCGTCTCATCAATCTGCACGAGCCGGAGCAGGTCCGTAATCACGCGTGTGAGCCGGTCCACTTCATGGTTCACATCTTGGAAGAATTCCTTCATCAGCGCAGGATCCGGCTTTTCTTCGTAAAGGATGGATTCGGAAAGCAGCTTCATCGTGGCGAGCGGCGTTTTCAGCTCGTGCGATGCATTGGAAACGAATTCATCCCGCACGCGGTCGTGCGCTTCGATCTGTTCGCTCATCCTGTTAAACGCACGCCCAAGTTCTGCCGTCTCATCGCTGCCCTTCACTTCCACGCGGACGCCTCGGCCCTGCCTTCCCATGCGGCGGATCGCGTTCGTCAGTTCAAGGATCGGTTTTGTGACAACGCTTGACATCGCAAAGCTCAGCACCGCCATGATAAGCGCCACCGCAGCAAAAGCGATCGTAATTTTTGTGATGATATCCGTTACGCTGTCCTCAACGTCCTGCAATAAAGTCGAAAACAGCACTGCGCCGACATATGCGCCTTCGGATGTGATCGGTGCCGCATAGTATACCGCCCAGACCATCTGATCCGCGCGCGGCCAAATGCCGCCATCCCCTTCGGCTTCCCGGTCGATCCTGTGGAATCCGTATGAGGATTGCTTCCCCGCAACAAGCACGTCGCGCACCTCGCGGTACGGCATCTGGTATCCGTTATAAAATGATGTGGAGTCCGCGCGCACTATGGCATCCTGATCGAGAACCAGAATGCGCCCGCCCATCGTCTGCGCGCGCTCAAGGATCAGCGCGTAAAGCTCTTCGGCATCCGCTGCATCCAGCTTTTGCGTAAGCTCCAGTGCAAGGCGCATCGTTTCTTCCGACTGGCGCTCCGTGCGCTGGGTCACGAGAAACGATTCCACAAGCCCCGAGATCATGAAGCTGATCGCGAAGAGTGCAACCGTTGTCACGAGAAGATAGATCGCAACCATGCGGCTGCGGATGGAACCCAGGAACTTATTGCTGCGCAAAGTAATATCCAACTCCCCATTTGGTCATGATGTAGGCCGGTTTCGTGGAATCCTTTTCGATCTTCTCCCGCAGGCGGCGAATGTGGACATCCACCGTGCGGACGTCACCCAGGTAATCAAAGCCCCAAATGGTCTCGAGCAGCTCGTCCCGGCTGTAAACCCGGCCCGGGTTGTTCATGAAAAGCTGCAGCAGGTCGAACTCCTTCACCGTAAGGTTAACCGGCTCTCCATGCGCAATCACGCTGCGGTTGCCGATGTTGATGGTAAGATCCTGCGCCGTAAGTTCGAGTTTGGGCGCCTCCGGGGCAGCGCTCGTGCGCCTCAGGATGCTTTTGATGCGCGCCTTCACTTCAAGGATGTTGAAGGGCTTTGTCATGTAATCGTCCGCACCATATTCAAGGCCCAGGATCTTGTCCATATCCTCACCCTTCGCCGTGAGCATGATGATCGGCACGTTGCTTGTTTCCCGAATGGCCTGGCAAACCTCTATGCCGGAAAGCTTCGGCAGCATCACATCGAGCAGAACGATGTCATAGCTGCCATTTCTCATTTTTTCAAGCGCTTCCTCGCCATCTGCCGCAGTATCGGTCTCATAGCCGTCCTGCTCCAGGGAAAACTTCAGCCCCTTGAGGATCAGCGGTTCATCATCAACAAGCAGAATACGTTTTGCCATGACGTCCTCCTCCATCCGTGAAAGCAGTATATCCTTTGCTTTCTTATTCTGATATAATTGTAATTATACCATACTTCTTTCGGTTTGAAACCGCGTTTGCATGCAACCTTTTTGAACCTTTTTGAACCTTTTGGAAAGAAATGCCTCTTTCAAGCCTCAGGGAAGGGAAATGTCGGCTTTTGTACTGTACAAATCCCACCGATTTTTGTTATACTTAAACATACGTCTTATGACGTGGCGCAATTACCCCGGAAAGGACCTGTTGAACTTGAAAAGACTTGTTGCCTGCCTGCTGGCTTTTTTTACTGCGTTCGCCCTGCTGCCCGCCGCGGCGCTGGCTGACACCTTTGACCCAAACAGCATTTCCACCCCGCATATCGTGCTGATGGAAGCCTCCTCCGGTGCCGTTCTGTTTGAAAAGGGCGGCCGGGAGCGCGCATACCCCGCAAGCACCACAAAGATTATGACCTGTATCCTCGCCATTGAAAACTGCCCGGACCTTGACGTAATGGTCACCGTGGGCGAAAACGTGGAAAAGCGCGGCTCCACGATGGGGCTCGTCCGCCGGGAGGAACTTTCCATGCGCTCGCTGCTTTACGGCATGATGCTCGTATCCGGCAACGACGCGGCAAAAGCCATCGCGGAGTATATCTCCGGCAGCGAAAGCGCGTTTGCAGAACTGATGAATCAGAAAGCCGCATCGCTCGGCATGACGGGAACCCACTTTGTAAAATCCAACGGCCTGCATAACGACGATCATTATTCCACCGCTTACGACATGGCGCTCCTTACGCGGTATGCGCTGAAAAACGATGAATTCCGCAAAATCGTTTCTACCTCATACTATGAAGTGCCGCCCACGAGCAAGGATTCCGACGGTTACCAGCTCGGCAACACCAATAAGCTGCTTTACACCAAGCCGGGCGATGAGAGCTTCGAATACCGCTATGCGACCGGCGTAAAGACCGGCGACACGGATCAGGCGGGCCGCTGCCTCGTTGCCTCCGCAAAGAAGGACGGCGTGGAGCTCATCGCCGTGCTTTTCGGAGACCCGCAGGGCAACTCCGGCCGCACACCCCGCTTCACAAATTCCGCAAAACTTTTCGACTGGGGCTTTGAGAACTATGCTGCGCTCGATGTTTCCACACTTGCTTTGGAAACGGATTTCACCTTCCCTGTAACGGGTTCCGAGCTGACGGAACTGACTGCCCATGCCGATCTTTCCGGCGTATGCATCACCGACACCAAGGATAAGATTGCTGCACTCAAGGCAGATCCTTCCTCCGTCAGCGCGCAGACCGCGCTCACACGCAAGTTGGAAGCCCCCATTGCGGAAGGCGAAGTGATCGGCACAGTGGCCTATCAATATGAAAGCGCAACGCTCTTTTCCGTGGAGCTTGTCGCCACGCAGCCCGTTGCAGCCGCCCCCGTTGAAGCTACGCCTTCCCCCAGCGCAAGCCCTCTGATAACCGCCATGCCAGGTGATGATACCAACGGAGAAAAGGGGGGCAGTCCTCTGGTGTTCTGGCTTCTCCTTGCCGTTGTACTGTTGATCCTCGTCGTTGTGGCAAAGGTAATCTCCTCAAAGCGCAGGCGCAGACGCATCGCCCGCAAGCGCAGGGCATACCGCTCCAACTATACGCGGCGCTGACGCGCGCCATACCTCCCCCTCGATTCGAGGTGCAAGATGTTTGCACAGAGCAACGAACAACATTAACACGATATCAAAATCAAAAGCCCTCCTGCTTAAAGCGCAGAAGGGCTTTTCGATGGACCGTTTTTGACGAGCCCGACGTTTTCATTGACTCCGTTTCATTTAACCGTAATAATCAGTTCATGGTTTCAATGCAAAAGCGTTTATTCCGCGTGCTCCTTGGAATAATCGATGCAATGCTGCGGGTCATCCGCCCAGAGCCGCTCCAGCTTGTAATACTCGCGCTCTTCCGGATGGAAGATGTGCACAAGGATCGTTCCGAAATCCACGACGATCCAGCGGCCTTCCTGATACCCTTCCTTGCGTTGTGCAATCAGCCCGCGTTCCGCCGCCTTTTCTTCCAGCTCGTCGCAAAGCGCCTTCACCTGCGTGGTGGAACGGCCGCTTGCGATGATGAACCAGTCCGCAATGATGGTCTTGTCCGCAACATTCAGCGCAAGGATGTCAAACGCCTTCTTGTTGTCGAGCGCCTCGCACAGCGCGAGCACCTGAGTCCTGATTTCGGTTTCGTTCAATTTTCTACCTCCGTTTTGTTTGTTCGCTTTGTTGATGCATTCAGGCGTTCTGCCTGTCCCGTTCCGCCAGTTCTTCACGAAAGGCAGCGCGCGCAGCCTCTCCCTCCGGCTTAATCCTTTTTCCTTCCTGCACAAGGTGCGCATGCACACTGTCCATGCAGGCAAGCACTGCCCGGTCAAGATCCTCCTCCGCAAGTGCACGCAGCATATCCACACCCGGGTAATCCCGCGTTGGTTCGATCTTATCCGCAAGGTAAATGATCTTGTCCAGCTTTGTCATGTGCGCCCGGCAAAGCTGGTGGCTGCGAATCGCGTCCAGCACGGCCTCTTCCCGCACGCCGTATTCATCCCGCGCAACAAGCGCGCCGAGCCTGTCATGCAGGAGGCCGGGAACTTCCCGTTCAAATTCATCCATGGCAAGGCCGTATTGCGCCGCAAGTGCAAGCAAACGTTCCGCCGGCAGCTTTGCGCAGTCATGCAGCAGCCCCGCAAGGCGCGCCTCCGCAGCGTTCCCGTTCCAACGCGCTGCAAGTGCGATCGCGCAGCGCATCGTCCCAACGCTGTGCTCATATCGTTTTTTATTCAACGAAGCGCGCAGCTTTTCCTGCAAACGCGCCACGGTTTCCGCCTGATAAAAGGCATTTTCATAAATCATGCGTTCCACGGCGAGCGGCACAAGGCCTTCAATCGGCACAGCCTGCTCCACATGCGCGCGCACCATCGTAGAAGAAACGTCCAGCCCGGAAAACTCCGCAAATTCCACCCGTGCGCCGTAGCGTGCCCGCAGCGTTCCCGCCGCCTCTGCAAGGGTGCCTGCAACGCCCGGACGCGAGACTGCGATCACCCGTACAAGCCCGAGCAGCGCTTCCACCTCCCGCCAGGAAGGCAGGTTCTGCAGCATATCCTCTCCCACGATCAGGCTGATCTTTGCATCCGGGATTTTCGCAAGCAGAGCGCGTACCGTGTCCACAGTGTAGCTTTTCCCGGGGCGTTCCAGCTCCATGCCGGAAGCAAACAGCCCCTCCTCGCCGCAAAGAGCCGCTTCCGCCATCCGAAGGCGTGCTTCTGCCGGCACATTGCCAAGCAGCTCCTTGTGCGGCGGGTCCTTTGCAACCATGAACAACACGCGGGAAAGGCCGAACTGCTCTTTCACACGGCGCGCCATGTCAATATGCCCGTTGTGGATGGGGTTAAAGCTCCCGCCAAACAATCCAATTTCCAATGCAGTTTTTTCTCCCATTCCGTCTTTCTGGCAAACGCTGGGGGCTCTGCGTATATTTTCCATGGCCCCGTGCAAAAATATCACTATATGGCAGGTTTTCCTGCCGCACAAAGCTGTATGAAAAAAGCGAGGTGCTTCCGTGAAAACGCAGAAAACCCAAACGCTCCTCCTGCGCTATTACAAGCGCAGGTTTTACCATGGCCGAAGTTTCGTTGCGCGCGCGGTGGATTTTCTCGCGCTGCGCATCATTACGCTTGCGGCCTGCTATCTCTGGTTCACTACGCTCATCGACAACACCATTATGGCGGCGGTGCTTTCCGTTACGGCGCTTGTGACCATCAGCGTTGCCGTAGAGCTTGTAAAAAGCATGCGCCTCGAGCGTTTTATTCAGAAAGAACGCAAGCGCATTGCGGAGCGTTTGTTCCGCGAAAAGCTGCTGATCCTCCCAAAGGAGGAGTTTCTCGCCATTGTTAAAGCGTTTCTCGAAAGCAGGCGCGCACAGTTTGCGGATGATTGCCTGGTTTATACCGTGCAATCCATACTCCCGGTCAGCGCCGACACCGTGCTGCGCGCCCACCGCGCTGCACAGCGGCGCGGCCTTACCGCTGCTGTGATCTTCTCCGCTGCGCCCGTATCACCCGAAGCTTCCGCGCTCGCGCGGCGGTACGACGGCGTGGCGATCTCCTTCATCACGCCGGATGACCTCCTTGCAAGCGGTTCAGCCGCAGATTTTCTTCCGAATGAACAGGCTGTGGATGAGGCGATCATTTCTGCTGCCCAGGCGGAAAAGGCCCGCCGCAGGAAAACAGCCTCCGCCCCGTTTGCCGAAGGCAGGATGCGCCGCTATATCCTCATCGCACTTGCGCTGTTCGCGCTTTCCTTCTTCGTGAAATACACGCTGTATTACCGGCTGCTCTCGGCTGCCTGCCTGAGTTTCGGCGCGCTTGCATGGTGGCTCAACAGCATTGCTTCCACAAGCGACCCCAGCAACCGCCCGGTTTGACTCAGAGCTCGATCTTCGGGTTCTCCTTTGCACGGCGGTAAAGCACGATCTTGCGGCCAATGCATTGGACCGGCTCCGCATGGAGGCGGCCGCAGAGGATCTCGCTGGCCTCCCTTGCGCTCACATCCGCCGTTTCAAGGACGGTGATCTTAATAAGTTCCCGTGCTTCAAGCGCGTCATCGAGCTGCGCGGTCACGGCCGGCGTGATCCCGTCCTTGCCGATCTGGTAAAGCGGCTGCATCGTGTTTGCCATGCTGCGCAGTGCAGCGCGCTGTTTGCTTGTGATCATATTTTGAATTCCCCCAGTTTCCGTTATTCTACAAAGTCAAATTCCCATTCACCCATGCGCACGGTACTCTCCTCCGTTGCGCCGGCCTCGCGCAGTGCATCGATGATGCCTTCCTTGATCAGGAACTGCTGGAAGCGGCGCATGGAGCCTTCGTCCTCTGCATAGGTGGTGTCCAGCAGGTACTCCACGCTGCCTCCTGTAACGACGAACACGTCCCCATCCCGCTCGATGGAGAAGCCCGGCTCGTAGCGGTGCGTCTCCTGCATATCCTCTTCCTCGAATTCATACACAGGCGGAAGCTCCGCGAGCGTTTTTACGATCGCATCCAGCAGCGCGTCAAACCCGCTGACCGTTGCCGCAGAGACCGGGAATACCTGCACATCGCTTCCATCCTCAGCAAGCTCTTCGCGGAACAGTTCAAGGTTATCCTCCGCGCCGGTCAGATCCATTTTGTTCGCCGCAACGAGCTGCGGCAGCTCCGCAAGGCGTTCGCTGTATTGCCGCAGCTCCGAACGGATGGCAAGATAGTCCTCCATCGGGTCACGGCCCTCGCAGCCGGAAATATCCACAACATGCACGAGCATGCGCGTGCGCTCTACATGCCGGAGGAAATCGTGCCCAAGGCCAGCGCCCTCCGCCGCGCCTTCAATGAGGCCGGGAATATCCGCAAGCACGAATGTCTTCTCGTAGCGTTTTACCACGCCAAGGTTCGGCGTAAGCGTCGTAAAGTGATAGTTCGCGATCTTCGGCTTCGCGCTCGTCAGCACGGAAAGAATCGTGGATTTGCCCACGTTCGGCAGGCCGATCAGCCCCACATCCGCAATGGTTTTCAGCTCAAGCTCCACCTCATGCTCCACCGTTTTCTGCCCGGGCTGCGCAAAGCGCGGCGATTGCCGTGTCGGCGTCGCAAAGCGGGCATTTCCGCGCCCGCCGCGCCCGCCGTGAAGCACGACGCGCGTGCGGTTCGGCTTGTTCATGTCCGCAACGATGCGCCCCGTTTCCGTATCCCGCACAAGGGTGCCGACCGGCACGCGGATCACAAGGTCTTCCCCATTTTTGCCGCTGGACATACGCGCGCGCCCGTTTTCGCCGCGTTCCGCGCGGTAATGCCGCGCAAAACGGAAGTCAAGCAGCGTATTCATGTTCGGGTCGGCCAGAAACACGACGCTTCCGCCGCGCCCGCCATCGCCGCCATCCGGCCCACCGCGCATTACGAATTTTTCCCGGTGGAACGAGGCACATCCGTCGCCTCCGTCCCCCGCCTTGATCACGATTTTTGCTTTATCCACAAACTGCATTTGTTTGCCCTCTTATTTCTGCTTCTTTTGGTTTTTCAGGTTCTCCAGGCAGTATTCCCGCACGCTGCACGTTTCACACTTCGGGTTGCGCGCGCTGCAGCAGCGCCTGCCATGGAAGATCAGCCAGTGGTGCGCGATGGACCACTCTTCCTTCGGGATGTTCTCCATGAGCTGTTCTTCCGTATGCAGCACATCCTTTGCGTCCGCAAGGCCAATGCGGTTTGCCACCCGGAACACATGCGTATCCACCGCGATCGCCGGCGTTCCAAAGGCGTTGGAGACCACAACATTGGCCGTTTTCCGGCCTACGCCCGGCAACTTCGTGAGCGCGTCCCGGTCGTTCGGCACTTCCCCGCCGTACTGTTCCAGCAAAATGCGGCTTGCGGCGATGATGTTCTTCCCCTTGGTCTTATACAGCCCACAGCCTTTGATATACGGCGCAAGCGCCTCCTCGGAAAGCGCGGCAAAGGCTTCCGGCGTGCCGTATTTGGGGAACAGCACCGCAGTCGTCTTGTTCACCTGCTTGTCCGTGCACTGAGCGGAAAGCATGGTCGCAACAAGCAGTTCAAACGGCGTGTTGAAGTCCAGTTCCGGCTTTGCATCCGGGTAGGTCTCCTTCAGAAGCCGCAGCACATTTGTGATCCTTTCCGCCTTTTTCGCCTTGCTTTCGCGCATATGTATACCTCCGCACATAATTCGACCTATTTATTATAATACGCAAAGCCATGCATGCGCAAGCCGTCAGGAACCCGTGGACTTATAGTGCCGGAGGCCGATCTGCCACAGGAGCACGGCAGGCAGCACAAACAGCAGCCCAAAGAGCGGAACGAACATGTAAAACCGGTTTTGGCTCCTGCCCGTCATGTACAGAAGCGGGTAATACTGGAACAGCGCAAGCGGCACGCAATAGGTGAAGAAGCGCAGCACCTCCTTACCATAAATGGAAAACGGATACATGCCGAACTCCCGGCCGCCGTCCGTGAAGATGTTCATGATTTCCAGCCCCTCCGTTGTAAAAAAGCAGAGCGCCGCATAGACCACGAACAGGCATGTGAACACCACAACGCCGACCACGACCATCAGCACGAGCGTAAGGATCTTATCCGCAGTCCAGCTGACACCGCTCTCCGGAAGCGCGATGCAGAACACGAGGATAGCCTGCAGCAGGCGGCCCAGGCGCGAAAGCTCGATCTTCGTTGCAATCACCTGAAACACCAGCCCGCGCGGGCGCACAAGGATGCGGTCGAACATGCCGTTCCCGAGCATGGATGCGAACGTGTCAAACCCACGCGCAAAGCATTCCGCAAGGGCAAAGGCCATGAGCACCACCGCAAAGCACAGGAGCACCTCCGGGTAAGTAAAGCCATCCACTTCATAAAAGCGCAGGAACATGAAGCGAATGGTCAAAAGCGCAGAAAACGAAACGAGGAACTGGCCGAGCGTCATCATAAGGAACGATGCCTTATATTCCATCTGGCTGCGCAGGTGAATGGAGAAGTATTTCCCGTAAAGCCTGAAAGCGTCTTTCATTTCAACCTCCCTGCACGACAACGCGCCGGAGCGAGCGCTGCATCCAAAGCGCACCGCCCGCAATGAACACGATAAGCCAGAATGCCTGCAAAAGCATCGCTCTCCCCATAGCAGCGCCTGTGAGCGAACCGCAGTAGATCTGCAGCGGCAGGTTCTCCATGGCCGCAAACGGCGTTAGCTCCACGATCTTTCGGAGCTCTTCCGGCAGGAACGGCAGCGGAATCAGCGCGCCAGTCAGAAGATCGCATACGGCGGCTGCCATAATGCGAAGCCCCAGGGATGAAAGCGTGTAGAATGTCGCAATGTATATGAGCATCATAAACGCCACCACAAGCAGCAGCGTCCCCAACATGGCAACCGCAAAACATATAAACGCCTTCGGGCTTGCCGGGAGCCCCAGCCCATATGGCGCAGGCAGCAGGCACGCCACTGCAAGCACGGGCAGGCAGCGCAGCGAAACGCGTGAGACGCGTATCGCAAGGTTTTTTACAAACCACATGGAATAAAGGGACATCGGCCGGGCAAGTTCGTATGCCACAGTCCCGTTCGTGATGGATTCAAAGATGTCGTTGTCAAAATACCACACCGCGAAAGCCGTAAGAAACGCCTGCTGCAGCCAGATATACGAGGCGATCTGGCCGAGCTCCATCGGGAATGCCGCAGCATCCGCCTCATAGAACGCGCGGAACATCAACAGCCGCAAAAAGCCCCAGGCAAACTGTGTTGCCACGCCTGCCCAGGCTGCTGCCCGATATTGCAGGCCGCCCAGGAAACGCATGCGGAAAAAGCTCCAGTACTTTTTCATATCTGAAACTCCTCATACAAGGAAAGCACGAGCTCCTCCGCCGTCGCGCCGGAAACGGAAATATCCGTGATGTTCGCCTCTTTTGCAAGGTGTGCGATCGCTTCCGAAACGGAAAGCGCATCCATATCCGCCGTGAACACGGCGCGCCCTGCTTCCCCACTTTGCAGCGTCAATCCCGGCAGCGGCAGGAAGCGGCCATCCGCATAATCCACGGCGATGCGTTTCATGCGGGAGTGGCGCTTTTGCAGCTCTGCAAGGGAGCCATCCAGCAGAATCCGCCCCCGGCCGATGAGCAGGATGCGCTCTGCGATCGCCTCGATATCCTGCATGTCGTGCGTCGTGAGAATCACCGTGGTTTTGCGCTCCGCATTGATCCTGCGGATGAAATCGCGTACAGCCACCTTGGATACCGCGTCAAGGCCAATGGTCGGCTCGTCCAGAAACAGGATCTTCGGATCATGCAGCAGCGATGCCGCAAGTTCGCAGCGCATCCGCTGGCCAAGGCTCAGCTGGCGTGCCGGCGTGCGCAAAAGCTCGGAAAGGTTCAAGAGCTCCGTCATCTCATCGAGGTTATGCCGGTAGGCCGCATCGTCCACCGCGTAAACATCCCGGAGCAGCTCAAAGGAATCGATCACCGGCACATCCCACCAAAGCTGGGAACGCTGCCCGAACACCACGCCGATCTCCTTCACATGCACCTTGCGCTCTTTCCAGGGGATGCGGCCATTGATGATACATTCACCGCTGTCCGGCGTGAGGATGCCGCTCATCACCTTGATGGTGCTGCTCTTCCCTGCGCCGTTCGGACCGATGTAGCCGACCATCTCTCCCTCCCCGATGCGGAAGGACACATCATTCAGCGCATGCACCAGCGTATATTCCTTGTGGAATAGAGAGCGCATCGCCTCGGAAAGCCCGGCGTTGCGCCGCGCCACGCGGAATGTTTTGTTGATGTGTTTCAGTTCGATCATGGTCTCCCCTCCTTTGTAAAAGCAGCCTGTCCATAAGAAAGAAATGCGCAGCAAAGCACGCGCATAAAACGCGCATGCTTGCAAATCAGCTCATACCGCAGGCGGCATGATTTTTATAGAAAACATTTGTGCTGTTTTTTCGTGAGCTTCGTTACGGTATCACATTTTGTCCACTGTGTCAATCACTTTTTCCCCATCAGCGAGCCAAACATCTGCGCAAGCATCATAGGGTCTCCCATGCCGCCTCCGCCCTGTGCGCCGCCTTTCTTTCCCATCCCGTTCAGGCCGGAAAACATCTGCATCATCTGAAGCGGGTTGTTCATTCCGCCCTTCCCCATAAACGGCATCCCGCCGCTTGAGCCGAACGGCTGCCCGGAAAACGGCGGCGTATTCTGGCCGGGTGCAGCCTGCTGCTGTGCCGGGCGCACCGGCAGCGTTACGCCCAGTTGCTCTGCTATATGCGCACGCTCCGCCGGCGCAAGGAACGGCTCCATTGCCATGAGGTACTGCCTTGCGCGCTCCTGTCCCTGTTCGTTCCGGATGCGCCGCGCCATCACCAGTGCCGGCGATGCGGGGATGCTTTGGCCGCTGCCCTGGCTGCCCGGCTGTGTTTGCGGCCGTCCCATGTTCTGATTCTGCTGTCTGCCGCGCGGCGGCATCATGTTCTGCGGCGTTTTCTGCATAAGCACCTCTCCCTTCGTGGTTTTCCCACTTATGTTATTATATGCAGCCCGCCCCGCTTTTGCTCCCAGCGTATCTCAAGCCGCACCGGGCGCATATATATGGCACGAAAGGAGCTGAACAAACATGAAACGCAGCATACGCGATCGCATGCAGGAAGAGCTTGCCTCCGAGCAATTGCCGCTGGAGCCCGCCCAGATCAATGACCTCTTGGGGCAGGTGGATCCCAACGCTTTCGGGGCAATGCAAAACGCCGTGGAGCATTACAGCGGCAGAAGCGACAATGAACTGATGCAGGAATTGCGGCAATACCGCAGCGCCGGAGCATTTGACGACAAGGCGCTTCAGGATGTCGCCGCCCGCCTTGCGCCGATGCTCACGCCAGAGCAACAGCAGCGCCTTTTTTCCGTAATACAGCAGCTGTAACGGCAGGCAGCAAAAGAGCCAGGTAAAGCCTGGCTTTTTTCTTTGCCGTCCCCTGTTGGACCCAAACCAACAGCATTGCGGTTAACAGCTGCGGATAAAGGCGGATTAGCATAAGATACGATCGTTCCATTATAGAGGTGCATAGGGTCTATCATTGTGCTTTTCTTTTTTTATGAAAAATGCTGGCAAAAGCTGTATGGCTGCTGGAAACTAAAATGAAAGCGGAAGCAAAATACATGGGTATGCTGCAGCGATTGCATTTGATATAATGTTCGTAGCATAAACAGCAGCATTTTAGGAGGAGCTTTGCTATGCCCGATGTTTTTACGCGCCTTGCGCCTGAAATACAAAAAATCGAAGCCCAGCTGCACGCGCAGCCGGAGCTCAGCTTCGAAGAGCACGCAACTACGCGCCTGATTGAAGAAGTCCTCATGAGGCTGCCCGGTTTTTCGCGCGCGGAGCTCGGCCTTACCACTGGTACGGTCTGGCGGCTTACAGGCATGAAGTCAGGCCCTGTGGTCGGCCTGCGGGCGGATATCGACGCCATACGGCAGGAAGAACAGGTGCAGCGGCCGGATCGTTCCAAGTACGCAGGAATCATGCATGCCTGTGGCCATGATGTGCATACGGCAGCTCTTTTGGGTGCGGCTATGGCATTGAGTGAAATGCGTGAAAGCCTATGCGGGGATGTGGTATTTATCTTTCAACCCGCCGAGGAGATATTACAAGGGGCAAAAAAGCTTATCGCGCATGGCCTGTTTGAAAAAGCGCCATTGGATATGCTCTTCGGTTTGCATAACCAGCCTGCCCTCCCCTTTGGTACAGTGGGTATAAAGGAAGGACCCCTGATGGCGGGCAAGGACGATTTTGTGCTGGAGCTCCACGGCAAGGGAGGGCACGGAGGCATGCCGGAGAGCTGTACCGACCCCATCGTTGCAGCATGCAGCCTGGTAAATGCCTTGCAGACGGTGGTAAGCCGCAACGTAAGCCCCCTTGATGCGGCGGTTCTTTCCGTTTGCTCCATCCACGGCGGTACGGAAGAAAACCTCATTGTGGATAAGGTAAGGCTTACGGGGAGTCTGCGCACAATGCACGAAGCCGTACGCAGTCGTGCGCTCGAACGGCTCCAGGCGATCTGCGAAACGGGCGCTGCGGCCTATGAATGCCGAGCGGAGCTTCGCATAATGCCCCTCAACGGCCCGGTCGACAACAGTCATGCAATGACCGCAATCGCAAAGCGAGCGGCCGCGGCGGCATGCGGGATAGAGAATCTGCGCGTAGCCCAGCCGAGCATGGGCTGCGAGGATTTTGCGGCATACGCTCCTTATGTTCCGTCCTTCTTCTACTTTCTTGGAAGCGGAGAAAAGGAGGTTGACAATCCGCTCTGGCACAAGCCGGATTTCCGCTGTGCGTCAGGCACGGCTGTGATGGGTGCAAAGCTGCTTACAAGCAGCGTGCTTGCAGCGCAGGGGACTATCTAGAAGAAGCGACAGTAACGCACCAAAGAGGCAGACAATGGGGGCAAAGAAAATATCCATTCCATTTGTACAAGGATATCCCAAAGGGCGTTATTGGAGCATATGGTAGATCATACACAGTATTGTGGCACATTTTCTCAGCGCAAGATCGAGATGAATTGGAATTTTTGAAAGGAGTATTATGAAAAACAAAGCTTTGGTCGTGATCGACCTCCAGAATGACATTACGAAAAATTACAGGGAGATCATTGAAACTACCAATCAGGCAATTGATTGGGCGGCTGCAAACAATATGGACGTTGTTTACATTCAGCACAACAATCTGTCTGCTGGAACGAGAACATTTAAGTCCGGTACTCGCGGTGCCGAGTTTGTTCCGGAACTGAAAATCATATCAGATCACATTTTCGCCAAGACAAAGAGCAATGCTTTAACAAGTGAAGAATTTGCCGCCTTTATCCAGGCACGCTACATCACCGAGTTTTTTATCGCCGGAGCAGATGCCACGGCTTGCATAAAATCTACCTGCTACAATATGGCCAAGGCCGGTTATGTCGTCCATGTTTTGTCTGACTGTATCACCAGTTATGATAAAGGGAAGCTCAATGAGATGTTTGAATATTATGCAAGCAAAGGTTGTACCGTCGATAAGCTCAGTGAAGTTATATAAGAATTTTGACCGACAAATTCATGTGAACGAGCATCTGTATGATTGCAGCCATACGGATGCTTAATTGTTTTGCAGACATCAACCAAATTTTGACGGCAAATGAACACGCGCGCGCAAAGTTGCCAGAAAGTTGCCAGAGCGCCAAAGCCAATGATAATACGCACGCAGCATACAAGCAAAAAAGCCAGGTAAAACCTGACTTTTTTCTTTGGCTCCCCCTGTTGGACTCGAACCAACGACACTGCGGTTAACAGCCGCATGCTCTACCGACTGAGCTAAGGAGGAACGGCACGAGTGTTATTATAGATCAGTTGCCATGATTTTTCAAGCCCTATTTTTCATTTTTCCGAATTAATTTTTTGGAGAGCGGAGCCCATCCGAAAAAGTGCCCAAATTCTGCCGGTTTCGCCGCAACAGCATACATCCCGCATCCGATCGGCATGAAAGGTACCGTTTGTATTCTCCCCGCTGCCGTGGTATGATGAGGTGGATTTTTCGGATGGAGGTCAATCTATGAAAGCAAATACGCTGCGCCGTTGGCTTTATTTCTGGACGCTCTTTATCGGCCTCGGCGCTGTTGCCGGATCCTGCGGCATGTTGCTTGACCCGACAGGCCATGCAATGGGCATGGATGCGATGCTGCCCTATTTCCAGGTGCTGCCGCTTGCCGAAGCGCTGTATCAGGATTTTGTGTTCCCCGGCGTTGCGCTTCTCATCGTAAATGGGCTGACGCAGCTTTTCACGTTCCTGCTGCTGTGCAGGAAGCATCATGCCGCTTCCCTCTGCGGCGCTGTATGCGGCGTGCTGCTCATGCTGTGGATCTGCATCCAGTTCTATATTTTCCCGTTCAACTTCATGTCCACATCGTATTTCATCTTCGGCCTGCTGGAAGCGCTTACCGGTTTCTTCCTTTGGCGGAAAGAAAGGCAGGCAGCATGAAAACGCTCGTCGTCTACTTTTCCCGCAAGGGGTATGTACGCAAGGTCGCGGAGCAGCTTGCTTCGGAATGCGGCGGCAATCTGTTTGAACTCAAAACCACAGAACGCACGGAAGGGATCCTCGGCTTCTGGTGGTGCGGCCGCTTTGCCATGCACCGCTGGGGAATGCCCCTCGCCTCGATGCCGCCCGATCTGGAGCAGTATGAAAAAGTGATCCTCTGCGCACCGGTCTGGGTCTTTTCCGTCTGCGCACCCGCATGGGAGTTTCTGCGCCGCGCCGCCGGGCGCATCCGCGCGGCGGATTATGTTCTTGTGCATTACAGCTTCCCCATGCGCTACCGCAAGACCGTCGCTGCGATGGATCGCACCCTCGGCATAACGCATGGTACATTCATAAGCATCGTATGCATTTGGGGCAAACTTCTGCGAAAACAGCGTTTTCCCGCCTGATCTCCCCTATCTTTTCATTTCAATAAAAACACAAGGGCGCGGTTTTATCCGCGCCCTTTGCCATGCCCCGCAGGGCAGTCAGCTTATTCTTCTTCGTCATCCTCATGCTTGGCAGCTTCGATGATCTTCTTCGCTTCGTTGGCGGGAACATCCTCATAGCGGACGAACTCGCTCGTGAAGGAACCGCGCGCCTGCGTCATGGAGCGCAGGTCTGTCGCGTACTTGAACATCTCGGAAAGGGGCGCTTCCGCCTCGATCCTCGTGCCGCCATCCACAGGATGCATACCCAGCATGCGGCCACGGCGGCGGTTCAGGTCGCCGATGATGTCGCCCACGTAATCGCTCGGGACGAGGATGTCATAGTGGTAGATGGGCTCGATGAGCGCCGGGGATGCCTTTGCGCAGGCCTCCTTGTAAGCAAGGCGCGCTGCGGACTTGAACGCAACTTCCTTGGAATCCACGGGGTGATACTTACCAAAATAGAGCGTTGCCTTCAGGCCGGTCATCGGATAGCCGGCAAGAACGCCCTTGCGCATGGCCTCACGCGTACCCTTTTCAACGGCAGGGATGTATTCCTTCGGAACCACGCCGCCGACGATCGCGTTCACAAACTCGAAGTCCTCACCGTTCGTGAGAGGCTCGAACCGCATGTTGACGACGCCGAACTGGCCGCTGCCGCCCGTCTGCTTCTTGTGCTTACCTTCGGCCTCCGCAGTGGCGCGGATGGTCTCACGGTACGGGATACGCGGATCCGCAAGCTGCGCTTCCACGTTGGTCTTGTTCTTGAGCTTCGCGCAGACCACATCGAGGTGCACTTCGCCAAGGCCGGAAAGCAGCACGTCGCCGGTTTCCGCGTTCTTGTCGAGCGCGATGGTCGGGTCTTCTTCCAGCAGCTTGTTGAGGCCGGCGAACACCTTGTCTTCCTCGCCCTGCTTCTTCGCGCTGACCGCGAGGCTGATGCACGGCTTCGGGAATTCGATCGCCTCAAACTTCACGGGGGCGGTAGCATCGCAGAGGGTGTCGCCGGTGGCGGTGAACTGAAGTTTCGCAAGAGCGCCGATATCGCCCGCGATGAGCTTGTCGACCTGCACGGTCTTCTTGCCGCGCATGATATAGATCGTGCCGGGCTTTTCGCTCTTTTCACTGTTGCTGTTATAGGGAGCAACGGTCGCATCCAGCGCGCCGGAATATACCTTGATGATGGAGTACTTGCCGAACTGATCCACGACGGTCTTCACGACCTGCGCCGCGAACTTGCCGTCCTGCTTCACTTCGACCGCTTCGCCGGTCTTCGCATCCACAGCCTTGGGCGCCTTCGCTTCGTTGGCGGCGGGCATATAGTGTACCAGGTTGTCAAGCAGCGTCGGGATGCCGATGTTGGGCTGTGCCGCGCAGCAGCACACAGGTGTGATCACGCCTTCCTTTACGCCAAGGCTCAGGCCGGTGAGGATCTCCTCGCGGGAAAGCTCGCCTTCCTCGAAATACTTCTCCATCAGAGCTTCGTCGGCTTCCGCGGCGGCCTCGGTGAGCGCTTCATAGAGCTCCTGCGCGCGGCCTTCCAGCGCGGCGGGGATGGGCATTTCCTTCTCGCCCTTGCCTTCGAACTTCTTCGCCGTCATGTTGGGGATGTCAACATAACCGATGAACGCGCCCTTTTCCATGATGGGGAGCTGGATCGGCACAACGCTCGTGCCGAACTTCGCGTTCACGGCCTCCATGACCTTATCGAAGTTCGCATTCTCGCGGTCCATCTGGTTCACGACCATCATGCGCGGCTTGCTGGTCTTCTTGCACATTTCCATGGCCTTTTCCGTACCCACGACAGGGCCGGATACCGCGCCCACAACGATCAGCGCGGAATCTGCAAGCGCCATTGCGGCCGCAACTTCGCCGTAGAAATCGAAGAAGCCGGGGGCGTCGATGACGTTGATCTTCACGTCTTTCCATTCGAGGGGTGCGAGCGCAGCGTTAATCGAGATCGTGCGCTTGACCTCTTCCGGATCGTAGTCCGTGGTCGTGGTGCCGTTCTCTACGCGGCCAAGGCGCTCAAGCAGGCCGGCGTTGAAAAGCATGGCCTCGGTAAGCGTGGTCTTGCCCTCGCCGCCATGGCCGAAGATACCGATGTTGCGGATGTTTGCTGCGGTGTAATCTTTCATTGTGTGATGATTCCCCCTCACGGTATAAATGAAGTATTCGATGCGGTCGCATAATATGGAAATGCGCCCAAGGAAGGGCGCATAACGCACCATCTAATATTTTAGCAGTATGCGCGCGGGTTGTAAACCATTTTTCTTCCCGCGCGCAGGATTTCCCGTTCTTTTTGTGTTGTTTTCAGCCGCATTTGCTGTATCCGCATGCGCGGCAGATCACGCAGCCGCCCTCATGCTCGAGCTGTGCGCCGCACTCCGGGCAGGGCGCGCCCACCTCGGCCGGCGCACCGTCCATGACCTCGCAGCCATCCGTCAGCGGTTCCTTTTCGATCGGCGGGATCACGGCGCTGTGCATGCGTTCCGCATCCTCCTGCGCCTTGATCTTTGCGACCTTTTCCAGCACTTTGCCGATTGCGTCCGGGCAGGAAAGCACCTTGATGTTCGGGTTCGTTGCGCGCTGACGCACCGTGGAAAGGCAGCGGATACCCTTGAGCTGCTCGATGACGGCGTTCACGTCCATGCCGGAACGGAGCGCCGTGGAGATGAGGCGGCTTGCCGCTTCACTCTGGCTCGGGCAGCCGCCCGCGCGGCCAAGGTTTGCGAACACTTCGCAAATGCCCTCGTCATCGTAGTTTACGGTCACATACAG
The DNA here is from genome assembly GCA_022778545.1 of bacterium. Lineage (GTDB taxonomy): Bacteria > Bacillota > Clostridia > Christensenellales > CAG-138 > UBA1685. The sequence continues at coordinate 170,985 of JALFDW010000042.1, read as the reverse complement.
GTTGCCGCAGCCGATCACCACTTTTTCCGTGATGCCGCGGGTGATCTCAGGCCGCGGGCGCGGCGTGACGGCCCGCACGACAGGCGCGGCTTCCGCACCGTCCTTTTTCTTATCGCCCACATAGAGCACCTGGCCGGAACGGCTGCCGTCACGGTAAATGGTGACACCCTTGCAGCCGAGCTTGTAGGCAAGCGTGAACACCTCGGCAACTTCCTCGCGGGTAGCCTCATTGCGGAAGTTCACGGTTTTGGAAACGGCGTTGTCCGTATGCCGCTGGAAGGCGGACTGCATGCGGATATGGTATTTGGGCGAGATATCGTGTGCCGTGACAAACACGCGCTTCACATGCTCCGGCACCTCGTCGATATGCGCAAGCGTGCCCTCCTTCGCGATGCGGCGCATGAGCGCATCGGAATAGAAGCCCTCGCGCTTTGCAACCTCCGCAAAATAGGGGTCGACCTGGGGCAGCTCATCGTCATCCATGACGTTGCGCACGAACGAAAGCGCAAAGAGCGGTTCAACGCCGCTGGACGCGCCGCAGATGATCGAGATCGTGCCCGTAGGCGCGATGGTGGTGCAGGTCGCGTTGCGGTAAGGCTTGCCGCCCGCGGCAAGCGTGCTCTTTTCATACAGCGGGAACGCGCCGCGCTTCTCCGCAAGCGCGATGGAGGCCGCGTGCGCACGCTCGTTGATGAAGCCCATCACGTCGTTTGCGACCTGAATGCCCTCTTCGGAATTATACGGGATGCCAAGGCGATAGAGCATGTCCGCAAAGCCCATGACGCCAAGGCCGATCTTGCGCGTGGCAAGCGTCATCTCCTCGATCTGCGGCAGCGGGTACTTGTTGACTTCAATCACGTTGTCGAGGAAGTGGATCGCCGTGTCCACCGTCTCGCCGAGAAGGTCATAATCGATCTCATATTTTCCATCCTTCTCCCGCAGCATGCGCGCAAGGTTCAGCGAACCGAGGTTGCAACTTTCATACGGCAGGAGCGGCTGCTCGCCGCAGGGATTTGTGGATTCGATCTCACCCGCCACCTCGCGGACGACATTGTCGCGGTTCATGCGATCCAGGAACACGATGCCGGGTTCCCCGTTGTTCCACGCCATGTCCACGATGAGGTCAAACACCTCGCGGGCGTTCTTGCGCGCCACGACGGATTTATCCCGCGGGTCAATGAGGTCATATTCCTCGTTGCGCTCCACGGCTTCCATAAACTTCTCCGTGAGGCCCACGGAAATGTTGAAGTTTGTGATCTCGGAAGTATCCTTTTTGCACTGGATAAAATCAACGATGTCCGGGTGATCCACGCGCAGGATGCCCATGTTTGCGCCACGGCGCGTACCGCCCTGTTTGACGGCCTCAGTCGCCGCGTTGAACACCTTCATGAAGCTGATCGGGCCGGAGGCTACACCGCCCGTGGAACGCACCGTTGCACCGGAGGCCCTGAGCCGCGAGAAGGAGAAGCCCGTTCCGCCGCCGCTCTTATGGATGAGCGCCGCGTTCTTCACCGCCTCAAAGATCTCGGGCATGGAATCCGCCACCGGCAGCACGAAGCATGCGGAAAGCTGGCCGAGCGGCTTGCCTGCGTTCATCAGCGTGGGCGAGTTCGGCATGAACAGGAGCTCCGTCATGATTTCATAGAACTTGTCCGCAAGCGCGGCGGTATCGGCGCCCGGATCGTATTTTTTATCGCCCGCAGCAATTGCATCCGCAACACGGCGGAACATGCCCTCCGGCGTTTCAATGAGTTCAGATGCTTCATTTCTGGCCAGGTATCTGCGTTCCAGCACGGTAACGGCGTTTTTGCTCAGGCGTGTCATAGCGGTGTCTCCCCCTAAATGTTGAATAAAAATATACTATATATATTGATTTTAATTCACTATGCACCCAAATATTGTGGTTAGTGCTTGTTCATTGTACAACATGACGGGCTTTCTGTAAATAGCTTCAGGAACATTTTTCCGAATTTGACCATGTCCGTATTCTGCATGCCCGTATTCTGATTATAAAACCATCTTATTCCTGCCTGCGTTTCAATCCGCGCAGCAGCGCTTTGTCCGCCTCGCTCACGCGGAAGGATTCGCAGCATTTCTGTATTGCTTTGTTCGCCGTGAAATCGTCAAGCGTGCTGCTCTCCAGCAATGGAAGTGTCTTTTCCCGGAATTTCACGAAACATGCCGAAATTGCCCAGGCAACCGCCATTTTCACATAATAGCCTTCGTGTGAAACGCCCGCGAGCGCCGCCAGCACCGTGTCGATCCATTCTTCCGCAATGAACTGCGATAGCAGCAGCACCACGGCAAAGCGTACCTCAAATTCACGCTCCGAGGCAAGATATGGCGCAAGGAATGCCCAGTATGCTTCACGGTTCTTTGCGGCGGTTTTCAAACTGCCGCAGATCACATCGCACACCGCCCAGTTGTCGATCTTCGGAATAAAGATGCGCAACCACTCCACGCGCGCAGCCTCCGTGCAGCGCATCGATGCGATCACAAGGCCCTGCAGCATGCGTTCTTCATGCGTGTCATCCCGCGCGGCAGCGAGAAAACCTTCAGCGTCCGCCTTTGCGATCTCCTTCGCGATTGCGCGGAGCACGGGAACGCGCACGCCATAGGTTCCGGTCGTTCCCGGCATCAGGCTTTCGTTGAACGCACGGTATTTCTCATCCCCCAGTTCCGCAAGGCGCACAAGCAGCGCGGCATATTCCGTTTCCGTAAACATGGCTTTTCCCTTCCCCCATTCCGTTCTTTTTCAAGTATATCACAACAGCCCTTTTCCGGAAGTGGAAAATGCTGTATCATGCTTGCATTGACAGTCGCCGGTCACCGGCGTATAATCGGGACAATTTCACCGCAAAGGAGGGCTGCGCATGGGCACACATACGGAAAACGTGAAAGCCTACTATGACGCTTCTGTTGAAAAAGAATGGGACCGCCTTGCAAAAGAGAGGCTTGAGTTCGACATCAACATGAACTTCCTTTCCCGCTACATCAAGCCGGGCGACTCGCTGCTCGATCTCGGCGGCGGGCCGGGGCGCTATGCGCTTGCTTTCGCTGAAAAGGGTGTGCAGGTGACGCTCTGTGACCTTTCGCCCGCGAACGCAGCTTTTGCGCTGAAAAAGGCAAAAGAAGCTGGCCTTCCCCTCACCGCTTTTGCGGGCGATGCACGGGAGCTCGCCTCGCTTACGGATGAAATGTTCGACCATGTTCTCCTCATGGGGCCGATGTATCACCTTTTGGAAGAGCAGGAACGTGAGACTGCCATGCGCGCCGCACTTTCCCGCCTGAAGCCCGGCGGCACGATCGCCGTGGCCTATATCGGCTCATATGCCGGGCTGATCTACGACATGCGGGATTACCCGGAGGATGTGCTCAACCCCGGCGTTCTCGATCTGTTTGAGCTGCTGGTGCAGGAAAAGCCCTTCGCCGGCCGCGCGTTTACGGACGCCTATTTCGAGCGGCACCAGAACGTGCTGCCGTTCATGGCAGGATTCCCGCTCGAAACGCTGCATTTTCTCTCGAGCGAAGCCATGTTTGCCCCCTGTTCCGACCGGCTCTATGCCCAGCCGGAAGCCGTGTACAAAACCTGGCTGGATCTCGGCGTACGCCTTGCGGAATTGCCGGATGCACTGCCGTTTGCGGAGCATTTGCTTTACATTGGAAGGAAAATTGGAAGGAAATTGGAGGAATCGTAATTTGGAAATCATTTCTGTACGGGAACACCCGGAAAGCGCGGAGCGCATGATCCGCTATTTTCAGGAAAAATGGGCCAGCGAAGCAAGTAAAATGGTCTATGACGATTGTATCCACTATGCGGTCGACGCCGACGCGCCCCTGCCGCAATGGTATCTGCTCACAGACGGCGATGCGGTCATCGGCTGCGCGGGGCTCATCACAAATGATTTTATCAGCCGCATGGATCTTTACCCCTGGCTCTGCGCGCTGTATATCGAGCCTTCCCACCGTGGGCATGCCTATGGGAGCCTGCTCATCGAACGGGGAAAGGCGGATGCGCGCGCTGCGGGCTTCCCTTATCTGTACCTTTGCAGCGACCATGTTGGTTTTTATGAAAAATACGGCTTCACGCGCATCGGGACAGGCTATCACCCCTGGGGAGAAACCTCCGGAGTGTTCCGCGCAAAGCTGTAAGCGCAAGCACTGGCGCAGGCAGGCGGGCCGTCAAACGCCCGCTTTTTGCTTTGCCGTTCTCCGCATGGCCAAACCCGCGTGACAGAAAATGCATACTATAATATCATGCTGTATACCATGGTCATGATTCCAAAACACATGATTTCGTGGTATGATAGCATAGATCATCAGAAAAGGAATGAACAAAATGTTCGAACGGCTGAAAAGCGATATCCGCTGCGTTCTCGAGCGCGACCCCGCCGCAAGAAGCGGCTTTGAGGTTTTTCTCTGCTACCCGGGCTTTCACGCTGTACGCAGCCACCGCACAGCGCATTTTCTCCATACCCACGGTATGAAGATGCTTGCGCGCTGTGTGTCCCAGCTTTCCCGCTTCTTCACAGGCATCGAAATCCACCCCGGCGCCATCATCGGCGAGCGGCTTTTTATCGACCACGGCATGGGTGTCGTGATCGGAGAAACCACAGTCATCGGGGATAACGTCACGCTCTATCAGGGCGTGACCCTCGGCGGCACAGGCAAGGAAACGGGCAAACGTCACCCGAATATCGGCAACAACGTGATGGTTGCTTCCGGCGCGCGCGTGCTTGGCCCCATCACCGTCGGGGATCATGCGAAGATCGGCGCAGGTGCGGTTGTCCTGAAGGATGTGCCGCCTTATGCAACCGTTGTCGGCGTGCCCGGGCATGTGGTGAAGATCGCAGGCTGCCCCCGCACGGCAGATGGAACGCCCGCCTGTATACCCGGCGCTTCGGATTGCGCCTCCGTACCGGATTGCCCCACCGCAAAAGCTGTCTCAGCAAGCCCGCGTGACCCGATCGACCTCGATCAGGTAAACCTGCCTGACCCGGTCGAAATGGAGCTTACGAAGCTGCGCATGCGCATTGCGGCGCTTGAAGAGGCGCTGCAGGATTGCGAAGGCCGGCAAGGCCAGCAATAACGCGCTGTTTCACAGAACGCACCAAAAACGCAAATGCCGGCGGAACAAATTCCGCCGGCATTTTCTGTTGTTTGAAATCAGCTTATTTGCGCAGGCCAAGGCGCGCAACGATCGCGCGGTAACGCTCAATGTCCGTGTCCTTCAGGTAGTTGAGAAGGCCGCGGCGCTGACCGACCATCTTGAGAAGGCCGCGACGGGAGTGATGGTCCTTCTTGTTGAGCTTAAGGTGCTCGTTGAGGTGGTTGATGCGCTCGGTCAGAAGAGCGATCTGCACTTCCGGAGAACCGGTATCGCCCTCATGAAGCTGGAATTCCGCGATGATTTCCTGTTTGGTTGCCATTGAAGTTTCCTCCTGAATTATAAATTGCCGTGAACCGAGTCAAGCGTCGGAGTGTCGCAAAACACAGCTAACGGTTCTTGCACCATGGAAGTATACCATACCGAAAGCAGCTTGTAAACCGCAATTCAGCTTGTTTTGTTAAAATTTCGCGGGCACGCGCAGCATCGGATGCAATCTGCGCCGCAAGCGCTTCCCGGCCGGAAAATTTCACTTCACCGCGCAGGAATTCCACGAATTCCACGCGGAGCGGCATGCCGTAAATGTCCCGCGAAAAATCCAGCAGATGCGTTTCCACCGTTGTCACGCGCCCTTCGACCGTCGGGTTATTCCCAACGTTTGTGACCGCATTAAACACTTCCCCCGCAACAAACGCCCGCGTTGCATATACGCCCGGGAGCGGGAGCACTTTGTTCCCGTATCCTTCCAGGTTCGCCGTCGGGAAGCCGAGCGCATGGCCGATGCGCCGGTTTGCCGCCACCGTGCCGGAAAGCGCATAATGCATCCCCAGCATGGCGTTGGCTTCAGGAAGCCTCCCCTGCTCCAGGCAGGCGCGAATCCGCGTGCTCGATACCGGTTCGCCTTCATAGGAAACAGGCTCAAGTATGCGCACGGCAAAGCCCATTTCCTGCCCAAGCGCCTGCAACAGCGCAGTGTCCCCTGCGCCGCGATCTCCAAACGTGTAATTAAAGCCGGCAACAACGCCGCGAAGCGCAAAGCGCTCTACAAGCATGCGCACAAAATCCCGCGGCGGCGTGGAGGCATACGACGCATCAAACACATCCGCCGCAACGGGAAGCCCCATCGCGGTGAGCGCCGCAATGCGCTCTTCCGCCGTCATAAGAAGCCGGGGTTCCCGGCCAAACAGCGAGAGTGGGTGATTTCGGAACGTATATACCAGCGGCGCTGCATGAAGCGCATCCGCAAGCTCCACCGCCTGATGCAGCAGAGCGCGGTGGCCCGCATGCACGCCATCAAACGTGCCCAGAGCGATCACGCTGCCCTGTGTTTCATTCCGCATCCTGCTTTGTCTCCTCTCCAAAGAACGTTGTAACATGCAGCTTTCCCGCTGCAATGAGCCCTACGCCCAGGAATTTTCCGTTGGCGTAGGCACGCAAAGGCATACCCTCCGGCAGGCTTGCAAGCACAGGGTGCGCCACTTCCGCACCATTCGTCAAGATCCGCGCATTGCGAGCAGAAAGCCCGTCAAGCCGTGCCTCAGGCAGGTGCATGAGCGCATCCTCCACGCTGATGAGCGTCTGCGCAAGCATTCCCTCTTCTTTGAGTTCTGCAAGTTCCGCAATGGAATATGCCTGCTCTACGCCAAACGCGCCGGAGCGGCTGCGCAGCAAAAACGAAAGATGCGCCGGAACGCCAAGCGCCGCGCCGATGTCGTTGCAGAGCGTGCGCACATAGGTTCCCTTTGAGCATTGCACACGCAGGAGAAAGCGGTTTTCCGCAGTCTGCGTAACGGATTCGAGCGCATGTATGGTAACGCGCCGTGTTTTCTGCACCGTATCCGCCCCTTCGCGCGCAAGCTGATACAGTCGCTTGCCATCCACGCACACGGCAGAATACATCGGTGCGATCTGTTCGATCTCGCCCACAAAAGCCGGGAGCACAGCGGAAAGCTGCTCCGCGCTGACCCTTCCTTCGCCGCGCGCAATCACCGCGCCATAGGAATCCTGCGTATCGGTCGCACAGCCAAATGCGATCTCAGCATAGTATTCCTTTTCCTTGTCCACAAGGTAATCAAACAGGCGCGTCGCCCGCCCGAGGCAGATGGGCAGCACACCGGCCGCGCCCGGATCGAGCGTGCCCGTGTGCCCCACGCGTTTCATGTTGAAAATATGCCTGACATCCGCCACCGCGTTGGATGAAGTCATTCCCGGCGGCTTCAAAACGTTTACAATTCCTTCCATACTTTCCTCAATGCGCATTCACAGTGCGCCACGGCTTCCGCGCGCGCCGCATCAAGCGGCCCATTGGCGGTATATCCCGCCGCATGCTTGTGCCCGCCGCCGCCCAGCGTCTGTGCGACTGCGCCGACATCCGCTGCTTTTTTTGAGCGCAGGCTCGCCTTAAACATGCCGGAATCCGTCTCCCGCAGGAAGAGCGCCACTTCCACGCCCTCGATGTCCCGCACATGCTCGATGATGCCTTCCGTATCCTCTGCGTTTGCGCCCGTCTCCGCAAGGTCGGCAAGCGTCACATGGGAAATGCCGAGCCTGCCTTCGCAGAGAAGTTCCATATGATCGAGCGCGCGGCCCAAAAGCTTCTGCTTCGCGAAGGGAACCATGCGGTACACGAGCCGGTTCAGCTCCGCGTTGTCCGCCCCCGCCGCAAGCAGCCGCGCCGCCAGGTGAAATGTCTCCGGGCGCGTGTTGCTGTAAGCAAAGTTCCCCGTATCCGTCATAAGAGCCGTATACAGGCAGGTCGCAAGCGCTGCGTCGAGTTCCGGCAAAACCAGCTCCAGAAGTGACGCCACGATCTCTCCCGCCGCTGCAGCCTTGTCATCCACCACATTCAGTTCCGCATAACGGTCGTTGCTCGGATGGTGGTCGATGTTACAGGTATGCGCCGCATTGTCAAACAGGCGGAACGCCGCGCCCATCCGCTCCCGGTCGGCACAGTCCACCGCAATAACATTCTCCATCTGCACCGCCTGTTCCGGCAGGCGCACCTGTTCCGCGCCCGGCAGGAACGTATAAACACGCGGCACAGGCTGTTCACAGACGACCTCCGCGCGTTTGCCCATGCGGTTCAGCGCGCCGCAAAGCGCAAGGGAAGCGCCCAGCGCATCGCCATCCGGCGAGGTGTGGGCGATCACCGTAAACCCGTCGTTTTCCTTTATGAACGCAGCAACGCTGCGCAGCGCCTCCTCCTGCATGCTGCACGCTCCTTTTTCATGCGATTTTTACAGTGCGCTCAGTTTTCCTGTTCGCCCTGCTGTTCCTTTTTGTCCTTATTCAGGTCGTTCAATATCTGCGCGATATGCACGCTGTATTCAATGGAATTATCCAGCGTGAATTTCAGCTGCGGCAGTGCGCGCAGGTCGACCCGCGTCCCAAGCTCATGGCGGATAAAGCCGGCTGCGCGGTTAAGCGCCGCAACGGATGCCTCCCGCACCGCATCGTCCGGGTCATAGACGCTCACGCGCACTTTGGCCTGCTTCAGATCGTTTGTGACCTCCGCGCTCATGATCGTCGTCATCTGCGAAATGCGCGGGTCTTTCATTTCGCGCACGATCTCGCTGATGGCCTTTTTGACCTCTTCGTTGATCCTGTCATATCTTATGTTTGCCATGGATTCTCCTCATCAGTTTTTGAAGGAGCAGGCAGCTGCCTGCTCCTTTTCCGGGTTTGCCGTTTACCGTTTGACCTCCACCATCTCGAATGCCTCGATGGTATCGCCTTCGCGGATATCGTTGAAGTTTTCAATGCCGATGCCGCATTCATAGCCCGTGGCAACTTCCTTCACATCGTCCTTAAAGCGCTTGAGGGATGCGATCTTGCCCTCGTGGATCACGATGCCGTCGCGCACCACACGCACCTGCGCGTTGCGCGTGACCTTGCCGTCCTGCACATATGCGCCCGCGATCGTGCCGACACCGCTGACCTTGAATGTGTTGCGCACGGAAATGCGTCCAAGCGTATTTTCTTCATAAACAGGCTTGAACATGCCCTTCATGGCTTTTTCAATGTCCTCGATCGCGTTGTAGATGACGCGGTAGAGGCGCATATCCACCTTTTCCTTTTCGGCCGCCGCGCGTGCCGCCGCATCCGGGCGCACGTTGAAGCCGATGATGATGGCGTTGGAAGCCGAAGCGAACATGATGTCCGAACCCGTGATCGCACCTACGCCGCCGTGAATGCAGCGGACGCGCACCTCGTCGTTGGAGAGCTTTTCAAGCGCCTGCTTGACAGCTTCCACAGAACCCTGCACATCCGCCTTGACGATGATGTTGAGGTCCTTGATCTGCCCTTCTGCGATCTGGTTAAAGAGATCATCCAGAGAGACCTTGGAAAGGTTCTTGAGCTGCTCAGCCTTCTGCTTGTCGCGCCGCTCCTCCGCTACCTGGCGGGAGAGCTTGTCGATCTCCGCAACGTTCAGGGTGTCGCCCGCAGCAGGCACTTCGGAGAAGCCGAGCACCTCAACAGGCTGGCTCGGGCCGGCCTTGCTGACGCGCCTGCCCTTGTCATCCACCATGGCACGCACGCGGCCATATGCCGTGCCGGCAACGATGGTGTCGCCGATTTTAAGCGTGCCGTTCTGAACGAGCACGGTCGCGATCGGGCCACGCCCCTTATCGAGCTCCGCCTCGATGATCGTACCTTTCGCAAGGCGGTTGGGGTTGGCCTTGAGTTCGAGCACGTCGGCCTCAAGAAGAACCATCTCGAGGAGGTTATCAAGGCCCATCTGCGTTTTTGCCGAAACGGGTACGCAGATGGTGTCGCCGCCCCATTCCTCACTGACGAGGCCATACTCCGTAAGCTGCTGCTTGACGCGCTCCGGGTTCGCGGTGTCTTTATCCATCTTGTTGATGGCAACAATGATCGGCACTTCCGCTGCCTTGGCATGGTTGATCGCCTCAACGGTCTGCGGCATGATGCCGTCATCCGCCGCAACGACGAGGATGACGATATCCGTCACCTGTGCGCCGCGCGCGCGCATGGAGGTGAACGCCTCATGGCCCGGCGTATCGATGAAGGTGATCGTGCGGCCGTTGCAGGTAACGGTATAAGCGCCGATGTGCTGTGTGATACCGCCGGCCTCGCCTTCCGTAATGCTGCTGTTGCGGATCGCGTCAAGCAGGGAGGTCTTGCCATGGTCAACGTGGCCCATGATGGTCACGACAGGCGGGCGCTCCACAAGCTCGCTGGATTCATCCACTTCGTCGCTGCTCTCCTGAAGAACTTCTTCGAAGGTCTTGGCGACATTGTGTTCCAGCTCGATACCGTAATCGGACGCGATCAGCGAGCAGGTGTCGAAATCGATCTCCTGGTTGATCGTGGCCATAATGCCGAGGATAAAGAGCTTCTTGATGATCTCCGCCGCCGGCTTGCCGATCTTTTCGGAGAGTTCCTTTACTGTAATGGTTTCCGAGGTAATCACCGCTTTCTCGATCTTTACAGGTTCCGGCTTATGCACGGGCGCCTGCTGCTTTTTCTTTTTCCGGGAGCCGTATGCACCGTCATCATCCCAGCCGCGGGCCGTGGGCGCGGTCTCCTTCATGAGCGTCTTCTTGTTCTTCGTCTTGTTGCGTTCATCATCCCGCGTGCGGGTATGCGCGTTCTTCCCGGGGTCGTAGGAACGTTGTTCCTTGCCCGTTCCCGGCAGCGGGACCGCTTCTGCGCGCGGCTGGCTTGCCGGGCGCTGCTGACCCGCCGGGCGCTGCTGATAGCCGCCCTGACCTGCCGGACGCTGCTGCCCTGCGGGGCGCTGCTGATAATTGCCCTGGCCTGCCGGGCGCTGCTGATAGCCACCCTGGTTTTGCGGGCGCTGCTGACCGCCGCGCTGCTGATAAGCGGTCTGCGCCTGCGGCTGTGCCTGATAGCCGCCCTGCTGTGTACGCGGCCTCTGTTCCTGCCGGCGCGGCTCAGCGGCAGCCGGCTGCTTCCGCTCCGCCGGTTTCGGGGGCTCAGCAGGCTTTTGCTGCTCCGCACGCACAGGCTGCTCCACCGGCTTTTGCGCTTTTTCTTCCGTTTCCCTGCGCTCCTCCGGTTTCACCTCCGGCGTTTTGGGCTGCTCCGGTGCAGTTTCGGGTTTCTGCTGCGGTATTTCCTGTTTCTCCACCTTTTCTTCATGCTGCGCTTCCGGCGTTTTCTGCGGCTGCTCCACAGGCAGCTCTTCATCCGGCTCGCCCACGTGGAACGCAAGGCTCTCATCGGAAGCGAGCAGCTCGCGCAGGCGCTCCGCACGCTCGTTCTCGATGCGCTCCTTTTCGGCCGCCTTTTCTTTTTCTATCAGCTTACCCTCGGCGCGGCGCACTTCCTGCAGCGTTGTGCCCATATCGGTATGCGTTTTCCTGACCCGCTCAAAAAGCTGCTTCGCCTGCTGCTCCAGCTCCTTTGCAGAATCGATAAACTTTGCTTTCGCCATTATGCCACCCCCGTGTTAATTTGCGTTCTTTTCCGATGCGGATGCATCGAGTATCATCTGTACGAACCGTGCGTCTGTAACCACCGCGACCATGCGCCCATCCTTGCCGATCGCCCGCCCCATATCCGGGACGGCAACGCAGGGGATTCCGGCGCGCTCGCACAGGCCCGAATACCGTTCCTGCGTCGCAGCGGAAGCTGCCGTGTCAAGCAGCACCAGCCGCGCGTTTCCGCGCTTCACCGCACGTTCGCAGGCAAAATCGCCCGCGATGCATTTCCCGGCGCGCATGGCAAATCCCATCGCACCGCGCAGCTTTGCTTCATTCACCCGCAGTGATCTCCTCTTTCAGGCGCAGGAACACCTCGGGCTCCACCTTGTGCTCCAGCGCACGCTCCAGCGCGCGAATCTTCTGCGCCTTTTCCAGGCACTCCGCCGCAGGGCAAATATACGCGCCGCGCCCGGAGGCTTTACCGGTTCTGTCAAGCCGGATCTCGTTTTCCGGCGTGCGCACGATGCGCAAAAGTTCCTTTTTCGGCCGCATCTGCCTGCAGCCCACACACATCCGCATCGGGATCTTCTTCCCAGCTGCCATACGCACACCTCCTCCCGGTTTTATTCCTGCACTTCTCCGGCAGGCTCCGCATCGTAAAGGGCGATCTCTTCCTCAGCCTGCGTCTGGCTCTTGATGTCGATTTTCCAGCCGGTAAGCTTCGCCGCAAGGCGCGCATTCTGCCCCTCCTTGCCGATGGCGAGGGAAAGCTGGTTATCCGGCACGATCACCTTCGCAGCCTTTTCGACCTCGTTGATATAAACCATGAGCACCTTCGCCGGGCTCAGCGCCTTTGCGATATAAACAGCCGGGTCGCTGTCCCATTCAATGATGTCGATCTTTTCGTTATGCAGCTCATTGACGATGCGCTCCACGCGGATGCCGCGCTGGCCTACACATGCGCCGACCGCATCCACCTGCGGATCGGAGGAGAATACCGCAACTTTCGTGCGGAAGCCTGCCTCGCGCGCAATGGATTTCACCTGCACCACGCCGCTCTGGATCTCCGGCACCTCGAGCTCGAACAGGCGCTTCACAAGGCCCGGATGCGTGCGGGAAACAAGCACCTGCGGTCCCTTATTGGTCTTTCTCACTTCCAGCACATAGACCTTGATGCGGTCGTTGTTGTTGTATTCCTCGCCGGGTATCGTTTCGTTCATGGCGATGAGGCCGTCCGTTTTGCCGAGCTCAACGAAAACGCCGCCCTTTTCCACGCGCTGCACAATGGCGGTCAGGATCTCATTCTCCTTTTCCACGTATTCATCGAAGATGACGCCGCGCTCCGCCTCGCGGATGCGCTGCACCACGACCTGCTTCGCCGTCTGCGCCGCAATGCGGCCAAAGCTGCGGGGGTTCGCCTCTTCTTCCAGCACGTCGCCGACTTCATAGAGCGGGTTGATCGCGCGGGCCTTCTCCAGAGAGATCTCGGCATGAGGATCTTCCACCTCTTCCACCACCGTCTTGGACGCGAAGATCTGCACCTCGCCCGTGTCCCGGTCCACCACGGCGCGCACATTGCCCGTGGTGCCATAATTGCGCTTATATGCCGCGATCAGCGCGGATTCGAAAGCATCGATCAGGATATCCTTGCTGATGCCGCGCTCTTTTTCAATTGCGTTGAGTGCCTCCATGAATTCGGCGTTCATTGATGATTCCTCCGTTTTATCTTTACTAATAAATTACGAATAAATTATGTTCGATGTTCTGCTTCCGGCCCTGCGCTTATGCAAAGTCGATATGCGGGCGCACCAGCGCCGCATCCTTCCGGGCGATGGTCATTTCGTTTCCCACCGCGCCATCCTTTCCCACAAGGGCAATGGTGAAGAAATCCGCATCAAAGGAAACGAGCGTGCCCAGAAACTCCTTCTTTTTGTTCACCGGGGCATAAAGCTTTACGTCAAGCTTATTTCCGACGTTTCGGGCAAAGTCCCTGTCCTTCTTGAGCGGCCTGTCAAGGCCGATGGAGGACACGGAAAGATAGTATGCGTCCGGGATCGGATCCGCCTCATCCAAAATGGGGTCGACCGCATGGCTCACGCGCTCGCAGTCATCGAGCGTTACACCTCCGGGCGCGTCGATATAGAGGGTGAGCACCCAGTTTCCCTGCTCTTTCTGATATTCTACTTCATCCAGCTCAAAGCCCAGCGCCTCAACCGTTGCGCGCACGGCCTGATCCACCACTTCTGTGATCTTCAATCCGTTCCCTCTCCTTCAAAACAAAAGAGCGGGATAAACGCCCACTCTTTCAAACCTCAAATACAGCTTTTGCTGACCAACAAGAACATTATAACAGGTCATGCCGTTTTAAGCAAGCACAATCTTCATTTTTGCCCTGTGTTTGGCCTTAAAACAGCGTGAGCTGGTTTGTTTCCGGCAAGCCTTCAAAGCAGCCCTGCGCGCGCATCGCATTAATCACGGCGCTGTTTGCCTTTGTGCGCACCCGGAAATCCTCCACGGAACAGAATACGCCGCCGGTCTGCGCCTCCTCAATGCCGATCGCGGCGTTCTCGCCCACGCCCGCGATCGAGGAAAACGGCGGGCGGATCGCATTGCCTTCAATCACGAACCGCTTCGCTTTGGATTTCATAAGATCCACCGGCAAAAGCTCGATCCCGCGCAGGTTCATCTCGTACACCACCTCGAGAATCACGAGCAGATCCTCTTCCTTGGTTTCGATGGTCTTGTCCTTCTCCTTCTGGCGCAGCGCCTTGATGTTCTTCAATACGCGCTCCGCCCCGCCTGCAGCCGCGGCGATGTCAAACGCATCGGCGCGCACGGTGTAATATACCGAATAGAATGCAAGCGGCAGATGTACCTTGAAATACGCCACGCGGAAGGCCATCATCACATATGCCGCCGCGTGCGCGCGCGGGAACATGTATTTGATTTTCTTGCAGGCGTCAATATACCATTCCGGCGTGTCGATAGCGCGCATCGCTGCCTCCATCTCCGGAGAAACGCCCCTTCCTTTGCGGACGCTTTCCATCGTCTTAAAGGATAAGGACGGGTCACCGCCGCGCAGGATGAGATAATTCATGATATCATCGCGCGTACAGGGGACCTGAGGAAGCGTCGCCGTCCCCGCCGCGATGAGATCCTGCGCGTTGCCAAGCCACAGGTTTTCACCATGGGAAAGGCCGGAAATGCGCACAAGCTCCTCCATCGTCGTCGGCCGCGTTTCCATGATCATGCCGCGCACAAAGCTCGTTCCGAACTCCGGGATCGCAAGGCAGCCCACATCGCAGCCAAGCTCATCCAGCGAGATACCAAGGGAATTCAGTGAGCGGAAGATCTCCATCGTATCCGGGTCGTCGAGCGGGATGGTCTTCGGGTCGATGCCCGTAATGTCCTCCAGCATGCGCAGCACCGTCGGGTCATCATGGCCGAGGATATCGAGTTTCACCAGCCTGTCATCCATGGCGTGGAAGTCAAAATGCGTGGTGATGGTGTTTTTTTCCTTTTTGTCCGCAGGGTATTGCACCGGGGAGAATTCGATGATGTCGTTTTCCTGCGGCACGATGACGATGCCGCCCGGGTGCTGCCCTGTGGTGCGTTTCACGCCCACGCAGCCCGCAACAAGGCGATCCGTCTCACCCTTGTTGAAACTCACACCCTGCTGCTCGCAATAGCCCTTGATGTAGCCGTAGATCGTTTTCTCCTTCAGGCCGGAGATCGTGCCCGCGCGAAAGGCATGGCCTTCGCCGAACATCTCCTCCACGTATTTGTGCGCGACCGGCTGATATTCGCCGGAGAAGTTCAGGTCGATATCCGGCGTTTTATCGCCCTTGAAGCCAAGGAACACCTCAAAGGGGATCTCATAGCCGAGCTTTTTGTATTTTGTGCCGCACACAGGGCAGTTCGCATCCGGCATGTCCACGCCGCAGGCATATTTTGTGCGGTCCACATCAAAATCGCTGTGCTTGCAGTTCGGGCAAACATAATGCGGCTGCAGCGGGTTCACCTCCGTGATGCCCGCCATCGTGGCCACAAACGAGGATCCGACCGAGCCACGCGAGCCAACGAGGTAACCGTCCGAATTGGATTTGTGCACAAGCCGCTGCGCAAGCAGATACAGCGTTGCATAGCCATTGCCGATGATGGAATTGAGTTCCTTTTCCAACCGCGCCTGCACCACCTCCGGCAGCGGGTCGCCGTAGATCTCATGGGCGCGTTTTTCCGCCATGCCGCGCAATTCCTCATTTGCCCCTTCAAACGTGGGCGCATACGTCCCTTTTTCCGAAAGGAACGCCTTGAGCCTGTCACAGGAATCCGCGATCGCGTTCGGGTTCGTGACGACGACCTCAAGCGCCTTTTCCTCGCCCAGGTAGGAGAACTCATCGAGCATTTCTTCCGTCGTTTTGAAATACAGCGGCGCCTGCTGTTCCGCGTCCTTGAAATCCCTCGCGCTCATGAGGATGGCGCGGTAGATCGCGTCCTCCGGGTTCAGAAAATGCACATCCCCCGTGGCGACGACGGGAATGCCCAGTTCATCGCCGAGCGCCACGATCTTCCGGTTCAGGTCGCGCAGCCCTTCTTCATCCTTCACCGTTTCGTTGCGGACAAGGAACGCGTTGTTGCCGATGGGCTGGATCTCCAGATAGTCGTATTCCTTCGCGATCTCCACAAGCTTTTCGTGCGGTTCATTCGCCAGCACGGCATGGAAAAGCTCGCCAGCCTCGCAAGCTGAGCCGATGATGAGCCCCTCCCGGTGCATCTGCAACAGGCTGCGCGGGATGCGCGGCACGCCCTTGAGGTGCTCAAGATGCGCATAGGACACGAGGCGGTACATGTTTTTAAGCCCCTCGTGGTTCTTTGCCAGCAAAATGATGTGGAACGTGCTGCGCTGCCCCTTTACACGTTCACGCGGCACGAAATCCGTGAGCGGAAGGCGCTGCACATTCCTTTCCCGCATGCGCACGCAAAGCGCCGCAAGCAGCGCACGCACCGCCTCCGCCCTTGCGGAAGCGCCGTTTCCCGCTTCCGGCACACCGGCGGCCGCGCAGGCAGCGGAAAGCCCCGTATCCTTCAGCTCCCGGAACAGATAATGCGTCAGCATCTCCGTATTCACACACTGCGAGGACAAAGTGAGGGAAAGCTCCTGCGCCTTCTTCCAAAGCGGCAGGAGAGCCTCCGCCCCGTGGAACACGATGTGTGCGCCGCTGGCAAACTCCGAAAACGCCTGCAACGCTTCGCCAAACAGTGGCGCAGCGGTGACCTCCTCCTCCGTCACGCCCATTTCGTTGGCAAGCGCCTGCGGCAGCGGGACAGCGGGGTTCACAAACGTATGGAATCGCCTTTCTTCCCTGCCCGGCGCATAGCGCACCGCAGCGATTTCGAACACGCTGTCGTTGCGCACGCCGCCTCCCAGCGTAAGCCCCAGGGCGCAGAAATCCCCTTCCATTGGGATGAGCGTGCAGTCCGGCAGCAGATAGCCTTCCACACCGAGGATGGCCTTAAAATCCTTCCCGTCCTTGGCGAGCTTGTCCGCCGCGGAAACCACCGTCGGGAACGCCTGCACCACGCCGTGATCCGTGATCGCAACGGCCTTGTGCCCCCAGCGGGCAGCCGTGGCGATCGCATCCTTGGGGTCGACCAGGCCGTCCATGGAGGACATCTTCGTATGCAGATGCAGCTCGACCCGCTTGTGCTCCGCCTTGTCCATCCTGCGGATGGGTTCCGTCATATACAGCCAGTTCGGGAACAGGCAGTGCATGCTCATGAAATCATCCCGCGCATAGCGGCCATGCGCAACGATCCACTTGCCATCCTTTTTGCAGGCTTCGATGCGCTCCACAATGTTCTTTTCCTCCTTGCGCAGGAAAAGCTTGAGCGGAAGCGTCCAGGTTTTGTCGGAAAAATAAAGGGACACGATGAAGCTTTCGTCCTTGCGGAGCTTCACCTCCATGGAAAGGATCTCCCCCTGCACGGTAACGGTCCCGGATTCTTCATTTACATCCCGCATAGGGACAATTTTCGTGCCTGTGGGTGTGCCGAGCAGAACGGCTTCCTTTGGGATGACGGCCTTCTTTGCGCCGGAACGCGCGGACGCCGTTTTCTTTGCGGAAGCAGGCTTCTGCGTGCGCCGCGCAGGCTCTCCCTGCGCCGCCATATCCGCAGGCGGCTGTTCCCCCTCCTGCTCCGGCTTTGGCATGGTCAGGGACGCGTCCGGCATGAGATGGATCTGAAGCTCCACGCCGTAAAGTGTGCGCACAAACTCCGTCAAATGGTTTGCGCCGTTATAATGCTTCGCCGCGTCGTACAGCTTTTCCGGGATGCGCACGGCAAAGGAATCCTGCGCTTCCCGCTCCCAAACGGCGCTGCGCAGCACCGGGCGCATCAGCGGTGAAAAGTGCGTCCAGCTTTCCGCAAGCATCGCCGGGAGGGCGCTGTGCTCCATGAGCGCCGCCGCATCCCGCGTGTGAAGCTCCACCGTGCACTCCGGGACTGCCGTGCCAAGCTGCGCCGCAATGCGTTCCGCATCCCGCGCGCTGATGAGCCGCGTCAGGTGCAGCTCGGCTACGAGCCGCTTTTCCTTTTTGTAGAGCCTGGCGCCAAGAAGTTCCGCGCCAAATTCCGCAAGGCCGTAAGGGTCGTCCTGCCGCATCGTCATTGCTCCTTTTTCCGTTCTTCCAGCATGTCCCGAACTTCAGCAAGAAAGCGTTCCGCCACGCCGGGCAGCTCCCCCGCAAAGGCCTGCTCCCCGCGTTTGAACACCACGGCGTTCGTTCGCCCGAAGGCGATGCCGATGTCCGCTTCCCGCGCCTCGCCCGGCCCGTTCACCGCACAGCCCATTACCGCGACCTTCAAATACGCCGTTTCATTTCGGAATTCCCGTTCCACGCGCTCCGCAAGCGCCGCGTGTGCTGCGAGGTTTTTGCATCGGCCGCAGGTCGGGCAGCTGATGACCTCCACACCTTCTTTGCGCAAGCCAAGTGCCCGGAGAATCGCAATGCCTGCCGCTACCTCGCGCAGCGGGTCGCCCGTGAGCGAAACACGGAGCGTGTCGCCGATGCCCGCAAGCAGCAGCGCGCCGATGCCTGCGGCGGACTTGATGACGGCAAGTTCCCCGCCGCCCGCCTCCGTCACGCCCACATGCAACGGATAATTGCATGCCTTGCTGAGCAGGTAATATGTCTCCACCGTTTCCGGCACGTTCGAAATCTTCGCCGAGATCACGATGTCCGAGAAAGCGGCACGTTCCAGAATGCGCACATGGGAAAGCGCGCTTTCCGCAAGCGCAGCGGGTGTTGGCGCACCGTAGCGCGCGAGCAACGCTTTATCGAGCGAACCCGCGTTTACGCCGACGCGGATCGGCACATGATGCGCCTTTGCGCAGTCCACAAGCGCGCGCACATTCGCTTCGCTCCCGATGTTTCCCGGGTTGAAACGGATCTTGTCGATCCCGTTCTCAATGGCTGTGATCGCAAGCCTGTAATCAAAGTGGATGTCCGCAACGAGCGGAACCTGCGTGCGCGCGCGGATCTCCCGCACGGCCTCAGCCGCAGCCGCATCATTCACCGCCATGCGCACGATCTCGCAGCCCGCTTCCGCAAGCTGCTGCACCTGCGTCACAGTGGCTTCCACATCCCCCGTGTATGTATTTGTCATCGATTGCACGGAAATGGGTGCATCCGCACCCATCCATACTCCGCCGGCCCGGACGGCTCTTGTTCTGTTCCGCATTTCAGTCACCGGTTCTCCGTTTTCCGTTTGGTTCTGTTCCTTATCCGCCAAAGAGGCCGCTTACAAGCCCGCGCACATCGCTGACCGTCAGGTAGACCATCAGGAGGAGCAGCAGCACCAGCCCCGCAAAGTGAACCATGCCCTCTTTTTCCGGCGGGATAGGCTTGCGGCGCACCGCCTCGATCAGGAGGAACACCAAACGGCCGCCATCGAGCGCGGGCAGGGGCAGAAGGTTCATGAACGCAAGGTTCGCGCTGATGAGCGTGGAGAGGTAAAGCACCGTTTCAAAGCCCGTGCGCACCGCCTTGCCGATGACGGAAACCGTGCCGACAGGCCCCATAACATCGCCCTGTTTCACGCCCTGCGTGAAAATGCTGCCGATGAAGCGTGCCATCTCCGTGAAGATGTTCCACACATAGCGGAACGAATAGCCGAGCGCGCGGAACAGCCCGTAATGCGCCCTGCCATAGCCATATGTGATGCCGATGAAGTTCCGTCCTTCTTCCGCATTGTAAAAATCGCGCACGGTAAGGTCGATGAGCGTGCCGTCCCGCTGCACGGTCACAGTCATTTCGTCTCCGCTTGCCGCGAGGATCAGATCGGAAGTCTCATCGTAGGTCTCAATCACCTTGCCGTTGATCGCGTAAATCACATCCCCCGGTTCAATGCCGGCGATTGCCGCAGGCGCAGTCTCGCTCGCAAGCTCCTGCACCGTGGGAATATCCACATACACGCCGTAGCTCATCAGCGATACCGTTGCAAACAGGATCGCCGCAAGGATGTTCATCACCGGGCCTGCCGCCACAACGATGATGCGCTTCCATACCGGATGCGACGAAAAGGACTTGCCGTCCTTTGCTTCTTCGTCCTCGCCATAAAAGCGGCACATGCCGCCGATCGGGAATGCGCGCAGCGCATAGAGGATGCCGTTCTTCTCTTTTTTCAGGATTGCAGGGCCCATGCCCACGGAAAACTCCAGCACGGTGAAGCCCAGAAGCCGCCCTGCCAGGAAATGGCCAAGCTCGTGCACCACAACAAATACGGAAAGCACGAGCAGCGCCGCCAGAATGGATAAAAACGTCGTCAACTTTTCTTCTCCATCGCTTTCTCCGCAAGGCTTCGCGCCTCGCGGTCTGTTTCAAGTATGTCCGCAAACGTGCGGATCGTCCCGTGCGGCATATGCGCCATCGCATATTCCACCGTGCGGAACACATCGAAAAATCCAATCTCTCCCGCGCGGAAGCGGGCAACCGCCGCTTCATTTGCCGCGTTATAGGCGATCGGGAGCAATTCCCCCTCCTGCAATGCCGCATATGCAAGCGGGATGGAAGGGAAGCGTTCTTCATCCGGCGCTTCGAATGTGAGCCGGCCCGCTTCGGCCAGGTTCAGCGCGCCAAAGGTCGAGGGCGCCCGTTCCGGCCAGGTCAGCGCATAATGGATGGCAAGGCGCATATCCGGCCTTGAAAGCTGCGCCAGCACGCTCGCATCGCAGAATTCCACCATGGAATGCACGATGGATTCCGGGTGTACCAGCACCGAGATGCGCGCGCCGTCAATGCCGAAAAGATAGCTTGCCTCCATGATCTCGAGCCCCTTGTTGAAAAGGGTCGCCGAGTCGATGGTGATCTTTGCGCCCATGTTCCACGTCGGGTGTCGGAGCGCGTCCGCCGCCGTCACGGTGCGAAGCTGTTCTTTGGAAAACGTGCGGAACGGCCCGCCGGAGGCCGTGAGCCAGAGCCTTGCGACCTCGCCGTAGGACCCGCCCGAAAGGCATTGGAAGATCGCGGACTGCTCGCTGTCCACAGGTACGATCCTTCCGCCATGCCGGAGCGCCTCATCCACGAGCTTATGCGCGCAGACGATGCTTTCCTTGTTTGCAAGCGCAACGGTCTTCCCCGCGGCAAGCGCCGCAAGGAGCGGTTCCGTCCCCGCGAAGCCGGAAACGCCGTTCACCACGGTATCCACTTCCGGCAGCGCCGCAGCCTCTGAGGCCGCTTCGTTTCCCACCGCAAGGCGCGTTCCCGCCGGCAAATATGGGCGGAGCGCCGCTGCGGCAGCCTCATCTGCGATGCCGACGAACGCGGGGTGAAACTCCCGTGCCTGCGCAAGCAGAAGCTCCGCATTTCCGTGTGCCGCAAGCGCACCCACACGCCCAAGCTCCGGGTGCGCACGGAGCACGTCGAGCGTCTGCCGCCCGATTGAGCCTGTGCTGCCAAGAACTGCAATGGTTTTCATGGTTTCAATTTATTATACTCCCATAATTTTGAACACAGCGTAAACGATCGGGGCGCAAAAGAGAACGCTGTCCAACCGGTCGAGCATGCCGCCGTGTTCGGAAAAGATGCGGCTGTAATCCTTGATGCCCGCCCAGCGCTTGATGGCGGAAGCGAACAGATCCCCAAACTGGCCGAACACGCCGCAGAGAAGTCCAAGGCAAAGCAGCAGAGGGAGCGAAACGCCCGCCGGGTACAACCCCTCGAACGCATACACGAGCGCGCCGCCCACCGCACCGCCGAACACACCGCCGATGCCGCCGGCAACGGTCTTGTTCGGGCTCAGTTCCGGCGAAAGCTTGCGCTTGCCGAACAGCTTGCCGATTGTATAAGCAAATGTATCCCCCATCAGCGGCATGGCAAAGATCGAAAGCAGCGCGATGCGGCTCTTGTCGTAATCCCCGGCATATTCCGCGACCATAGCCACCGCCGTGAAAAAAGCAAGCGGATACGCAAGAGGAATAAGGGCGTAAAACGCATCCTCCGTGGTGCGCGTGCGCTCAAGGACGCGCTCCATCAGCGCGAGCATCACAACAAATATGCCAAGCAGAAAGACCGCTTCGCCGCCAAACGTGCGGTACAGCACAAAATATCCCGCCGCATACAGGTAAGCAGGCGCCATAAACGGCCGGTGCTCTTTCTTTTCAAACGCATTGCTGATCTCAAACACGCTTGCGATCGCGCCGATGGTAAAAATCGCGCATTGCAGCCACCCGCCTAAATGCAGGATCGCTGCAAGCACAAACAGAAGGATCGCCGCCACGAGAAGGCGCTTCCCGAGTTTTGACATAATTCCCCTCCTCATTTATTTCAGACCGCCGAAGCGCCTGTTCCGCCGCGCATAGTCACGCAGCGTATCCATATAGAGCTCGTCCGAATAATCCGGCCAAAGCGTATCCACAAACGCAAGCTCCGCATAAGCAGCCTGCAAAAGCAGGAAGTTGGAAAGGCGCTGCTCTCCGCCCGTGCGGATGAGCAGGTCCAGCTCCGGCAAGCCCGCCGTATCCAGGCGGGAAAGCAGCGTTTCCTCGCTGATCGCATCGGGAGAAAGCGCACCGGATGCGGCCTCCCGCGCAAGCGACTGCACCGCGCGCACGGTTTCCGCGCGGCTCCCGTAATTGAGCGCGACGTTGAGCCTGAGTCCATCGTTTTCGGCCGTTTTTTTCTCCGCCGCGCGCACCGCAGCGCCGACGTTGGCGGGCAGGCCCTCCACGTCCCCCAACACGCGGATGCGCACGCGGTTCGTGTGGAGTTCCTCCACCTCGTTTACAAAATATTCCATGAACAGGCCGAACAGAGCGTCAACCTCCGCTTTCGGCCGTTTCCAGTTTTCGGTTGAAAATGCATACAGCGACAGCGCGCGGATGCCGAGATCCGAGCTCAGGCGGATAATTCCCCGCAGGCGCTCCGTTCCGGCCCGGTGTCCGAACGCGCGCGGCATCCCCCGCTTCGTTGCCCAGCGGCCGTTTCCGTCCATAATGATCCCGACATGCGCGGGCAAGCGGTCGCCCAGCGCCTGCCGCTCCTTTTCCGCATCGATCTGCAAAGCTGCCTCCCTGAAAAAGAATGACGGCGTGGCAAACGCCGTCATCCCGTTTATTCCTGATATTCCAATTCCGTCTTAAACACGGAGCAGGCGAGTTCGACCGCATCCGCCCCGATCTGGCGCTGGCGGATGACGCGGGATTCGTTGCCCTTCACGCCTTTGCGGCTCGAAACGCTCACGCAGCGCACCGTAAACCCTTCGGCTTCCAGTGCGGCACATGCGCGGGAAAGCTCCCATCCCAATACGCAGGTCAAACCTCCATGATCTCCTTTTCCTTATCGGCCACAAGCTTGTCGATGTCCTTGATGGTGGAGTCCGTCAGCTTCTGCGCCTGGTCTTCCAGCTTCTTCTGGTCGTCCTCGGTCACTTCGCCTTCCTTTTTCTGCTTCTTGATCTGCTCGATCGCGTCGCGGCGGATCGAACGGATCGCCACCTTGGATTCCTCACCCTTTTTGCGTACGACCTTCACAAGCTCCTTGCGGCGCTCCTCGGTCAGCTCCGGGAACACCAGGCGGATGCATTTGCCGTCATTGGAGGGGTTGATGCCAAGGTCGGATTTCTGGATGGCCTTCTCCAACGGGTTGAGCACGCTCGGGTCATACGGCGTGATCACAAGGAGCCGCGGCTCCGGCGAGGAGATGTTGCCCACCTGGTTAACGGGCGTGGGAGACCCATAATAGTCCACCGAGATGCGTTCAAGCACCTGCGCGCTTGCGCGGCCGGCACGCAAGCTGGAAAGCTCCTTTACGAGCACAGCAACGGTTTTACCCATTTTTTCTTTTGCGGTTGCGATAGCGTCCATGTTCCTGCCTCCATTTCCTGTAAAACATCGCTTTTATTGTAATGGAAATTCAGCGCCGTTACAAGCCTAAAAAACAAATCAATCGATCAGTGTGCCAACATCTTCGCCGCGAACGGCCCTTAAAATGTTTCCCGCTTCCTTCATGGCGAATACCAGGATCGGGATCTTCTGCTCGCGGCAAAGCGTGATCGCCGTGAGATCCGTAGCCTTGAGGTCGCGCTCGATCACCTCATCATACGTCAGGTGCGAGAAGCGCTCCGCATCCGGCACAACGTTCGGGTCTGCAGAATATACCGCGTCCACATTTTTGGCAAGCAGCAGCACATCCGCGTGCGTTTCCGCCGCTTTGAGCGCCGCCGCCGTGTCCGTGGAAAAGAACGGCAGGCCGGAACCGCATGCGAAGAGAACCACCTTGCCCGCGGCAAACGCCTCCTCCGCACGCTGGGAAGTGAACGTGTCACAAACGCGCTCCATCGGCAGGCTCGAAAGCACCTTGCAGGGCACGCCAAGATGCGTAAGCGCCGCTTCCATGGCAAGCGAATTGATGGCCGTTGCAAGCATGCCCATCTGATCCGCTTTGTTGCGGTCCATGTCGCCCGCGCTGCGGCCGCGCCAGATGTTGCCGCCGCCGATCGTCACACCCACCTGCACGCCCGCGCTGTTGAGCATTTGAATATCCGCCGCGATGCGCTCCACCGCGTCAAAATCCACAACGTCGCCGCCGCCCATGGCCTCGCCACTGAGTTTGAGCGATACGCGTCTGTATTTCAGTTCCATTTCAACCAAATCCTCCCTGTTTGAGAATTGTACGCGAAAAACAGTCTTGTTTCCTGCTTTTGGATATAAAAAGGGGGAACATGCAGGATGTTCCCCCCCATTTCGCGGTTTATTTCTTCATCTGGCCCATAACTTCTTCCGCGAAGTTATCCTGGCGCTTCTGGAGGCCTTCGCCCATCTCGAAACGATCGAAGCGAACAACCTCGAGGCCGCCGTTTGCCTTAAGCATGGCGCGGACGCTCTGGTCGGGATCCTTCACGAAGGGCTGCTCAAGCAGGCAGACGTCCGTGTAGTACTTCTCGATGCGGCCTTCGACCATCTTCTCGATGATGTTGGCGGGCTTCGGCTTGGGCTCGTTCATGGCCTGCTCGCGGAGGATCTTCCGCTCGTGCTCGATGTCCTCCTGGTTGCAGTCTTCCTTGGAGATGCAGGTGGGCTTCGCAGCCGCAATGTGCATCGCCACATCGTGGATCGCAGCCTCGTGGCCGGCCACGTCGCCGGCTACTTCGACGAGAACGCCGATCTTGCCGCCGAGGTGGATGTAAGTGTCCACGCAGCCGTTCGCGGCTTCCACGCGCGCAAAGCGGCGGATGGTGATTTTCTCGCCGATCTTGGCCACCGCGCGGGTGATCATCTCGGCAACGGTGCCGTCGCCGGTGTCAGTCGCCATCAGGGCGTCCACATCCGCGGGATTCTTCTCCGCAACGATCTTCGCAACGTTCGCAACAAGCGCCTTGAAATCATCGGTCTTGGCAACGAAGTCGGTCTCGCAGTTCACTTCAACGATCACGCCGAGCTTGGCGTCTTCGGAAACATAGCTCGCAACGATGCCTTCCGCAGCGATACGGGCGGCCTTCTTGGCGGAAGCGGCAAGGCTCTTCTCGCGCAGGTAGTCCATGGCCTTATCCATGTCGCCGTTGCACTCGGTGAGCGCCTTCTTGCAGTCCATCATGCCCGCGCCGCTCATCTCGCGCAGCGCCATAACATCCTTGGCTGTAAACATAATCTATTTCTCCTTCCGAATCAAAGTCGTCAATTAAAACTCGTCCTCAGCTTCAGCGGCAGGAGCTTCTTCGTCCGCCATCTGCTCGCCCTGCTTGCCCTCGAGCACCGCGTCCGCCATCTTGGAAGCGATGAGCTTGACCGCACGGATCGCGTCGTCGTTGCCGGGGATCGGGTAATCCGCTTCGTCCGGGTCGCAGTTGGTGTCGACGATGGCGACCACCGGGATGCCGAGGGTCTGCGCCTCAAGGATCGCGATGTGCTCCTTGCGGGGGTCAACCACGAAGAGCGCGCCGGGCAGCTTCTTCATGTCCTTGATGCCGCCGAGGTTCTTCTCGAGCTTTTCCTGCTCCGCCTTGAGCTTGATGACTTCCTTCTTGGGCAGAAGCGCGAAGTCGCCGTCCGCTTCCATCTTCTCGATCTTGCGGAGCTTCGCAATGCGGCCCTGGATGGTCTTGAAGTTGGTGAGCATGCCGCCCAGCCAACGCTGGTTGACGTAGAACATCTCGCAGCGCTTTGCTTCCTGCTCGATGGATTCCTGCGCCTGCTTCTTGGTGCCGACGAACAGGAGGCTCTGGCCGTTCATGGCAAGATCGCGCACGAAGTAGTACGCTTCATCGATCTTCTTCACGGTCTTCTGCAGGTCGATGATGTAGATGCCGTTGCGCTCGGTGAAGATGTATTCCTTCATCTTCGGGTTCCAGCGGCGGGTCTGGTGACCGAAATGGACACCGGCTTCAAGCAGTTGTTTCATGGAAATCACAGACATGGGTAATATACCTCCTCGTTTTTTCCTCCCCGCACATCCTCCCGCAAGAGAGCCGCTTTCGCGGCACGAGCCTCGCAGTCCGCGCGGGTGCGTATTTGAATTTTACGCGGGCGCATCGTTTCCACACAATGCACCATCGGTGATTATAGCATGAGAAAAGCCGGAACGCAAGCATTTTTGCTCTGTTCCGGCCATGAAATCCGCTGTGCTTTATTCCGCCTCGCCGAACGTGCAGGCATCCGCGTCCATGCGGAACCGCTTGCCGAGCGGCAGGGACATCGTCGGCGTGCAGTGGCCGCAGCGCACGCCCTTGATGGTGGGTTTGCCCGCAGGCTTCACGATCTCGTCGATCAACGCGTCAAGCGAAAGCGTCTTCTCCTCCGGCTTCGGGTCGCAATCCGAAAAATCGCCGATGAGGATGCCCACGCAGTCCGCAAATTTGCCCGCGTTGCGCAGATGCGTCAGCATGCTGTCGATGCGGTACGGCCGCTCGTCAACGTCCTCAAAAAAGAGAATCTTGCCGCGGGTGTCGATCTCCCACGGAGTGCCCAGCGACGCCGCGATCAGGGAAAGGTTGCCGCCGCAAAGCACGCCTTCCGCCGTGCCGGGGACGAGCGTCTCCCGCGGGTAGCCTTCCGGGTTTTCATAGTTTGCCGGCGTGCCGAACAGCATCGCTTCCGCGCACGCGAGGGAATATGCGTCAGGCGCATATAAAGCGCAGGCCATGGGCATGTGATACGTCGCAAAGCCGCAGCGCTGGTTCAGTGCGATATGGTAGGCGGTAATATCGCTGTATCCGCCGAAAAACTTCGGGTTCTTTGCGATCGTGTCGTAATCCAGCAGCGGAAGCACCCGGTGCCCGCCGTAGCCGCCGCGCGTGGCGATGATGCCGTCAATGCTCTTATCCGCAAACGCAGCGTTGATATCCGCGGCGCGCACAGCATCCGTTCCGGCAAAATAGCCGTGCATGGAGCGCGCGCTTTCATATACAACGGGCTCAAACCCGAGCCGCCTTATTGCCGCAACGCCCTCTGCAAGCCGTTCTTCCGTAACGGAGCTCGAGGGGCCAACAATCGCAACGCGTGCGCCTTTGAACAGCTTTGGTGCGTACATCTTATTCTTCCTCCTCTTCGAGTTCATCCATCAGCTCTAAAAAACGGGCGAATACTTCGTCCAGCAGCACTTCATTCTCCACGGGCTGGTAGGTGTCCCCATCCTCGCCGCGTACGATGCGCATGAGGACGACCTCTGCTTCTTCCTCATCTTCCGGCTGTTCCACGCCTTCCTCGATCGGTTCAAGCGCAACGTAGCGTTCGCCTTCATAAAGGAATGTGAGGATATGGGAAAAGCGAGCCTCCTCCCCGTTTTCGTCCAGCAGCACAACCTCGTCAAACCGTTCTTCCATCGCCGTCTCCTATCGCTCAAAGTTTTGGGTTTCCATCCAGATAGCCCTGCAAAATGATGGTCGCAGCCAGCTTATCCACCACCTTGCGCCGCTTCTGCCAGTTCATCTCCGCCTCATACAGAACACGCTCCGCGGACACGGTGCTCAGGCGCTCATCGTAAAACGCATGTTCACCATCCCACCCCGCAAGAACCGCGTCCGCAAACGCGCGCACCTTTTCGGACTGGAAGCCGTAGCTGCCGTCCATGTTGCGCGGCATGCCGAACAGCAGGCGAACCGGCCTGTATTTCTCCGCAACGGTGCGAATGTACGCTGCGTCCTTTTCAAGATCGCCCGTGCGCGTATAGGTTTCAAGCCCCTGCGCGGTAATGCCGAGCGGGTCGCTCACCGCCAGGCCGATGCGCCTGTCGCCAACATCGAGCGCCAATACTCTCTGCATACACGTTAACGCTCCAGCTCCGTCTGCGCCTTGTGTTCCGGTGCGTTTACATAGAAGCGCACGAGTTCTTCCAGCAGCTCATCCCGCTCCAGCATGCGGATCAGGTAGCGCGCATTGTTGAAGCTCGTGATGTAAGTCGGGTCGCCGGAGATCAGATAGCCGACGATCTGGTTGATCGGGTCATAGCCCTTTTCCTTCATGGCGGCATAGACGCGCATGAGCACTTCGTTTGCGGTGTTTTTCTCCCGCGGGATGCGGAATTGCATGGTTTCATTGGTATTATCCGTCATCGCGTACCCCCATGTTCATTGACATATTTTTCATGGAAACATTATACCGTATTCCCACCCAAAATACAAATGCGGATGACACGGTAAGCCATCCGCATTGCACATAATGCGTTTTTTAACCGAACAGATTGCCGATCTGCCCTACTGCGCGCTTTCCACAGCGCAGCGCACGTCTGGAATCACGCATCATGCGTCGCGATACATCCGGATACATCGCAATAACGCCTGCCGTTGCCATCGCCATGCCCGCCGCGATTCCGATCACAAGGGTTGCCGCCTTCATTTTGTTCACTCCTTTCAAGCACTGGATAAACCTATCTTCTCCAGCTTGCGGAGAAAAAGCGATGGGAGTTTTTTGCAATGCATTTAAGAAAGCAAATGGCTCTTTAATGGGTGGCCTTTGTGCATTTTATTTTTGGCACATATAGCTTTTATAATGCTTAATACTCCCCAAAATGCGGCATTTTTTCGCTGAGATATGCGTTCAGCTTCCCGATGGCCTTCTTCTCCAAACGGGATACTGCGCGCCACGCCTAACATAAGCGATTAATCCGGCACCGCACCGGCTCAGCCTCCGCTACTCCGCTTTATCCGGCCTTTTGCACCGAAACCGGATGATGACCCGTTTTTCCTCCGTCAGTTCCACCCGCTCAATGAGGCTCACAAGCACTTCACGGTTCGTAAATGCCTTCTCAAGAAAGCGACACACCAATTCCCTTGCTCCGGCTTCTGCAAAAACGGTTTTTCCACTTTTTTGTTCCAGCTCCTTCAGCCTTTCTTCCAGCAGGCTGCGCTCCACCCTGATTCGCTGAAAGATGCGCGCAAAATCCGCCTCGGGCAGCAGGCCGCTGAGACGGTCCATATACACTCGGTCGAGCTGCGCCGTCAGAGCGTCAATGCTCCTTTGGGCGGCCTGCATTTCGGCTGCGGGCATAACTTCTTTCTCTCCCTGTTCCACTGCTTCCTGCGCGATGGGCAGCAGCGCAGCAGGATTGAGATACGCTCCCATGAGCTGCCGCACACTGGCTACAACTGCATCCGTGACAGTCTTTTCCTTGATGGAATGGCAAGTGCAGGCCCCTGCCCCTGTGAACCGCTGATAGGTGCGGCACACGAAATACAGCACGTCCTCCCCTGCCGCATTTTTGCGGTTCTGCACCGCAAGCGGGTGCCCGCACTCATGGCAGAAGATCAGCCCTTTCAGCAGAAAGTCGTACGTCCTGTTCCGGGTATGTGCCCTGCTGCGAAGGAGCGCACCCACTTTTTCAAAACACGCCCGGTCGACAAGCGGCGCGTGTGTTCCTTCCACCACCACCCAGTTTTCGCGGGCCTGTTTGCTGCACTTTTTTGATTTATAGCTTACCTTCACCGTCCTCCCCTGCACCATATTGCCGATATACGTCTCGTTTTGCAGCATATTGGAGATCTGCTCGGCCGACCATTTTCCCGCGTAAACGCCCTGCCGCTTCCGGCTCCAGCCTGCATAAGCTGCCGGCGTCGGGATGCCTTCCTCGTTGAGCCTTTCTGCGATCTCCCGGCAGCTCGCGCCTGCAAGCGCCATGTTGAAGATGCGCCGCACCATGGGTGCCGCGCCTTCGTCGATCATGATCCTGTTTTTCTCCGTGGGGTGCATTTTGTATCCATAGACCGGTTTGCCGCCGATAAACTCACCCTTGCGCTGCTTATCCCGCTTGACGCTCCGGATCTTCCTGGAGATGTCTTTGGCATACATGTCATTCATAATTGCCCGGAACGGCGTGATGTCGTTTGCGGTGGATTCCACGCCGGTATCGATACCGTCCAGCAAAGAGATATACCGCACCCCTTTTTCCGGAAAATACCGCTCCATATAGTGGCCGGTCATGATATAGTCCCGCCCAAGGCGGGAAAGATCCTTTGTGATGACCATGTTGACCTTCCCGGCTTCAATATCCGCAATCATCCGCTGGAAGCCCGGCCGGTCAAAATTGGTGCCGCTCCAGCCATCGTCAACATATGTGTCATAAACGGAAATCCCATTCTGCTGAACATACGCATCCAGCAAAGAGCGCTGGTTTGCAATGCTTTCAGAGGGCCCTTCATTTTCATCTTCTCTTGACAGCCGGATATAGAGCGCTGCCTGATATTTCAACAGATCGTTTCTTTCATAAATCACGTGTTTTCTGAAACAGGCCTCTCTTTGCCGCCACCATTCCCCTCTGCGCCTGCGCCGCGCTCTGTAAGAGCATGCCGCAGAAAAAAGCGAAAGGAGCGGAGCAGGATCTGCCGCGCATCCTCCTCACCGCAAAAAACGCACTCCGTTTGAACCGGCTGTTTTTTCAAAATGCCGTCTCCCCTTTTCGTTTCTTCCCTATTTTATGCCTGCACGGGCGGCAGTTTGCCTGTCCGTAGAATAACAAAAACTCCTTGCATCAAAAAAGCGCCTGCCGAAAGGAACTTTTTCAGCAGGCGCCCGTTCTTATTCAATATAGTTCATGCAGGTCATTTCACCGCGGCAAAGCCTTTCTCCAGATCCGCAATGATGTCATCGATATGTTCCGTGCCGATGGAAAGGCGGATGGTGTTCGGTTTGATACCCTGATCCAACAGTTCCTCTTCGCTCAGCTGCGAGTGCGTCGTCGTGGCCGGATGGATCACGAGGGATTTTACATCCGCCACATTCGCAAGCAGCGAGAAGATCTCCAGGTTGTCAATGAACCGGTGCGCTTCCTCCTTGCCGCCCTTGATCTCGAAGGTAAAGATGGATGCGCCGCCGTTCGGGAAGTATCTTTCATACAGCGCGTGGTCGGGATGATCCGGCAGGCTGGGGTGGTTCACCTTTTCGACCTGCGGGTGATTCGCAAGGAACTCCACAACTTTCTTCGTATTCTCCGCGTGGCGCTCGAGCCTGAGGGAAAGCGTCTCCACTCCCTGCAGCAGCAGGAAGGCGTTGAATGGGGAAATGGCCGCGCCGGTGTCCCGCAGGAGGATCGCCCGTACATAGGTGACAAAAGCCGCAGGGCCGGCAGCATCCGAAAAGCTGACGCCGTGGTAGCTGGGGTTGGGTTCGGCGATGGGCGCATATTTCCCGCTGGCCTTCCAGTCAAACTTCCCGGAATCCACGATGATACCGCCCAGGGTCGTACCGTGGCCGCCCAGGAACTTCGTGGCAGAGTGAACTACGATGTCCGCCCCGTGTTCGATGGGCCGGATCAGGTAAGGCGTGCCGAACGTGTTGTCGATGACGAGGGGCAGGCCGTGCCTGTGTGCGATCTCCGCGATGGCGTCAATGTCGGGAATGTCGCTGTTCGGGTTGCCGAGCGTCTCCAGATAGACAGCCTTCGTGTTCTCCTGAATGGCTGCTTCGACCTCCTGCAGGTCATGTGCATCCACAAAAGTGGTCGTTACGCCAAACTGCGCCAACGTGTGTGCCAGCAGGTTGTAGCTCCCGCCATAGATGGTTTTCTGCGCAACGATATGATCCCCCGCCTGCGCAAGCGCCTCGATGGTGTAGGTAATGGCCGCAGCGCCGGAAGCGAGGGCCAGGGCTGCAACGCCGCCCTCCAGCGCTGCAACGCGCTTTTCCAGCACATCCTGCGTGGAGTTCGTCAAGCGGCCATAAATGTTGCCTGCGTCTGCAAGGCCGAAACGCGCAGCGGCATGCTCACAGTTGCGGAACACATAAGAAGTCGTCTGATAAATCGGCACAGCACGGGCGTCCGTTGCCGGGTCCGGCTGCTCCTGCCCAACGTGAAGCTGCAGTGTTTCAAATTTGTAGTTGCTCATAATCATACCTCTTTCATAAAATATTAAAATAACAGTTTTAGATGTTTGGATATAAAAAAGCCGGGGCTCTGCGTTTTGCTCCCGGGCTGTGTATGGCTGTGTAACGAACGTTTTCTTTTTCGAAAGCCCTTATGCCTGAAGGCTTCCTGATAAAAAGCTCGCACAAACTGCGGATGCTCCAAAGCACCCGGCCATAGCAGCAGGCCGGGAGAAAAGCATTCGGCCACCGCGCAAATGGCTTTTCAGCAGCATAAGAAAGAATGTTTTCATTCCGGTAGCCTCCTTTGCAGTTCATTAAACCTATCTACCAAATTGGTTAATTGGAATTATAGCGATGCACACGCCGTTTGTCAACAGTCTTTTTTCAAATTCAGTGCTTTATTTTTTCTGTTTTCCGCCACAGGCAGAAAACAGGGCTGCCGCAAAAGCGCAGCAGCCCTTCAAAGCTCCAAGCTGCTTTATTCCGCAAACAGCGGCGTGGAAAGATAGCGGTCACCGGTGTCGGGCAGAAGCGCCACGATCGTCTTTCCCTTGTTCTCCGGGCGCTTTGCCAGCTGGATCGCCGCCCACACGGCCGCGCCGGAGGAAATGCCCACAAGGACGCCTTCTTCCCTTCCGACCTGCTTGCCAGTAGCAAAGGCATCGTCATTTTCCACGGCAATGATCTCATCGTAAATTCCGGTATCAAGCACATCCGGCACAAAGCCTGCGCCGATACCCTGGATCTTGTGCGTGCCGGGCGTTCCCTTGCTCAGCACGGGAGAGGACGCAGGTTCTACCGCAACGACCTTCACGTTCGGGTTTCTGCTCTTGAGGTAGCTGCCAACGCCGGTCACGGTGCCGCCGGTACCCCCGCCTGCTACGAAAATATCCACCTTGCCGTCGGTATCGTCCCAGATCTCCGGGCCCGTGGTAGCCTTGTGCGCAGCAGGGTTCGCCGGGTTCACAAACTGGCCCGGAACGAAGCTGTTCGGAATCTCCTGCGCCAGCTCATCCGCCTTGGCAATTGCCCCTTTCATGCCCTTTGCGCCCTCCGTCAGCACCAGCTCCGCGCCGTAGGCCTTCATCAACTGGCGGCGTTCCACGCTCATGGTTTCCGGCATGACGATGATGATCCGATAGCCGCGCGCCGCCGCCACAGAGGCAAGGCCGATGCCCGTGTTGCCCGAGGTCGGCTCGATGATGACGGAGCCGGGCTTGAGCTTTCCGCTTGCTTCTGCATCGTCGATCATGGCTTTAGCGATCCGGTCCTTCACGCTGCCCGCAGGGTTAAAATACTCCAGTTTGCCTAAAATCCGAGCCTCAAGGCCCTCTGCTTTTTCAATGTGGCTAAGCTCCAGCAGCGGCGTTTTTCCGATCAGCTGGTCAGCGGATGTATAGATCTTACCCATAATCAAATTCCTCCAAAAATCTTTGTTTTTATATCATTTAATTTTATATCACTTCAGTACCGCAACATTCCGCACATGCCCTTTTCAACAGCAAATGCAGGCTTCAAAGCTGCACCGGCAACATCGGAAATAATAGGTTTCTCTGCTCATGTTTATACCAATCTTTCAAGTAGGTTAATATGATTATAGAGCGTGATATCCTGTTTGTCAATAGGCAATTCCATATTTTTCATTGATTTTCCTATTAACCACGTTGTATAATAGGTTTATGATGAAAAATAGAATAGATATAAAGGAAGGGTGCCCTATGCTCATTTCAACAAAAGGCCGCTATGCGCTTCGGGTCATGATCGACCTCGCAGAGCACCAGACCGATGGATTCATCCCTTTGAAGATGGTCGCCGAACGGCAGGAAATATCAGAAAAATATCTTGAAAGCATCATAAAGCTGCTCGTGAAAGCGAAGCTGCTCAACGGTCTGCGCGGAAAAGGCGGTGGCTATCAGCTGACCAAAGCGCCGGATCAATACACCGTCGGCAGCATTTTGCAGCTGACGGAAGAATCGCTCGCGCCCGTTTCCTGTTTGGAAGAGGGCGCTACGCTCTGCCCGAGAATGGCGGACTGCCGCACGCTGCCCCTGTGGCAGGGGCTCGACAAGGTCATCCGCGATTATCTTGACAACATCACGATCGCAGACCTGATGCGCCGCGGCACAGCAGGGAACGACTATGTCATCTGACGCAGCCGTTTATCGCTCTTCCTGCGGCACACGCTTCACAGGCCGGCTATACCCTTGACCACCTCGCCGGCGATGATCAAGCCGGCAACCGGAGGCACAAACGCGTTGCTTCCGGGCACCTGCCGCCGCTGAGTACATGTTCTGGCCGTGCCGGGCGGGCAAATGCAGTTTGCCCGGCAGCTGACCGCCATATCGTCAATGGGTGTCATGGCAGGCTCTTTAGAGTAGACCACCTTTAACTTTTTAATTCCCCGTTTTTTCAGCTCCCGCCGCATCACGCGCGCCAGCGGGCATACCGAAGTCTCATAGATGTCCGCAACTTCGAAGGCAGTAGGGTCCAGTTTGTTTCCCGCTCCCATGCTGCTGATGATCGGGACACCGGCCTTCTCCGCCTGCTCCACCAGTTCCAGCTTACCTGTAACGGTGTCGATGGCGTCCACCACATAGTCATAAAGCGTAAAATCGAATTGCTCCGCCGTGTCGGGAGAATAAAAGGTTTTGTATGTATGCACGACGGCGTGCGGGTTGATGTCAAGGATCCTCTGTTCGGCCACATCCACCTTGTATTGCCCCACGGTTTTCCGCGTTGCGAAGATCTGGCGGTTGATGTTTGTAAGGCAGACCTTATCGTCGTCGATCAAATCCAGCGTGCCGATGCCGCTGCGCGCCAAAGCTTCCGCCGTATAGCCGCCCACGCCGCCGATCCCAAACACGGCCACACGGGCATGATACAGCTTTTCCATGGCCTCCGCACCGAATAGAAGCTGCGTTCTTGAAAACTGATTGAGCATACTGAGATTTCCTCGTTTCTATGCATTCCGCTCCCCGATGAAACCAATCTGCATAGTATTATTATCGGTTATTTTATCGCACCCCTGTTCCCCGTGTCAACCGCCGCCGGAGCGCGTCTCCGCTTTCATATGCCATGGAGAACGCCTCGCTTACATTAACCGCGGCGCGATACATAGCTTCTTGAAATGCCAAGCAGCGCCGCAACCTCACGCTGCGGCATGCAGTGGCCGCCAAACAAGCCGTAGCGAAGCTGAATGACCGTGCGCTCACGCCCGGAAAGCGCAGTCTCCACCGCGCAGCGCACCTGCTCGGAAGCGATTCGGCTTTCCACATCCCGCTGCACCTGATCCGACTCAGAACCCAGGATGTCCGCAAGGGAGATCTCATTTCCGTCGCCGTCCACGCCGATAGGGTCGCTGAGCGAAACCTCCCCGCTCTGCTTCTTTTCAGCCCGGAGGGACATGAGGATCTCATTCTCTATACACCTTGCCGCGTATGTTGCAAGAGCGCTGTTTTTCTTTGGGTCAAACGTGGAGACCGCCTTGATGAGCCCCACCGTCCCGATCGAGATCAGATCGTCCTGATCCCGCCTGGGCCCGGCGTATTTCTTTGCGATGTGCGCAACAAGGCGCAGGTTATGCTCAATGAGCATGGCCCGGGCTGCCGGGTCGCCCTTGCCAAGGCGCATGAGGCAGGCCTGTTCCTCCTCCGGCGGAAGCGGCTCCGGGAATGATCCGTTTGTCCCAACATATCCCGCAAAAAAGAAAATGTCCCTGAAAATCTGAAAAAATAGATCGAGCATAGGTTACGCCTCCTCGTTGTCGGTGTATCAGCCTATGCCCGATCTTGGCGGAACTTGTTTGTCCGCGCCGGATTTCGCCGTTATTTCTCCGTCACGCAGCCGGTCACGGTGTAGCCCGCTTCCGTTACGGCATCCGCAAGCGCCTTGTCGGAGACCTCTTTCGCAAGGGTGACCGTAGCTTTCTTCGCCTGAAGCTCCACGGCGACCTCCGCCACGCCCTCCACGCCTGCAAGCGCCTTCTTCACATGCGCCTCGCAATGCGCGCACATCATGCCTTCTACCGTAAGCACCTTTTTCATGTTGTATTCTCCTTTCGTTTCATCTGCAGTGGATTGTGTTTTATCTGTTTCCGTACGCTCCTGCGCATCCGCCATGCCCCTTTCGTTTTCCGTATCCCGGAACAGGCGCAGCCGCAGCGCGTTCGTTACCACGCAAAGGGAGCTTAAGCTCATCGCCGCAGAACCGATCATCGGGCTCAACAGCAGCTTGAATGCCGGGTACAGCACACCCGCCGCGACCGGAATGCCGAGGACGTTATAGAAGAACGCCCAGAACAGGTTCATGCGGATGTTGCGCACAACAGCGCGGCTCAAGCGGATCGCCGTCGCCACATCCAGGAGGGAATCCTTCATCAGCACCACGTCCGCGGAATCAATTGCAATGTCCGTTCCCGCGCCGATGGCGATGCCGATGTCCGCCCGCATCAGCGCAGGCGCGTCGTTCACACCGTCCCCCACCATGGCGACCTTATGTCCTTTTTCCTGCAGGCTGCGGACACAGGCCTCCTTTTCCGTGGGCAGCACTTCCGAAATCGCTTCCGCAATGCCGAGTTCCGCGCGGATCGTCTCCGCAGTCGCGCGGTTATCTCCGGTGAGCATCACCACACGGAGCCCCATCCTTTGAAATTGCCCGATGGCCGCGCGGCTCGTTTCACGCACGGTATCCGCGACGGCAATCACGCCAAGCACCGTGCCATCCCGCGCAAACAGCAGCGGCGTTTTCCCGGCGGCAGCAAAGCGCTCCAGTGCTCCCTGCACGGCTGTGCCGTCCGCCTCCGCGATACCATTTTCACGCAGGAACGCCACATTGCCCGCAAGGATGGCCTTCCCATGGATCACAGAGCGCACACCGCGCCCTGCATGCATTTCAAACTGCTCCGGCACTTCGCAGGCGATGCCTTCCGCCTTTGCCCGTTCCACCACAGCCGCAGCCAGCGGGTGCTCGCTGCCGGCTTCTGCGCTTGCAGCCACGGCAAGAAATTCCCGCTCCGCCATATCCGGAGCAAGGACGAGCACATCCGTGACCGCCGGATGGCCCGCGGTGATCGTCCCCGTCTTATCCAGCACAATGGTATCGACAGCATGCAGGTTTTCAAGGCTCTCCGCGGATTTGATCAGAATGCCGTACTCCGCCGCTTTCCCCGTCCCCACCATGATGGCGACCGGCGTTGCAAGGCCGAGCGCACAGGGGCAGGAGATCACAAGGACGGACACCGCGCAGTTCAGCGCAAATTCAAAGTCCTGCCCGGCAATCATCCAGGCCGCGCCCGCAAGCAGCGCGATCCCCATCACAACCGGCACGAACACGCCGCTGATCCTGTCCGCAAGCCGGGCAATGGGCGCCTTTGACGTCCCCGCCTCATCCACAAGGCGGATAATCTGCGCAAGCGTCGTGTCGTCCCCCACGCGGGATGCACGGAAGCGGAACGTGCCGTTTTTGTTGATCGTCGCGGAGATGACCGTATCGCCGGCGGATTTTTCCACAGGAATGCTCTCCCCCGTGATCGCCGCCTGATCCACATACCCATGGCCCTCCGTCACAACGCCGTCCACAGGAATGCTCTCCCCTGGCTTTATGACGATAATATCCCCTGCCACAACCTGTTCGGACGGAATCATCTCCTCCACGCCGCCGCGCACCACGGTTGCGGTTTTCGGTGCAAGCTCCACAAGTTTGCCGAGCGCATCGGAAGTTTTTGCTTTTGAGCGTGCCTCCAGATATTTCCCGACTGTAACGAGCGTGAGGATCATCGCCGCCGATTCAAAGTAAAGGGAATGCGCATATCGGTGCACGACCTCCATTTCCCCATGCCCCATGCCGTAGGCCATGCGGTAGATCGCAAAAATGCCATAGAGCATCGAAGCACCTGAGCCGACTGCGACGAGCGAATCCATATTCGGCGCACGTTTTTTGAGCGCGTGGAAGCCGGAAATGAAGAACTTCCGGTTCACGAAGAGCACCGGCAGCGCAATCAGGAACTGTGTAAACGCGGAGATGAGCGCATTTTCCATGCCGCTCAGGAATGTGGGCACGGGCAGCCCCATCATCCCGCCCATCGCAACATACATCAGCGGGATCAACAGAATGATCGAAAACGTAAGCCGGCGCTTCATCCCCCGCCGCTCTTCTTCCGCCGCATCCTGTCTCCGCTTCCATTCGCTGCGGAAGCCGCCTTTCTCCTGTGTCTTCTCCTGCCCGATCCGCGCTGCGCCATAGCCGGCTTCCGTCACCGCGCGGATGATCTCCGCTTCGTTAAGAGCGTTTTCATCATACGTTACGCGCATCTGGTTCGCGAGCAGGCTGACCGCGACCTCCGAAACGCCCTCGAGCTTCTTAACGCTCCGGGTCACATTCGCTTCGCACGCGGCGCAGGTCATGCCCGTTACGTTGAATTTTTCCGTTTTCATGCCCATTCCCTTTCACCTGAGCTTCTTCATGAGTTCCACCGCTTCATCCACAACCGCGAGGTCACCGTTCTTCACGCCTTCCACAACGCAGGTCTCCATATGATCCTTCAGGATGATGTATCCAAAGTTCTGAAGCGCACTTTCCACCGCCGCAAGCTGGATGAGGATATCCCCGCAGTAGCGGTTTTCATCCAGCATCTTTTTCATGCCGTTGAGCTGGCCGATCATGCGGTTCAGGCGGTTTTGCAGCGCGCGCTGTGCCTCCTCGCTGCGCGGCGTATGCTTTTTCCGGCAGCAGCACGATTCCTTTTCCGGCTTAGCAACCGTTTTGTTCTGTTCCATCACGCTCTCCTCGTTTGGCGTATTATACCCCACATGGGTATATCCTATGTTCTTGATTATATACCCCCATCGGGTATTTGTAAAGGATAAAAGCAGACGCGGCCGGATGGCCGCGCCTGCTCATTTCATTATGACTGCACCAGATATGCATGGATGAACGGATCGAGATCGCCGTCCATCACAGCCTGGATGTTGCCGTTTTCCACGTTCGTGCGGTGATCCTTCACAAGCGTGTAAGGCTGGAAGACATAAGAACGGATCTGGCTGCCCCATTCGATTTTCTTCATCTCGCCCTTGATCTCCGCCATCTGCTCCATGCGCTCGCGCTCCTGCAGTTCAAGGAGCTTGCCGCGCAGGATGCGCATCGCCATCTCCTTGTTCTGAAGCTGACTGCGCTCATTCTGGCACTGCACGACGATGCCCGTGGGCAAATGCGTGATGCGGATTGCGGAACTCACCTTGTTGACGTTCTGGCCGCCCGCGCCGCCGGAACGATAGGTGTCGATGCGCAGGTCGTCCATGTCGATCTCAAGATCGTTGTTGTCATCGTCGAAAATCGGCGTAACATCCAGCGATGCAAACGACGTGTGCCGCCTTCCGGAGGAATCGAACGGCGATATGCGCACAAGGCGGTGTACGCCCTTTTCCGCCTTCAGATAGCCGTAGGCATTGTCGCCGTCCACCTCAAAGGTGACGCTCTTGATGCCGGCCTCTTCGCCGTCAAGCAGATCAATCACCTTCACGGCGAAGCCATGCTTTTCACAATAGCGGGTATACATGCGGTAAAGCAGCGAGACCCAATCCTGTGCCTCCGTGCCACCTGCGCCCGCGTGGAGCGAAAGCACCGCGTTCTGCCCGTCATACGGCCCTTTGAGCAGCGTTTCAAGCTTGAGCGCCTCAACGGATTCCGTCAGCCCCACATATTCCGCGGCGATCTCCTCAAGAAGGCTCTCGTCGTTTTCCTCATCCGCCATTTCGATCAGCGTCTCAAGATCGTCCGCGCGGCGAACGAGCTTGTCGTACTTTTCGAGTTTGGCCGAAACGACCTTCATGCGCTGGTTGACTTTGTTGGCGTTCTCCACGTCATCCCAAAATCCTTCCGCGCCCATCTGTTCTTCCAGTTGTCCCTTCTCCTCACTCAGCTTGGCGAGGTCAAAGGGATTCACCTGCCTTTTTCAGTGTTTCCAACGTGGCAGCAAGCTGCTCCCTGTACTCATCGAGCTGGATCACTTTTCTCACTCCCCTTTATATGTATATTTTGGTTTGTTGGTTCAGTCTGTCCGCTGCTGCGCTATTCGCTGCGCCCGCAGCAGTTCTTATATTTCTTCCCGCTGCCGCAGGGGCAAGGGTCATTCCGGCCAGGCTTTTTATCTGCGCGTTTGGGCTGCGGCTTGGTGTCTCCCATGGTTTCGGATGGCTTTGCAAGCTGCTCGCGTTTCTGCGGCACAGTGCGCACGGAAACGTGGAACAGGGTGCGCACCGTGCGCTCCCGGATACCGACGACCATCTCATCGAACATGTCAAAGCCCGCGTTGCGGTATGCCACAACAGGGTCCTTCTGGGCGATCGCCTGCAGGCCAATGCCCTGGCGGAGCTGATCCATCGCATCGATATGGTCCATCCAGTGGGAATCCACCGCGCGCAGCAGCATCACGCGCTCCACCTCGCGCATGTTTGCGCCGGCGGCTGCAATGTCACTTTCCCGCTTATCATAGGTCCTGCGCACAAGCTCCTGCGCTTTATCCGCAAGTTCTTCCCGGGAGGAGATGCCGTGGAGCTGGCCCGTATAATCCTCGCCCGTGATCTGCTGAAGCTCCGTATAAAGCCCCGCAAGATCCCATGTATCCGG
This sequence comes from bacterium, assembly GCA_022778545.1. Lineage (GTDB taxonomy): Bacteria > Bacillota > Clostridia > Christensenellales > CAG-138 > UBA1685. Next base: position 130,055 of record JALFDW010000042.1, on the reverse strand, counting down.
CTTTGATGCAGGTGGAACGCAGAGCGCAAGGCGGGATTCCACCGTTTCGCGGATCATATCCTCGATGGAATCGTGAATATCCTCGCCCATGAGCACGCGGCGCCGCTGGCCGTAGATGATCTCACGCTGCTTGTTCATCACGTCGTCATATTGCAGCACGTTCTTGCGGATATCGAAGTTGTGGGTCTCCACCCGCTTCTGTGCTCCTTCGATCTGCTTGGTCAGGATGCTCATCTCGATGGGGATGTCATCATCCGGTGAGAGGCGGCTCATGATGTCCTTGATGCGTTCGCCGCCGAAGCGGAGCATCAGCTCATCCTGAAGCGAAACATAGAAGCGCGTGGAACCCGGGTCGCCCTGGCGGCCGGCGCGGCCGCGGAGCTGGTTGTCAATGCGGCGGGATTCATGGCGTTCCGTGCCGATGATATGCAGGCCGCCCACCGCCACGACGCGGTCGTGCTCCGCATCCGTGACCTTTTTATGCTTTTCGTAGGCTTCGTTGTAGGCCTGGCGCGCGGCAAGCACGTCCGGATTATCCGTCTCGGCATGGCTCGTCGCTTCCTCGATGAGGGCCTCGTCAAAGCCGTTCTGGCGCAATTCGCGCCGCGCAAGGAATTCCGGGTTGCCGCCGAGCAGAATGTCCGTGCCGCGGCCCGCCATGTTCGTGGCGATGGTCACGTTGCCGAATTTGCCCGCCTGCGCAACGATCTCCGCCTCCTTGGCGTGCATCTTCGCGTTGAGCACCTCATGCCTGATGCCGCGGCGGGAAAGCATCGCGCTCACAAGCTCACTCTTTTCCACGGAAATCGTGCCCACAAGAATCGGCTGGCCCGTTTTGTTGATGCTCACGATTTCGTCCACCACGGCCTTGAACTTGCCCGCCTCCGTCGTGTAGACCACGTCGTTATAATCCTTGCGCGCAAGGGGCTTGTTGGTTGGGATCTCCACAACGTCAAGATCGTAGATGGACTGGAACTCCGCCTCCTCGGTCTTTGCCGTGCCCGTCATGCCAGCAAGCTTCTTGAACATGCGGAAATAATTCTGAAACGTGATTGTTGCAAGCGTTTTGTTCTCGCGCTCCACCTTCACGTTTTCCTTGGCTTCAAGCGCCTGATGTAAACCGTCACTGTAACGCCGGCCCAGCATGAGGCGTCCGGTAAACTCATCCACGATGAGCACCTGACCATCCTGCACAACATAGTCTTTGTCCCTTTGGAACAGCGCATGCGCCTTGAGCGCCTGCAGGATATGGTGGTTGAGCTCCGTGTTCTCGGTGTCGGAAATGTCGTCGATGCCGAAGAACTGCTCCGCCTTGCGCATACCCTGCTGGGTCAGCGCAACGGTGCGTGCCTTGATGTCGGCCATGTAGTCGCCGCTCTCCGGCTGTTCCTCGCCCATGAGAAGCTCCGTTTTTGAAAGTTTCTCGATGTTCGCGCCACGCTCGAGCCTGCGCACGAAACGGTCCGCCTTGACGTAAAGGTCGGTCGATTTTTCGCCCTGGCCGGAAATGATGAGCGGCGTGCGCGCCTCGTCGATGAGGATGGAGTCTACCTCGTCCACGATGGCATAGTTGAGCTCGCGCTGCACCATTTGTTCTTTATAGACGACCATGTTATCGCGCAGATAATCGAAGCCGAACTCGTTGTTTGTGCCGTAGGTGATATCCGCAGCGTAAGCGCGGCGGCGTTCATCGTTGCTGAGCTCGTGCACGATGCAGCCCACCGTGAGGCCAAGGAAGCGGTAAATCTTGCCCATCCACTGGGCGTCGCGCTTGGCAAGGTAATCATTCACCGTAACGATGTGCACGCCATGCCCTGTAAGGGCGTTCAAATATGCGGGCAAGGTTTCTGTGATGGTCTTTCCTTCGCCGGTCTTCATTTCCGCAATGCGGCCCTGGTGCAGCACGATACCGCCCAGAAGCTGCACGTCGAAATGCCGCTGCCCAATGGTGCGCTGCGCCGCTTCCCGCACGACCGCAAACGCCTCCGGCAGAAGGTCATCGAGCGTTTCACCCGCACCGAGCCGCTCCTTAAATTCCGCAGTTTTTGCGCGCAGGGCCTCGTCCGAAAGCGCATGCATTTCCGGCTCAAGGCTGTTGATACGCTGCACCTGCGGCATCAGCTTTTTCACCCTGCTCTCGCTCGTGTTGCCAAGCAGTTTATCAATAAAGCTCATTTTCAGTCTTTCCTCTGTTTCTCCGGTGCAAAACCGATATTACAACAGTTTAATTCTACCACGCCTCGCCCGGCTTGACAACGCTTCCCGCCCAAGCCTCACAGTTTTCACACATTTTCGCGTCCGCAAACGCGGAATACGCACAAAAAACAGAGAGCCGAGCGTCCGACCCGGCTCCCTGATTCCTTTTATTTTTATTATTGAATGAATCACGGAATTATTCCGCCGCGGGAGCATCCTGAGGCAACACAAGGTTGAGAACGATGGCCACAAGCGCAGCCGGAACGATCCCGCTCCCGCCGAACACATATTGCATCCACTGCGGCATCTTGGCAAGCACGTTGCCGTTTGCGCCAAGCCCGAACCCGAGCCCCAGCGAAACAGCAACGAGGGTGATCGTCCGCGGCGTCAGCTTCTCACGCGTGATAAGCTGAATGCCCGACACGACGATGGACGCAAACATGATGACTGCTGCGCCGCCCAGCACGCTCTGCGGCATGATGGAAACGACCGCGCCAAGCTTGGGGAACAGCCCCGCAAGGATCAAAAAGACAGCGCCGCAGGCGATTGCAAAGCGGTTCACGATCTTCGTCATGCCGACGAGGCCCACGTTCTGCGAAAAAGAGGTGTTCGGAAGCACGCCGAACACGGCCGCGATCGCCGAGCCGATTCCGTCGCAGATCACGCCGCCGGAAAGCTCTTTGTCCGTCGCCTCGCGTCCGAGGCCCCCCTCTGTGATGCCGGAAATATCGCCGATGGTTTCCACGGCAGTCACGATGAACATAATGCAGATCGGGATGATCGCATCCAGCCGGAACACAGGCTTCACCGGCATGATTGCAGGCAAGGCGAACCATTTTTCATTCGCGATCTTGTCCCATTGCAGCACCCATGCCTTGGTGTATTCTACGCCATCCGCAGTTACGCCCGTTTTCGGAAGCACAAGCCCCATCAGCGCAGCAATAATATAGCCCGCAATAATGCCGATCAGGATGGAAGACTGGCTCGTAAAGCCCTTCGTCCCATGTTTGAGCACAAGGATGATGACAAGCACAAGGAGGCCGAGCAGCAGGTTTTCCCAGCTTCCGAAGTCCGCAGCTTTGTTTCCGCCGCCGAAGAAATTGATGCCCACATTGATGAGCGAAAGACCGATTGCCATCACGACCGTACCGGTCACAACAGGCGGGAAGAACTTGCGCAGCGGCCGGATGCAGAAGCCGAGCGCACCCTCAAATATGCCGCCTATAATGCATGCGCCCATCAGCGCGCCATAGGCAAGCATGCCGGCGTTCGGGTCCTTTGAAACGATACCCACCGCCACGCTGCTGCACACGCCGATAAAGCCGGAGCTTGTTCCCATGACGATCGGCAGCTTGCCGCCGATGGGGCCAACGGGATACAGCTGCAAGAGCGTGATAAGGCCTGCGATCAGCATCGCGTTTTGCAGAAGCGAGATGCGCAGCCCGCCGTATTCACCGCCTACGGTAAAGCCGCAGATGCCCATCACCACGATCAGCGGCGTCAGGTTCCCGACGAACATTGCAAGCACATGCTGCATGCCGAGCGGAATCGCATACTTAAGGGGGATCCTCCCGTCAAGGTCGTATGGCGTAGCCATTTTCGTCTGTTTGGGTTCTGTTGTTTTCATACAGTTTCCCCTTTCCATATTTGTTTTTTGCTTTTGCCTTTGTGTTTTCCAGGCTCATGAAGATTCCATATAAAGATTCCGTAAAGTGCTTGTATAGAGAATAACAAACATCACTTGCGGATGCAAGCATTTTCTCGTTGCCGGGTGTTCGCGTGCCCATTCGGCACCGCAAAACAGTTTGCCGTAAATTCATAGGTTTTTTGGTCAAACTGTGCTATACTGATGGACATGAAAAAAGAGAATTCAAAACAATTCATAGGCATGCTTGCCTCCATCGCAGCTTCGCTCCTGTTCGGGCTGAGCTTCATGTTCGTGAAGCAGAGCGTTAACAACGTTTCCGCATTCACGCTGCTTTCCTGGCGCTTCGTGTTCGCGTTCCTCGCCATGTGCCTCTGCGCGTTGCTCGGGCTGTTCAAGCTGAACCTGCGGGGCAAGGATCTCAAACCGCTGCTGCTCATCGCCATTTTCCAGCCGCTTCTGTATTACCTCGGTGAAACCTGGGGCATCGCACTGACCACCTCCTCCGAAAGCGGCACTGTGATGGCCTGCGTCCCCATCGTGACGCTGATCCTGAGCGCCGTGATCTTAAAAGAACCGCCCACGCGGCTGCAGGTCGTCAGCATCGTGGTCTCCGTGCTCGGCGTGCTCATCATCGTGCTCATCAAGGGGCTTTCCGCCTCACTGAACCCGCTCGGTTACCTGCTGCTCGTCGTGGCGATGCTCAGTGACAGCATGTTCGTGATCTTTTCCCGCAAGGCTGCCGCCTACACGAGCACCGAAAAAACTTTCATCATGTCCGCTGCGGGCGCGGTGGTATTCACCATCTGCGCGCTCATTGAGCATGCTTCCGCGGGAACGCTGCGCGAATTTGCGGTTCTTCCGTTTGTGAATTACGATTTTCTGTTCTCACTGCTCTATCTTTCCGTCGCCTGCTCCGTAGTCGCGTTCGTGCTGTGCAATTACGGCATCTCCGTGATCGGCGCAACGCGCTCCGCCTCGCTCGCTGTGCTCACAACTGTCATCTCCGTGATCGCAGGCGTGGTGTTCCTGAACGAGCCGTTCTCCTTCGCGCAAGGCGCGGCGACCGTGCTTGTGCTCATCGGCGTTTACGGAGCGAATCACATGCCGAAGAACGCCGTTCCGCTCGAGAATATGGAAACGCTTGAAGCGCTCAGAGAAAAAGAGGAGGGCGCATAAATGCTGCGCACGCTTCTGATCCTGCTTGGGGTGCTCGGCATTGCGGACACGCTCGTTGTTTCCGCATATTCCAACCTCAATTTCGGCACGGTTCTGCCGCTGATTATCGGCTTGCCGCTGTTCCTGATCGGCCTGTTTTTCCGCCCCGTTACAGCCTTTTTCCATACCACGGCGTTCGGCGCATGGGTGAAGGGGCTTCTCATCGCGGCCTATGCAGGCTTTTTTGCGCTCGTCGCCATATGCTCCGGCCTGATCTACCGGGAAGGGCACGCAACGCCGCCCGCAAGGGCGGATGCCGTAATCGTACTGGGCTGCGCCGTGCGCGGTGAGCGTGTCTCGCTCACGCTCGCGCGCAGGCTGGATGCGGCACTTTCCTATCTGGAGCAGAACCCAGAGGCCTGTGTTGTCGTCTCCGGCGGGCAAGGAGCGGGTGAGCACATCTCCGAAGCGGAAGCCATGCGCCGCTATCTCACCGCGCACGGCATTGCCGAAAACCGTATTCTTTTGGAAGACAGATCCATGAGCACGCTCGAAAACTTCCGATTTTCCAAGGCGCTGATCGATGAAACCATCGGCCCGGACGCAAAGCTCGTGTTCGTGACGACACGCTTCCATGTGTTCCGTTCGGAGCGCATCGCGCGCTCGCTCGGCATTGCAGCGGAAGGCTTCGGCGCGGACGACATCGCCTGGCTCAGCCCGAACAACTATCTGCGTGAGACCTGCGCCATCGTCTATTACTGGCTCTCATGGCGCATTTGACACCACTTGAAAGAAGGCACGCCATGCACTTTACAGCGGCACGCGGCATCCTTTCCGCACAGAATGGAATGAACCTTTTTCGCGGATGCACCCACGGGTGCATCTATTGCGATTCCCGCAGCCTGTGCTATGGGATGGATCACGCATTTGAGGATGTTGAAGTAAAGATCAATGCGCCGGAGCTGCTTTTGGCCGCGCTCCGCGCAAAGCGCAAGCCCTGCATGATTGGCACGGGTGCAATGAGCGACCCTTACATCCCCTTCCCGGAAACGCTCGCCATTACACGGCAATGCCTCTCGATCATCGATCGGCACGGGTTCGGCCTTGCCATTCAGACGAAGTCCGCACGCATTTTGCAGGATATGGAACTGTTACGCAGCATTCATGAAAAAAGCAAGTGTGTCGTGCAGATGACGCTCACAACGTTTGACGAAGCGCTCTGCCGCATTCTCGAACCGAACGTAAGCACGACGCGTGAACGCTTTGAAGCGCTCCTCCAGTTCCGTGCTGCGGGCATCCCTACTGTGGTATGGCTTTCCCCCATCCTTCCCTTTCTGAACGACACGGAGGAAAACCTCCGCGGCATTTTGTCCTGTTGTGTGGAAGCGGGCGTACGCGGCATACTCTGCTTCGGCATGGGGCTTACCCTCCGGGACGGCAACCGGGAATATTTTTATCAAAAGCTCGATGCGCACTTCCCCGGCCTGCGCCAAAAATATGAGCGCACTTACGGCCTCCGCTACGAAGTACCAAGCCCGAACAGCGCGCGGCTGATGCGCCTGTTTCACGATACCTGCGCGGAGCATGGGATTCTCTCCGACCCTGAGGCCATCTTCGCCTGGATGCATACCTACGAAAGCAAACGCGGCGGCGAGCAGCTTTCGCTGTTCTGAGGCGGCACACCCAACCGAATCGAGATTGAGTTTAAAAGATTTACCCTGATCTTATGGAGGGAACATGAAGCATATCTGTCCTCCGCGCATTGCGGAACACATCAGAGGAAAAGCCTATACGCAAAACACCGTCGGCAAATCCGGCTCAACGGTGCTTTGTTTTGATGATATGGTATTAAAGTTCGAGCCTGTTTCCGAAGAATCCAACCGCGAGCATGCGATGCTCCGCTGGCTGCAGGGACGCCTTCCCGTGCCGCAGATTCTCGCCGCAGAAACGGCAGGCGGCTGCAATTATCTTCTCATGTCGCGCCTGCCGGGGGAAATGGCCTGCGCGGAACCGCTGCTGCAAAACCCGCAGTCGCTTGCCGCTTTACTTGCGGAGGGGCTCCGCATGCTTTGGCGGGTGGATGTTTCCGCCTGCCCCCACAGCGCCATGCTGGAAGAAAAGCTGCGCCTTGCGGAAGCCCGCGTCGCTGCCGGCCTTTGCGACATGGAGGACACCGAACCCGGCACCTACGGCGCAGGCGGCTTTAAAAGCCCTTCCGCCCTGCTCACCTGGCTCAAGGTAAACCGCCCGGAGGAAACGCCCGTGCTTTCCCATGGGGATTTCTGCCTGCCCAACCTGTTCATCGGGAATGGCAAGATCACCGGTTTTATCGACCTTGGGCGCAGCGGCATTGCGGATGCGTATCAGGATATCGCCCTTTGCTATCGCAGCCTGCACCACAACCTGAACGGCCGTTATGGCGGCAAGCTCATCCCAAACGCCGATGCTGCAATCCTCTTTGATGCGCTCGGTATCCGGCCCGATTGGGAAAAGATCCGCTATTATATTCTGCTCGATGAGCTTTTCTGACGTTTCAGTTTCCCGTTGCCCTGTATACACTGCCATCCGGCGTGCGGTCCATGAAGCCATATTCGATGAGGGCCCGCCGGAGGGTCGCATGATCCGGATGGATGCGGCCCAGCACGCGGTTGACCTCCTTTTCGGAATACGCTTCCTCCGGCTTAAAGTTCTTCATAATTTCGCGCAGAACGATGATCTTCTTCTTTTCCCGCGCAGGAATCTGGCGGAGCGCGCCGTTTTCGTCAAAATAGACTTTCAGCGTCTTTTCCCGTTCCGCCACGGTGATGCCGTAGCGATCATCCACCATGGTGGCGGCCGCGTGCACCGCCTCCAATTCACCCTCTTCCGTCATGCCGATGCCCTTCTCCGTCTTTTCCGCAAGCGAGCGCAAGAGTGCAAGATAAAGCGCCGCCTGTTTCTCCTTTTCCCGCAGTTTGAAACGGTGGTTGCGCACCGTGGAAGGCGCAACGCCTTCCCGTTTTGCGATCTCCGCATCCGGCCTGCCTGCCGAAACATGCTGCAAGATCTGCCGCTGCACTTCCGTAAGCCCCATGAGCGCGGGCTCCTGCTCCAAAAGCCAATCCGCCGCGGTGCCATGTGCTTCCGCCACATGGTGTTTCACCGCGCCTTCCGCATCATAAAGCAGGCCGCCCATTTCATAGACGCGGCCCGCTTCATATTTCCCGCCGCAGAGCAGGCAGCAAAAGCCCGCGCCTTCCCGCGCATAGCCCGCTGCAATCTCCGCGATCTCATATTCCCAAAGCTGCTTTTCCATGCCCATCGCTTCCTTTCCGTTTGATAGGCATATTATAGCATCGTTTTGTTTATTTGTCTATTATTTCATAGACTTTTATATTATTTGTTTGCTATTTCTTTGTTTTTGGCGTGAAAAGCACCGCATTGAGGTATCCGAACAGGATGGCTGCCGCAACGCCGCCCGCCGTTGCCGTGATGCCGCCGGTGAATGCACCGATCACGCCCTTTTCCATCGCCGCTTCCATCGCGCCTTTGCCGAGCGCATAACCGAAGCCGGTGAGCGGCACGGTCGCCCCGGCGCCCGCAAGCTTCACAAGCGGCTCATACAGCCCAAGCGCCGTGAGCACCACGCCAAGCGTCACGAACAGGACGAGAATGCGCGCGGGCGTAAGCCGCGTCAGGCTGATAAGCAGCTGACCCACAACGCAGATCGTGCCGCCAATCACAAATGCCCAGAGGTAATCCGTCCATTCCATTGTTTTCACCTTCTTTCGATCACAACAGCATGCGCAATGCCTGGGATGCTGTCCCCCTGCATGCCTGCTGTGGGGCTCATAAGCGCGCCCGTTGCCATAAACAGCATGCGTGTAAAGTCGCCCTGTTCCATGCGCCGAAGCAGGTATGCATTCAGCGTGACGGCAGCACAGCCGCAGCCGCTGCCGCCGCAATCCACCTTCTGCTCCGGGAAAAAGATCATGTTGCCGCAATCCCGGTGGCGGTCGCTGAGGTCAATCCCCTTGTCCCGGCAAAGCTCCGCAAACATTTCGCTGCCGAAGCTGCCGAGGTCGCCGGTCACGATCATGTCATAATCCGAAACCTTGCGGTTCTGTTCCCGCAGGTGTGCCGCAAGCGTGTCCGCAGCAGCAGGGGCCATCGCAGCCCCCATATTGTTTGCGTCCGTGATACCAAGATCCACCACACGGCCAATGGTGCCTCCCGTCACGAATATGTGGCGAAGCTCCGCCCCGCCCGTATATCCCGGCTCCACAAGCAGGCTCGCTCCTGCTCCCGTCACCGTGCGCTGCGCCGTAGGCGGCGTCTGCCCTCCCATTTCCAGCGGATAGCGGTACTGCCGCTCTGCCGTGCTGAAATGGCTTGTGGCAGCGCAGGCAATGTGGCCAGCATACCCGCCGTCAATGAGCATGCTGCCCAGCAGCAGCGATTCCGCCATCGTGGAACAGGCGCCATACAGCCCCAGAAACGGGATCGCCAGTTCGCGCGCGGCAAAGTTTGCTGTAATGATCTGGTTCAAAAGATCGCCGCCCAGGAGCAAGTCGATTTCAGAGGGCTGCATGGCGCAGCGCTCAAGCGCACGGCGCACGACCTGTTCAAACATCTTGCGCTCTGCCTTCTCCCAACTGTCTTCCCCCCAGGTATCGTCTTCAAGAATCAAGTCAAAATACCCACCGAGCGGCCCCGATCCCTCCACATCGCCCACGATGGACGCGCCTGCTGCGATGCGCGGCGGTGCTTCAAACACCACGGTCTGTCTGCCTAAGCGTTTCTGCATCCTGCGTCCCTCCCTCATTTTGCCACAAGGCATGTAATCAGCCCCACGATCACCGACGCGCCGACACCGTAAACGAGCACCGGCCCCGCGATGGTGAACATTTTCGCCGCCGTGCCGAGGATGAGCCCTTCCCGCTTGAACTCCATTGCCGGAGAAACGATAGAGTTCGCAAAGCCCGTGATCGGCACGATCGAGCCGGCTCCCGCCCAGGTGCCGATCTTGTCATACACGCCAAGGCCGGTGAGCGTTGCTCCGAGGAACACCATGACGATCGCCGTAAGCGCCGCCACGCCATCCTGATCAAGCTGCAAAGTGATTTCGCCAAAGGCACGCACCGCCTGCCCGATGCAGCAGATCAGCCCGCCCGCAACGAATGCACGCACGCATTGTGAAAGCGTCTTGCTGCGCGGCATTTTCTCGTTCACACGCTGCTGGTAACGCTGTTCCTCCGCTGTTTTTTGCCGCTGTTTTTGATCCATTGCGTTCTATTCCTCCTTGTCCGAATTCTGGATCAGCTTGCTGCCTTTGTAGCGCGTTTCGCGGTCCATCGGCCCATCCGTTCCCGCGCCGCCATGCAGATCTACGCGTGGCAGCTTATTATAAGGCGTTTCGCTCATGCCGTTCCGCCTCCCGCATCACAAAAAAAGTGCCCTTTGCGCTTGGGCTCGTGCGCAGGCCGCTGAGCGAATCGTAAAGCAGCACGCCAAAGAGCACAAGCAGCAAAACGATCGCTGCTGTGAGCATATATCTCCGCTTCTTGAGCATTGTGTTTTCCTCCCTTGGTTGGTTTTACGGGTAGTGTTTGCATGGGCTGCGTTTTTTATGAAATGCAGGCAAAAGAAAAAGCTCTCTCAGGAAGATCATATCCCGAAAGAGCATGCGATTCTCATTTTATATTTTTAAAATATATCGTTGCTTTATAGCGGGTGCACCATCACGGTTTCGCCTTCGCACATTTCGCCGTTTTCCACAAAGCCAAACGAAGCATAAAGCTTCCGCGCAACCTCGTTTTCAGGTTCAACGGAAAGCCAGCAAAGCGCCGCATTCCCACACGGCCTACTGCGAAGATAATCGAGCGCCACCTGCATGCCCTGCTTTCCATAGCCTTTTCTCTGGTACTCCTGTGCGATCATAAACCGCCAGATGCAGTAGGAATCCTTCGCCACGGAAGGCTCATTTTCTCCATCCAGCGCGCCGTAACCGAACATGACAAAGCCAACGGGTTCCTCGCCGTCATAGAGGCCGAAGGGCAGCGCTATGCCGCCGCTCTTCTCCGTTGCATAGGCTTCCGCAATGCTTTCCAGGTTCGACGCAACGTAATCCTCCTGCGCTTTTGTGACCTTTAACCGCGCAATGCGCCAAACGTTTTCCAGGGTGATCCCATGCAGTATCAGCATGCCGGGAACTCCAATACCATATCGTACCAGACCGCCCCACCATGCTCGGAGGCGGAAACGCCTTCGTCCTTATAGCCAAATTTTGCATAATAGTGGATGAGGCGATCCTTGCAGGTCAGCGTGCAGCCCTTGCGCCCGGCAGCCTTCGCATCGTCGATGAGCGTATTCATCAGGCGGGCCGCAATGCCATGCTTCTGATATTCCGGCAGCACGGCAATGCTCATTACACTCTGCCATGCGCCCGCATCATCATGCATACCGGCATTTTCAAACATTTCATCCACAATGGTGCGGCGCTCGCAGGCCATGCCGTTGATGAAGCCTACCACACACCCGTCCGCTTCCGCGACCCAGAAGTTCTTTGGAAATGCCCGAATGCGCGCTTCGATCCGTTCCCGGGAAGCCGCCTCCGCCGGCGGGAAGCATGTTCCTTCCACCATTGTGACCCGTTCGGCATCCTCCGGTTTCACATAACGGATCGTGATCTCTTCCATATCTGTTTCCTCCTCTTCCGCATCCTCGCTCTTTTCCTGCTGTTCCAATGCATCCACCGTCTCTTCAGCGGCCGTTTCCCCGTTTTTTTCCGCCGCGGTTTCTGCGCTTGCCGCTTCCGTATTTTCGGTTTCCGCGTTCTCCGCCGTTTCCGGTTCGGTTTTTGCTTCTTCCTGCTTTCCGGTATAATGCTGCAACTCTTCAAGGAGCATTTTAATGCGCAGCTGTGCAATTTCAAGCTCCTGCTCAGCGCGCTCATTTGACCGCACGATATCATCGAGGAATTCATCTACCTCGCCGATATCATATCCCCAAAACGCGCGGCTGAACTGCTTGTTGATGATCTCTTCCGCCTTGATCATGCCAATTACTCCTTCCGGTTGATACAAACGCCGTATCCGGAGCGGATACGGCGCCTGCTTTCGCTTGCTCAGATGAGGCCGTCGTTTTCGCTCTCATCGTTGCCGATCACGTCATAGTTGGTGGGGGCTACAACGAAGATCCCGCGCGAGATTTTGTAGATTGTTCCGTTGAGGGCATAAATCGCGCCTGCCATGAAATCGAGGATGCGCTGTGCGCAGTCGAGTTCAAGATCCTCCATATTCACGATCACAGGCTTGCGGCTCTTCAGATTGTCGATGATGTTCTGTGTATCCTCATAGCTGATGGGATGGTAGACGATCATCTTCTGCTGCGCCGCCGATGGGAGGTTGACGACGTTGCCGTTTGCCGCTGCGGTCTTGCTGCGGCCACGGTTGCCGATGCTTACAACGTTGTCGGCATCCCTGGAGTCTTCCTCGTAGAGATCCTCCATGTATTCGTCCTCTTCGTCTGTCTCCTCGATTCCGATGTAATCGAGAAATTTGTTCAACAACCCTGCCATTTTGTATTCCTCCAAAAATATTTTTTAATTGGCGCTTGGAGAAATAACATTTGATCCTGCTTTGCGAAGGGCTGTTCTCTTTTTACGCCCCCGCGACGGTATACTGCCTTGCCCCAAACAGAGCCGTGCCCACGCGGATCATCGTGGCACCTTCGGCAATTGCCGCCATATAATCCCCGCTCATGCCCATGGAAAGCTGTTCCATCGAAACGTTCGGCAGCGTTTTGCTGCCAAGCTTTTCGAACAGCGTCCGCATCTTTGCGAAATAGGGGCGCGCCCCGTCTTCTCCCACCGCCGGCGGGATGCACATAAGTCCCTTCACACGGATGCCGTTCATGGCGGAAATCATTTCTAAGAAACCGGGAAGCTCGTCCGGCGCAATGCCGCCCTTCTGGGCTTCTTCGCCGATGTTGACCTCGATGAGCACATCCTGCACCACACCCGCACGCACCGCGAGGTGGTCGATCTCCTGTGCAAGCGCAAGCCGGTCAACGGATTGGATCGTATCGACCTTCCCTATGATATATTTTACCTTATTTGTCTGCAATTGTCCAATCAAATTCACTTCAACGCCCCGTGCGCGGAAGAAATCCAGCTTGCCTGTAAGCTCCTGCACGCGGTTTTCCCCCACGGAAGTCACGCCGCAGTCAATCGCCTCCGCAATGCGTGCTTCCTCCACAAACTTTGTGACGGCGATCAGCTTCACAGAATCCACGCTGCGCCCGGCCGCCGCGGCGGCCCGTTCCATGTTTTCCCGAATCGTCAGATAGTTTTCCCGAATGTTCATGGTTTCAAATACCTCTGCCCTGCTGCAATTGGATCTGCAGCGTCTTTTGCCTGAATCAGCGCGTTCTCCTCATCCTTTGCAAGGACGTTCACCGCAGTCTCATGCTCGCCGTTGCCTGTGCGCAGCGTGATGTATGCCGTGCCGTCACGCATTGCAATCGCTGAGAGAGGCACAACGAACCCGCTCGCCTCCATGGTTACCGTTGCGTTCACGGTGCGCGCGCATAAAAGCGCGCCGATCGGCTCGGAAAACTCCAGAAGGTTGACCACGCCGCCATCTGAACCGATGGGTTCAAGTGCGGTCGCAGTATACGATGCCTCCGGCACGCCCTCGAACTCCACGGTATACCGCATGCCCGCAAGTGTGCGCAGCGGTTCGTTTTTCCCCGTCAGAAACGCAAGATGCCAGCGGTTTGGGTTCACAAGCCGGTAAAGCAGGTTGTCCGCGCTGCCGCCCGTCATGCTCGCCGTGTTTTTGAGGACGCTCGAAACCAGTTCCGAATTGAGCATGCTGAGTTTTTCATAATTGAGCGCCTGCTCATAGCCGTCAAAATAGAAGCTGATCACGCCGCTGCCAGATGCCGTAACTTCCGTTGTGTAGGAATCGAGCTGGTCTTTCTTTGTCTGCTCCGCTGCATACAGCGTGTTGAGCGTCTCCGTCGGCTGCACGGTGTTGCGCAAATACTCCCTGCGCTGCACAAGCAGGGATTTCAGCTCGTTTTCCAGCGTCAGCATGTCGCCCTCACCCTGCGTATGCGCCGTGCGGATCGCTGCGCGCTTCTGGCCGATCTGCAGCTCGATGTTCGCAAGGTCCGCGTTTTCCACGCCGGACAGCAGCGCCGCCTGCGCTTCATAGATCTGCGCTTCCACCGTGATGAGGGACTGCATCATGTCGTCGCTGTAGCCCCATTTGTATACCCGGGCGACGGGCATACCTTCGTAGCTTTCCGCGCCCTCCGCTGCCTCAAACGTCACCTTGTCGTACCGATCCACGGAAATGCTCATCTCATCGCGGATCACGACGCCTTTCACCGCAAGCTCCAAGCGCATCGTGCCCGCTTCCAGCGTACCGCCGCCCGCATCGGAAAGCAGGAGCACGAGCACCACCGTCACCGCGATGAACACGAGCGCAAGCAGCATATAAAATTTCCCTGTAAAGCGTATTCCTCTGCGCCTCGCCATTTCTCCTCCGGACTGCCTAATACCGAATTATCCCATTTATTTTACAGCGTTGCGGACGCTTTTGAAAGGGCGTCCGCAAATGTTTTAAGGATTTTTTTATTTTTCGGACAGGTTTCTCATGCTTTGCCCGGCTGCAGCATCTTCTGAAGCTTTTCCGCGATGTTCTCTACGCGCCCCACCGCGGAAGCGCACATGGCGTTTGCGTCCAGCACCTTGGGCAGGATCGCCTGAACGTCATCCATCGTGATGCGCTCGATCCGCTGCATGATCTCCTCCTCCGAATACACCCGGCTGCGCAGCAGCTCCATTTTTCCGATCGCATTGCTGCGCGCGGAAGTGCTTTCCTGGCCAAGCACATAGCTTCCCTTGAGCTGTTCCTTGCTGCGAATGAACTCCTCTTTGGTAAGGCCGTTTTTCCGGAGCTTTTCAAGCTCCTCCAAAATCAGAGCCGTTACCTGTTCCGCCGTGCCTTCCCCCGTGCCGGCATACAGCGCAAAATATCCCGTTTCCGTGTAGGAGGACGGATAGGAATACACCGAATAGGCCAGGCCGCGCGCCTCGCGAATGCTTTGGAACAGGCGGGAACTCATGCTGCCGCCCAACGCGTTGTTGAGCACGAAAAGCGCATACTGCCCATCCTCATCCAGCGCAAAGCCGGGGAAGCCCAGGCAGAGATGCACCTGCTCAATATCCTTTTCCACCGCGCGGAACCTGTGCCCGCCCGATAGTGTGCTCACCTTGCGCGGGCTGCGCTCCCCCATGCCGCCGCCTGCAAAATACCGGTTCAGCGCATCCATGAGCGCTTCGCGTTCAAAATGCCCGGCACAGGAGATGACGATGTTGTTCGGCATATAATGCCTGCCCATATAATCCATGAGCGTTTCGCGCGTGAAGCTGCGCACGCTCTCCTGCGTGCCCAGAATAGGCTTGGCGAGCGGCGTGTCTTCATAGAGCAGCGCGCAGAGCGTCTCATGTGCCATGTCTTCCGGAGAATCCTCCGTCATGAGGATTTCCTCGCACACAACGCCCTTTTCACGCTCGATGTCTGCCTCATCGAACTTCGAGTTGCGCAGAAGGTCGGCAAGCATGTCCGCCGCGCGGGGCAGATGCTCGTCCAGCACCTTGGCATAAAAGCAGGTGCATTCCTTCGCCGTAAACGCATTCAGGTTCCCGCCAATCGCGTCCATTTCCGCCGCGATCTCCGCCGCCGTGCGCCGCTCTGTGCCCTTAAACAGCATGTGCTCAATAAAATGGGATGCGCCTGCCTCCGCCTCATTCTCGCAGACGGAGCCTGCATCCACCCAAACGCCCATTGAAACGGAGCGGTAGTGCGGCATCGGTTCACCGATCACGCGGATGCCGTTTTCCAGTTTGTCACGAAAAACCATGTTCATTCCATGCCGAGCACGTCTCCAACGCGCACGGCTTTCAATCCTTTCCCTTTGAATCCGTCAAGCAGCTCCGGCAGCGCCTCCGCGGCGGCAGCCGTTGGCTGCATCAATATTATGCTTCCTTCAATCGGGGCTTTCAATCCGCGCTGCCAAATGTCTTCCGCGCTGCCGGCCGCACAGCGCAGATCCAACGTGGAAAGCACATGCATAAGCCCAAGGCGCTTTGCCGCGCGGGCGGAAACCGTCACGTTGCGGCTGCCGGAATAATACAGCATGGGGCGCACGCCGCACGCTGCTTCGATCCGTGCGAGTGATGTGGAAACATCCGCCTCCACCGCGGAAAGCTTGCCGTCAAACGCAGGGTCATCCCCCATGGTGGCGATCTCATGCCCCTCTGCCGCCATGCGCAGCAGAAGCGCAGCGTTGCTTTCCGCCCATGCACCGCTCACCGCAAACGTGGCCTTTGCGTCGTGTGCATCGAGCGTATCCAGAATGGATGCAAGCGAAGCGGCATTCCAGGAGACCGCGAACTGCAGCGCAACGGCATCCTCCGCATAGCCGCGGTAGTTCGGCGCATAAACGAGCTGTGCCATCGCCGCCGCAGCATCCGGCCGGCTCGTGGCAAAATACAGCGCTGCGATCAATAGCATCAGCAAGAGGTTTACAAGCGCACCGTTTCGCTTCCGCATCTTCATGGTCGTCCTCCCCCGCATGTCCGTGTTTTCGGTTTATGGTATTCACCATGCGGCGGAATTATGAAACGGGATGCTATGCGGGAGGGGTTTTCCCCTCCCGCATTTGTTTTTCTTTGTTGATTTTATTTGTCGTTCTTCTTGTCATTCGGCAGCAGTCCCTTGCGGGTCAGGTCGATCTTGCCATCCGGCTTGATATCGATGACGCGCACGAGGATCTCATCGCCGACGGAAACCACGTCTTCCACGCGCTCCACGAACTTGTTATCAAGGTTCTTGATGTGCACAAGACCCTTCTTGCCGGGCTTGAGCTCGACCTGCGCGCCGATGGGCAGGATGTTCACGACCTTACCGAGGAACACTTCGCCGACTTCGATGTCCTTCACGATGCTGTCGATGATCTTCTTCGCCGCAGCGGAGGCTTCCGCATCGGGCGAGAGGATAAACACGCGGCCATCGTCCTCAATGTCGATCTTCACGCCGGTATCGGCAATGATCTTGTTGATGGTCTTGCCGCCGGAGCCAATGACCTCGCGGATCTTATCCGGGTGGATGGAGAACTGCAGCACGCGCGGCGCATAGGGGCTGATCTCCGGGCGCGGCTCGGAAATGGTCTCCATCATCTTATCGAGGATGAAGAGGCGGCCGCGGCGCGCCTGCTCCAGCGCACGGGTAAGGATCTGCTCGTCGATGCCCTTGATCTTGATGTCCATCTGGATGGCGGTGATGCCATCACGGGTACCGGCCACTTTGAAGTCCATGTCGCCGAGGAAGTCCTCAAGACCCTGAATGTCCGTCAGAACGGCGATGTTGCCGTTTTCCACATCCTTAATGAGGCCCATTGCAACGCCCGCAACGGGCTTTTTGATCGGCACGCCCGCATCCATGAGCGCCATGGTGCTCGCGCAGATGGAAGCCTGCGAGGTGGAGCCGTTGGAGCTGATGACCTCGGATACGAGGCGGATCGCATACGGGAACTCCTCTTCGGAGGGCAGCATGGGAACGAGTGCGCGTTCCGCCAGCGCACCGTGGCCGATCTCACGGCGGCCGGGGCTGCGCACGGGGCGGGTCTCGCCGACGCTGTAAGGCGGCATGTTGTATTGATGCATATAGCGCTTGAAGGTATCCTCGCTGATGCCATCGAGCGTCTGCCCTTCATCCAGCGCGCCAAGGGTCGCAATGGTCATGACCTGCGTCTGCCCGCGGGTAAAGACGGCGCTGCCGTGGGTGCGCGGGAGAATGCCGACCTCGCTCCAGATGGGGCGGATCTCCTCCTGCTTGCGGCCATCCGGGCGGATGCCGCGATTGATGATCTTGTCGCGGACGATCTCCTTGGTGATGTTATAGAGGATCGCATCCACATCCTTCGCGGAATCCGGGAAGTTCTCCGCAAAGTGCTCTGTGACCTCGGTCTTCACTTCCTGGGAACGCGCTTCGCGCTCCTTGCGGTCAAACGTATCGAGGGACCATTCCACCTTGTCGAACGCGTATTCGCGCACGAGCGCCACGAATTCAGGATCGGGCTGGTAGATGTTCACTTCCATCTTCGGCTTGCCGATCTCGGCAGCAACGCCGTCGATGAAGGCAACGATCTCTTTGATGGTCTCATGCGCAAGGAGGATCGCCTTGAGCATCTCGGCCTCGGTCAGTTCGTTCGCACCGGCCTCAACCATCATGACTGCGTCGCGCGTGCCGGCAACGGTCAGCTGCAGGCGGCTCTTTTCACGCTGCTCGCAGGTGGGGTTGATGATGTACTCGCCATCCACATAGCCAACGCTCACAGCGCCCGTCGGCCCCATGAAGGGAGCCTCGCTGATGGAAAGCGCGATGGAAGATCCGATCATGGCGAGGATGTCCGGCTGCACGTCCTGCTCCACGGAAAGGACGGTCGCAATCACCTGAATATCATTGTAGAAGCCCTTGGGGAACAGCGGGCGAAGCGGCCTGTCGATGAGGCGGCTTGCGAGGATCGCGCGCTCGGAGGGGCGGCCCTCACGCTTAATGAACCCGCCGGGGATCTTGCCCACGGAATACATTTTTTCTTCGAATTCCACGCTCAGCGGGAGGAAGTCCACGCCGTCGCGCGGAGCTTTTGCGACCGTTGCGCACACGAGCACTGCGGTGTCGCCGCAGCGCACGAGCGCGGAGCCGCCCGCCTGCTCAGCGTATTTGCCAGTTTCGACGGTCAGCGTTCTGCCCGCCAGCTGCATTGAAAAAGTTTTTCCCTGCATGTCTTCATGCTCCTTTGTTCTGTCATTATAATTTTCAAACTATTTTATTATAGCGCATTTCCCCGGAAAAATCATCCTCAAATTCAGCTTTTTGCGCATCTTTTTTTGAGTATTTTTCGCCGGAAAACGCCAAAACGCATATGCGCGGGCACATCGAAATGCACCCGCGCATAAAACCCGCGTTTTTTGTTTTATTTTTCTTCTTCCGCCGCTTCCCCGCCGTTTTTACGCTTATAATAATCGTCTATCGCGCTCTTGACAGCTTCTTCCGCCAGCACGGAGCAGTGGATCTTTTGCGGCGGCAGCCCTTCGAGCGCCTCTACGACGGCAGCATTGGATAGTTTGAGGGCTTCATCGATGGATTTGCCCTTGATCATCTCCGTTGCCATGGAAGATGTGGCGATCGCCGCGCCGCAGCCGAACGTTTTGAAGCCACAGTCCTCGATAATGCCGTCGTCATTCACCTTAATGAACATCTGCATGATGTCGCCGCACTTTGCGTTGCCGACCATGCCCACGCCGTTTGCGCCCTCTACTTCACCCATGTTGCGGGGGTTGCTGAAATGATCCAAAACCTTTTCGGTATACATTGCTTTTCTCCTTTTCTCAAAATTCAGTTATCCGTGGTAAAGGGGAGACATCGCGCGCAGCCGCTCGGCTACTTTGGGAAGTACCTCGAGCACATAGTCGATATCCTCCTCCGTAGTCTCATCGCTCAGGGTCAGCCGCACGGAGCCGTGCGCGATCTCGTGGGAAAGGCCAAGCGCGAGCAGCACATGCGAAGGGTCAAGCGAGCCGGACGTACAGGCGGAGCCGCTGGAGGCGGCGATGCCGTTCATGTCGAGCATCAGCAGGATGGATTCACCTTCGATATATTTGATGCTGTAATTCACGTTGTTGGGGAGGCGCAGCGTCGGGTGCCCGTTGAGCTTCACCTCCGGGATACGCTCCGCAATGCCCGCGATGAGCTTATCCCGCAGCTTCGTCATGTGTGCGGCGCTCTCCTCAAGGCTTTGGGTGGCAAGTTCGATCGCCGCACCAAGGCCAACGACACCCGCGACGTTTTCCGTACCCGCGCGGCGGTTGCGCTCCTGCGCACCGCCCATCACATAGGCAGGCAGGCGGATGCCTTTTTTCATGTACAGCGCGCCCACACCCTTCGGGCCGTGGAACTTGTGCGCCGACATGGAAAGCATGTCGATGTTCATGGCCTTAACGTCGATCGGCACATGGCCAACAGCCTGCACCGCGTCCGTATGGAACAGCACACCGCGCTCCCGGCATACTTTCCCGATCTCGGCGATGGGCATGATCGTGCCGACCTCGTTGTTTGCGAACATGATGGAAACAAGGATGGTCTTGTCCGTTATGGCATTTGCAACCTGTTCCGCCGTGACCATGCCGTTTTCATCCACCGGCAGGTAGGTGACTTCGATCCCGCGCTTCTCAAGCGCCTCGCAGGTGTGCAGGATCGCATGATGCTCCACATTGGTGGTAATGATGTGGTTGCCCTTGCTCTTGTAGCGTTCCGCCACGCCAAAGAGCACCGTGTTGTCGCTTTCCGTGCCGCAGCCGGTGAAGATGATCTCCTCCGGCAGCGCATTGAGTGCTTTAGCCACCTGATCCCGCGCGTGCTCCACGCCGCGGCGCGCTTCCTGCCCGAAGGAATGCGGGCTGGAGGGGTTGCCATAGATGGTCGTGAGGTATGGCATCATCTGCTCAAGCACTTTTGGGGAAAGCGCGGTGGTTGCCGCATTGTCAAGATAAACCTTTCTCATTCTCTATTAAAACCATCCTTTCGTTTTTCGCTGTTGCCGCGCCGGGTCACCGGCCTTATTTTTCGAGCGTCCGCTCAGTCTGGATCCTGTAATCATCCGCCATGTCCTTAAGGCTCGTGGTGGAAAGCACCTCGTTGATGCTGGCCTGCAGCTTCAGCCAAAGCGGCCGCGCCGAGCAGGAACACGCATTGTCGCAGTTCACATGCTCCGAACTTACGCAGTCGATCACCGTGGTGGATCCTTCGAGCACACGGAGGATCTCACCGACGTTAATCTCCTCCGGCGGGCGGGAAAGCGCGTAACCGCCCTGCGCGCCGCGGCTTGATGTGACAAGCCCCGCCTTGCGCAGCGCGCTGATGAGCTGTTCGAGGTAAGCGTCGCTGATGCCCTGCTGTGCGGCGAGAGAAGCCGTGCTCACGCAGCCTGTGCCGTAAGCAAGCGCAAGATCCACCATGGCCTTCAGGCCATAGCGCCCGCGTGTAGATAGCTTCATGTTCTCACCTCAATCCCAAGTAGTTTGGTTGGATTTCGGGTATACTATACCATTGCCCAGAGGCTTTGTCAATAATTCCGAGCAAATCAGTTTGGATTTGCGTTTTGCTTTTCCTGCATGTGCAGCAATTTTTTGTTTGACAGAGATATTGTTTTATGTTATTTTATAAATAAGTTAAAATAGATAAATCAGATTTAATAAAAGGAGGTAGTTTTTTGAAACTGCGGAAATTCTTGGCTCTTTTCATGTCCGTCCTCTTTATGGTTTCTCTCACCATGAGCGTTGCAACAGCAACAGACGTTCCCAATTCACCTCCAGACCTCACGCCGCAGCCCATTTTAGGCGCTGACGCACCGCATGCCCTTCAACGCATACCACTGGGCATAACCCGCTCCACAAGCCGCCCAACGACCTTTTGGAACATTGCCGTGAAAGGTGTGTACGGCGGTACGTTCACTGGCGTTACTTCTACAATTTATACAAACTATTTCTTTGATACCGGCGGGAAATCCAAATATACCATCCGTGTGGATGTAACCAATGACTGGCCGGATGGAACAACTTTTCGAGTAAAGAATTACTGTTATACATGCGGCAGCACGCTTTTCCCCAAGCTGCTTGGCGAAACTGGCGATATTTCCACAGATGGATCCGGCACCGGCTATCTATATTATAACATGCCGGTTTCCGGGCATGAGGACCATTTCGTTTATCCGGGCGTGCAATGCACAGGACCATACTCCATTTCTGGCACAATCGATGTGAATTACGCTGATACGCCATGGTAAACCTCAAAGCGGCCGGCATGCAAAAAACTGCCGGCCGCTCACACTTACTTACTCTATTTGGAGGTAAGCTTATGCCGCAATATCGAATCCGGGATAAAATCCAGCTCACACAAACACAACTCAAATTGATTGCCGCTCTCTTTATGACGTCCGGCAGCATTGCCTTATATGGCTTTGAAGCAGGCGCAGTTGCGCAAAACTACAGCGTTTTCAGTGCTTTGGGATGGGTCTCCGCCCCAATTTTCCTTTATTGCCTGCTCGAATCCCTGCGCTATACCAGTTCGCGGCCAAAGCTGCTTCTGCGGCTGTACGCGGCAAACATTCTGTTTAGCCTTCTCAGGATTTTATTGAACCTGCTTGCGCAGCCGCTGTTCGGTTTTACCAGCGTTCCCAATGCCTTTGCCGCGCTTTTCTTTATTGCAGCCTCAATTACATTGATTGATATGCTGTGCAAAGCGATTCAGCGCAAGAACCGGAAAGCGTTCCTTCAGGCAGGCGCCGCAATTTTTGCCGTTGCTCTCTGGTGTGTTGTGGAGCCGCATATCGCAAGCCGCATCTTTTCCGCAACAGGCAATCCGGAAGCCGGTACAAATGCCGTCAACATGCTCCGCGCGCTGCTTCCAAGCCTGATATGGCTCGATTACACCGTGCCGCTCATCGGGTTTGGGATTTTATGGTACTTCATACGCAGTCGGAAATGGCAGATTGTGGCTTTTGCATGTTTTTGCTTTGTCCTGATCATTTGCTGTATCGCAGGCGTTCCGGAACTTCGTCACATGCGTTTTATGGTTTTCGCGCTCCCCCTGTTGCTCCTGTATAATGGGAAGCGCGGGCGCGGGTTCAAATATTTCTTTTACTTGTATTATCCCGCGCACATTTTGCTGATTCAGCTTGCTGCCGGGCTGATTTCCTGATGTTCTGCCGCGCGAAAGAGGCTGCCTGAGCAGCCTCATTTTTTATGCGTTGCCTCAAAACGCTATTGATACAGCGGGTATTTCTCCGTCAGTGTCAGCACGCCTTCCTTCACTTCCTGCACAGCGGCTTCGCCTTCGGAAATGATACGGGCGATATAACCTGCGACAAGCTCCATATCCGCTTCTTTCAGGCCGCGGCTCGTGACGGCCGGAGTGCCGAGGCGGATGCCGCTCGTAACAAAGGGGCTGCGCGTCTCGCCGGGCACGGTGTTCTTGTTGGCGGTGATGTTCGCCGCGTCAAGCAGCGCCTCGACTTCCTTGCCCGTGCGGCCTTCCGCACCGAGGTCAACGAGTATAAGGTGGTTGTCCGTACCGCCGGAAACGAGCTTTACGCTGCGCTGCGACAGGCCGTTCGCAAGCGTCTCTGCGTTTTTCACGACCTGCTGCTGATATGCCTTGAATTCAGGCCGGAGCGCTTCCTGTAGACATACGGCCTTCGCCGCGATGGTGTGCATCAGCGGGCCGCCCTGCGTTCCGGGGAAGATGGCCTTGTCGATCTGCTTGGCAAAAGCTTCCTTGCAGAGGATCATGCCGCCGCGTGGGCCGCGCAGCGTCTTATGGGTGGTGGTCGTCACAACGTCCGCATAGGGCACAGGGTTCATGTGCAATCCCGCCGCGACAAGGCCCGCGATATGCGCCATATCCACCATGAAGAGCGCACCCACTTCGTCTGCGATCTCGCGCAGCTTTGCAAAATCGATCGCCCGCGGATAGGCGGAAGCACCCGCAACGAGCAGCTTCGGCTTATGTTCCAGCGCAAGGCGGCGGACTTCGTCATAATCGATCATCTCCGTCTCGGCATTTACACCGTAAGCGACAAAGTTGTAATACTTGCCGGACATGTTCACGGGGCTGCCATGGGTCAGGTGGCCGCCGTGGGAAAGGTTCATGCCGAGCACAGTGTCGCCATAGTTGAGCAGCGCAAAGTAAACGGCAAGATTCGCCTGCGCGCCGGAATGCGGCTGCACATTGGCATGCTCCGCGCCGAACAGTTTGCAGGCGCGTTCCCGGGCGAGGTTTTCAACGATGTCCACGCACTGGCAGCCGCCATAATACCGCTTGCCGGGGTAACCTTCGGCGTATTTGTTCGTGAGATGGCTGCCCATCGCTGCCATGACTGCCTCAGAAACGAAGTTTTCGGATGCGATCAGCTCCAGATGGTCACGCTGGCGCTTGAGCTCCAGCTCCATCGCTTCGGCAACCTGTGGGTCCGTTGCGCGGATCAGATCAAATTGGGTCATACTGTCCTCCCGTTTTAGAAAAAATATATTTCAGCCGTGCATATGCCCGGCAGATTTCCCGCGTTTATTGCACTGGAGTTTATTATACTGGAGCTCACCTGCGCTTACAACTATTATTCTTGTTAAGAATATCCCCCTGCATTTCCGGCCATAACATCAAACAGAAGCGGTCCGGCGCATGCGCCGGACCGCTCAGTCTGTCATAAACCCGCTGAGGCTTCGGGGGCCATAGCCCCTGGAAGCTCTGTTCGTTTCGTTTTTTATTCCGCCCTGCATGCCGCAAGGAGCGTGTCCCGGAGCGCGGCAATGCGCTCCACCGCCTCTGCCATCGGCACTTTTTCGGAGATCTTTTTATCCCGCGTGGAAAGCTCAACGCAGCCTTCCTTCATGTTGCGCGGGCTTGCGACAACGCGCACCGGCACGCCGAGCAGATCCGCATCGGAGAACATCACGCCCGCGCTCACGGCCCGGTCATCATAAATGACTTCCAACCCGCGCGCCTGCAGTGCTTCATAAAGGGAATCCGCATAGGCATGTACTTCCGCATTGTCCGCGCGCATGCAGCAGAGGTGCACCTGCCAGGGCGCGATGGACATCGGCCAGATGGGGCCGTAGTCGTCGTGATGCGCCTCGCATACGGAAGCCGCAAGGCGGCCGACGCCGATGCCATAGCAGCCCATGACGGGGTACTGCAGCTGGCCGTTCTGGTCAAGGTACTGCATGCCCATGGACTTGGTGTATTTCGTGCCGAGCTGGAAGATGTTGCCCACCTCGATGCCGCGGGAAATGCGGATCGCATGCTTGCCGCACTTCGGGCAGATGCCGCCTTCCACGACCTTTGCAAAATCGTGGAACTCCGCGCCGGGCAGATCGCGCTCAAAGCAGAATCCCGTGTAGTGGTATTCCTCGCGGTTCGCGCCGCAGCAAAGGTTGTTCGTGCCCGCAAGGGAGCGGTCAAAGAGCACCGTCACGCCCTTTGGCAGGCCGCAGGGGCCGATGTACCCTGCCACGATGCCGCTTTCCGGCGTAATGGTTGCCGGGTGGATCGCCTCGCCGAGGAAGTTCGTGAGCTTCGTTTCGTTGGCCTCAAGGTCGCCGCGCAGGAACAGCACGACATATTCATCCGTCGCATTCTTCTGGTAGACGACTGCCTTGCAGGATTTTTCCACAGGCAGCTTCAGGAAATTGCAGACTTCTTCAATGGTCTGCTGGTTCGGCGTGTGTACGGGCGTAAGCGGCTCGTCCACAGCATCTTTTTTGTTTTCAATGATGTTCTCCGCCGCCTCCATGTTGGCGCGCCAACCGCATTCCGGGCAGGTGGTGATGGTATCTTCACCCACCGGGGTCAGGAGCATGTATTCATGGGAAACGCTGCCGCCCATCATGCCGGAATCGGACATGACAGCAACGGTCTCCGGGATGCCCGTGCGGGCGAAAATGCGCTCATAGGCATGATAGCAGCGGGCATAATACGCTTCCAGATCCTCCTGGGAGGTGTGGAAGGAGTAAGCATCCTTCATCGTGAATTCGCGCACGCGGATCAGGCCGCCGCGCGGGCGTGCCTCATCACGGAACTTGGTCTGGATCTGGTAGATCATGAACGGGTACTTGAGGTAGCTCTGGCCATATTCGCGCACGAGCTGCACCGCCGCCTCCTCATGCGTCATGCCGAGCACAAGCGGGCTGCCGTTGCGGTCGGAAAGGCGCATCAGTTCACTGCCGACGCTCTGATAGCGGCCCGATTCCTCCCAAAGGGATGCAGGCAGCACCACCGGGAACTGCACTTCCTGGCCGTCGATCGCATCCATTTCCTCACGGATGATGGCCTCGATCTTGCGCGTGATGCGCCGAAGCGGCATATAGGAAGAAAAGATGCCGTTTGCAACGTATTTCATGTAGCCGCCGCGCAGCATCAGCGCATGGCTATCGATCACGCAATCGGACGGGCGCTCTTTGAACCTGTCTCCAACAAGGCGTTCAAGCTTCATAAAACAATTACCTCCGCTATGCGGCGCACACCGGCCGCGCTTCTTTACTTATCCGATTTATTGTAACAAACCCTGCGGCAGGTAGCAACGCCTATTTCACATAAAAACGGTTTTGCGAAGCAAATTTTCCGCGAGGCGCGCATTTGCTGTCCTCCCGTCCGTATGGTATGATTGCTGTAGAATTTTGTTTCAATATGGGGGTAAACATAATGAATGCAAACAAAAGCCATCAAAAAGCACGCGGGATCGCATTTTTGATCCTTGCGGTGTTTCTGATCGCGTTCGGCGTCATGGCTTTCGCAGGCATGCAGCAGGAGCAGGCGAAGTACGAGGCCGAAGGCACACGGGATTTCAACCTGCTTTCTGCGGATGAGCTTGCCGGCAAGCCGTATGTGGAAGGCAGAATCGAGTTTGTTTTTGAGGTATTTGCCGAAGAATATACCACCAACCTCGGCATCCGTGTTTCAAAGAACAGCGACAAGCTGTATTATCTGATTCCGCTCGTTTCGGAGGATGGCTATATCGACAACTTCGTCGCGCTCGAAGCCACAAAGCGTTATTACGACACGCTCGATAAAATCTACGAAGAGACCTGGGACGAAACCCTGCCCGCCGTCGTTACGGAGCTTTACCTTGAGGATGCACAGATCAAGCCGCTGCCCTCCGACATCGAAGCGATCCTTTACGACTGGTGTGAAAACGGCGAGTTCTATCAGAACGGCAGCTTTGTGGATTGGTGCATCGAAAGCGACTTCTTCGGCACGAGCAATTCCGCCAAGATCGTTTCCCATGTGCAGCCGTACATGATCGTTCCCGACAGCAAGCCGGGCAATTCTGCCATAGTCGGCCTCATCATGGCCGGCATCGGTGCAGCGCTGCTCGTTGCGGCCATTCTCATACTCAGGAAAGCAAAGCGCACGCCTGCCGCTGCGCAGCAGGGGACGTTCGTGCAGCAGACAGCCGCCGCGCCTGAAGCGCCCCTGTATGAAGCCCCGGCGCCCGAAACTGCGCCTGCTTCCACCGCCTTCTGCCCGGCGTGCGGCGCAGCGCTTGAACCCGGCACACGCTTCTGCCCGGCGTGCGGCACGCAGGTGAAAGGCCCGCAGTAAAAGCTTCATTCAATTTTTCAGCGGGCAGCACTTGCCCGATTTAACCACACGAAAAGCCCCGGAGCGATTCACAGCGCCGGGGCATGTTTATCTTATGTTTTTAATCCGCTCTGCGCTTTTCCGCGCCGCTTTACAGGTTCTCTTCGATCGCATCCGCAAACGCCTGCTTCGGGCGCGCGCCGACCATCTTTTCGACGACCTCGCCGCCGCGGAACAGGAACACCGCCGGGATGGACATGATCTTATAGCGCTGCGCAAGGGCAGGTTCCTCATCTACATTCACCTTGCAGATCTTCACCCGGCCTGCGTATTCTTCCGCCAGTTCATCGAGAACCGGCGCGATCATCCGGCACGGGCCGCACCAGCTCGCCCAGAAATCCACAAGCACAAGCTCTTTGCTTCCGAGCACCTCTGCATCAAAGCCCGCCTCCGTCACATGCAAAACTCTTTCACTCGCCATCGCTGTTTCCTCCTTCTGTAGCTTCTTCGGTTTGTTCCGGCTGCCCGATGATTTCCACCATGCGCGGCTTAAATTCCGTCATGCGGGAAAACTTCGGCTCCAGCGCGCGCAGGATAAAGAACGCGCCCGCTGCGAACAGCACGCCGCCAAGCGCCGCGTACAGGTCGCCCTGCAAAGAGCCGAGATACGCTCCCACAAGCAGCCCCACGAGCGGCACGCCATACAACAGCAGGCTTGCCTTAAGCACGCTCTTCGCGTGCATTTCGATCCCGACCACGTCACCGATCTTTGCACCGAGAACGTTATCGATATCGATGTCGGCCTCGTTGCTGCCCAAACGGAAGCAGGCGTTGCAATGCCCGCAGGCATCGCTGCGCAAAAACCGCACAACGGCCTTCTTTCCTTTAAGCTCGATCACCTTTCCTGTTTGACGCATGGCAGTTCCATTCCTTTCCAAATCTTTGGCTGTTCCTGGAATCCATTATAACACATACAAGCCCTTCGGGCATCAACAGTTTCAACCTGCTCTGCCTTTTTTATTCATGTACCCGTATATGAGCATCCCCGCTCCCGCAAGCGCAGCCGCTCCGCCGAACGCGATCAGCGCAAACTGATAATTCTGCAGGCCGAGCGCATCTCCGCCGATGGTGGATGTGATGATGGAAGGAATGCGCGCCGTGGAAGAGATCAGCAGCCACGTCCCAAGCGGCATTTTCGTAAGGCCAGCGCAATAGGTCATCACATCCTTTGGCGTTCCGGGGATGAGAAACAGCAGAAACACAAGGAGGTTCAGCCCGCGCCCGGCCTTCAGGAAGCGCACGGAGTCGATCTCCTCCGGCGAAAAAAACGCTTCCGCCGCGCGCCTGCCGAACGCGCGCACGAACAGGAACACAAGAAGCCCTCCGATGAGCGCGCCAAGCATGCAGAGCCCTGTCCCCTCCCAGACGCCAAAGGCATAGCCCGCGGCGATCTCCAGCGGTTCGCCGGGGATGAAGGCGATGACGATCTGCAGCACCATCATTCCAACAAAGGCAAGGCGCCCCCAGATGCCATGCGTATCCACCCAGGCGCGGAACTTCTCCGGATCGTCAATAAAGCGAAGCAGCGGCCCGCCTACGAGGAAGCAGGCGACGGCAAGGAAGGCCACAAACGCAACGATTGCCGCAACGGTGCGGTGCATGCGTTTCCTTTCCTCCGGCGTGCGTTTTTTCAGTTCAGGCTTGCGAAGCATGCGGGCAGGGTTCTCCTTTTGTTCGGATGCCAGGGTTATCTTCTCCCGGCTCACGCAAAAGTATAGCAGCAAAATGTCAACAATCCTTCAACGGAAGATTATGGGTTTTCTTAAATTGCAGCAGCCATAAAAGCGGCCCGGGCAAATTTTCCGGGCCGTATTCTGCACCTGCGCTTTATTTTTCCACATCCGTACGGATATGCAGCTCCTGGAGCTGCTTTTCATCCACCACGTTGGGCGCATCCGTCATCAGACAGGACGCCGTCTGCACCTTCGGGAAGGCGATCACGTCGCGGATGTTCGTCGTGCCCGTCATGAGCATCACGAGCCGGTCAAGGCCGTATGCAAGGCCGCCATGCGGCGGCGTGCCGTACTTGAACGCTTCAATGAAATAACCGAAACGCTCATGCGCCTGTTCCGGCGTGAAGCCGATGGTCTCGAACATCTTCTCCTGCAGCTCGGAGGAATGGATACGGATGGAACCGCCGCCTGCCTCATAGCCGTTGATGACCATGTCGTAGGCCTTGGCGCGCGCCTTGCCCGGGTCGGTATCAAGCAGCGGGATGTCCTCATCCTTGGGGCTCGTGAACGGATGGTGGCAGGCAACGTAGCGGTTTTCTTCCTCATCCCACTCAAGCAGCGGGAAGTCCGTCACCCAGAGCACATCGAACTTCGTCTGGTCGATAAGGTCGAGGCGCTTTGCAATCTCAACGCGCAGCGCGCCGAGGGACGCATACACCACCTCGTTCTTCGCATCCGCCACGAAGAAGAGGATGTCGCCCGTTTCCGCGCCGGCAGCCTGCTGGATGCCCGCGATCTGCTCCTCCGTAAGGAACTTCGCGAACGAGCATTGCAGCCCCTCCGGCTTGAGGCTCATCCATGCAAGGCCCTTCGCGCGGTAGATCTTCACGAATTCCACAAGCTCGTCGATCTTCTTGCGCGGGAACTTCTCCACGCCGCCCTTCACGTTGATGCAGCGCACGCTGCCGCCGCCCTCTATGGCGGAAGTGAATACGCCAAAGCCGCATCCGCGGACGATCTCCGTTACGTTTACAAGCTCAAGGCCGAAGCGGGTATCCGGCTTATCGGAGCCGAAGCGGTCCATGGCCTCCTGCCAGGGCAGGCGGCGGAGCGGCAGCGGCAGGTCGATGCCCTTGATCTCCTTCAGAAGCCGCGCAATAAAGCCTTCGTTCACGGCGAGAACGTCATCCTCGTCCACAAAGGACATTTCAAGGTCGATCTGCGTAAATTCAGGCTGGCGGTCTGCGCGCAGGTCCTCGTCGCGGAAGCAGCGGGCCAGCTGGAAGTAGCGGTCATATCCGGCGATCATCAGAAGCTGTTTGAACTGCTGCGGGCTCTGCGGCAGCGCGTAGAATTCGCCGGGATGCACGCGGCTCGGCACGAGGTAATCCCGCGCACCCTCCGGCGTGGAGCGGCCAAGCATCGGCGTTTCGATCTCAAGGAAGCCCTGCTCGTCAAAATAGCTGCGGGTGATCTGCGCAATGCGGTGGCGCATCATGAGGATCTCCTGCATACGCGGCCTGCGCAGGTCAAGATAGCGATACTTGAGGCGAAGGTCTTCCTTCGTGTTCACGTTGTCGTCAATGTAGAACGGCGGTGTCTGCGCGCTGGAAAGGATCTTGAGTTCCTTTGCGATCACTTCATATTCACCGGTCTTCATCTCCCGGTTGACCATCTCAGGCGTGCGGCGGGCGAGCGTGCCCTTCACCGCGATCACATATTCGCTGCGGATGGTTTCCGCAAGTTCAAACACCTCTTTGGGAAGGTCGGCTTCGTTGAACACGACCTGCATCAGCCCGCTGCGGTCGCGGAGGCCGATGAAAATGAGCGCGCCCAGGTTGCGCCAGGTGCCCGCCCAGCCCATGAGTGTCACTTCCTGCCCGATCTGCTCCGCCGTGAGTTCGCCCACGCGGTGCGTGCGTTTCCAGCCCTGCAATAATTCTGCCATCGTCTTTCTCCTTTATCGTTCCAGAATAGTTTTTACCGTTTCAACAAATTCCGCAAGGGGCGTTGCCGCTTCCTCGCCGGTCTCCATGTTTTTCAGCTTCACGACGCCGTTTTTCACTTCGTCGTCTCCCAGGATCGCAACAAAGCGCGCACCGAGCTTGTCCGCATATTTGAACTGCGCCTTGAAGCTCTTGCCCACATGGTCGAACTCCGCCTTGATGCCTGCGTCGCGCAGCGCCTTCACAAGGCGCACGCCCACGCCGCGCGCAGCCTCGCCCATCGCGGCAAGATACACGCCCACCGGCCTCGGTTCCGGGATCGGGCGGAAGCTTTCCGCCACAAGGAGCAGGCGCTCCATGCCCATGCCGAAGCCCACGCCGGGCATCTTCGGGCCGCCGAGCTGCTCCAGCAGGCCGTCATAACGGCCGCCGCCGCAGACCGTGCCCTTGTATTGCCCTTCGGTGGAGATGATCTCAAACACGGTCTTCGTGTAATAATCGAGCCCGCGCACGATCATGGGATCGACCTTGTATTGGATCCCCATCGCGTTGAGAGAAGCTTTAAGCTCCTCAAAGTGCGCCTTGCAGTCATCGCAGAGACAATCGAGGATCTTCGGCGCACCCGCGGCGATCTTCCTGCACTTTTCCTCCTTGCAGTCGAGGATGCGCAGCGGGTTCTTTTCAAAGCGGGTGCGGCAGGTCTCGCACAGGTCGTCATAATTGCCCCGCAGGTATTCCTTGAGCTTTTCATGGTAGGCCGGGCGGCATTCCGGGCAGCCGATGCTGTTGATGTTCACCGAAAGGCCCTCGATGCCGAGCCGTTTGAACAGGTCGAGCGCCAGGGCGATGCATTCCGCGTCTACGCTTGCGCGCGGCGCACCGTAGACCTCCACACCGAACTGGTGATGTTCACGCAGGCGGCCTGCCTGCGGTTTCTCATAGCGGAACACCGGGCAGTAGAGATAATACATCTTCGTAGGCTGCGCCTCGTTGAAAAGCTTGGATTCCATGAACATGCGCGCAACGCCCGCCGTGCCCTCCGGCTTGAGCGTCACGGAACGGTCGCCCTTGTCCGTGAAGGTGTACATCTCCTTCTGCACCACGTCCGTGGTGTCGCCCACGCTGCGCAGGAACAGCTCCGTGTGCTCGAGCACGGGCGTGCGCGTCTCGCTGAAGCCGTAAACGTCGCACAGCTCGCGGATGATGGTTTCGATGTACTGCCATTTGTAGCTTTCCTTTGGGGTCACATCCCGCATCCCCTTGGGTATCTGGTATTGCATGTTCCTTCTCCTTGCAAATATAAAATAAGGGTTTTCCGTTCCTTCCTGAAAGGGACGGGAAACCCGCGGTGCCACCCTTGCTTGCGCGCATCGCCTGCGCGCCGCTCAAAGCCCGTTAACGCCGGGAATACGGCCGCGCCTTGTCAACGCGGCGGCTCACGGTTGTCGTTCACGCGGTGCGCTGCGGGGCGGCTTTCAGCCGCGGCCTGCCCTCTCTTTGCGCTTGCAGACGCGCTACTCTTCCGATCATAGCCTTTTCTTTGTGCCATTATAGCCGTGCCGGCAGGAATTGTCAACAGGCGAAAACCGCCTTCTCGATCTCCGCGGCGACCGCCTCGAGCCCCTTCGCATCCACCGCCGTGAAACGCGCAAAATGCGGGCTGTCAATGTCAAGCACGGCGACGGGTTCACCCGATGCGCCGCGCAGCGGAATCACGATCTCGGAATTGGAGGCGCTGTCGCAGGCGATGTGCCCCGGAAACTCGTGCACATCCTCAACGCGCACCGTTTCGTTCGTTTCAAACGCCGTGCCGCACACACCCGCACCGAATGGGATACGCACGCATGCGGGCTTTCCCTGAAACGGCCCAAGGAGCAGCTCCCCGTTTTTTGCGATGTAGAAACCGACCCAGTTGATCCCGCCAAGAGCCTCGTTCAAAAGCGCGGAAGCGTTGGCAAGGCTCGCCGTTTCATCCCCTGTGCCTTCAAGAAGCGCGCGCATCTGCCGCGCCAGCAAAGCGTAATCCATCGTTTCCCCTCACTTCGCCGCATACAGGCGGCGTTTTTTCTCCACATGCACGGAACGTATAATTGGAGCTTAATGAAATATTCATACATTCCGTACTGTGCTTCTGCTATAATGACTTTGAAATCTTTTCGGGAGGTGCATTCATGCGCAAGCCGTTTCTCGTATTTCTAACGCTTCTCATGCTTTGGGGCATGTGCTCCTGCGCGTCCGACGACGTCTCCATCGATTACGGCGAATCCGCGGTCTATTCCAAGAGCGACATGGATGCCGCAATCAAGGTGATTCGGAAAACCTTCGATACGTTTGACGGATGCACGCTTTATTCCCTTTCCTATGCCGGGGACGAGGCAGCTGAAAAGAACCTCTCATACTGCCAATCCCTCAGCGAAAATCAGCAGATGACGCAGTGCATCGTCTTTGATTCCGTATTCCGCTCTCCGCGCAACGGCGGCGGAGCCTGGATGGCAAACGCGGAATATACATGGACGTGGTATCTCGCAAGGGGTACGACAGGAAATTGGGTTTTACTCACCTACGGATACGCATAATACGGCACAATACGGAAGGATCATGAAAGCAAGCCTCCTGATCTTTTTTCCTTTTCAATCCGCCGCATACAGGCGGCGTTTTTCCTCCGCAAGCTGATCGATCTTTGCGATATAGGTCGCAATGTCCTTCGGGTTCGGAACGCGCTCCACGCGGCGTTCGGCGTCGTAAATGCACTTTGTCATCGCGCCTGCGCCGTGTGCCATGATGGAAGTCGTGTCCTCCATCATGTCGATGTTGTAAATGCATTCCTTCCCCGGCAGGGCATAGCCCACGTTTTCGAGGTTGCCCCGCATGTACTTCTGCCGGTACATATAATACGGCCGCATGCCGAGCGTGCGCGCGCTTTCCGCGCCCAGCCGGACCATCGTTTCCGCCGTTTCCGCCTCCGGCAGCGGATATTCATCCAGCTTTTCCACAAGGCGGGAGGATCGTTTGAGCGCAAGCGTGTGCACGGTGAGGTTCTCCGGCGCGAGCTTTTCTATCTCGCCGAGCGTGCGGCGCATATCATCCGCCGTTTCGCCGGGCAGCCCCGCGATCACATCCATGTTGATGGATTCAAAGCCCGCGTCCCGCGCCATGCGGAAAGCCGTCCTGATCTCCTCCGGCGTATGGCTGCGGCCGATGAGGCGCAGGGTTTCCGCATTCATGCTCTGCGGGTTGATGGAAACGCGCCCGGCACCCGCTTTCCGGAGAACGCGGAGTTTTTCCTCTGTGATGGTGTCCGGCCTCCCCGCCTCCACCGTCAGCTCAGCGCCGAACCCGCCGTAAGCGGAAAGGGCAAAGTCAAGCAGCCGTTTCAGCTCTTCTGCGGTCAGCACGGTGGGCGTACCGCCGCCAAGATACATGCTGCGCACCACGCGGCCCGTCTCCTGCACGATGCGCGCCCCGAGGGCAATGTCCCGCTCAAGTGCCGCAAGATAAGCTGCCATGTCCGTTTTTTTCGTGCGCACTTCCGATGCGAACGAGCAATACAGGCAGCGGGAGGCACAGAACGGAATGCCGATGTAAACATCCACATCTTCCTTCTTCTGTGAACGAAGAATGGGCATCTGCACCGCGACGATCTCTTCTGCAAGGGCAAGCTTTTCTTCCGAAACGTCAAAATCCTCACGCATCATGCGTACGGCTTCTTCCGCGCCCTCGCGCGCAGTCAGCTCGCGCAGGAGCCGCGTCGGGCGGATGCCCGTAAGCGAGCCCCAGGGCAGAGAATGCCCCGTAGCATCCTGCATGGCGCGAAACGCCGCGATCTTCACCGCCCGCTTGCGGCAGCGTTTTTCCTCAAGCACATCGCCCGTTACGGCAGGGCGTTCATATGTGGAAACAGCCTCGCGCCCAAAGAGGCGCACTTCCGCCCGGACGCGCCAAAGGCCGCCATCCTCTCTGAGGATGACGGAGACCGCATTCTCCGCATGCTCCGTCTCCTCCGCAGGAACGATCTCCTCCCGCGCAAGGAAGAGCCGCAGCTCATCCGCGATGTCCGCAAAAAATGCGGGCTGGTTCGTATCAAGGCTTACCATAGGCCCGCCGCGCCCCAATCGCGCATAACAGGGTTATGCTGCCGTTCGAATTCCAGCGTGGTTTTGCGCATGTGCCCCGGGTATACGTCATAATCCCCCGCAAGCGGGAACAGCGTATATGCGATGGACTCATACAGCTCCTGCTCACTGCCGCCCTGAAGGTCCGTCCGCCCGACGCTCAGGCGGAAAAGCGTATCGCCGGAAAACAGGATGCGCTCCTGCTCAAGCAGATAGCAGACGGAGCCCTTTGAATGCCCCGGCGTATGCAGCACCTTGATCCGGATGCCCGCGGCATCGATCGTTTCACCGCCCGCAAGCAGCATATCCGCCCGGCAGGGCGGGACTTCCATCCCCGCAAGCACGGAAAGGCTCGCGCGCTTGCTGTAAAGCGCCTCCGCATCCGCCGCATGGATGCAGACCTTTGCTCCAAATTCCTTTTGCAGCGCCGCTACAGCCAGGATATGATCGAAATGGCCGTGGGTCAGCAGGATATGCGTGGGCGTGAGGCCATGCTCGGCCATCGCGTCCCGCACAAGCGCAAAATCCGAAGGATCCACAACAAAGCACTTGCCTGCGCATGTGCCCGGCATGATGTAGGTGTTGACCTCAAGCGGCCCCGTCAGCAAGGTGATCGGCTGCATGTTCAAAACGTCCTTTCACTGTCAAGAAGAATGGTAACAGGCCCGTCGTTGATGAGCGAGACCTGCATGTCCGCGCCAAATTCACCCGTTTCCACGGGCAGTGCCGCACGGAGGCGCGCGATCATCGCTTCATACAACGGGATCGCTTTTTCCGGCTTCGCCGCGCGGATGAAGCTCGGCCGCCGCCCCTTGCGGGCATCGCCATAAAGCGTAAACTGCGAAACGAGCAGGATGGAGCCGCCCGCATCCAAAACGGAGCGATTCATCTTGCCCGCCTCATCTTCAAACACGCGGAGCCCCAAAAGCTTCTCCGCGATATAATCAAGATCCTTTTCCGTATCGTTCTCCTCAATGCCGAGAAGAACAAGGTATCCTTCCCCGATTTCTCCCTTTACCGTGCCGCCGATCGCAACCGATGCGCTCAGCACGCGCTGCACCACTGCGCGCATGCGCTGCCCTCCTTTTATTGAATCTGAATTGGAAAAAAGCAGGTTTCCCCGCTTTCCCGAAGGGCTTCGCCCTACACGTTGATCCGGTAAACCTCGTTGACAAGCCGCACGCGTTTCACCTGCTTGATGATGGACTCAAGCTGATCCGCCCCGCTCACGTCAAACGAAAGCTGCACGTTCACGATGTCGCCGGTCGTCTTTGCGTTCATGGACTTGATGCTGATGTTGAGGTTCAGCAGGATCTGCGAGATCTCCATCAGAAGCCCCGCCCGCTCGCCTGCGATCACCTGGATGCTGGCGGTGTAGGTGGTCTTCTCGTTCTTTGTCCATTCCACATCGATCAGGCGCTCCGGCTCGACCATCAGGTCGCTCATGTTGGGGCAGTCCGCCCGGTGGATGGAAACTCCGCGGCCGCGCGTGATGTAGCCGATGATCGGGTCGCCCGGGAGCGGGCTGCAGCAGTGCGCAAAGCGCACCACCATGTTCGGCTCACCGCGGACGATCACGCCCCGGCCCTGCTGGCTGCTCTGCTGCTGGCGCTGGCCTTCCTTCTGCTCCAGCCACTCGGCGGCCTGCTGTGCCTTTGCCTCCTTGCGGTACTGCTCCATCAGCTTGTGGAGCACCTGCCCGGTCGTAACACCGCCATAGCCGATCGCGGCATAGACGTCGTCCATATCGGACATGTTGAAGCGTTTCAGGATGTCATCGAAGTACTCCGCCTTCGCAAGCTCCGAAAGCTGCCTTCCCTGCCGCCGCGCCGCGTCGGAAAGCATTTCCTTTCCGCGCTGGATGTTCTCCTCGCGGTTTTCCTTTTTGAACCATTGGCGAATCTTCGCTTTCGCCTGCTGGGTCTTGACGATCTTGAGCCAGTCCCGGCTCGGGGTAGCGTTCGGCGCGGTGATGATCTCCACCACATCGTTGTTCTTGAGCTTGTAATCCAGCCGCACGATCGCGCCGTTGACCTTCGCATGCTGCGCGTGGTTGCCCACATTGGAGTGGATGCGGTATGCGAAATCAAGCGGGGTGGAGCCCGTCACAAGGTCGATAATCTGCCCGCGCGGGGTCAGCACATAAACGTAATCGCTGAAGAAGTCCTTGCGGATATTCTCCACGAATTCGCGCGTATTGTCCGCATAGTTTTCAAGTTCGAGCGCCTCGCGCAGCCAGGCGAGCTTGCTGTCCAGTTCGTCCCGGTTGGCGCGGCCTTCCTTATACATCCAGTGTGCCGCGATGCCGTATTCCGCCGTGCGGTGCATCTCCACCGTGCGGATCTGTACCTCGAACGGCATGCCCGTTTCGGAGAACAGCGTCGTGTGCAGCGAACGATACATGTTCGTCTTCGGCATGGCGATGTAATCCTTAAATCGGCCGGGAACCGGCTTCCAAATGGCATGGATGATGCCGAGGGCGGCATAGCAGTCGTTGATCGTATTCACGATCACGCGCACGGCGATCAGGTCGTAAATGTCCTGCACGACGCGGTTCTGCCGCTGTATTTTTTTGAAAATGCTGTACAGATGCTTCGGCCGCCCGTTGATCTGCGCCTCGATCCCTGCGGCAGCAAGGTGCGTTTTGATGGTGGAGATCGCTGTTTCGAGCGTCTGCATGCGTTCGCGCTGCTGCGGCTCGATCTGCTTTTTCAGGTTCTGGTATTCTTCCGGCCAGAGATACTGGAAGCAGCGGTCCTCCAGCTCACACTTGATCGCGCCCATGCCGAAGCGGTGCGCAAGCGGAGCGTAAACATCAAGCGTTTCGCGCGCTTTGCGAATCTGCTTTTCCTCGGTGCAATATTCAAGGGTGCGGAGGTTGTGCAGGCGGTCCGTCAGCTTGATGATAACGACGCGCACGTCCTTCGCGATGGCAAGGAAGAGCTTGCGGAGGTTTTCCGCCTGCGCCTCCTCCTTGCTCAGAATGTCGCTTTTTCCGGTTTTGGTGAGCTTCGTGACACCATCCACCATGCCGGCGATATCGTCGCCGAAGTTTGTGCGCACGGTGTCGAGCGTGATGGCAGCGCAATCCTCCACCACGTCGTGCAAAAGGCCCGCGATGACCGTGTGGCTGTCCATGCCCATGTCAAAGAGCATTTGCGCCACGGCTTCCGGGTGCGTGTAATACGGTTCTCCCGATTCGCGCTTCTGATCCTTATGCGCGTCCTTTGCAAAGGCGATCGCGCGATCAAGAAGCTCCATTTCCTCCGGCGTAAAGCGCCGCGCACAGGCTTCCCGTAAATCCGCCATTCGCTCACCTCCCTTCGAAGCGTTTCAAATTCGTATCAAATCAGTACTGAATGACCGCGCCGACGTCGTATCCCGCAAGCGCTTCGCGCCCGGGGAGATCGGTAAGCTCCATTGCAAAGCGGACGGCCTCCACGGTACCGCCCGCCTGCTCGATCAGCTTTGCCGTTGCAAGCGCAGTACCGCCCGTTGCAAGCAGGTCATCCACGATGACGCAGCGCATTCCGGGGCGGATTGCGCCGGCATCGATCTCAAGCGCATCCGTGCCGTATTCGAGGGAATATTCGTAGCGCAGGGTCTCGCAGGGGAGCTTGCCCGGCTTGCGCGCCAGCACGAAGCCCGCGCCGAGCGCATACGCAAGCGCGGAGCCAAGGACGAAACCGCGCGCTTCCGGCCCGACGACGATGTCGATGTTCTTTTCCTTGAGCTCGTCTGCGAGCGTGTCGATCAGGCAGCGGAGCGCCTCGGGATCCTTTACAAGGGTCGTGATGTCGCGGAACAGGATGCCCTTCTTCGGAAAATCGGGGACAGAACGGATGGTGTCTTTCAGGTTCATGGTTGCCCTCCTCAAAGTTATGCGTTGTTATGCGTAGACGCGCCCGCTTCAGCACAGCGCGTTGTGTTCATGGCATGCTCATGCATCCCGGGGAGCGATGCAAGGAGCGCAAACGTTGCGCTTTGCGAAATCTCCCGCCGTTCTTCCGGCAAGACAAAGCGGAGCGGCGCGTCTTCCCCTGCGACAAGAAAGCCAAGCTCAAAGGATATATCTGCCGCAAGCGCGCATGCGTAGCGCGGCGCACGCGTTTCCCGCGCAAGGTGGTCAAGCAGCGCCTCTCTGTTATAAAAGCGCCCGTCCCCCTTTTGCAGCGCCCGGTAAAACGGGATATACCATGCCCGGTCAAAGCGGAGCGCGGCAAGGAGCTCCTCCGCATCGCCCGGAACGGGCGGTGCAAGGACGATCTGCGCGTCTGGAGCAAGCGTTTTCAGCGCATCCAGCACGCCGAGCGTCACCGGCGTGTCGTAAACGAGCACGGTGCGGAACCGGCGGATGGTGAGCGCGCTTAGCTCCGGCGCGAGCACGGCGGCATGGTATGCGCACGGCTGTGCCGCGTTTTTCCGGAAGCTGACCTCCATGCGGCCATACAGCCCGTGCGCCGCCGCCAGGCGCAGAAAGCGCTGCGCGCCCGCAGGCGTAAAGCACAGCACGAGCAAACCCGCGATCCCCTTTGATGCCTGCGCAAGCAGGAATTCCTCCGGATCTAAAACAGGATACGTTTCCGCAGCACGCATTTTATTATAGCGAAGATTCGCGGAGATTGCATCCATAAATTTTTCCCGCCGCGCGGCGATGTATTTTTCCGCATCCGGCACGGCAGCCGGGCGCATGGCCCGAAGCTCCGCCTGGAGCGACTGCCTGCCATTGTAATCGTTCACGGATGGCACATAAAGCAGGTCGCACCGGCCGAAGTCGTTGATCTCCTGGAAGCGGTCTCCACCGTAGAACCACACGCCGTCCATGTACAGATTGCCCTGTTCGAGCGTCAGGCGCAGATGCCTTCCTTCTTCCCCCCTGCGCTGCAGCCGCTTGACGGCGGCGCTGTCCGTGCGGAACACGGGCGTGGGATTCCCTTCGCCAAAGGGCGCAAGCAATGCA
This sequence comes from bacterium, assembly GCA_022778545.1. Taxonomy (GTDB): domain Bacteria; phylum Bacillota; class Clostridia; order Christensenellales; family CAG-138; genus UBA1685. The sequence goes on along the minus strand of JALFDW010000042.1, from coordinate 90,115 downwards.
AGCTCGGACGCAAGCTGCATAGTCAGCTCGGAAAAGGGAGCTTCGGCTTCATACCGCGCCGCCGGCAAAAACGCTTTTTCCGGCGCAAGCGCGTGTACGCTTGCGTCAAACGCAGCGGAAAAAGCTTCGAAGTTTTCCAAAGGGAGCGTCATCCCCGCGGCATAGGCATGCCCGCCGAAGCGGGTAAAGAAGCGCTCGTTTTCCTTCAGCGCCGCATGCAGGTCAACGCCCTCGATGGAACGCGCAGAACCCGTAAGCACGCCCTCCCGTTCCGAAAGGAGCACCACGGGGCGGTAATACCGCTCCGCAAGCTTTGACGCCGCGATGCCGACGACACCCGGGTTCCAGTCCGCGCTTTTTAAGACGATCGTACGCTTGTCCGTCAAATCGTCCGCCTCGATGGCAGCGCAGGCCGCTTCGTAGATCGCCCCTTCCTCACGCTGGCGGGCGATGTTGAGTTCATTGAGGCGCAGCGCAAGCTCCTTCGCGCGCACCGCGTCCGTCTCCGTCAAAAGCGCAACGCCGAGCGCGGCATCCGCCATGCGCCCTGCCGCATTGAGCCGCGGCGCGATGGCAAAGACAAAATCCCGCGCCGTCAGGACGCGCTTCTTTTCAAACGCAGCTTCCGCGAGGGCGGAAAGCCCCAGCGGGCAGTCCCCGCCGTTCACCGCCGCAAGCGCAAGCGCCACGAATACGCGGTTCTCCCCGACAAGCGGCACGACGTCCGCTGCCGTGGCAAGCCCGGCCAGCGCAACGTAAGGCAACGCCGCACAGCGTCCTCCGAGCGCTTCAATCAGCTTGAAGGCCGTACCCGCGCCGCATATGTTATGGTTCGGGTATGCGCAGCCGGGGAGCGTGTGGCAAAGGAGCGCCGCACAGGGGGGCAGCACATCGCCCGGCAGGTGGTGATCCGTCACGATCGCCTCCATGCCAAGCTCCAGGCAGCGCTGAAGTTCCGCGTTCGCCTTTACGCCGTTGTCCACCGTCACGATCAGCTGCACGCCCTCCGCCGCAAGCCGTTCCACGGCGGCGAGGTTCATTCCGTAGCCTTCCGTATGGCGCGAAGGGATATAATATGAAACCTCCGCGCCGCGCCCGCGCAGATACAGCAGCAGCATGCTCGTGGCGCAGACGCCGTCCACATCATAATCGCCGTAAATGCAGATGCGCTCCCGCTTTTCAATGGCCCGCGTGAGCCGCTCTACCGCCTTTTCCATGTCCGGAAATGCGAACGGGTCGCACAGCATGTCCGCCGAAGGGTGCAGGAACGCTTCCGCCTCCGCTGTATTGCGGATGCCGCGGGCAATCAGCAGGCGGGCTGTGCGCGGCGCGATGCCAAGCGCGCGGGCAAGCCGCGCAGCCTCTTCCCGGCGCGCAGCTTCTTCCCCTTCGCTCAATTCAATTGCCGGCAGAAAACGCAGCATGGTCAGCGATCCCGCTCTGCCGCAAAGATGCCGATCGCACACTCCGTGCGCTTTTTCTCAAATGCGCAGGTGATCTCATAGGGCTTGCGGATATCGCCGTTGTATTTCCAGGCATTTGCCGCACAGCCGCCGCTGCAGAAATACTTTGCCCAGCAGGCATGGCATTCCGGCTTTGTGAGGATATTGCAGGAAAGAAAATCCCGCTGCATCGCCTCATTGAATTCGCCTGTAAGAACGCTTCCCATCTTCCATTCCGCCTCGCCAACGAACTGATGGCAGGGGAACACATCCCCATCCGGCGCAACGGCAACATATTCCGCACCCGCGCCGCAGCCGGAGACCCGCTTCTTCAGGCAGGGGCCGCCGGAAAGATCCACCATGAAATGGAAGAAATTGAACCAGCGCCCCGCCTTCCTTTCGGAAAGGAGGAATCCGGCGAGCTTGTCATATTCCTTAAGCACCTGTTCCACATGCTCCTGACGGATCGCATAGGGGCTTTCATCCGGCAAAACGACGGGTTCCAGCGAGATCTGCTCAAAGCCCATTTCGCGCAGCGCTTTTACATCCTCGGTAAAGTCGAGGTTCCGGTTGGTGAACGTGCCGCGCACATAATGCTCCTTGTCGCCGCGCCGGCGCACGAGCTCCTGTGCCTTCGGGGCGATCAGGTCAAACGACCCTTTCCCGTTCGCCGTGGGGCGCAGCGCGTCATGGATCTCACGCCGGCCGTCCAGGCTCAGCACGACATTGTGCATCTCGCGGTTGATGAATTCGATCTTTTCATCGTCAAGCGCCACGCAGTTCGTGGTGATTGTGAAATTGATGCGCTTATCGTATCTCTTTTCGAGTTCACGGCCGTATGCGACGGTCTTTTTCACCACATCCCAGTTCAAAAGCGGCTCGCCGCCGAAAAGATCCACCTCAAGGTTATGGCGTTTTCCGGAATGGGCAATGAGAAAATCGAGCGCAGCGTAAGCGACCTTCTCCGGCATCAGCATGCGCGCGCCGTGAAACTCGCCCGTGTCCGCAAAGCAGTATCTGCAGCGCAGGTTGCAGTCGTGCGCCATGTGCATGCACATCGCCTTCACAACCTGCCCGCCCGCGCCCTCCGGCGGGGTAAGCTCCTCCGCCTCGAACGCCCCCGCGTCATGCAGGGAATCGAGCTCCGCCACGATCTCGTCGATCTCCGCCCTGGGGTAAGGCAGGCTTTCGAGCGGGCGTCCTTCTTCGAGCGCGCGCACCACTTCGTACGCCTGCTCATCCATGCTGTGTACGGCGCCGCTTTCTACGTCAAGCGCCAGGTAATATTGCTGAAATCGAAATGCGTGAATCAAGTTTTCCTCCTGAACAACACAAAGAGGCCGCCCGAACCATGGAAGGGCAGGGCAGGCTTTTCCGCCCATGGCCATTCCGTTTTCCGGGCAACCTCGCTGTATTTACCTTTGGTGAACAGACAACGGCAGAATCGCCTTATTTGCTCTCCTTCTGGCACTTCTGGTTCGCGACCGTGCAGGAGGTCTTGCAGGCGGACTGGCAGGATGCCTGGCACTCGCCGCAGCCGGTGTGCGCGGAAGCGTTGATGCAGGGCTGCTGGATGGTCTTGATGTGTTTCATTGCTATATCCTCCATACTGTTAAAGTAGTTTTCACTTCTGCTATTATACACAAATCCTGCACATCCGACAACCCTATTTATTTCCCGAGCACCTGCACGGCCATGGCGGAGAGCATCCCCGAAAGAAGCCCCATGCCAAAGTCCGAAAGCAGCGCTATGGAGATGACAAATGTATCCGAAAGGATGGAGAACACCATAAACGCAAGCACCGCGTAAAGAAGGCCCGCCGCAGCACCATACAGCCAGCGCCGTTTTGCACAGCGCCGCACGGCAAGGAGCGCAGCCGCCGCCGCGGAAATCACCTTGATGGCCGCGTTTACGATGGGCATGCTCCCCACCGGCAGGATCTCCTTCCAAAGCAGGAATGCATACAGGACGATCAGCGCAACGCTCAGGACGGACGCGAGCAGCCCGCCTTTCAGGATCTCAATCAGCATGTTTGGGGCGCGTTCGCCCGTCTTGACGCTTCGCATAGGCACACCTCTCTTTTGGTTTATGCATATGCCGCACCATCAGGAATATGCCATACAAAAGCGGCGCAGGAACCCCCGCGCCGCTTTGGTTTGTATTTCGAAAACCGTTTTACTTAGTTTTTAATCGCGCCGTCGTCCATGGTGTTTTCAACAGCAACGTCCTCCACGTTGGCGATCGCGCCGCGCGCAAACACAAGGTGCACGCGATCCGGGCCGACAGAGATGGTGATTACATCGTCCTTCACGTTCGTCACAGTGCCGTAGATGCCGCCGATGGTGCGCACACGATCTCCCACCTTAATCGCAGCAAGCATTTGCTTGATCTTCTTGTCACGCCTGCGCTGCGGGATGATCATGATCAGCATCAGCACGACCATCATGATGATTAAAAAGCCGCCGCCGGAGAAGAAAGTTGCGATCGAAGTCATGAAATCTGAGCTCATCTTAATGAATACCGTCCTTATTAATTGATTCAAATACAAAGTGCGGCTCAGCGCACCGTGCTTTTTTCATATGATAATACGGCTTGGGCGCGCTCGTCAAGCACTATTCCCCTCCGCCGCCATAATGTCACATTGTTTCAACAAAATTCCAGGGTGCAGTTTGCCTTTTTTGCTCCCGACAGCAGTTCTTCAAGGCTCTTTGCGCCGCTTTGTGCCAAAAGCACCGCCTCATTGAGCGGGCAGAGCATGCTGAACATCATCGTTTCCCCTTTCGGCAGCCCCTGCGGACGCATTCCCTGCGGCAGGCGAAAACACACTGTGCCATAGCGCGCGGCAAGCGCGGAAACAAGCGGGAACACATCTTTCCCGGCAAGCTCCGTAAGCTCCGCGCCATCCTCCCCCGGCAGGCAGAGCGCATACGCACCCTCCGCGGCAAGCGTTTCCCCACCGAGCACCGCAGTCTCCTGCCGCATCAGCGCCATGTCCCATTCCGTGCGCGCCATCATGCCGTTGTAGCCCGCAGCAAACGCATCATAACATGCGAGCATCTCACCATCTGTAGGAACATGCAGCGTCCCTTCCGACACAGCCAGTTCGCCCGCCGAAACGCGGAAACTTTCGTGCCACGCAAAGGGGCGGTAACCAAACTGGGCATAAAAATCCACATCCGGCTTCAGCACGGCCGCGCACACACCCTCTGCCGCAAGGCGCGCATGCGCCGTGCGGATCAGCGCCGCCGCGATGCCCCTGTGCCGGTATTCCGGCAGCGTCGCCACGCCCGCGATCATCGTGCAGGGCTTCACCGTATCGCCGAAGCGGAGCGGATAGGGTACCGCATGCAAAGCGCCCACCATGCGCCCGTCCGCAAGAAAGGCCGCGAGCACATAAGCAGGCTTTGTGCGAAATCTGAAATAATAATCGGAATACCCGGCAGCATCCTCCGGGAAGCAGACATCCCAGACCGCCCGTGCTGCCGCATATTCCAAGGGCGCGATGGGCCGCACGGTGAAGTTCATGCGAGCACCCCGCGGAACTTGTCGATCATGAACGCCGGATTGTAGGAAAGCTTTGCCCGGCGCAGGCCCGGAAGCCCCATATCCTCCTCGCGGTTGATGTACTTCACATGGGTCCACGCATGCTCCACAAACTGCTGGTTGATGATCGTATAAAGCCCGGGAATAGCGCTGTCCGCCTTTTCGATGTGAATGACAGCGATCTCCTCGTCGATCTGCTCGCCAAGCGTGAACGCCGCAAGCTTTCCGCCGATGCGGATCCCGCCGCCCTTTACGCCGAGCGTATCCATATGGGTCATGATTCGGCGGATCGCTTCCTGCTCACCCAGCACGCCAGGTTCGGAGGTATCCTTGCCGGAAAGCCATTCGCAATAGACGTCCATGCACTCATCGAGCATGTCTGCCGTGATCTCCACATATTCGAAAACATCGCCATATTGCGCGCGGAACTGGTTGATGTGGTTGCGCTTCCCATGGAGCTTTTTCCCGGAGAGCGTCCGCAGGCTTTCCATGGAATAGACATAGTCCGAATCGTCCCGGTCGTCGATGAGCCGGTATCCCGGGCAGCGCTCAAACGCCGCCTTGATGGGACCTGAAATGCCGCGAAAATGCGGCGTGAGCCCCTCGCTGCGGAAATAATCCACCGCCGCAGCCAGCGCGGCGGCATAGTCCCCCTCCGGATCCTCCGTAAGCGGCGCGAACATGAATGGCTCGTCCGCCCCGCATTTTGAGAGGAAGAACATCGCGCCATCCTGCTCCGCAATGCGGATGCATTCCTCCTTCCCCCACATATAAAGGTTTGTAAACGTATACTCCGAGCATTGCAGGCGCCATGGCTTCGTATAACGCTCCACACGCGCTTTCATTTGAATATCGATCAGCTGAAAATCCATAAAGTCCCCTTTGTTTTCAATGCGGCCGCTCTGCGGCTTTCCCCGGCTATTTTACCCAATCTATCCGCAGAATGCAATATGGGGTTGCAGTCGGTTCAAACGCCGCGCAGGAGCGTGCATACCGCGCGCGCAGTCATGCATTTTTCCGCGCCCTCATCGTTCATCCTCTCGCTCGTCGTAGCCTTCACGCTTACGCAGGAAACCGGAATGCCAAGCGTTTCCGCGATGTTCTCGCGCATGGCCGGGATGTACGGCGCAAGCTTCGGCCTTTGGGCGATGACCGTTGCATCCACATTGCCGGGCACAAACCCCTCTGCTCTGAGCAACGCCGCAGTCTCCCGCAAAAGCATGAGCGAAGAAATGCCGCGATAGCGCTCGTCCGTGTCCGGAAAATGGGCGCCGATGTCGCCGAGAGCCGCCGCGCCAAGCAGCGCGTCGATCACCGCATGGGTGAGCACGTCCGCGTCCGAATGGCCTAAGAGCCCCGTTTCATGCAGGATGCTGACCCCGCCGAGCACGAGGTTTCGCCCCGCCACAAGCGCATGCGTATCCTCTCCAAAGCCAATGCGTGGAGCTTCGCCGCCGCACGCTGCGCGGAAAAACGGCAGATCCTCCCGGTAGGTCAGTTTCTGGTTCATGATGCTCCCCTCCGTAAAGTGCGCTTCATGGCCTGCCTCCATGTAGACCGCGAGGTCATCCGTCGCAAAAAGCCCTGCCACCTCCGCTGCCTCGTATGCGGCAAGGATGCTCCGGAAGCAGAACGCCTGCGGCGTCTGCATCAGAAAAAGGCCATCCCGCGGGAGCGCTGCGCCTGCGCCGTTTCGCACGGTATCGCGCATGGGGATGGCTGCAACGCCGCACCCTTGTTCCATTGCGCCGCGCACCGCCGCGTCGATCACGCGCGGAGAAACAAGGCAGCGCGCCGCATCATGGATGGCGACTACGCCCTCCTCCGCCCCATTCTTCCGAAGCGCCCGGAGTGCCGCGAGCACGGACGCGCCGCGCGTTGCGCCGCCGTTTGCAGGAATGATGCGCGCATCCTCCGCCGCAAGAGCATCCGCTTCCGCACGCGTTTCCTCGGAAGCCGCGATCACGATCGTGCAGGGCGGGCGTTCGCTTTGCAGAAAGGCATCACAGCAAAGGCGCAGCGGCGTTTTGCCGCCGAAGGTCAGCGCGAGTTTGTTTTCCCCCATGCGCGTGCCTGCGCCCGCCGCGAGGAGCACCGCATATACGTTGCCTGCCGCACTCATGTTATTCCTCCGGCAGGACCTCATACATGGAAGACGCATCCGCCTTCGCCGCATGTTCCTGCACGGAAAGCACACGGACGCGCATATGCTTCCCGCCCATGAGGAGCGTCAGCACATCGCCTTCCTTCACTTCACTTGAAGCCTTTGCCACCTTGCCGTTGATCTGCACGCGCCCAAGCCCTGCGGCTTCGTTGGCAACGGTGCGCCGCTTGATGATGCGCGAAACTTTCAGATATTTATCGAGACGCATAATAACGTCCTCCCTTCCATCGTTTCCCATTTCTTCAGTATAAGGAAAAACGGCGGCGGTTTCAACCGCCGCCGCATATTTTCGTTGATCCACGCTCAGGAATCAAGCAGCACCTGGTAGACTTCCTCATGCAGCTTCACAGTGCCGTCATTCATCCATTCCTCCACGAGCGCATCCCATTCGCTCGAGCGCATGTCCTCAAGCAGGTACGCACGGATTCCTTCCTCGATGCTGGAAAGCTCGACGGTGCCGGAAGGTTCGTCCGCAAGGTAGAAGATGATGTGGTAGCCGTCCTCATCCGCAAAAACTTCGGAATATTGGCCAATGGAGAGCTTTGCGAACTCCTCCTTCACAACGTCCGACCAGTCGGCGTCGCACTCATATTCCTTTGCGATCAGGATGCCCTTTTCCGCAAAGATCGGGTAATCGCTGTAATCATCCGGGCTGCTCTGCTCCTTCATGAGCGTTGCGAAGTCCGCACCGGCCTGCAGCTCGGCATAAAGGCTGTTTGCCTTTTCACGCGCAGCGGAAATATGCGCCTCGTACATCCCCTCGTTTGCCGTTTTAAGCGTCCTGTACTGATCCACCAGCTCCTGCATCTTTGCAGCATCCCCGGCAGTGCCTTCGAGCGCCGCCGCGAGCGCGAGCGCACCGTACTCCTCCTCGATGAGCGCCATATCCGCCGCGTTGGCTTCGTATTGGTCCGGCAGCTCCTCTTCATATGCGCAGAAGATGTGCAGAATGCGGGAGTAACCATCCGGCGCGAAGGCCACGGGCGCATCGCCGCTCATTTCATAGGATTCCTGATCGTACTTATACGCTTCCGGAGATTCCATGTAATACGTCATCTGCTCCTCCACGAGGGCATCGTATTCCTCCTGGATCTGCTCCGCGGTGAGCGCGACGTCCTTGAGCTGATCGTTCTGCAGGAGCTCCTGCATGTAGTTCTCGGTGACGTCCTTGCTCAGGAAATCAACATAATCCTCATATGTAGCGTTTTCATCGTTCATGTTGTAGGCGGCTTCTTCGAGGATCAGCTCCATCGTGCGCGCATCCACATCGATGGAAGAATCGGTTTCTGCTTCCGATTCGGCCTGCGCACGGTAGTAGCTGTCAAGATCCTGGATCTCCGTTTCAATGCGCTCTTCAAGCTCTTTCTGCTGCGTTTCATCAAACTCGCCGTAACCGAGCGCTTTAGCCTTTACCGCAATGACTTTTGCCTCCACAAGATTGTTGACGACGTCATCAACCATGTTCGAAAGCATCTCGGGATCACTTGTAATATCATAGCCATACGAAGTGTACATCTGCACGATGTAATCGAACAGTTCCTTCACATCGCCCAGCGTGACCGCTTCATCCCCTACTTCCGCAACAACGGCCGTAAGGTCAAGGTTTGCTTCGGCATCGGTGCCGTCCGTAGTGGAAGGAGCCGGTGTCGCATCCGGGTCTGCCGGGGTGTCGCTGCCGGTCAGCGCGCAGCCTGCGGCCAGGGAAAGCAGCATCAAAGCCGCAAGAAACATGGCAAAATATTTCTTCATCAAAAAGTTTTCTCCTCACATCATCATATAATCGCGGCGCTGCCGCCTGTTTATTATATCATTAATTTCCTTCAATACAATCGGCAAGGGTGTAAACAAACTGTGGCAGCATGCCACAAAGTTTCTCCGCACCCGCACGCGGCATGCGGATGAGCAGCACCGGCACTTCGCCGTTTTGAAGCTGCGCTCCGGGGATCTCACCGATGGCGGAAAGCAGCTTCTGCCCGTTCATGGGCGCTCTGCGGTCAAAGGTGAAGCGCACCTCCCCATCCCGCACGGAAAGCTGCGCGATGTGCGCGCGGGAAGCCTCCGCCTTGATGAGCGCGATGTCGAGCAGGTTCTTCGTCTCCTGCGGGATTTCTCCGTAGCGGTCGATGAGCTCATCCTGCACATCGTAAAGATCCTCGCGGGAGGCGATAAGCGCAATGCGTTTGTACATGGAAAGGCGTTCCGTTTCGCGGGGGATATAGCCGTGCGGGATCGCCGCGGAAAGCGGCACATCCATCACCGTCTCCACCGTGCGCGGTTCAGCCTCGCCGCGCGCCTCTTTCACCGCGCTGTTGACGATCTTGCAATAGAGGTCATAGCCGACCGCCGCCATGTGGCCGTGCTGCTCCGGCCCGAGCAGGTTGCCCGCGCCACGGATCTCAAGGTCCCGCATGGCGATCTTGAATCCTGCGCCGAACTGCGTGAACTCACGGATAGCGCTGAGCCGCTTCTCCGCCACCTCGGTGAGCACTTTGTCCCGCATGAAGGTCAGATACGCATAGCCGAGCCGAGCCCCGCGCCCCACACGGCCGCGCAGCTGATAAAGCTGGGAAAGGCCCATTTTGTCCGCCTCATACACGAGGATGGTGTTCACATTCGGGATATCGAGGCCACTTTCGATGATCGTGCTGCACAGGAGCACATCATAGCGCTGCTCCATGAAGTCGAGCATCGTCTGTTCCAGCTGCCGTTCCTGCATCTGCCCGTGCGCATAGCCGATGCGCGCTTCCGGCACGAGCGCGCGCAGCTGCTCCGCAAAGCGCTCCATGTTGCGCACGCGGTTATAGACGAAATACACCTGCCCGCCGCGGCCAAGCTCCTTGAGAATCGCCTCCCGCGCCATGCCGTCGCTGTATTCCATTACATAGGTCTGCACGGGATAGCGCTGCTCCGGCGGTGTTTCGATGACGGACATATCGCGGATTCCGGTCATGGACATGTGCAGCGTGCGCGGGATGGGCGTTGCGGAAAGCGTCAGCACGTCCACGCTCTGCCGGATGTTTTTGATCTGTTCCTTATGGCCCACGCCGAAGCGCTGCTCCTCGTCGATGATGAGAAGGCCGAGGTCCTTGAAGCGAACGCTCTTGCCAAGAAGCTTGTGCGTGCCGACCACCACGTCGATGCTGCCCTTTTCAAGCCCCTCGAGAATGGCGTTTTCATCCTTGCCCGCTTTGAAGCGTGAAAGCAGCGCCACGTTCACGGGGAAGCCCGCAAAACGTGCGGCAAGCGTGTTGTAATGCTGTTGGGCGAGTATGGTCGTCGGCACGAGGAAGGCCACCTGCTTGCTGTCCATCACCGCTTTAAAGGCCGCGCGCAGGGCGACCTCCGTTTTGCCGTAGCCCACATCCCCACAGAGCAGGCGATCCATCACGCGGGAGGATTCCATGTCCTTCTTGATCTCCGCGATGCAGGTGAGCTGATCCGGAGTTTCTTCATATGGGAAGCTCTCTTCAAGGCGCGTCTGCCAGACGGTATCGGGCGAAAAAGCAAAGCCCTTGCGGTTCATGCGCTCGCCGTAAAGCCGCACAAGGTCGAACGCCAGCTTCTTCACACTCTCCCGCGTGCGGGAAACGGTGCGCTGCCAGTCTCCGGAGCCCAGCTTGGAAAGGCGGACGGTCTCCTCGTCCCCGCCGATATACTTCTGCACGCGGTCGAGCTGATCCGTCGGAATATACAACTTCTCTCCGCCCGCATAGGCAAGGTGCAGATAATCCCGCGTAACACCGGCCACCTCGAGCGTGACCACGCCCACAAAGCGGCCGACACCGTGCAGCTCATGCACCACAAGGTCACCCACGGAAAGCTCTGAAAAAGCAAGCTGCGGGCGCTTCTTGTGCGCGGCTGCTGCCTTTTTCTGCACGCTGCCGTAAAGCTCGGCCTCGCTTACCGCAACGAGTTTGATCTCCGGGTACTCAAAGCCCTTCTCAATGGACTCCCCCGTGATGATGATCTCCCCCGGCACAAGCGGCCGCGTGAGCGCATCTGTCACAGCAGCATGCACATCCATGTCAAGCAGCTGATCCTGCAGGCGCACGGCATGGCTGCCCGCGTAGATGGCCACCGTCGCCCCCGCTTTGCGCCAGGAAGCAATGTCCGAAGCAAGAAGATCCTGCGCCGCGAGGTACTTTGTCGCCGGGCGCGTTTCAAAGCGGAAGAGGCACTTCGGAGCGATCAGCCCGTAGGTGCGCGTCAAAGCAAAAAGCATGGCCGTGCGCGGCGTGTCAAGCTGCGCGAGCAGGATGGAAGGCCGCCCCAACAACTCCGCCTGCTCCGGCTCCGCGTTGCCGTCCGCAAGCAGGGCGGAAACGGTATCCAGATGCTCCATATGCGCGACCTTCGCGCTTTCCTCCACGCGCTGCGGCTCGTCAATGAGGACGATTGCGTCCTCCGGCAGGTAATCCTGCAGGTAGGCGTCGTCGTAGAACAGCGGCATGAACAGCTCCGCGCCCGCCGGTGTTCCGCCTGCGGCAAGCGCTTCCAGCTCTTCGGAAAGACGCGGTTTCTTTTTGAGCGCACGCATGCCCCGCGCACGCGCCTCCTCCGTGAGCGGCATTTCGCTTGCGGGCGGGAGAATGACCGTTTCGATGTTTTCGATGGAGCGCTGCGTCAGCGCATCATAGGTGCGCATGGTGTCGATCTCATCGTCAAAGAATTCGATGCGCACCGGGTTTTCCGTGGTGATCGGGAACACGTCAAGGTAGCCGCCACGCAGGCAAACCTGCCCCTTCGCCTCGCAGACCTCCACGCGCTCATAGCCCGCGCCGATCAGCTGCCGGAGCAGCACCTGCGGTTCCACCGTTCCCCCCACATGCACTTCCACCGTCATGCTGCGGAGCACGCCCGGTGGTGCAAGGCGCTGCAAAAGCGCCGCCGCGGAAACCGTAATAAGAGCATTTTCTCCGGAAAGCAATCCGGAAAGCGCCTTGATGCGGCGCGCCGCAAGGCCGGCCGATGCCGTAAAGCCGCGCCCCGCAAGCGGCATATCCCGTGCGGGCAGGTGGATGGCATCTGGGATGTAGGCTGCCGCTTCTTCGCGGATGCGCGCGGCGGAAGCTTCGTTTGCCGTAATAAGGAGCACGGTTTTCCCCGTATCCGCAAAAAGCGCAGCGGCCATGTGTGCGCGGTGCGCTTCGCCGAGGCCGAACACCGCCGCAGCGCCTTCGTTTTTTATGAGAGCTTCCCTGAGCCGCCGGTACTCCGGGTGCTGCCCGAGAAACTCGATGAGAGGATGCTTATTCATGCGCTTCTCCCCGGCGCAGCTCGCTTGCCGGCGTGAGCGTGAGCGGCTCTTCCGCGGGCTCCGCCTTCGGCTTCTCCTTCTTCGGGCGCTTGTTGTAGCGCGCCTGCGCTTTCTTCAGTTCCCCGCGCACGATCAGCTCCACAGCGTCTGCCGCGTTGTTCATCGCGGCAAGCAGTTGTTCCTTCTCCTCCGCATCCGGCGCGCCAAGCACATGGGAAACGAGGTTGCGCTGCCCGTCCGGATGGCCGATGCCCACGCGCACCCGCGGAAAATCATCGAACCCAAGCTGGTAGATGATGCTGCGCATGCCGTTGTGCGTGCCGGAAGAGCCGCCCTCGCGGATGCGCAGCGTGCCGATGGGGATGTCGATGTCGTCATAGACTACGATCAGCTCCGAATTCTCGCATTTATACCAGTTCACAAGGTCGCGCGCCGCAAAGCCGGAATTGTTCATGAACGTTTCGGGCTTTGCAAGCACCACCCGCTCATTGCCGATGCGCCCTTCCCCGAACACGCTGCGGAAGTTGTGGCGGCAAACGTCGATGTCATAGCGGTCAGCCAGGATGTCAAGCGTCATGAAGCCGATGTTGTGCCGCGTGTTCTGATATTCCCGCCCGGGGTTTCCCAGGCCCAATACGATAAACATGGTTCCTCCTGCATTTTGTTTTTCTGTTTCCAAACGTTTTTCTATACGCAACGATGCCCTCATGCCGCTTCGGCATGGGGGTCGAAAGCCTTCATTCATTTCCGCATTCATTATAAAACTTCGGCCGGTATCATGCAAGCAGGGGATGACAAACGCGTTTCTCTGCGCTATACTTAGTGTGTGTTAATATGGAGAATTTTGCGGAAAGAAGCGTACGGATATGGATTTATTTGGAGTATTGACCCTGTTTGGCGGCATTGCGCTGTTTCTCTACGGCATGCGCGTCATGGGAGAAGGAATCGAAAAGCGCGCCGGTAAGCAGATGCGCATCATCTTGGAAAAGCTCACCGCGAACCCGCTCAAGAGCATCTTCCTCGGCGCGGCGGTCACAGCGATCATCCAGAGTTCCGCCGCAACGACGGTCATGGTCGTAGGCTTCGTCAATTCCGGCATCATGAAGCTTTCGCAGGCCACGGGCGTCATCATGGGCGCAAACCTCGGCACGACCATCACCGCCTGGATCCTGAGCCTTTCCGGCATCCAGGGCGAAAGCGTGTTCGTGCAGCTCCTGAAGCCCTCCTCATTCTCCCCGGTCCTTGCGATGATCGGCGTTTCCTTCCAGCTCTTTTCCAAGAGTAACAAACGCAGGGACGTTGGCACCATCATGCTCGGCTTCGCCATCCTCATGTTCGGCATGCAGACGATGAGCGGCGCGGTCGCCCCGCTTGCGAACGATCCTGAATTCACACAAATCCTGACGCTGTTCAAAAGCCCGATCCTCGGCGTGATCACAGGCGCGGTCATCACCGCTGTCATCCAGAGTTCCTCTGCCTCCGTTGGCATCCTGCAGGCGCTTTCAGCAACGGGCAGCGTCACGTTTTCCTCCGCGATCCCGATCATCCTCGGCATGAACATCGGCGCATGCATCATCACGCTGCTCTCCGCCGTAGGCACGAGCCGCGAAGCGCGCCGCACCGCGTTCGTCCACCTTTATTTCAGCCTGATCGGCAAAGTGCTTGTGACAGCACTGCTCATGCTCGCAAGCTCGCTGTTCCATTTCTCGTTTATGGAAACAGCCGTCAACCCGGTCAGCATTGCCGTTATTCACTCGGCGCTCAACCTAGTCAGCATCATTGTGATGCTCCCGTTCATGCGCCAGTTGGAACGCCTTGCCTGCCTCACCATCAAAGGCGGCACGGAAGCGGAAGAACAGGCCGTCCTGCTGGACGAGCGCTTCATGGCCACGCCCGGCCTTGCCGTCGACCGCAGCCGCGCCCTCACGAAGGACATGTCCGATTCCTGCATCGCAATGTTCCGCGATGCGCTCTCGCTCATCCGCAATTATGACGCAAAGGTCGCAGGCACCATTGCGGAAGCGGAGGAAAAGATCGACATGTATGAGGACCGCATCGGCACCTATCTCGTTGAGCTTTCCGCAAAGAGCCTGACGCAGACGGACAACCGCGAAACACAGAAGCTCCTCCACGCCATCGGGGACTTTGAGCGCATCGCCGACCATGCTCTGAACATCTCGGAATCCTGCGGAGAAATGCACGAAAAAGGGCTCTCCTTTTCCGCATCCGCGCTCGATCAGCTGGATGTGATCATCGCTGCCGTCACGGAGGTGCTCGACCTTTCCACGCGCTCCTTTTTCAACGATGATCTTTCGCTCGCCGTGCGCGTCGAACCGCTGGAGGATGTTGTGGATGATCTGCGCGCCGAGCTGAAAACGCAGCACATCGAGCGTCTGCAGCGCGGCGGCTGCACCATTGAGCTCGGGTTCATCTTCACCGACCTGCTGACGAACTTCGAGCGCATTTCCGACCATTGCAGCAACATCGCCGCCTACGTCATTCAGACGGCGATGCACACCATGGCCACCCACGAATACATGCATGTGCTCAAGGATCTGGACAACGGCCGCTACGAGGAGATGCGCAAGAAATATCTGGAAAAGTATAAGCTGAAGTAAGGGTTTCAAAAAGCAAAAACGGCTGTGGGAAAAGCTTATCCCGCAGCCGTTTTATTGTGTGTCAGCTTAATTGATCCGCGGCAAGTCGCCGCGCGGACATGTTTCTTTTACATTTCGCTTTTTATATGGGAGCACACCTCACACCACCACAGGCACCGGCGCACCGATGCACATATGATCCGGCCCTACGGCGCAGTCATATGCCAGCACGGTAACGCCTGCGGCCATGGCGCTGCGCAGCGCCGCGCCAAAGGCGGGATGCGTAGCATCGTTTGGGGAGAGCGCGTGCACGCCCTTCGTCTGAATCACAAAGATGAGGTACGCGCGGTATCCCGCCTGCAGGCAGGCAGCAAGCCCGTGAATATGCTTTACGCCGCGTTCTGTGGGCGCGTCCGGGAACAGCGCCACACCTTCCCGCAGGAGCGTTACGCCCTTCACCTCGATGAAGGCCCGCTCTTCACCATCCTCCACATAGAAATCGAACCGGGAATCCCCGTGGCGCACTTCGTGTCGGACACTGGCATGTTCCGAAAAAAGTCCGCCGCAAAGCCATTCCTCCACCGACGCGTTCGGCGCGTTGGAATCCACGTTCACATAGTTCGGCGGCTCTCCCTCCTGCGCCGCATCCACGGCGATGAGGTCATAGGCCGTGCGGCGCGCCGCGCCTTGTGCGGCCCGGGCAAGGAACACCGTGCGGCCCGGCAGGAACAGCTCCGCCAGGCGGCCCGTGTTCTTCACATGCACATCCTGCTCCACGCCATCCACGGCGACGCGCGCAACAAAACGGTTTTTGCGGCTCAAAAACACGCCGCGCGTTACGTCATCATAGCGCATGCCGCATCAGTTCTCCTGCATCTTCTTTTTGAAAAGCAGCACAGCCGCCACGAACAGCAGCACGGCCCACCCGGCGATCCATGCAAGGTGCGGCAGAGCAGCCGCATAATCGCCCGCAAGCGCAGCACGCGCGGATTCCGTTGCATGCACGAAAGGAAGCAGGTTGCAGATCGTTTCAAACGCGCCGCCAACAAGGGAAGGCGCAAACCATGTGCCGCCGAGAAGCGCCGCGCATTGCACCAGGATGGAATTGACGGGAGCAGCCTGCTTGTCGTTGAGCAGCACGCCGAAAAGCAAGCCGAAGGCTGTGTAGAGCACGGCGGAGGGGAGCAGCACAGCGACCGCACCAAAAATGTTCCAATCAAATGGCAGTCCGAAGCAGAGCGCCGTAAGGAAGCAGACCACGCACTGCGCCGCGCCGATGGGCAGCATCGGCAGCGCATAGCCCAGAATATATTCCCACGGCAGCATGGGAGACGCGAACACCCGCAGCAGGAAGGACGTGCTCTTGTCCTTCGCGATGAGCATTGCCGCAAACATGGATACAAACGCAAGGCTGAACGCCGCGATGCCCGGCGCAAGCGAGCGGATAGCGAAGACCTCCACCGGCGCATTGCTCTGGATCAGGGACATGATGGCAAGCAGCGCAACGGGCAGCGCAACGCCGAAGATCAGCGTGACCGGGTCGCGCAAAAGTTCCTTTCCATTGCGCCCTGCAAATGCAATCATCCGTTTCATACGGCAGCCTCCGTTTCCCCATCCCCGCCTGTGAGCGCAAGAAAGGCATCTTCAAAGTTTGCCGCGCCTGTTTCGGCACAAAGCTCTGCCGCCGTGCCGAGCGCGCGCAGCTTTCCTTCATGCATCACGCCGATGCGGTCGGAAAGCGCCTCCGCTTCCTCAAGGTAGTGCGTCGTAAGCACCACCGTGATTTTCCCCTTGAGCGCACGGAGCATCTTCCAAAGCTCGCGGCGGGCGCGCACATCCAGCCCAAGCGTCGGCTCATCCAGAAACAGCACCTTCGGCTTTGTGATGAGCGCCATGGCGATGGAAAGCCGCCGCTGCATGCCGCCGGAGAGCGTCTTTGCCTTGTCGCCCGCGCGTTCCGCAAGGCTGAATTCCGCCATGATGTGCTCCGCCTCAGCTTCCGCCTGTTTCTTTTCCGCGCCATACAGCCGCGCGATGAGCACAAGGTTCTCCCGCACGGTCAGGTTCTGTGCCACGGCCGTCTCCTGCGGAGAAAGGTTGCTCTGCGCTTTTGCAGCTTCCGCGCTGTGAACGATGCTTTCGCCCATGATAAGCGCGTCCCCTTCGCTTGGCGCAAGCAGGCAGGTGAGCATGCGGATGGTCGTGGTCTTTCCCGCGCCGTTCTGGCCGAGCAGCGCGAAAAACTCCCCCTCCGCAATGGCAAGGTCCAGCCCGTCCACGGCCGTGCGCCCGGAAAACCGCTTCGTCAGGCGCATTGTTTCAATCGCATTCATTTTTCCTTTTCTTCCTCCCCGCCGCAGAACGGCGCCTTCATAATGCTCTCCGCAAACTGCATGAAGATCTCGTTTTTCACGATGGCGATCCCCTGGTTTTCATCGCCCAACAGCAAAAGCAGGTCGCCGGGCTTGATGCCAAACATCTCCCGCGCCTCCTTGGGGATGACGATCTGCCCCTTTTCGCCCACCTTCACCGTGCCGAAAATGCATTTGCCCTCCGGCCCTTTGATCATGGTATTCCCTCCTTGAAGTATGATTAGTTATACTAATTATACTATTCATGTTAATTATACCATTTCCGTCCGTATGCCGCAAGCATGGCGCGCAAAAAAGCCGCCCCTTGCGGGGCGGCGCTGTGATTTCCGTTTCTTACGTTTGAAAGCAGGCCCGGGTTTATTCGGGCTCGATGAGGCCGAAGTTGCCATCCTTGCGCTTATAGATGACGTTGATCTGGCCGGAATCGCCGTTGGTGAACATATAGAACGAGTGGCCGAGCAGCTCCAGCTGAAGCATGGCTTCTTCCACGGTCATGGGCTTGATGTCAAAACGCTTGACCTTCACCACGCGCGGCGCTTCCTCATCGTCCTCCGCGTCAAACGCATCCGAGAACACGGGCTCCGGTGCTTTGAACGCGCCCGCGCGCAGGCTCTTTTCAAGCTTGGTGCGGTGACGCACGATCTGCTTTTCCAGCTTGGCGAGAACGTTATCGATGGAAGCATACATGTCGCCCGAAGTCTCTTCGCCACGAATAATGCCGCCAGTGTAGGGAATGGTAACTTCGACGATGTGGCGGTTATGCTCGACCGCCATCGTGACATGTGCTTCGGTATCCTCGGGGAAATACTTGTCCAGCTTGCTTACCTTTTTGATGACAAGATCGTTCAGGTAATCAGAAACTTCGATGTTCTTGCCGGTGATTGTGATACGCATCCTTCTTACCCCTTTCACGCACCGGATCCAATGTCCCGTGCTGCTTATTTCTTTCGTTTAGTATAGCACAAATTCCTGCTTCCTTTTGGTTTTTTTTGTGAACACTCTGCGGCGCGGCTGCAACCTTTGCATGCTCCTCCGGCGCAGGAACAACCCGCGTTCCTGCGCTGAAGATGCCGGCAGAGGCAGAAAACGCTGTAAACAAGCGCTGTCGCTGCAATGAGATACCAGACGAATTCCATATCCTTAGCCTGCGAAGAAACTGCCGATAAAATACGTGAGGAGCGCCGCCACATACGCGATGCCGATCTGATACACCACTGCAAATGCCGTCCACTTGCGGCTCGAAAGCTCGCGGCGCATGGTGGCCACCGCCGCCATGCAGGGCGTATACAGCAGCACGAACACGAGGAAGCTGTACGCGGCAAGCGGCGTAAACGTGCCCGCAAGGGCGCTGCCGACCACGGCGCTTTCCGCACTCACGGAGAAACCGTAGAACATCGCAAGGGAACTCACCACAGCCTCCTTGGCCACGATGCCCGTAAGGAGCGCCACGGCGGCCTGCCAGGTGCCGAAGCCAAGCGGCGTAAACACCGGGGCGATCAGCGAGCCGATGCGGCCAATGATGCTCTCCCCCGCGTTCTCCACCATCTGGAAGGAGAAGCTGAAGCTTTCAAGGAACCAAAGCAGCACGCTCATCGCAAAAATGATCGTTCCCGCTTTTTCGAGGAAGTGGGAAACGCGCTCCCAAACATGGGTGAACACGTTCTTTGCGCTCGGCATGCGGTACGGCGGGAGCTCGATCACAAAGGGCGCTTCCTCGCCGGTGAACATCGTCTTTTTGAACAGCAGGCCGGAGAGGATGCCGAGCGCCACGCCAAGAAGATACAGGCTGAAGATCACGATCCCCCTGTGCCGCGGGAAAAACGCGCCCGCAAGCAGGCCGTAGACCGGCAGCTTTGCGGAACAGCTCATGAACGGCAAAAGGAGCACCGTCATGCGGCGGTCACGTTCGTTATCCATCGTGCGCGCGCCCATCGTGGCCGGCACGGTGCAGCCAAAGCCCATCAAAAGCGGGATGAAGCTCTTCCCGGAAAGGCCGAAGCGGCGCATGGGCTTATCCATGATAAATGCAATGCGGCTCATGTAGCCGCTGTCCTCCAGAATGGAAAGGCAGAGGAACAGCAGCGCGATCTGCGGCAGGAACGTGAGCACGCCGCCCACGCCTTTGATGATGCCATCGCACACAAGGCTCGTAAACCATGCAGGTGCGGAAGCGAGTGCCGTGCGCACAAGCGGCGCAAGACCATCGTCGATCAGCGCACCTACGCCGTCAGACAGGAACGCGCCCAAAGTGGAAAACGTCAGCGTGAAGATCACAGCCATGATGAGAATGAACACCGGGATCGCCCAGATTTTATGCGTCAGGATCGCGTCGATCTTTGCGCTGCGCTCGACTGCGCTCTCCTTCTTGCCGCGCGTAAGCGCAGCTGCCGTTACGCGCTCGATGTAGCGGTAACGGCTGTCCGCCACGGTGCTCTCGTTATCGCCCACGGGGTTTGCCGCCGCGTAATCCCGCACGATCGCGTCCACCCGCTCCGCCGCTTCCGGCGGCAGGTTCAGCGCATCGCGCACCCGGTCGTCCCCTTCCAGGAGTTTGATCTCTGCCCAGTGCAGCGGGAGGTTCGCCGCCTTTGCATACGGTTCCACCAGTTCGCCGATGCGGTGGTGCTGCATGTGGGTGTAATCGTCATATACATCGTCCGGCTCGATGTGGAAGCCTTCATGGAACTGCGTATGCGCCGCATAGATGAGCTTCTGCGCGCTGCGGATCAGCTCGTCTACCCCCTGCCCGGTGCGCGCACTGATGGGCACCACGGGGATGCCAAGCTCCAGCGCCAGGCGCTCGCAGTCGATCTTGTCTCCGTTCTTTTCCACCTCGTCCATCATGTTGAGGGCGATGATCATCGGCCGCTCCAGCTCGAGCAGCTGCACGGTCAGGTACAGGTTGCGCTCAAGGTTCGTGCCATCCACGATGTTGATGATGGCATCCGGCTTTTCGTTGATGATATAATCCCGCGATACGATCTCTTCCATCGAATAGGGGGAAAGCGAATAGATGCCCGGCAGGTCCACGAGCGTCATCTCATGCCCCTGCGTGCAGAGCGTTCCGCCGTCTGTGCCTGCGGCCTTGATCTTCCCTTCTTTTTTCTCGACCGTTACGCCGGGCCAGTTGCCGACATATTCCTTCCCGCCCGTCATGGCATTGAAAAGCGTTGTTTTCCCGCAGTTCGGGTTGCCGGCAAGCGCAAGGCGCACAGGTTCGCCGTCATCAAACGCTTCCCGGGCGCAGAACGCACCGTCCTTCAGCTCGCAGCAGGTGCCGTGTTCCAGCATAAAGCCCGTCAGCATCGCCGCGCGCGCATGGCCTTCCTGATCCGTATCGCTCGGGTGCTGTTTCTCTTCAAGCAGCGTGTGTGCCCGCGCTTCATGCTCTTTCCTCGCGCGCTCCACACTGTCGTGGAATGCCTTGTGCTCCGCCTCTTCCATAAGAAGGATCGTTGCCGCATCCGCCTTGCGCAGCGACATGGAATAGCCGCGCAGCGCGATCTCGATCGGGTCCCCCATCGGCGCGGATTTTACGATCCGGATCTCCGTGCCCGGCGTGATGCCCATGTCCACAATATGCCGCCGCATGCGCTGATCCGCCGCGTCCACGGCATAAACATGCCCGCTTTCGCCGATGGCAAGATCGCACAGCGTCCTTCTCTTTTTCTGTTCCATATCCACGCTTCCCCTCATTCCGGCACGCCGGAGCGCGCCTGGATTTATATGTAAGTTAGTTTCATCAAACTTGTTTCATTATGATAGCAGAATTGTATATGGCTGTCAATACCGCCGTGTCTGTGATATACTGATATCATATATATTTTTATTAGAATAAGGAGGGGCATATGAAGCCTTATACTGTCGATGCGTTTACAGATGTGCCGCTTGGCGGTAATCCTGCAGGAGTCGCGCTTTTTGAGGATGCCTTGCCGGAAGAAGCGGAAATGCGCCGTATCGCCGCCGAGGTCGGTTATTCGGAAACGGCCTTCCTGCACCGCATTGCGGAAGATCGCTTCAAAGTCCGTTATTTTACGCCAGTCGAAGAAGTCGCGCTTTGTGGCCACGCGACGGTCGGCTCATTTTCGCTGCTGCTGCAGAAGGGGCTGATCAAAGGCGGCCGCACCTACATTGCAGAGACAGGTGCGGGCGAGATCCGCGTGGATGTGTCGGACGGGCTTGTCTGGCTTGACATGGCATCCCCCCGTGAGCTCGGCACGCTTTCCGAAGCGGATGAGGCAGCGCTCGCTGCGATGTACGGCCTCTCCGTGAGCGCATTCGGCACGCTCCGCCCCGCCATCGTGGATACCGGCCTGCCGGACATCATGATGCCGCTTGGCGACCCTGCGCTGCTCTCTGCGCTCAAGCCGGACATGGCGGCGATTTCTGCGCTTTCGGAGCGCCTCTCCGTTACAGGCGTGCATGCGTTTGCCCTTGCGGAGGACGCGGTGCATTGCCGCAACTTTGCGCCGCTTTATGGCATCGATGAAGAGTCCGCCACCGGCACCTCCAACGGCGCGCTGACCTATTATCTTTACCGCCGCAGCCTCGTTTCCCCGGGCAAAACAAACCTGTTCGTGCAGGGAGAAGCCATGGGTAAACCTTCCAAGATCTATTCCCGGCTCACCGAAAACGCGGACGGTTCGGTCTCCATCCGCGTCGGCGGCAGCGCAGTCGTGCGGGAATAAGGCCTTTAGAGTGTCGATGACGTACATGTCGTCAGAGCCGGATTGAACATAAGGGGCTGCGGCCCCCGAAGCCCCCAAGCGTTTATCAACAGGCTGAAAGCCATGGCATTGCCATGGCTTTTTGTGTTGCAGTCTCTGATGTGCGGTATTCAGTGCGCGGCTGCGGAAAGCAGTTGGATGAGCCATGCTCCCACTTCCGGGCAGTGCGCCTGCAGAAACACCGCGATCTCCGTTTCGCTCGCAGCATGAATCTGAAGCGTATGCGCGCCCTGCACGGCATCCCCGAGCGCGACGCGCGCGGAAGCGACGGCGCCCACAGCAAGCTCCGAAGCAAGCGCAACGCCGCCGAGTGCGCAATAGCCCACGGCGACCCCACCGAGCACATACGCGCCAAGCGCAACGCCGCCTAAGGAAAACAGCCCCGCAGAAAGCCCGCCAAGGGCAAGCAGAATCCCCAGGGACAATCCGCCAAGGGCGACGAGGCCCGCGGAAATGCCGCCGAGCGCCACCACGCCCACGGCCATGTCGCCGATGGCAATGATCCCCTTTGCAACAGCAGGCCGGCCACGTCCGCGCGAAAGGTGCACATGGACAAGCGGCAGCCCGAAAAACGAAACTCCGCTTTTGTATTCATAGGGCTGCTGGCGTTTCACAAAACCCGAAAGTTCCCTGAGCTGCTCCACAACATCTTCGTTCCCGGCGGGCGCGCTCTGCGGTTTCCGCTCCTCCACATCCTCCCGGGCAAGGTAATCCAGGCTGACGTCAAACAGCTGCGCCATGGCAACGAGCTTTGCAAGCTCCGGCATTGCCGCGCCCGCCTCCCATTTGCTGACAGCCTGTCGGGAAACGCCCAGCTCGTTCGCAAGCCCTTCCTGCGAGAGCCCCTTTTCCGCCCGAAGGCGGATCAGCTTTTCGGAAAAGCGCATATTGTCTTCCATTTCATTTTGCTTATCATATCGCAAGGGACACTTCTTAGCAAGAAAACGCAGCCTTGCAATCCGTCAACCGCAGGTTGCGGCGGCAGTTTTCCGTGCCGCAGCATGAAAAAGCGGAGCCGTAGAAGGCTCCGCTTCGCGTTCTTTCCGTGCAGCCCGCGCTGCAATCAGTCGATGTAATGGATCTTGCCCTCCATCACGCCTTCGATGCCGAGGCCGGGCGCGTCCGTCAGGCTGATATCCTTCTCGTTGAACAGCGCGCCGCCAAGGATATGGTCTTCCTTGCAGAGCACGGGGCCATCGAGGTCGATCTTCGTGATGATCTGCTTCGCGCAGGCAAGGTGCACCGCCGCGGTCACGCTGATCTTCGCTTCCAGCATGCAGCCGATCATGCACTCCACGCCGTAAACCTCCGCAGCGGAGGCGATCTTGAGCGCGTTGGTGATGCCGCCGCACTTCATGAGCTTGATGTTCACAAGGTCCGCCGCGCCCATCTGCATGATTTTGAGCGCATCTTCAGGGGAGAATACGCTCTCGTCCGCAAGCACCGGCACATAGGAGCGCTCGGTGACGTACTTCAGGCCCTCGAAATCGTGCGCAGCGACCGGCTGCTCCACGAATTCGATGTCAAGGCCCTTTTCCTGCATCTCGTTGAGGATGCGCACAGCCTCTTTGGGCTTCCAGGCCTGGTTCGCATCGATGCGCACGCAGATGTCCTTCGGCACCGCCGAGCGGATGGCCGCAAGGCGCGCCACATCCAGCGCCGGATTGCTGCCGACCTTCACCTTCAGGCAATCATAGCCGCGCTTCACCGCATCGATGGCATCGCGCGCCATTTCCTCCGGGTCGTTGACGCTGATGGTGATGTCCGTCACGATGCCCTTGCGCGCGCCGCCAAGGAGCTTATAGACGGGGATCTTATAGAGCTGGCCGTAAAGGTCCCAAAGCGCCATATCCGCCGCGGCCTTTGCGCTTGTGTTCTTCACGATGCAGCTGTTGAGCGCGCGGGTGCAGCTTTCGAATTCGTCAATCTCTCGGCCGATGAGCGTCTTGCGGATATGATCCTGCATTGCGCCGATGATCGCGCCCGTGGTGTCGCCGGTGATGACACCCGTCGGTGGCGCTTCGCCGTAACCGACCGCGCCGGTATCGGTATGGATCTCAAACACGACATCCTCCACGCTTGCCACCGTGCGCAGCGCCGTCTTGAACGGTGTGCGCAGCGGAACGGAGATTTTGCCGATCCTGATTTCTGTGATCTTCATGCTTGTTCCTCCTGCTGTTTTATGAATGCATTATTTCGCCATTTCGTACATGGCCGCCGCGATGATCTTCGCGTTCTTCATCAGTTTGCTGAGTTCAATGTATTCGTTGGGCTTGTGCTCCACCGCCTCGTCCCCCGGGAAGATGGGGCCAAACGCCACAGTATTGGGCATGGCCTTCGCGTAGGTGCCGCCGCCCATGCTGATCAACCGCGCGGGCTCCCCCGTCTGCTCTTCATATACCTTCGAAAGGCAACGGATCAGCTCGCTTTCCGGCGGCATATAAAGCGCCTGCTTGTGGGCGAGCGAAGTCTCTGTAAAGCCGCCCTCCGCCATTTTCGCCACAAGCGCGGGGTAGAACTCCTCAAACTTGCGGGTGACCGGGTAGCGGATGTTGATCGTAACGGAAAGCGTATCCTCTTCGAGCTTCGCAACGCCGAGGTTCAGCGTCAGGTCGCCGGAGATATCATCCGAAAGGGCGATGCCAAGGCTCTTTCCGCGCGTTTCCATGCCGATGTGCTCCGCGAGGAAATGCACCGCTTCGCCATGGTCGCCGGAAAGCCCAAGGCCATCGAGCGCAAGCAGCAGGCGGCCGATCGCATTTTCGCCAAGCTCCGGCGTACTGCCGTGCGCGTTCACACCGCGTGCTTCCACGCGCGTGCCCGCGGCCGATACCTTCTCAGGCAGCTTGCCTTCCGGAGCGAACGTAAGCTCCGCCGCGGCAAATTCCGGCACGACATTCGCAGCGATGCCTGCAGAGAAGGCGGAGATGCGCTTGGCTCCATCGGCGCTGAGCCGGCGCGCAAACGTTGCGGTCACGATCCCCTTTTCACCGTTGATGATGGGATATTCGCCATCCGGCGTGAAGCCCATCACAGGAAGTTCTTCTCCCTTATTTACATAGTGCTTAATGCAGAGCGAACCTTTTTCCTCGTTCAGGCCAAAGATGACGCGGATACGGCGGGAAAGCGCCACGCCGGAATCCGCAATGGCACGGAGCGCATAGAGCGCCGCAACGGTGGGGCCCTTGTCGTCCACCGCGCCGCGGCCATACAGCCTGCCGTTGTCGATCACCGCGCCATAGGGCGGATAATTCCAGCCGTCGCCTTCCGGCACAACGTCAAGATGCCCCAGCACGGCCACCATTTCCTCGCCCGAACCGTATTCCACATAGCCCGCCATGTCGTCCACACTGGCGGTGCGGAAGCCCAGCCTTTCGCCAAGCGCAAGGCAAGCCATCAGGCATGCGTGCGGCCCGTCGCCAAACGGATGCGCACCCGCTTCTTCCCCAACACTCCTGATTCGGATCAGTTCCCGCAGGCTCTCGATGAGTTCACTTTCGCGCGCGTCAAGCTCCCTGTCGAAATTCATTTGTTTTCACTGTTTCTCCTTTGCATGAAATGTGTTTCCAAGCATGCCTATCATACCATGCCGCGCAGCCTTTTTCAATCTCATTTCGGCACGGGAAACAAAAGAGAGAGCCGCCTTTGGGGCATGCTCTCCTCTTTTGCATGTAACTTCGCGTTTTTCCTCCCTGGCATCAGGCGATGGGAAAATCAAAATAAGTGTCCGGATAGGGCTCCGGCGTTACGGCATAATGCCACCATTCGCTCTCGTATTTTCGGAAGCCGTTTGCGCACATCACATCGCAGAGCAGCCTGCGGTTGGCCTCCTGCAAAGGCGAAAGCCCCGCCGCGCCGTGGTGGGAACGCTCATCCATAAAATCAAAAATGCTCCCCATGTCCAGCTCCTGCATGGTGGAGGCATCCACCAGCGTAAGATCCACCGCGCAGCCGCGCGTATGGCCGGAATGGCGGGCGATGTACCCAAGCTCGATCACCATCTTCTTTTCCACGTTGGGATAGTGCACGGGCTTGCGGCGGTCATCCTCCGCATCCTCGCCCCAGCGCATGAAGTCATCCACCGCGCGCTGCGGGCGGTAGGAATCATAGAATTTTAAAAGATAACCCTTTTCCCGGAACACAGCCGCTGCCTTCACGAGCCGCTCTGCCGCTTCTTTGGTAACGACCACGAGCGGCACCTCATACCCTGCCGCCGGGCGGCCCATAAAATTGTCCGTTCCCGCATATTTTGCGTCAACGATGCAATCCTCGATCACCTCGTCAACATAAAGAAAGCCTTCCGGAAGCCCTTTTTTGGGGATCCCCTTCGTGCTTTGATTCATCTTGAACGCCCCTTTCCGATTTTTCTCTTATCTTAGCAAGCATTGTGCGGAAATGCAACCATGCCTTCCCAGCTGGCAGGCGCAAAAAAAGCTCCGGCCCTGCCGGAGCTTTTCTGCCTTTTCTAATTCACCGTTATTGCCGCATCAAACGGAACAAAGGGGATTAGCCCCAAGCATGGGGGTCTTTGCGCTCTTCTACCGGCGCGTGTCAGCTTCTTAGCCCCTGCGGCTCTGGAAGCAGGCGCTGCAGTAGATGGGCCTGTCGTTCTTGGGAACGAACGGGATCTTGGTGGGCGCGCCGCACTGTGCGCAGACCGCATCATACATTTCACGGTCATTCGAGCGCTGGCTCTTGCGGGCATTCCGGCACGCTTTGCAACGGATAGGCTCATTCTGGAAGCCTTTTTCGGCATAGAATTCCTGTTCGCCTGCGGTGAAAACGAATTCCGCGCCGCAATCCTTGCATACCAATGTCTTGTCCTGGAACATGTGTCTGATATCCCCTTGTAAAAATTATTTTTGTTATTCCAAGCTTCGGCTGACCTGGTCTTTGCCCCCACACCCGCCGGCCGGAAGGTTCGCTACTAGGCATTCACGCCGCCCACTACTGCTTCTCTCGGGGCTTTCGCCCCGGCCGGACTTACATCTAAGCCGCACCATGCTCACGGGGACTTTGCCCCGCTTATGTGGATCGTTTTGCCTGCGACTGGCATCGACTTGCAACCACAGACCCGAAACTATGGATAACTTATATTATTATAATGGATTTGTTTTCTAAGCGCAACACTTTTTACGCAAAAAAGGCAGCCATTTTCACAGCTTGCCTTTTTTCGCTTAAATAATTTATTGCATGGCGTTTTTCACGTTATGCGTTGCGGTCTTTGGCGCACATGCTCAATACTTTGGATGCGGCATTTCATCGTATTGCGCCCGCGGGCCGCCCACATACTTGGGGCGCGTGCGCGCCATCGTCAGGTTGGCCTCGCCGATCCTGCGCGTTTTCGCATGCACGGGAACCACAACGGGATGCAGGTGCATTCCGATGAACGTGCCTCCGATGTCCATACCCGCCGAGGCGCGGCTGCGCAAGTCTTCCACCATCACATGATCCTCAAAGCGCTCCACAGCCTGCATGGAAAACGCGCCGCCCGCGTGAAGCTGCGGCTTTACCCATACCTGCTGCAAACCGTATTTTTCCATGCAGGCGCGTTCCACCACCAGGCAGCGGTTCAGATGCTCACAGCACTGCACGGCAAGGAACAGCCCGCGCTCCTTCACGCGCGGCAGCACCGCGTCCATAATGGCCTTTGCAGCCTCCACGCTCGAGCCCGTTCCGATCATCTTGCCCATGACTTCGCTTGTGGAGCAGCCCACCACGAAAATATCGCCTGCGCGCAGCGTATCCGCCGCCGCAAACAGCTCATCCAGCGCGGCATTCACCTGCGCGTTGATCTCCGCATACGGTTCCATTGTATCCACCTCGTTCACACGGCCTATGCCGCATTTTTTCTCCATTATTATATTCTTCACCACCCGCGCTTGCAAGAGCCGAAGCCCCATATACGAAAAAACCATTGATCTAAGCTATTGACAAATGCTGGAAATCAGCTATAATAAACTAAGAATTATTCTCATTCTTAGAAGGGAGAGCAACATGATCTACTCGAAGAAGCGGGAGCTTGTGCTGGATTATGTGCGCTCCAGCTGCGCCCACCCCACAGCGGAAGAAGTTTATTCCGGCCTCCGGGCGCAAAATGCGGATGTCAGCCTTGCGACGGTTTACCGCAACCTGAACCAGCTTGCGGACAGCGGCCAGCTTAAGCGCGTAACGATGCCTTCTGCGCCAGACCGTTTTGACGGCAATATTGCCCCGCATATGCATGCGGTCTGCACATGCTGCGGCCGCACGGCGGACATTCCGGAAGAGGCGACCTCCGACCTCCGCAGCATCGCGGGCGCGCATACCGGCATGGAAATCACCGGCATGACTCTCGTCTTCCATGGTATTTGCAGCGCATGCAGCGCAAATAATAAACAAGGATAATATTTGAAAGGAGCTAACAAAAATGAAAGAACTCAAAGGAACCAAAACCGAAGCGAACCTCCAGACCGCATTTGCCGGTGAATCCCAGGCTGCCACGAAGTATGGCTACTATGCCTCCGCCGCGAAGAAGGACGGTTACAACCAGATCTCCGCGATTTTTGAAGAAACTGCCGGCAACGAAAAAGAGCATGCCAAGCTGTGGTTCAAGCTGCTCCACGGCGGGAAAGTGCCTGGAACGCCCGAAAACCTCGAGGATGCTGCCAGCGGCGAAAACTATGAGTGGACCGACATGTACGATAAATTCGCCAAAGAAGCGCGCGAGGAAGGTTTCGAGCAGATCGCACTTCTGTTTGAGGGCGTAGGCCGGATCGAGAAGGAGCATGAGGAGCGTTACCGCAAGCTGCTTGCCAACATCAATGAAGGCAAAGTCTTCTCCCGCGATGGCGTGTATGTTTGGAAGTGCCGCAACTGTGGTCACATCCATGTGGGCGAATCCGCACCTGAAGTCTGCCCTGTGTGCGCGCACCCGAAGGCCTACTTCGAGCTCAAGGCCGAGAACTACTAAGTTACAATCAATGCAAAAAGCGGGGGATATTTCCCTCGCTTTTTTTCTGCCCAAAAGCACCCGTTATACCCTGGGCATTTTCCGCATCATGACATCGAGATGATCTCCTTGCGGAGCACTTTGATAATGTGCTTTTCCAGGCGGGAGATGTAGCTCTGAGAGATGCCGAGCATGTCAGCGACCTGCTTCTGCGTATATTCCCGCTTGCCGGAAAGGCCAAAGCGCAGCTCCATGATCTGCTTTTCCCGTGGGGTCAGCTTGCTCATGGCAAGCGCAAGCAGTTCCCTGTCCACTTCATCCTCTATGCTGCGGTAAACGAGGTCACCGTCCGTGCCCAGAATGTCGGAAAGCAGGAGCTCGTTTCCGTCCCAATCCACATTGAGCGGTTCATCCAGCGACACCTCCAGCTTCAGCCGGCAGCTTCGGCGCAAGTGCATCAGGATTTCGTTTTCGATGCAGCGGGAAGCATATGTCGCAAGCTTGATTTTCTTTGTCGTATCAAACGTGTTCACGGCCTTGATCAGCCCGATTGTGCCGATGGAGATGAGATCCTCAATGTTTACGCCCGTGTTCTCAAACTTGCGCGCAATGTATACCACAAGGCGCAGATTGCGCTCGATAAGCGTCTGCTTCACGGATTCATCCCCTTCGCCGAGCGCCCGGATGCATGCGCTTTCCTCCTCCCTTGAGAGCGGTGGCGGCAGCGCCTCCCCAGTGTTCACATAATAAAGGGGAGAGGCGATACCAAGGCGCCTGTACAGTGCGGCAACCAGCCGAAAAAAGAATTTCCGCATATCTCATCCTCCCAGTTCTGTCCGTTCCGCCAACTCCGGCGGCAGGAGAGCTTCCGTGCCATGCAGCGGCACAGAGCTGAGCGCAAGCAGCGCTTCGCCCTCCCTGCCGTTTATGCTGAGCCGCTCCGGCCTGAGCGCATAAAGGATCCCTGTTCCGCCCGCTGTGACCGTAGGGATCGGGATATGCGCATATTCCGCAAGCTCCGGCAAATACGCCACAATGACGGGCTTGCCGCTGAGCGGCTCGACGAGCGCGTTGCCCGTGTCCGTCAGCGCATCCAGCCTGTATTCCCGGCCCGCAGCGCAGAGCATGACCACCGTGTGAATACCCGCACGCGCACGCCGCGCCCGGAGGCGGCGTATCAGGTTAGGAAGAAACGCTGCGGCAAGCGCGGCATAAAGCGCGGTACGCACCGGCAGCGACGCAAGCACTACGCCGCCGCGCATCCCGCCGTCAAAGCAGAGCGCAAGGGCAAACACAAGCCCGCCCGTTAAAAACGCCGCCGCAAAAACCGCCGCTGCTGCATGGCCATATTCCCGCAGGCTCTTTGCCGGAAAAGCAAGCGCAAACAACAGCCCGGAAACAGCCTTGCCCGGCAGTGACACGAGGGGTGGAAAAAACAGCGCCACCCATGCCCCGCATGCGCCGAGCGCCGACGCGAGCAGCATACGCCGCGCCGGAAGCCGCCCTGCGCCAAGCACTGCGGCAATGCGCAGCATCAGGCAATCCATCACAAGATTATCAAGGAGAAACAGTTCGATATACATACATACCAGTCTCCCCCTTTCCCCGCTTCCATGGGTACTATACCATACGCGTTCTGTGATATGTGTAGAACAAACGCTGCATATATGCCGGATAATTGTTGAAAAAGCTGTGTGAATTCCGATAAAGCAAAACGGGCCCGGGCAAGCGTGCCCGAGCCGTTTTTCCGCGCCGCGTGCGGCGTTTACAGCAGGATGATGCCCGCCTTTTCGCAGGCCTCGATGGTTTCCTTATCCCAAATGGAGGATTGTACCTCGCCGATGTGCGCCTTGTTCATAAGGAGCATGCAAAGGCGGGACTGGCCGATACCGCCGCCGATGGTGAGCGGAAGCTGATCCGCAAGCAGCATGCTGTGGAACGGCAGCGTGCGGCGCGCATCACATCCCGCCTCGGTCAGCTGGCGGTCGAGCGATTCCGCATCCACGCGGATGCCCATGGAGGAAACCTCGAACGCGCAGTCCAACAGCGGGAAATGGAACAGGATGTCGCCGTTGAGCGACCAGTCATCATAGTCCGGCGCGCGGCCATCGTGCGGTTTGCCGTCGCTCAGCTTGCCGCCGATCTGCATCAGGAAAACGGTTTTGTATTCCCGGGTGATCGCATTTTCGCGCTCCTTCGGCGTCAGATCCGGGTAGCGGTCGAGCAGCTCCTGGGTGGTGATGAATTTCACATCCCGGGAAAGCGTGGTGTTGATGTGCGGGTAGCGCGCTTTCAGCGCATCGAGCGTATCGCACACGCAGCCGACGATAGAACGCACGGTGTTCTCAAGCGTTTCCACGTTGCGCGTTTCGCGGGTGAGCACCTTTTCCCAGTCCCATTGGTCTACATAAACGGAATGCAGATTGTCGAGCGTCTCATCCCGCCGGATGGCGTTCATGTCCGTATAGAGCCCCTTTCCGGGGTGGAAATCATAGCGGTAAAGGGCCATGCGCTTCCATTTTGCGAGGGAGTGCACCACCTGCGCCTCCGTCTCCGCGCAGGGAATATCAAAGCTGACAGGGCGCTCCACGCCGTTGAGGTCATCGTTGAGGCCGCTCTGCGGCTGCACGAACAGCGGCGCAGTCACGCGCTTGAGGCGCAGCGCGCGCGCAAGCCCATCCTGGAACGAACGCTTGATGAAGCTGATCGCATCCTGGGTTTCATAGAGTGTCATTGTGGAGCGATACCCTTTCGGGATGATCGTGTTTGCCATGGGAAGGCCTCCTTGCGTTGTTGTGCCGCCACCTGGCACATGGGACGGCAAAAAATTAATATTTGTGTATTATATACTATATGTTCCGCTCCCGCAATGATAAGAGCGCCATTTTTTCAAAAAAAATAAGCGAGAGATAAACGGCAGATTTGTTTTGGATTTGTTCATGTATTGTTCACGAACTTTGTGCGCAATACAGTTTGTATCACAGCGCGAAACAGAGTATAATTCCATCGGAAAGGTGATGCAAAAAATGTCTGAACAAAAAAAATCCGGAAAAAAGATCTTCCTTTGGGTGCTGGCTGCGGTGCTTCTCATCGCACTCATCGCCGCCGGTATCTTCTATCTGCGGATCAGCTCCCCTGCCGCTCTGTTTGAGCCGGAACCGACCCTCGTGCCCACGCCCGAAGCCATTGCGCCTACGTCCACACCCATGCCGGTGCAGCCTTCCGCAGCACCGGACAACACGCCGGAACCAACGCCGGAACCGACCCCGACGCCCATGTCGGAAACGGAGCTGGAATCGCTTTCGGATCAGGGCTTCATGAAAAACCGCGTGAACATCATGGTGTTCGGCATCGACAAGAGCGAGGAGCGCGAGGCCTCCGGCTCGTTCCGCACGGACACGATGATCCTCGTTACGGTCAACTTCAAAACGAACACCGTGGACATGATCTCCATCCCGCGGGACAGCTATGTGCTGCTCTACAATAAAAAGGGGGAGCTGATCGAACCGCTCGACCCGTATGGCAAGGTGAACAGCGCATTTTCACTGGGCGGCGGGCTCAAGCGCGGCGGCTATGAAAGCGCGCTCAACACCGTGAGCGCTCTCTTTGGAGGCATCCCGGTCAATTATTATGTGAGCGTGGATATGAACGCCGTAAAGGATGTTGTAAATGCCATGGGCGGCGTGGACTATGACGTGGACATCGAAGTTACAATGAACGGGCGCACCCTTCACCCCGGCCCGCAGCACCTTGACGGGCAGGCTGTGCTTGATTACTGCCGCCAGCGCAAGGGCAGTTCCGATGTGGCGCGCGCCGACCGGCAGCAGCGCATGCTCCTGGCTATTTTCAACCAGCTGAAGAGCACCGGGCAAATCGCAAACCTCCCGAAGATCTACACCGCAGTGCAGAGCAACGTGGACACAAATCTGAGCTTTGAGCAGATCTGCGCGCTCGCGCTCACGGCGGTGCGCATGGATTTCGATGATCTGAACCGGCACATGATTCCCGGGGAATACATGCGGCTGTACGCGCGCGACTGCTGGTGCCTGCATACGCTTGAATTTCAGAACCTGATCTCGAAAGTATTCGGCGCCACAGTTCTTGTAGATCCCAACATGGATGTGGAAGCGCTCAAGCTTTATGTGGAAGAAAACCGGCTCGCGATCTCCGCGGAGCTTTCTGCGGGCAACCGCGCCTATGCGGATGCGCAGTATCTTCTCAATAATTACAAAAGCAGCATTCCTTCCGCCGATCGCAGCACGCTGCAAAGTGCGCTCACCCACCTGAAAACGGCGCTGCGCCGGGAAAGCAAAGGCCTGCTTGACCTTTATACCCCGCCCGTGCGCACGCTTGCGGATTCCATATGGGCCGGGCTTGGCGGCAGCGGGCCGATCCCATCCGGCGCGGAGGATGCCGTATCACATGAGGGGGACGAAGAAAGCGACCTCTCCTCCGGCTCCGGCGGCGGCATACATATCGGATAAGCTTACACAAAGGCGGAAGGGCATTTGCCCCCCCGCCTTTATCGTTCTGGAAGTTATTGATTTTACGCCTGCTCATGCAGCATCTGCATGAACTCCTCTCCGGTGATGGTCTCTTTTTCGAGCAGATACTTGGAAAGCTTATGCAGCGCATCCATGTTTTCCGAAAGGATCTTCCGCGCTTTGTCCTGCGCCTCCTTCACCATTGCAACGACCTCGTGGTCGATGCTTGCAGCGGTTTCCTGCGAGCACGCAAGCGAGCTGTCCCCGCCGAGGTATGCGTTCTCGACCGTCTCCAGCGCGACCATGCCGAAACGGTCGCTCATGCCGTACCGCGTCACCATGGCGCGCGCAAGGCGCGTTGCCTGCTCGATGTCGTTGGAAGCGCCCGTCGTCGCGCTGTGGAAAACAAGCTCCTCCGCCGTGCGGCCGCCGGTAAGCGTCGCAAGCTTGTTGAACGCCTCTTCCCGGCTCATGAGGAAGTGCTCGCCTTCCTCCACCTGCATCGTGTATCCCAATGCGCCGGATGTGCGCGGCACGATCGTGATCTTATGCACGGGCGCGGAATCGCTCTGCTTCGCCGCCACAAGCGCATGGCCGATCTCATGATATGCCACGATCTGCTTCTCCCGCTCGGAGATCACGGCGCTCTTGCGCTGATAACCGGCGATAACGACCTCTACGCTCTCTTCAAGATCCGCCTGCTCTACAATGTCACGCCCCATGCGCACCGCGCGCAGCGCCGCCTCGTTCACGATGTTCGCAAGCTCCGCGCCGGAAGCGCCGCTTGTCGCCCGGGCGATTGCGTTGAAATCGATGTCATTTGCCATGTGGACATTCTTTGCGTGTACGCGCAGGATCGCCTCGCGGCCGCCGAGATCCGGCAGTTCCACAGGGATGCGCCTGTCAAACCGGCCGGGGCGCAGCAGGGCGGGGTCAAGGGAATCCGGGCGGTTCGTCGCCGCAAGGATGACGACGCCCTTCTTGCCGTCGAAACCATCCATCTCCGTGAGGAGCTGGTTCAGCGTCTGCTCGCGCTCATCGTTGCCACCGAGGCCGCCGCCATCGCGCTTTTTGCCGATGGTATCGATCTCATCGATGAACACGATGCAGGGAGCTTTCTCATTCGCCTGCTGGAAGAGATCGCGCACTTTGGCGGCGCCCATGCCCACGAACATTTCCACGAATTCCGAACCGGAAATGGAGAAGAACGGCACCTGTGCCTCACCTGCTACCGCCTTTGCAAGCAGCGTTTTGCCTGTGCCCGGAGGGCCCACGAGCAGCGCACCCTTGGGAAGCCGCGCGCCGATCTTCGCGTATTTGCCCGGGTTGTGCAGGAAGTCCACAATCTCCGAGAGCGCTTCCTTCGCCTCATCCTCACCTGCAACGTCCGCGAAGGTCTTGCCGGTTTGCGCCTCAACATATACCTTGGCATTCGCTTTGCCGAAGCTCATCGCATTCGGGCCAATGCCACCGTTTTGCAGCTTGCGCATCATGAACTGGCCCAGCGCGGCAAAGATCAGGATCGGCAGGATCCAGGTGAGCAGGAACGTAAGCAGCGGAGAGCTCTGCGTCGGGATCGCGGCAGCGAATTCTACGTTTGCCTGTTCAAGCCGTGCACGCAGGTCCTCATCCGGCCAGATGCCCGTTTTATAAACGCGCTCACGCCCGTTTTCATCCACGGCGAGGAACGTAATGAGGCCCTCCGACTCGTTCCGGGCGACCTGTTTCACACTGCCCTCATCCACCATTTTCAGAAACTCATTATAGCCGACTTCTCGTATCTGTGCCTCCATCAACATCGGAAAAACGAGTGAATTGAGCAGCATCATGATCACGGCGACCAGGATGCAATAATACACCAACGGTTTTTTCGATGGTTTTTTCTCCTTCATGTTGCCCATATGTGTCCTCCATCCAAATGATCTTTTGTTCGTTTTCTATATTATACTTTATTATACTTTCAGCTTATGTGCAAAAAAAGGCCTTGCAACAAAAAATTGTGAAACAAAATGAAGGGATTGTGAAGCAAACGGGCCGCGCAATGCGCGGCCCGAAAAGAGCTGTTTTTTTCGATCAGGTTCAGAGCAGGTTCATCCCGGTCTCCGGATCGAACATGTGGATGACGTTGCCGCCGAACGTGAAGTTCACCTTCGCGCCGCAGCTGAAGTCCTGCTGCGGCATGCCCTGCAGGTCAAGCGTCGGAATGATCACGACCACGTCCTTGCCGTTTGCGTTCACATGCAGGTGCACGGAGCTGCCCATCATCTCGGAAACATCCACCGTCGCGGAAATGTGCGCCGCTGCGTCGTCCGAGCAGAGCATGACATGCTCCGGGCGGATGCCCAGCTTGATCGCCTGCGGAGCCGCGTTCTTGTCGCGCAGCGCCTGCTGCTTGTCTTCCGGCAGATAGATACGCGCGCCATCCAGCGCAACGTAGTAGCCCTTGTCGTCCTTCTCGAGGCTCGCATCAAAGAAGTTCATTTGCGGAGAGCCGATGAAGCCCGCAACAAAGAGGTTCGCCGGGTGGTTGAAGACTTCCTGCGGCATGCCGATCTGCTGAATGTAACCATCCTTCATGATGACGATACGGTCGCCCAGCGTCATGGCCTCGGTCTGGTCATGGGTGACGTAGATGAAGGTGGTGTTGATGCGCTGGCGCAGCTTGATAATCTCCGCGCGCATCTGGTTTCTGAGCTTTGCGTCCAGGTTGGAAAGAGGCTCATCCATCAGGAACACCTGCGGGTCGCGCACGATCGCACGGCCGATGGCAACGCGCTGGCGCTGGCCGCCGGAAAGCGCCTTGGGCTTACGGTCAAGGTACTGCGTGATGCCCAGAATCTCCGCCGCTTCGCGCACCTTCTTGTCGATAACAGCCTTGTCCACCTTGCGCAGGTTCAGCGCGAAAGCCATGTTTTCATAGACGGTCATGTGCGGGTAAAGCGCGTAGTTCTGGAAAACCATCGCGATGTCGCGGTCCTTGGGCGGAACGTCGTTCATGCGCTTATCGCCGATGAAGAGATCGCCGCCGCTGATCTCCTCAAGGCCGGCCACCATGCGAAGCGTGGTGGATTTTCCGCAGCCGGACGGGCCAACGAGCACGATGAATTCCTTGTCCGCGATTTCAAGGTTGAATTCCTGCACCGCGACGACGTTCTTGTCGTACACCTTTTTGACGTTTTTGAGAGTGACCTTTGCCATGTTCCCGGCTTTGGCGGCAGAGCCTCCGCTCCGTTCGCCTCACACGCGCAGGCAAGCTGCCCCGTGCATTACGGCAGGTCTCCACACTGCCGCACCGCAAGCCGTGCGGGATGAAATGCCTCCTTTTCTTTCGTACCGCCCCGCATGCTGTGGAGTGCGCGGCAGCCGTGGTTTGTTTATCATGGGATTTCTCCCAAACCGTTCCACAATATCGTTTCTATTATAAATGCCGCACGGCGCTTACGCAAGCGCTATGTGGCATTTCTTCCCCGTATTTCGGCCTTTTTTCGTATCCTACCGGTCAGAAAAGCCATCCGGGTGGGCGCTGTGCCAACGCCATGCGGAAGCGATGATCTCCTCCACCTCCACAAACTGCGGCTGCCAGCCGAGCACGCTGCGCGCCCGTTCCCCGGAAGCGACGAGCTGTGCCGGGTCCCCCGGACGCCGCGGCGCGTCGATGGTGGGGATCATCTCCCCCGTTACGCGCTCCGCCGCGCGGATGATCTCCCGCACCGTAAAGCCCACGCCATTTCCAAGGTTGAAAACGTTGCTTTCCCCGCCCGCGGCAAGGTACTGCACCGCAAGGATATGCGCCTTTGCAAGATCCGTCACATGGATGTAATCCCGCACGCAGGTGCCATCCCGCGTTTCATAATCCGTTCCGAACACATTTACCGCCGCGCGCTGCCCATTCGGCACCTGAAGCACGATGGGGATAAGGTGCGTCTCCGGCGCATGCGCCTCGCCAATGCACCCGCTCATATGGGCGCCGCAGGCATTAAAGTACCGTAGGGAGACGAATTTTATGCCGTGCGCCACATCCGCCCAATGGAACATACGTTCCATGGCAAGCTTTGTTTCACCATATGGGTTCGTGGGGATGGTGCGGTCTTTCTCGCAAATCGGGATGCGCTCCGGCTCTCCGTATACGGCTGCCGTGGAAGAAAAGACGATCCGCCGCACGCCCTGCTCCGCCATGGATGCAAGCAGCGCACAGGTACCGCCGACATTGTTGTCATAATACTTCAAGGGTTCCAGCATGCTTTCCCCCACAAGCGAATTCGCGGCAAAATGAATCACCGCATCCGGCGCTTCGCGCTGCAGTACGCCATCCATAAATGCGCGGTCCCGCACGTCGCCTTTGTGAAAGCACGCCTCCGGGTGCACCGCCGTCCGGTGGCCGGTCTGCAGGCTATCCGCCACCGCTACGTCATACCCCTGCTCGATCAGTGCATAAACGGTATGCGAGCCGATGTAACCCGCGCCACCCAACACAAGGATTTTCATGAAAGCTGCCCTCCTAAAATGCGCTCTGCTCTGTGATGCGCCGTTTTCATTCCCCGGATTTACCTTTATTTTATCCCATGCGGCTTCCTCTGACAATTCAAAAAAGAAAGATTTCTCCCATTCCCCTGAGCACCTGCAGGCACGCAAAAGGCGGCGTCAGAAGCGCCGCCCTATGGTGAAGCCTGCCGTGCGTTACCTGTTTCTGTAGTTCATGCCGCCTTTCATCGAAACGCTGGGGTAGTAGATCCGTGTTTCCCCGCTCTGCAATGCCTGAACGATTTCGAGGCACTCGCCAAACCGCTGGAAATGAACGATCTCCCGCTCCCGCAGGAAGCGAAGCGGGTTCAGCAGTTCCGGGTTATCGGTCAGCGTCATCAGGTGCTCATATGTTGCGCGCGCTTTCTGCTCTGCTGCAAGATCCTCCACAAGATCCGCCACCGGGTCGCCCGTGCACTGGATATAGCTCGCCGTGAAGGGCACGCCGTTGGGGTCTGCCGGATAAACGCCGTGGTCATGCATGGTATAGTAGCCGATCAGCCCCGCCGCTTCGATCTCCGCAAGGCTCGCGCCGCGCAGGCACTGGTAGATCATCGTGCCGATCATCTCCCAATGAGCCATTTCTTCCGTGCCAATATCATTACAGGTGGCGCGCACGCGGTTATCCGGCATGGAGAAGCGCTGCGTCAGGTAGCGCATGGAAGCGGCAAGTTCGGAATCCGGCCCGCCGTACTGCGCCATGAGCGCTTTGGCCATACGGGGATCCGGGTTCGTGATGTTGACAGGATACTCAAGCTTTTTCTGATAAATCCACATAGGTGTCCCTCCTTATTCCCAAGGCCATTCCGAGCAAACATAGCAGCCGGTTTCCGTGGGCGAATGCCCGAAATTTTTCAGCGGGCCATATTCCCTCTCATATTGCTCAATGAGTTGCTGCAGCATTTTGCCGTAACACAGGTAATCGGCGCGCGCCGCTTCATCCGCCGGGTGCGTGTCGAGATACAGGTTCAGTTCAACGCATACGAACTGGTATTCGCTGATCTGGTTCAACAAGGCGCATTGCGTCATTTCCATATCCATTCCCCTCCTCCGTCCTTAAAGCACAAGCTCGGGGAACATCGTCCCCTGTTCCAGCGCCTCGGCAGGGCAGAAGCCTTCCGCATACTGCTGGATGGGAAAATTGATCTGCGCAAGCCGTTGTTCGGCGAACAGGATGTTCGGCCCGCATACCTCGCTGGTGCATACGGTTCCTGCCGCAACCGTATCAGCCGTCCTTCTATTGCCCGCCACCATGCTCGCGCATGTTGTGCAAGAGGCATTGAGATTTCTATACACTGCGATTCCTCCTAAACATGTAAGGTGTGCATGGCGCGTCCCATGCCATACTCATTCATATGCCAGGTTCCTTCAGGGTGTTACAGCTATACATCAGCAGCTTTCTTATTTGTTTCACACGCGCTGCTGCACCTATGCATGCAGAACAGCCTGTGATATAATGATGCGCGGCGGCATCAAGCCGCATAAAGGAAGGAGTTACAACCATGCTTCACATAAACGGATTGACGAAACGCTACGGCAAGCTGCTTGCCAACGATCACCTGAGCTTCGACGTGCTCCCAGGGCGGATTACCATCCTGCTCGGGCCCAACGGCGCAGGCAAATCCACCGCGATCAAAGCGATCGCAGGGCTTTCCCGCTTTGAAGGCGAGATCACGATCGACGGGCATGACAACAAATCCCTTGAAGCCAAGCGCGCACTCGGCTATATCCCGGAAACGCCCTCCGTCTACGAGCTTCTGACCATCAACGAGCACATGGAATTCATCGCCCGTGCCTATGGCCTCACGGATGGTTGGCGCGAACGCGCCGATGCGCTCCTCACCCGTTTCGAGCTGGATGACAAACGCACCAAGCTCGGCAAGGAGCTTTCCAAGGGCATGCAGCAGAAGGTCAGCATCTGCTGTGCGCTGCTGAGCCAGCCCTCCCTCCTGCTTGTCGACGAGCCGATGGTCGGCCTCGACCCGCATGCCATCAAGGAACTGAAAGCGGTGTTCCGCGAGGAGCGGGACCGCGGCTGCGCCGTGCTGATCTCCACGCACATGCTCGACAGCGTATCCGACCTTTGGGATGATCTGCGAATTCTGATGAACGGGAAGATCGCCGCCGCACGCACCCGCGCCGAAGTGGAAGCAAGCGGCGAGTCCCTTGAAGAGCTGTTCTTCGACATTACGGAAGGAAGGGAAGCGGCAGAATGAAAGCGCTGATCTACCTCCTCTGGAGAACGATCTGCAACGGCCTTCGGGAGCTTTTGCGCAAGCCGGCCGTGCTGATCCCCTACGTCCTTCTCGCGGGGCTTTTGATTTTCTCCGCCTCCACCTCTTCGAATATGCCCGTCGGTGAAGTAC
This sequence comes from bacterium, assembly GCA_022778545.1. Classification (GTDB taxonomy): domain Bacteria; phylum Bacillota; class Clostridia; order Christensenellales; family CAG-138; genus UBA1685. The sequence goes on along the minus strand of JALFDW010000042.1, from coordinate 49,711 downwards.
GTAATCTCGACATTTATGCCGCGATCGTCAATGGCGTTTTCCTTTTGATTTTCTGCGCCTCGCTTCTGCAGGGGCTCAAACAGGGCATGGCGCTCTTTTCCATGGCGGATGTGAATCTCCTTTTCACCGCCCCCGTCAATCCCCGCAAGATCCTCATCTATGGCGTTGCGCGCCAGGCGGGCATCCTCGTGCTGGCCTCCGTATGTATGCTGGCGCAATATCCAAATCTGCGCAACGGCTGCGGCCTCGGCGGCGAAGCGGTCGCAGGGCTGATGCTGGGGTATATCTTCGTCGGCGTATTCTGCCAGCTTCTCAGCGCAAACCTGTATGCGCTCTGCGCAGCGCACCCGCAGTGGCGCAAGCGGATCGACGCCATGCTGAAGGGGTTCATGGTTCTGCTTGCCGTGGGTGTTGTCGTTTTCGCCATGCGCGGGGGCGATGTATTCTCGGCTTTGATCGGCTTTTTCGGCAGCGATACATGGAACTATGTTCCGGCGCTCGGTTTTGGCCGTGCGATCGCCCTGTATTCGGCGGTCGGTCAATGGGGCATGGCGCTCCTCTATGTGTTCCTTTCTTTGCTCTGCTGCGGCGCGATGGTGCTTTGGCTCGTGCGCAGCGATGCGGATTATTATGAGGACGTGCTGTTTGCGGCAGAGCATGCCTACAACGTAAAGGCCGCCGCAAAGGAAGGCAAGGTCGTCAGCACCGGCACGGTGAGCAAGCGCGTGAAACGCGAACTGCCGCCGCTGCGCGGCCATGGGGCAAGCGTTTTCTTTTACCGGGCAATGCGCGAACAATCCCGCAAGAGCCTCTGGCTTTTCTCGCTTTCCACCATTGCCGCTCTCGCAGGGCCGATATTTGGCGTGTTCATGCTCCGTGCGGAAGGGCCGGACCCCGACTGGCTCTGGTTCGTTCTGTTTTTCTCCGCCTATATGCTTGTGTTCCTCTCCATGACAAACAGCGTCCCGCGCGAGCTGACGCAGCATTATCTCTATGTCGTTCCCGCGCGGCCCGTTGCAAAGCTTGCCGCCATCTGCGCGCCGCAGCTCATCAAACACGCGGCGGACACCGTCGTGTTCCTGTTGGCAACGGCGCTGCTGCTCCACCCGACCATCCCCGAACTGCTCGGCGCAGGGCTGTTTTACCTAAGCCTCGGCACGGTATTCGCTTCCGGGATGCTGCTGATCGAGCGCTTGCTTGGAAAACTGAAAAGCAAGGTGCTTATCATCCTGCTGTATTTTACGATCCTGATCCTGCTGGTGCTCCCCGGTGCCGTCGCAGCGATCCTCATCAGCGGTGCGTTTTCGGTTCTTGCAGGCTGTGCGCTTGGCGCGCTCTGGAACGTGCTAATCTCACTCCTGATCCTTTTCTGCTGCCGCGGCCTGCTTTCTTCCATTGCCTGATGAGCTGCAGGGCGATCTCTTTCCCATGCGATAAAGAGATTGCAATTCCTTTGTAAATGCGATATAATATTTTCTGCATTTGCAGAGGTATCGAAGCGGTCATAACGGGGCTGACTCGAAATCAGTTTGTGGGAAACCACACGTGGGTTCGAATCCCACCCTCTGCGCCACGTCGGAGCAAGCTTCATATTGCTTGCTCCGATTTTATTTAAAAATCAGAGCGCGCTCATGCCGCTGCTCCTCCTTTTCCGCAAAAAGTCACGCTGGCTGCGGCTGTTCGCTTGTAAACGCGCTCACGACGCCTCCGCTGCGCTACCAACTTTTTGCGGCGCATCTGCAGTGCTGTTCCGTCACAATATCCATATTGCCAACAGCATGCAAAAGAGGCTGAAACGCCTCTTTTTTCTTTGGCATTTTAACACGATAAAAATACTCTCTGAACTGGCTAACAAAGGGAAGCGGGCACAAACTGGATGCTGTATTTTTCGGCAAACTGAGGCCATGCTTCGGTTGAAACATGGCCTGCACTGAATTTCTATACTTTTCTGTTGCTCGTTCTTATTGGTATTTGCCTTAGTACATAGTTATTGTGCGCATACTTCTTCCTATGTCTGCCGCGTTTGAACAGTTTGACAGCGCTCAATGAAATTTGCAAATATCCTAGCATGTTCCTCGGAAAATGCGCAGAGCGACTCCGGATGCCATTGGACCCCAATGATCATGCCATCCTCGTTTTCCACCGCTTCGATAATGCCATCCGGTGCGGTTGCTGTAACCTTCAGGCCATCCGCAACCAATTTGATGGATTGATGATGGTAGCTGTTCACAAGCAGCTCCGGCTTACCAATCATGTGGTACAGATAGCTACCTTCTGTAATGGAGATGCTGTGCGTCATTTCACCACGTGCAGCTGAATCCTGATAGTGGCATATTTCATTTCTTGTCTGAGATGGAATATCCTGATACAGCGTCCCACCAAGGCAAACATTCAGGATTTGTATGCCGCGGCAGATCGCGAGAATCGGTTTATTTTGTCGGATCGCTGCCTGAATCATCTCGATTTCATAGATATCGTTTTTCCGGAATGTGCGAGTCACCTTCGGATGCGGCTGCTCCCCATAGGAAAGTGGGGCTACATCTGCGCCGCCGGGAATAATAATTCCAGCCACAAGTGATACAAGCGTTTCCGGAGGCTCCGTCAAATCAATTGGAAACTGAATTGGAATTCCACCAGCTCCAACTACGGCATTAATATAGTTTGCTCCTGATGCGTAGTAATTGTCCTTCGCCATAAAGCGACTGATAATGCCAATCATCGGTTTCACTGCTTATTTCACTTCCTTTCCCATGTTCTTCAAGTATTCCGGTAATTCCCTTGCAAGATAAAACAGCAATGCCGCACCGTAGCCCGTTGCTCCGGTTGTGGTAAATGCAGGCGGTTCAGCCCGGAAATTGACACCCGCCATATCAATATGCAGCCAGCGTTTTTTCTCCACAAATTCCTGCAAAAACAGCCCGCCCAAGATGCAGCCTCCACCGTCTGTCGTTACACCGGAAGCATTCTTTATATCCGCTACTACGGAATTCAGGCAGGATCGCATCTCTTCATCCGCATCCAACCGCCAAACTTTTTCGCTGGAATCGTATGCAGCTTTTTGCAAGGCAGCATACAACGCACTGTCGTTGGATATAACAGCAGAGCTATACTTGCCCACAGCTGCTTTCGCCGCACCAGTAAGCGTGGCAATATCTACAATGACATCACACCCTTCCTTACGGATCGCGTATGTGATCGCATCCGCCAATGTCAGCCGTCCTTCCGCATCTGTGTTCGTAACTTCGATGCTTTTGCCTGCCATTGAACCAATGATATCACCCGGCACATAAGCATCGTAAGAAATCTTATTCTCGCAGGCTGCAACAACGCCAATGATATTAACAGGAAGTTTTTGGCGTGCGATCGCGCTCATCGCTCCGATCACAGCTGCCGCTCCTCCCATATCATCAAACATGTTTTTCATATTGGCATTGCTTTTAAGGCTGTATCCCCCACTGTCGTAAACAAGTCCCTTGCCAACATACCCAACAACGGGTGCATCGCCTCCCTGTAAATACCGCATCACGATAAGAGCCGGAGGCGTATTCTTTGCGCCGCGCGCTACCGAGAGAAAACTATCCATACCCAGCGCTTCGATCTGTGGCTGTTCCAATATCTCCGTTGAAAAGCCGCACTCCATTCCAAGTTTAACCACATCTTCCGCAAGGCTGTGCGGCGTCTGGCAGCTTGCAGGTTGGTTGCACAGCGTCCGGGCGAGTACCGTACCCTCTGCACAGTCTATTGCAGCCTGCATATGGTCATTGAGCCCCATACGCTCAGTCACAAAACATACCTCCTGATATGCCTTTGCCTTTGAGGTGGTTTTGCGCCCGATATTTGCGTAATTTACCAGTAGCGGGAGGCGGCAGACAGTCTCGAACAAAGCAGCTTCTTCGCATAATGCAGGCAGATTATCAAGCGCTACCACAACGCGCTCTGCGCCCCCATCTTTGCACATGCGGAACGCTTTCGCTGCATTGAGATAAAGCTTCCGGGGTACAAGCGGCATTTCGCCAAATCCTGCAAAAACCAACTGGATCAGCCTTTCTGCAACAGGAACCGTAATTGTCCTGACTTCCCCTGCTTCGGCCCGAAAATGCTGTTCCAATGCAAGATCAATGGCATTATCCAATTCTTTTCCAAGCGATATACACCGCTTGGCGGGAGAAGTAAACGGCAGGATATATGCATCGGCCTGCGGAAATACAGTGCAAATCGTTTGTTTCATTTTACTTCGATCTCCTTGCGGTATTCAGTAGCCTCTTCTTCGTTTGCAAGCACAAAATGATCCTCTTCCAATTCGATCCATGCTGGTGGATCATTCTCATAATGATGGCATGCCGGATCATAAGTCAAAACAGTCCTCTTGCGCTCAATCAAAGGATCCGGTTGAGGAATAGCTGAAAGCAATGCCTTGGTGTAAGGATGCATCGGATGCTCAAAAAGCTGTTCTGTCTTCGCAAGCTCAACGAGCCGGCCTTTATGTATAACAGCCAAACGGTTTGTAATATAGCGCATCACAGACAGATCATGCGCAATAAACAAGTAAGTCAGCCCATATTCTTTCTGCAGATCAGCCAACAGATTGAGTACCTGCGCACGGATCGAAACATCCAAAGCAGAAATCGGCTCATCTGCAATGATTAATTCAGGCTGCATCACAAGCACGCGGGCAATTCCGATACGCTGCCGTTGGCCACCCGAAAATTCGTGCGGAAAACGCGTTGCGAATTCCGGCGGAAGTCCCACATCCATCAGAGCTTTGCTAACAATCCGCTTGCGCTCCTCTTCCGAAGAAAAGGTATTCAAATTATATAGCCCCTCGGACACGATATAATCCACTTTTGCGCGTTCGTTAAGCGAAGCCATAGGATCCTGAAATATCATCTGGATCTTATGGACGATCTCATGATCGAGCTCCTTGCTGATCTTCCCGCTGATTCTTTCTCCATGATAGCGAATCTCACCGGACGCTACCTCATTGATGCGGATGATCGCCCGACCGATCGTGGTTTTACCCGATCCGGATTCTCCCACAAGGCCAAAGGTCTCTCCTTTATAAATGTCAAAACTGACCCCTTTTATTGCTTCGAAGGCACGCTTTCCTTTCCCGAACACAACATGAAGATCTTTGACTTCCAGCAATTTCTCCCGTGTTTGCTCAGACATTTTCTTGCGCCTCCTTCCACTTTTCCATCATCCGCTTAATCGTATCGGGCGGCTCCATCTGGGGAGCACGCGGATCCAGCAGCCAGGTTTTTGCATAATGTGTCGGAGAAACCTCAAAATACGGCGGCCGTATCAGAAAATCTATGTTTAGAGCCTGCGGGTTACGCGGTGCAAACGCATCGCCCTTTATTTTTTTGAAAAGATTCGGCGGCGTCCCCTTGATCGAATAAAGCGGTTCGCCCTTGATTCCGAGCTGTGGAAGCGAGGATAGCAATGCCCATGTATATGGATGTTTCGCATTATAGAATATCTCATCACAAGTGCCGATTTCTATAATGTCTCCCGCGTACATAACAGCGATCCTGCCAGCAACTTTTGCAACGACGCCAAGGTCATGCGTAATATAGATGATCGTCAGGTTATGCTTCTTCTGCAAGCCGCGCAAGAGCTCAATGATCTGCGCCTGAATGGTCACGTCCAAGGCCGTGGTCGGTTCATCACAGATCAGGATCTCTGGCTTGCAGGCAATGGCCGTTGCAATCACTGCCCGCTGCCGCATTCCTCCTGAAAATTCATGCGGGTATTGTTTATAGCGCCGCTCAGGTTCCTGAATTCCAACATCGGACAGAATCTCGATCGTCCTTTGTTTTGCGGCATTTCCCTTAAGGCCCTGATGCATTTCCAATGCTTCCTGAATCTGCTTCCCCACCGTTTTAAGAGGGTTCAGGCTCGTCATTGGGTCTTGGAACACCATAGCGATTTCCCTGCCGCGTATCTTGAGCCAGTCCTTTTCCTTTTTGAATTTGGCCAAGTCCATGCCTTTATACAGGATCTCTCCCGCCGTGACCCTGCCATTTTTATCGAGCATTCCCATGAAAGTTTTCGTAAAAACCGACTTTCCCGATCCGGACTCTCCGACAATAGCAAGGCTTTCGCCTTTATACAAATCGAGAGAAACGCCCCGAATTGCCGTCAGCGCTTGCCCGCGCAGTTTGAATTGAACTTCCAAATCCTTTACAGAAAGGATTTTTTCATCGTATGCAAAGCCCATTCTTCTCTCCCCCTCCCCTATCATACATGGTTTTTGGGATCAGCCGCATCTGCAAAGGCATTGCCAATAACATAGAACGATATAGTGATCAGCGAAAGCACGATTGCAGGGAAAATGATCTGATACCGGGAACTTGCGCTCATCATGACAATACGCCCTTCGTTGATGAGATTCCCCAGAGAAGGAATCGTAACAGGAAGGCCCAAGCCGATATAGGTCAGGAACACTTCACCGCTGATCGCAGCAGGAATGGCCAATGAAATGCGCAGCATAATCACGGACACCAAATACGGCAGAAGGTTTTTTGTGATCATTCTGCGGGTGGGAGTACCAAGGCAGCGCGACGCAAGATTGTATTCCCGATCGCGAATGATGACGATCTGGTTCCGAATAAAGCGGGACATTGGCAGCCAACCAAGCACGCACATGGAGAAGATCATCGTTCCCACCCCGGGGCTTAGGATATACGTGAACAGAATCATCACAATGCTGTTCGGGATGTTGTGCAACACGTTGTAAATCTCGGTGAGCAGACGGTCCGCATGCCGGACATATCCCCAAAGTGCACCGATCACTATGCCTATGATCGCCCGTAAAAGGCCCACAACAACACCGATCATCAAAGATGTCCGTGTCCCGCTCCAGATTCGTGCCCAGAGATCCTGCCCGGTGGAATTTGTCCCAAACCAGAATTCAGAATCCGGCCGGTGGTTCATATCCGGCGCAGTGCCGACCCAAAAAACTTCATTTGGATTCTTCTGGTTCGGAAGCAACGGCTGAATAATCGTAAACAGCAGCATGATTCCTAAAAGGCCCAAGAAGAAAATCGCAATTTTGTTTTTAGCAAATGAACGCCAGGTAGAGCGCCAATATGAGTAGTTTGAATAGCCTCCCTGTTCCGCATTATTCGCATCATATTCAGCTTGCTGGAACAGCATATTCTGGTCATACTGCGCGATCTGCGCTTCAATACTCTTTTCCAGTTTTATCTGTTTCATTATCGGCTGCCCCCTTTCCGACTCAGCTTTATTCTCGGATCGCACACCGCCATGAGAAGATCGCCCAACAACAAACCCAAAATACCGATGCTGGAATAAATCAGTACAAGCGCCTGCACCAACGGGTTATCCTGTTTCTGAATCGCAGCGATCAGCAATCCGCCCATACCAGGGATGGAAAACAGGGATTCAACATATAGTGAACCCGAGATCGTATAAAGAATATTGGCTGGCAGATTCTGTGCCATCGGTACAAATGCATTGCGCATCACATGGCGGAACATCAGTTTGCGGTTGGACACGCCTTTGGCGCGGGCAAAGCTGATATAGTCCTTCGTCATCTGGTCCAGCATGTAGCGGCGGATCCACATTGCATAGCTGGCTATGCCGCTGAGCGACATGCTTACTGCCGGCAATATCCAGGATACCGGGTTATATTCATCGTAAAGGATCGGCAAATGCAGAATATCGGAAATATAAAGCTGTATGAACAGATAATACACAGCTGCAGGAACCGCGTTGATAAAAACTACGTACCCGTTTCCGATAATATCCGGCAGTTTATGCGGGAAGCGTGCCATAAGCGTGCCAAGAGCAAGCCCTACGATCAGCGAAATACCAACGGAGGCAAGTCCAAAGGGGATCGAATACGGTATCTTCTGCGCGATGATTTTGCTCACCTCAACATGCGGTCGAAACACGACCGATTCACCCAAGTCACCCGAAAGAATCTGGCGATAAAAACGGAACAACTGCACGGGAATCGGATCGCGTAAGCCCATTGCTTTCAGCGCAACCTCAATCTGCTCTGCATCCATCTTGTCGTATTCATCCGCATCAAAATAACCGGTCTCCGGCATCAATCGCATCAGAAGGAACACAACTGTTGCAATGACGAAGAGGGTGACGACAGATAAAAGCAGGCGTTTCAATATGTACTTCAGCATAGTGAGACCCCGATCTTTCTCAATTTTGGATTTTGAGGAGGCGGAGAACCCACCTCCTCAATTTGTCAGTTAATATGTGCTTAATTGGTCTGTAGTTAAATGGATATGCAGAACTTATTTCCCTGCCTCTGCTGCAGCAAGCCTCGCTTGCGTACGGGCTTCAATGTACTCAGCCTGCGCTTGCGCATATTCCTCAAGGCTCATGGAATGATCCATGACCACAGCTCCTTTCAGCTTACGCAATCCATATTCGCCCATCTGGCTGGTCCATCCGGAGAATGGATCAAGTTTGCTTGCCTGATAACCGCCAGCAGATTTATATGCAGGAATCACAAATGCTTCATCCAGCAGGAATTTTTCAGCCGCGGCAAAGGCTTCATAACGAGCTTTCAAATCATTTACGATTCCGTTTGCCTCAAGAGCCATTTTCTCAAATGTACCGTAGCCAAGCGCATCATCGTAGTATTCTGTTGCAAGATAGATGCAACCCCAGTTTTTACCGATGCTGGTAACAAGCAGGGGGTCAAACGCGCTCATTGGATCCGCATAATCTGCGCCCCAACCCAGCTCAATCATTGACCACTTGCCGGGGTTACGTACTTCTGCGTTGAAGTTGCTACCAGAGTATCCGATCAGAATGATGTCGATGAAGTCCGTGCCAAGCACGCCTTCCATTTGCTGTTCAACAACCTGAACGCGCTTTGTGGTTGCATTATTGCTGACGTTATACGGCATCGTAACCTGAATCGGGAAAGTGACTTTTCCTGTCAGCTCCGCAATAGCCGCTTCTTTGAATTTAAGCGCCTCATCCGGATCGAAAAGGTTCTCCTGCTTGGAGTACTCGTCCAACCCGCTCATCTCAAGATAATCCGTATCACCAACCGTTACAAGGCCCGGGCGGGTATAGGTGTTAAGCACTTTTTCCTGATACGTATATGCATCAAGCGTCATTGTCGCAGCATAACGGTCATAGGCATAGAACATCGCCTTGCGGAAATTACGGTTATTAACAGCCGCGAGCCAATCATTCGGAGCGTATTCTTCTTCATAGGTCGGGTTGAAGTTAAACGCCATCCAATAAGACATGTTGGTGTATTGAGCGCGATGAACCTGCTTCCAAAGTTCAGGATCTGCTTTCCACTCTTCGATAATGTCTGTACCGAGAGAAACCTTGTCTGTTTCTCCACGCAAATACAGCTCAGGGCCGTTTGCAGAAGCTTCTTTGTTGTATTTATACTTGATTGCACGAATGGAAATAATATCTTTGTTCCAATAGTTTTCGTTCATTTCAAGTACACGCTGGTACTCCGGCTCAAACGTTTTCAGAATATACGCGCCGCAGTAGAGCAGCGTATCGTTGCTCGTGCCAAACTTCTCACCACATTCGGCAAGGAAATCTGCCTGTGCGGGGAACCAAACATTATTGGACACCATTTTAAGGAAGTACGGTACGGGCTGCAGCAGCGTATATTCTACGGTGTAATCATCCAGGGCCTTAATACCAACAGTAGAAAAGTCAGTCGTTTCACCATCATAATACGCCTTTGCACCAACGATATTGTTATACCAGGTGTTAGCAACCTTCGAAGCGTTGGCAGCATTCAGGATCCATTCTGCGGCAGCGACAAAGTCCTGCGCTTTCAGTTCCGCATACTCTTCACCTTCACATGTGTACCACATAATACCCTGTTTCAGATGGAAGGTATAAATAGTTGCATCATCGGAAACCTCCCAATCCGTTGCAAGGCAGGGGCGCATGATACCATACTGGTCATGTTCCACGAGGCTGTCAACGCAAAGGCCACCCAAAACAGCAACAGCAGTAGTCGTTGTGCTCAGGTAGTTCAGCGTGCTCAGTTCAGAGGAATACACTTCGGTATAGGTGGTGTACTCTACGGGTTTCTTCACTTCTTCAGGTGGTTGGGGCTCTGTATTGTTGCCATCCTGTGCCGTCGCGGGGTTTTCGTTCTGATTCGGATCCTGTTGTGTGTTTCCCGGCTTTGCGCATGCAACAAGCGAAAATGCGATTGCAATCACAAGCAGCATACTTAAGAGTTTCCTGTACATAGTTCTCCTCCTCAATTTGTGCTTTATTAGATGAAATAGCACATGCCTTGCAAAGCATTTGCCGTTTCTCTTCATCCTTTATACATGCGAAACCCGTGCCAACTCTCGTGATTATAAATAATTATTTTTTCGAAATTGATTATTTGAATTTAATATTCCGATTTTTTGATCTGTTCCCCCCTGTTTTTTGCTGTATTCCGCGCGTTTTGTGTGCATATATATTGTGTGAAAAAGTATATATTACAGCAAACTGCTCATTTTTTGTGATGCAGGAATCACTCCATAGATATGGCGGAGCACTGCTTGTTTTCTCAAAAACCGAATTATTTCATCCACTTTTTGCCATAAATTGGATTCCAGTTTTTGTTAGTGGTCGTTGTATCTTTCTGGCGTATCAGTGTCTTGCTTGCAGCTTCTTCAGCACGTCCTTTCCTTTATCAGTCAACGCCGTACCTCCCCGCCCAATCTGCCGCACCAAAATACCCTTATGTTCCAAATCTTCCAATTTATGCCGAAGCGCATATTCAGTCATATCCATTCCCCGCTCTTTCAATTTATATATTAGAGCAGTTCTCCCCAGCGAACCCTCATAGAGAATGGACAGAACTGCATAGTCAATTTCCGAAGCTGCCAGCAGGCTTTGTGGCACGCTTCCGCTGATATGTTTGGGAAGCGGGTTTTCAAATTCGCTCATCATCCCATAATAATCCGCCGCATTCTGAAGTTCGCGAACATTGCCGGGCCAATCATAACGCATAAGGCGGTCTGCAATATCGTCCGGAACATTTGTAAGCCCTGTAAAGTGCTGAAAGAGCGGCAGGATATCCTCCCTGCGCTCCCGGAGCGCAGGCACCTGACAGGGAAGCACACAAAGACGATAAAAAAGATCGTGCCGGAACATACCTTCGTTGATCTTTTGCATCAGGTCTTGGTTAGTTGCTGCAATCACACGCACATTTACATTCACAACATAATCCCCACCGATCCGCATGACCTGTTTTTCCTGCAAAACGCGCAATAAACGCGACTGAAGTGCAACCGGCATATCGCCGATCTCATCAAGAAAAATCGTCCCTCCGTTTGCTTGTTCAAATAAGCCCATCTTTCCGCTCTGCCGCGCCCCGGTAAATGCGCCTTTTTCATAGCCAAACAGCTCGCTTTCTAAAAGGCTTTCCGGCAATGCGGCACAATTCACCGCAACAAATGGGCTGTGGTGGCGCGGTGAACTGTTATGAACGGATTGTGCCAACAGCTCCTTCCCCGTACCGCTCTCTCCCTGTATCAGGATCGATTTATCGGATTCCGCAAACATTCTCAGCTGCCTGATACATTCTTTCATCGCAACAGAACGATGCACAATATCGTTGAATGTGTGTTTTGCTACAAATCCACTTTTTTTCGCGCGCATTTCAGCGCTTTGCTCCAAGTATCGCAAATAAGTTACATCCGAGAAAAAATAGAGCCGTTGGTGAATATTTGTGCTGAACTTCAGAATTGTATGGTTCACCACGATTTCCCGCCCTCCGAGATTTAAGGCAATCGCGTCGTCCTTCATTTCCTCAAGCTGCTGTGCTATAGGTTCAGGAAACAAATCTCTCAGCGAAAGCAGCTCATTTTTCGTACTGCAGTTTGCAAGTTGCTCCAATTTGGGATTTGCCAAAACGACCTCGCCACTTGAAAGCGTAAGCAACAGACCTTGTTCCATGTGCTGCAAGATGCTTTCCATGCGCATATTGCCAATTAAAGCATTCTGATATCGTTTTGTTGTATTGCCTGGCGTAATTACAAGGCTCATATAGCGCAATAGTGCTTCATATGTTTCCGGCGTATTTGCTTTCAGGATATTACAGATGCTCAGTGCCGTAGAAATGTCGATATGGCGGTTTCCCACATCAATGATCTTTTCGATATAAGGCGGCACATAGGAAGGTTCCCCCGGCGTAATCGCAACGGTAAGTGATGGGTCATAAGAATCTTCGGAATAAGGAATGTATGTAAGCCCCGGCACGTTGAGGCTAAGAAGCAGTTTCTGCATCTCTAACGTGCTTTTTAGTGAATCATTTACCACAAGCACTTTGCTTTGCGGTGGAATCGCAAGAATCTGCTGCAATCCACTTTCCCAAATTGTTCGGCTAATACAGAGCATGCGTCCCTTGTCCTGAACTTTTGCTTCCAGATTCCCAATTCTGTCCAAACGTGTAAGAAGGAACAGATCTCCTTCCACATGTTCCATTTCAGCGACCTGTGGTGGAAACATCTTTTCAATTATGACGCTATCACCCAAAATGAGCCGAACGTCGTCTTCAATGCTTGAAGCGACCCTGTCGTTTCCCGTCACAATCACGATCTTCTTTCGTTCCACTCCGTTCTCCTCTTCCAACGTTTCCGCTTTCCTTTCTAATGCTGCCGTCGTGCAGCCGCCGTCGGCAGCAGCGCCTCTTCACGATATTTCGCCACAGTTCGTCTTGATATTTCGATGTTTTCCAGACGCAGCTGGTTCGCAATCATCTGATCGCTCAAAGGGCTTCGTTTTTCTTCAGCTTCTATCAATGTCCGTATGCGTTGCACAATCTCATCTTTCCCAACTTTTCTCCAATCCGCAGTTTCCCGGGATGAACAACGAATCAAAAAATCCGACAAAGGATATGTGCCATACCTGCAAGCAATGTATTTCCCTTTTATGGTACGATAAACTGTAGACGGATGTACTGAAAGACGCTCGGAAACCTCCTGCGCAGAAAGCGAATGCAAAGGCAGCTTTCCACTGCGAAAGAACAGCTCCTGTGTTTGTATAATGATTTGCGCGCAGTTCTGCAGCATAGTCCGACGCCGTTCAATGCATTCGATAATCCAACGAGCCGCACGCAGTTTTCCTTGGAAATACTCCCGTTCTTCCGCACTTAAATCCCCGTTTTGTAAAAGCGACGCGTAATATCCGCTTATTGCATAATTTGGCAAGTATTGCTCCGCTACGATCAATTGTAATTCTTCATCCTTCTCGTCACAAATGACCTCAACATCTGGCAAAACATATTGAATGCCTATTTCATTTTTTCCGAACCCATTACCCGGCTTCGGAGTAAGTTGCGCCAGTTTTTTCTTTGCTCGTTCAACACGTGCAACGCTGGTTTGAAGTTCCTGCGCGACGCGCTTAATCTGTCCTTTTCCAAGAAGCTCTAGATAATTTAGTGCCAGCTCATACAATAAAGGATCCCGTTCCTCCTGTCTATGTAATTGAAGCGTAAGACATTCAGCCAAGTTACGTGCCCCGATGCCTGCTGGTTCCAGTCCTTGAAGCAACGAAAGCGATCGATCAAATAACTCATTTCCCCAAGCAGCCCCAAAAGCTTCCTGTGAGACATCCAAATATCCGTTTTCATCCAAGTTCCCTACTAAAAAACGCAGAGCTTGCTCTGTTTTTGCATCCAGATGCAATGCCGCTATCTGCTCTGAAAGATACTCTTCAAGACTTTCACCTTTTTCTGCTGCAATATCCAGATCCGTCTGTTCATCCCGTTGCAGCCTGCGTCCAAATTCCGGTGCTATCCTGCTAATCCTTTCGAATTGAAATTCCCGTTCAGGAATACTCGCCTCCAATAAAGGGTTCTCCTGTGCGGCAGAATTCAGAAAACGTTCCAATTCTATAGCATTTAATTCCAATATCTGCATGTAAAAATAAATGTGCCGCCTCTGGATTTGTCTTTGTTCCCCTTGCATTTGCATATACATAAAGCGAAACCTCTTTAAGCCGCAATAATTTTTGGAAGATTCAGTACAATTTACTTTACCTTATAGATAAAAACACGAGTCATGGATTATTGTTCTCGTATTATATGAAGGGTCAGCTTTTTCAATAGGCTGCTTCTTCACACAATAAAGCACATGGGGGTGTTTCTGTTTGCCAAGTTTATGTGCGAATTAAGTATACCATATTGTCCCCTTATCCACAACATCTGCTCCATAATCTACTGCAATAAATTGCCACACAGCTGATTGCAAGGAAAATATGAAATAATACTTCGAATGCTTTTGATCTTTATCTTTCTTCCAACTAAACATTTTTGAGGATTGTTAAGCGTTTCCTGTTCCTGTGTCCAAATACTACGCAAGTCTCTTCTTTCCCGGGCATTGCAAATGTTTCAAGCCAGCCCGGAATGTCCTCTAAAGTTTCACCATCTGCTTCATAGGCTTCATTAACCGAATTGTTTCCTGCAATCATGGAAAACAACGCATTGCTACCTGTGCTTGGGGTTTGCTTTATGGAATTCATATCATCTCTGTCCATTCAATAAAGTGATTCTTCAAAAACACGGTATTTCAATGTTCCTGTTCTAAAGTGTTAGTTGTAGCGAAACGGCGGCGCTTCCTGGCACCGCCGTTGCTTTTTATTTATCCTGCAGTTCCAATTGCTATTTCTGTTGCATCTTTCGCCACTTCAGAAATTCAGACAAAAGAGACAAGTTTAGTGCGGCACTGATGCATAACATCAATACAAAAAACCTGATTCTTGCTTATCTCTCTTCTACGCTGTACAGATCCGTTCTGCGTGCGCTGAGCAGCGGCAGGTGCGACCTTGCATCTGCCACCTGCTTTGCATCCAACTCTGAATATAGGATGCAGGGGGATTCTTCCGCACGCGTCATCACAAGCCCCATCGGAGAACAGACGATCGAATTCGCGTAGGACACATAGCTTCCATGCACGTCTCTTGCAGGTGCAACCCCTACCGTAAATACCTGATCATCCACTGCCCGCTGACGGAACATCGTCTCCCAATGCAGCGGGCCCGTCGTCATGTTGAACGCTGCCGGCACGATCATCACCTGCGCACCGCGCAACGCCATCAGCCGGGACAGTTCCGGAAAGCGAAAGTCAAAACAAATACAAAGGCCGAACCGCATGCCCTCCAAATCAAATGTCGTAATCGCATCTCCGGGCGTGAAGGTATCCGATTCACGGAAATACTGTCCTCCGGGAATATCGATGTCAAACAGGTGTACCTTGCGATGTTTGGCTATCTGGTATCCAGCCCGATCAAAAACATAGGCCGTGTTATATACCCGGTCTTTACAACGCTCCGGCATACTTCCTGCAACAAGCGCAATCCTGTGTTCAGCGGCACAGCGCGCCATCTTTTGCCATGCATTGCCGCCTTCCTCCTCCGCATATGCTGCAAAGTAGGCGGAAGAATACGGGCAATTGAACATCTCCGGAAGAATCGCAAGATCCGCTCCATTCTTTGCAGCCGTTTCCACACATGCACATGCGTTGCGCAGGTTTTCCTCTTTATCTGCCACGACGGCAGTCTGCAGCAATGCGATCTTCATTTTTGTTTACCTCGTTTCCCGATTTATTGATGCGTTTTAACTTTTCATCCGTTTCATTTCAGATTTTCCGGGTTCAGCGGCTCCAGTTCCGGCAGCACAAACCTTCCGTCCTTGCGGATCAGCACATCATCGAACCAGATTTCACCACCGCCGTACTCCGGCCGCTGCACGCAAACAAGATCCCAATGCAGAGAAGAGTGATTTCCATTATCCGCCTCATCATAACAGTCTCCAGGCGTGAAATGGAAACTGCCATCGATTTTCTCGTCATAAAGAATTTTCCCCATCGGCTCACGGAAGTATGGGCTGACACCAAATGCGAATTCACCTATGTAACGCGCACCTGCATCTTTATCAAGCAGCTCGTTGACCCGTTTCACATCGTTTGCTTCCGCCTTCACAATACGACCGTTTTCAAAGTGCAGCACGACATTTTCAAAGGAAAACCCTGCCTGTACTGATGGAATGTTATAAGAAATCACGCCGTTTACGCTATCACGTACCGGTGCGGTAAATATCTCACCATCCGGCAAATTCCAATGGCCTGCTCCCTTGCGCACACCAATCCCCTTAATCGAAAAAGTCAGATCCGTACCTTTTCCGATGATGTGTACGCGATCGGTGCGTTCCATCAGCTGCTTGAGCGGCTCAAGCGCCGCCTCCATCCTTGCATAGTCCATCGTACAGACTTTAAAATAGAAATCCTCAAACGCCTCCGTGGACATGCCCGAAAGCTGGGCCTGCGCAGGTGTTGGGTACTCCAGATAGCACCATTTCGTCTGCCGGATGCGCACATCGCTGTGTACGGGTTTGCTGTAATGAAGTCCTCCGATACGCTTGCGTTCCGCGGGTATATCAACGGACTCAAACGTATTATCGCTGCTGCGCACAAGAATGTATGCCTGCATTTTGCGCATCATCTCAGCATCCAGCCTGGCCATAAGGTCTAACTGATCCTCTGTGAATCCCATGGAAAGCGCGCGCTGAACACGATTGTCCCGGCGCCACACATAGGGCTTTGCACCGGCAGCATAGACCTCCTCAATCAGCGCTATCAAAAGTTCATCACAAGCCGCGCCATACGTTTCAATAAGCACGTTCTCGTTAGGCTGCACTTCACATGAAAACGTCACAAGTTTTTTTGCAAGTTCCTGTACTCGGCCGTCTTTCATTGCCTTATGCCTCCTTCTCCGCATCCATCAGGTTTTCCGGGTTCAGCGGCTCCAATTCCGGCAGCACAAACCTTCCGTCCTTGCGAATGAGCACATCATCGAACCAGATCTCACCGCCGCCATATTCCGGCGTCTGGATCGCAATCAAATCCCAATGGACGCTGGAATGATTTCCATTATCCGCCTCGTCATAGCAGTCACCGGGCGTGAAATGGAAACTGCCCGCGATTTTCTCGTCATAGAGCGTTTTCCCTATTGGCCGGGTGCAATAAGGGTTCGTACCGAAAGCAAATTCGCCTATATAGCGCGCGCCTGCATCGCGGTCAAGGATTTCATTGATCTTGCCGGGATTGCTGCCTTCCGCTTTAACAATACGCCCGTTTTCAAATGTGAGTGCCACACCTGTATGCACCTCTCCGCCGTAATTGGAGGGAACATTGTAGGTAATCACACCATTCACGCTCTCACGCACCGGCGCTGTCATCACCTCACCGTCCGGAATGTTCTTTTCCCCTGCACTGATTATGCCGCCAATCCCCTTGATTGAAAAAGCCAGATCAGTGCCCTTGCCAAGAATATGGACCTTATCCGTGCGTTCAATCAGCGCCTTAAGCGCTTCTGACGCCTTCGCAAGGCGCGCATAATCCATCGTGCAGACGCGGAAGTAGTAATTCTCAAACGCCTCCGTAGACATGCCCGCAAGCTGAGCCTGCGCAGGTGTCGGGTACTCCAGATAGCACCATTTCGTCTGCCGGATGCGGATATCATTATGCACAGGAACCCCATAATGTTTTCCATAGAGCTTACTGCGCTCCTGTGGGATATCTGCGCCCTCTGCAGCATTGTTTGTACAGCGAATCAAAATATAAGCCTGCATATTGCGCATTAATTCTGCATCCATAGCTGCCATGAGGTCAAGCTGTTCTTCGGTAACTCCCATCATCAATGCGCGCTGCACACGGTTGTTCCGCCGCCATACATAGGGCTTCGCGCCTACTGCATAAATCTCTTCGATCAGCGCCAGCACAAGCTCATCTGCATTCTCATCATAATTCTCAATGAGCACATTCTCACCGGATTGTACGTTGCAGGAAAAACTTACCAGCTTATGCGCAAGCGTCCTAACCCTTGAATCTCTCATAGCTTTCCTCCTTTGTACCCCGGGTTACTTGATCTTTGAAACATCCACGCTGTTCAGCCATGCGGAAATACGGTCGAATAATCGTAGTGCATTTTCTTATCCTCCTGAATGAATGGTGTTCATTGGTCTATCTAAAAGTTTAATCTCTAAACCTTTTGTCTAAATTTTCCTTTTTTCATATTGGACGTCATGCTTACAAAGCACTGATTATTGGAAATATGTTATGTTGAGAAAATTTTCAGGTATGCATTTACCACGCGGAAGAACGCATCGAGTTCTTCCTGGCTGCAATATTCCAGAAGTTCATCGAACGTGCTGCACATCTCGGCATAGTCATATTCTCTGTGCGCCTGATGGAGCCGCATTCCACGTTCTGTCGGATACAGGCCAACAATACGCTGATCAGAGTCGGTTTTCTGACGAGTAATATATTTCATATGGTCAAGCTTTTTAATTGTTTGAGAAATCGCTCCTTTAGTGCGGTTTGCGCGTTCTGCAAGAAATGATACTGTAATGCCCGGATGATCCGCAATCTCCATGAGCGTATGCGCTTCTACCATGCTCACACACTCACCGGTACCATAATCCTTCTTTTCATTTGCAAAATCATAATAGAGCATCACAAAGCGGAACAAAGCATCTGCCTTAGCCATAAGGGCCTTGTCCTCAACCATCGCGTTTTCTGGTAATTGCTTAGAATCATTCTCGTTCATAACCCCTCCGCAATCTCTTTACTACAAATGAACTTCATAGCAAAAATCGCCCACCATTTTGTTTAAGACAGAATAGAATCTCTTCCGTTACCCTTATCGATTTTACCGCAGCATACTTTCAATATTTGAAAGTATGGACAAATCAATCTATATCACAATATATCCATAAAGTTTAGATGCTTAATTATATTGCCTTGCGCGTTTTTTGTCAACAGATATAAGGATTAAGTTCTTCCTGTCTCGTTGCAGGACTCAATACTGCTTCTGCGCGACACTGATTGCCGCTTGTCATGCAGGCGGAGGTTCCCCTATAATATCAATTGAATCCCTGCAAGCGGCCTCATACCGTTTTTCAAAGAAGGCCGGCGATCAGCAGCAAAGAAAGGACGGTCAAAGAAAATGACGAAAACCATTACCGTAAAAGGAGTCGGCAGCGTTTCTGCCAGGCCGGACTACATCACCCTGGCGCTTTCCCTTTCGGCAAAGGACAAGGATTACGAAAAAGCAATGGCCGATGCGGCGCGCAGGATCGAGCTGCTTGAGGCCGCAGCAGAGAGCGCAGGCTTTGAAAAAGGTGCGCTGAAAACAACGAATTTCAACGTTCACACCGAATATGAAAACATCCGGGACGTGAAAGGCAACTTTCAGCGCGCCTTTGCAGGATATGTCTGCTTCTATCAGTTTAAACTCGCGTTTGACTTCGATGCGAAGCGGCTTTCCGAAACGCTGCCGGCAATCTTCGCAAGCGGTGCAAACCCGGAGCTGGACATAGCCTTCACCGTGAAAGACCCTGTCAAAGTGAATGAAGCGCTGCTCTCGAGCGCAACGGCCAACGCCCTCGAAAAAGCGGAGCTCCTGTGCAGAGCATCCGGCACAAAATTGGGCGAGCTTCTCAGCATCGACTATACCTGGGGAAAACAGAACCTCGTCTCGCCAACACGCTATGAAATGGAAGACTGCGTTCAGCCGCTCATGGCTTCAAGCAAATGCCGCATGCCGGAGCTTGAGCCGGATGATATCACCGTGAGCGACACCGTGACCTTTGTCTGGACAATCGCCTGATCCGTTCATACGCTATCCCGCGTTTACTCGCCCCGCCAGGCTTTCACGATGGGCAGAAGCTCCGCAAACAGCGCCTCGCGGTTTTCCGAGGTGACGGTATAAAGCGCTGCTTTGGGTGCACTGCATACCGCATTCAGGAACGGAACATCCCGCCTGTCCTTCACGGCGGCAAGCACCGGGATGTCACCACCGAGCGCATGCAGCACGGCCTGTTTGAACACTTCCGCCTTCGCTTCCATGAAGCCAAGCTCATCCATAACGATCAGGCCGCCCGGCCGCGCCGCCGCGAGGTAACGAACACCCAATGCATCAAACACCACCGGGCACACGTTATGGATTTTTTGGTTGCAGGTGCCCACAAGGTTTTCCCGCGTATGGCGGTGCATGGAGGCCTCTTCCCAGGCGGGATGGATGTAGATCGGGTGGAACCCCGTTTCATCCGCTTCCTCCCGCTTTGTGACAAAGCCGTAAACAGGCAGTTCCGCCTCCGCGCACAGGCGGCGGATCAACGTGCTTTTTCCTGCCCCCCGCGCGCCGGTAAGCAGAATATGCTTTCTCACTGTTATTCTCCCTTCCGGATGCCTGCGCGGTGTGCGATCAGCTCCGCGGCAACGCTGATGGCGATCTCCGCAGGGGTTTCCGCGCCGATGGCAAGGCCGATCGGCGTATGGATGCGCGCAAGCGCTTCCTCCGGGATGCCGGCAGCAAGCAGGCGTGCATTCGTCGCAGCGATCTTGTGGCGGCTCCCGATCACGCCGATATAGGTGGCTTCCGTGCGGAGCATCTGCTCCAGCACAATGAAGTCTCCCTGATGTCCCCGCGTCATGATGACGGCGTAATCCTCCGGCATGATGCCGATGCGGGCGGAAGCCTCCGAAAACGGCGCCATAATGGTTCGCACCGCGCCCGGAAACAGCTCCGGCGCAGCAAAGCGCTCCCGTTCCTCATAGACCGCCACGGAAAAGCCCACATGCGCGAGCACAGGCACAAGCTCCTGCGAAACATGCCCGCCGCCAAACACATACACGATCCCTGCGCGGGTCAGCGGTTCAACATAATAGCACGGCTCGCCTTCCCCGCGCGCCGCGCGCGGCCCAAGGAGCGGCAGGATCGCCGTCTCCGAAATATCCTTTGCAAAAAGGAGCCCCGTGTCCCGCGCATATACGCCCATGTCCACAGCCGCACCGTTACAGAGCTTTGTAACAAGCCAGGTATCCTTCTGCATATCAAACAGCCCGGCAATATAGGTGAACAGCGCAAGCGTCTCGGCATCCCCGCCCGCAAAGAATGAAAATGCGACCAAAACCTTTCCGCCGCAGATCATGCCGATGTCCGCAACCTGGTTCGGCGCAAGGTTGAAACCCTGCGCAAACGTCTCCCGGCGCAAAAGTGCCTGTTGGGCAAGGAGGATGCTCTCATGCTCCACCGCGCCGCCGCCAATCGTCCCGCAGGTCTTTCCATCGGCAAAAACGGCCATCTTCGCGCCGCTGCCGCGCGGCGTGGAGCCGGAGCTTGCAATGATCGTGCAGAGCACCGCATCCTCGCCACGGGCAAGCGTATCCCGCATCGTTTCAAACAGCTTTTTCATATCGTTCATGCAGCGGGGCTTTCTACCGCGCCGATGGAATTGGCCACCAAAGCATCATACTGTGCCTCAGTCAGTTCGCTGTGATAGAACAGGCGGAAGTATTCCGCTACCTCCGTATAAAGGTCGTACTCCGCAGCCTCCGGATACAGCACCTTCGCCATCCACAGCATGCCCAGGTAGCGCTGCACGGAAGGCGGGAAGCCCATCCAGTTGTACGGCCCGAACGGGACTTCATAGTACGCTCCATTCTGGATCGCCGTCACCTGCTGCCAGGCCGCATCCTCTCCCACGGAAGCATAGATGCTCCCCGGCGCAAACAGGATCACATCCGGGTTCCAGAGCAGGATCTGCTCCATATCGACTTCGTTGCCGCTGCCCTTGCTGGAGGGATCGTCCACAACGGCCAGGTTGTTGGAAAGCAGGTCAATGATCTCTGCATGGTAGCTTCCCGTGGCGATCACATTCTGCCCCGCGTCACCCAGGCAGTAAAGCAGGTTTGCCTTTTCAACGCGCTCTGCGATCGCAAGCATCCTGGCATACGTCTCATCGCAGTAAGCGGCAAGCGCTTCTGCCTCCTCCACCATGCCGGTCAGCTCGCCCAGCTTGCGGTAAGCGTCGCCCATCGTTTCCGTCGTCGCCGTAACATGCACGAACGGGATCCCCGTCTGCTCCGTAAGCGCGTCGAGATCCTCCACGATGCTGTCCTTTGGTTCGCCAACGTCGATCACGACCTCCGCGCCGCTTGCAAGCAGCGTTTCAAGGTTCATATCGCCCTTCCCGCCGTAAAGCTGCCCGAGTTCCGGCAAGTTGTAATATTCGGTTGCAAGGTACTTTTCTGCGCTCTCGTCCCACGCCGAAGCGATGCCCACGAGCTTATCCGGGCAGAGCGCAAAGAGAACGATCTGCGCAAACGGGCCGGAGATGGCAACCTTTTCGATCTGCGTGGGCAGTTCCACCGTGCGCCCAACGGAATCCGTGAATTGGCGCACAGCAGGCTCAGGCGTTTCTGCAGCCTCGGGCGTTGCGGCAGGCGTGGGCTCCACATGCTCCGTTTCCACAGGTGCAGGCGTTTCCACCGGCGTTTCTGCGGCACAACCAAGCAGCGATACCGCGAGGAGCGCGGCCAATACAAAAGCAAATAGTCTTTTCATCGTATATCCTCCATTCATTATGATCCATTTATATGAAATCGGGAATATCTCCCGTTTCAAGCACGATCAACCCCAAAGAACGCTCAGCCGGAAAGTAATACGGGAATGCCTGCTTTCCCGTCTCCACAAGGCGCGCCCTGAGCTGAGCGGGTTCAGGCTTTTCACCCGCCGCAAACAGCGTAAAAAATCGCTCCGCATCCGCAAGCGAGCGGAACGGCTGCCCCATTTCCACAGGGAATGTCTCCGCGGAAAACAGTACGCCCAATTCCGCGAGCTCATCGCAGGCCGCCTGAAAATCGAGCCGCCGCGCCGGCCGCTCCGTGAGGGAAAAGCGGCGTGACACATGATCCCGCTTCACAAGAATCGCCCGCCCGGAACACTGCGTTCGGACCGCGCGAAGCGTCTCTCTGATCTGCCCGAAAAAGCAGAACACCATTGCGTCATATGGTTCTTCCGGCTGCATGGAAAACAGATCCGCCTTCCGGATGCGGAGGTTCTCCACTTTAAGCCGCTCTACATTTTCGCGCAGCACGGCAAGCGCAGCCCCGCTCGTGTCCACAGCCGTCACAGCCCCGCAATGGGCTGCAAGCGCAATGCTTAAATACCCAAGGCCGCAGCCCGCATCGCACACATGCGCGTTTTCCGGCAGGTACGGCAAAATGTGCGCGGCGATCGCTTCATCAAAGCCCACCTGCTCCGCCGCGTCCACGCGGAAGCGGATGCTCTCCTCCGTCCACTCAAACACCGGCTTCACCGCCTTTTTCAGCCGGTGCGATCAGCACGCCGCACCCCGTCCGCACAAACGCCGCGCGTACCCCGTAAAGCCGGAACAGCAGCGCCGCGTCCATCACCTCAGCCGGCGGGCCAAAGGCCGCGATCGAGCCATCCAGCAGCGCAAGCACCACATCCGCATAGGAGAGCGCATGCTGCGGGTTATGCGTGGAAAGCACCACGGTGTAGCCCTCCTGCGCAAGCGCCCGGGCATGTTCCAGTACGAGTATCTGATTGCCGTAATCGAGGCTTGCCGTCGGCTCATCCATCACAAGCGTGCGTGATTGCTGCGCAAGCGCCCGGGCGATCAGCACAAGCTGCTGCTCACCGCCGGAAAGGCGTGAAAAACTCTGTTCCGCAAGGCCCATGATACCAAGGCGTTCCATTGCCGCAAGCGCGGCTGCGGTCTCTTTTTCTTTGGGCGCAGAAAAGGAAGAAACGGCATGTGCCGTACCCATCTGCACCATTTCCAACACGGAATAAGAGGGCGCCTGCTCATGCAGCTGCGGGATATAGGCAACCCGGCGCGCAAGTTCCCGGGCAGGAAGCGAGTGCGCCTCCGCTCCGTCGATAAGGATACGCCCCTGATACCGTTTCAAAATCCCCAGTATGCAGCGGAACAGCGTCGTCTTCCCCGCACCGTTCGGCCCGAGCACGGCAAGAAGCTGCCCTTCTCCTGCATGAAAGCTCACGTCCCTGAGCACGGGGCGCGTCCGGTATGCGAAATTCAGCCGTTCCACTTCAATGCTCACAGCGTTTTCTCCCGTCTCAGAATCAGATAAATGAAAAACGGCGCGCCAATGAACGCTGTCAGGATGCCGATGGGGATCTCCACCGCAAGCAGGCAGCGCGAGACATCGTCCACTGCGAGCAGGAACGCAGCGCCAGCAAGCATGGATGCCGGCAGAAGGTAGTGATAATTGCTGCCCACAAGTTTGCGCGCAAGGTGCGGGATCACAAGGCCGACCCAGCCGATCATGCCGGAAACGGCGATGCTTGCCGCCGTAACGAGCGTAG
This sequence comes from bacterium, assembly GCA_022778545.1. Taxonomy (GTDB): domain Bacteria; phylum Bacillota; class Clostridia; order Christensenellales; family CAG-138; genus UBA1685. The sequence goes on along the minus strand of JALFDW010000042.1, from coordinate 25,537 downwards.
CGCACACGATCACGACAAGCCGCAGCAGGTTCGTGTTCACGCCAAGCGCGTGCGCTTCCTCCTCGCCCAGGGTCAGCAGGTTGATGTGCCAGCGGATCAGCAGGAGCGGGATGCAGCCGAGCGCCATCGGGAGCGCTGCGAAGCCTACATCCTTGAGCCTTGCACCGGAAAGGCTGCCCATGAGCCAGTAGGTGATCTCCGGGAGCTGGTTCGTAGGGTCGGCTACCAGTTTAACGTAGGATGTCCCCGCTGTGAGCAGCGAACCCGTCATGATGCCCGCAAGGATCAGGTTCACGACCCGATGTCCCGGCGCGCGCTGCGCGATGATAAGCACGAGCCCCACCGCACAAAGGCTTGCCGCAAAGGCAGCCAGGGTAATGCCGCGCTTCGATGCTCCAAGCAGAATAGCAAGCGCCGCGCCGAATGCCGCACCCGATGACGCACCGAGCACATCCGGCGAAGCCATGGGGTTTTCCATCACGCCCTGATACGAGGCGCCCGCCGCCGAAAGGCAGCAGCCCACAAGGCACGCAAGCAGGATGCGCGGCAAACGGATATTGATGACAGCCGTTTCCATCTGCGCCGTCCACGGGATGCTTTCCGGGAGAAAATGCACAGAGCGCTGCAAGAGCGCGCTAAGGCCCTGTTCCACGAACGCAGCGGCGCGGTACGCAAAGATGCGCACCACATCCCAAGCCGAAACGCCATAGCGGCCAAGGGCAAACGACCCAAGGAACACGGCGAACAGAAGCAGTGCCAGAAGCCACAGAACACGTGCCCGCTTCGTTTTGCTCTCCGCAAAATACTCTCTGTTTTTCCTTAATCCACGTTTCATATTGCAAAACCGTTGTTTTTATGTGAGAATAACGATAAAATGATTATATCATCGCCTTTTATTGTTGTCCACCGTTATTTTCATTTGAGAATAACGCTAAAGGAGGTTTCCATGCGCCTGACTCTGCCCTTCCCGCTTCCGCGGCTCACCGCCATCATCGGCGGCGGCGGCAAAACAACGCTCCTTTTCACGCTGGGGCGGCAGCTTGCCGCAGAGGGTGCTTCCGTGTTGCTCACGACCACCACCCACCTTGCGTGGCCACCGCCCGAGGGCATGGTGTTTCTTGCGCCTGCCGCGCCGGAGCAGCTCGCAGCCGCCGCACAGCCCGGCGCACTCGTTCTTGCGGGTTACCCGGGCGAAAATGAAAAAATGATGGGCCTCTCGCCTGAATTTTTCCGTGAGGCATGCCGTGCGTTCAATCATGTGCTCTGCGAGGCGGACGGTTCCCGCCACATGCCCCTCAAGTTTCACCGGGAGGACGAGCCCTGCATTCCTGCAGAAACCGGGCTTCTGCTTCAGGTGGCCGGGCTTTCCGCACTCAGCAGGCCTGCCGCCGAAACGCTCCACCGCCACGCGCTTTCCGGCATTGCGGCAGAGCATTGCATCACGGAGGAGGATGTTGCGCACCTCATGCTGCGCGCGTTTTCCCACTGCGGCGTTTCCTGCCCGAGCGCAGCGCTGCTCAACCAGGCGGATACGCCGGAGCTTTGCGCCCGGGGCGAAACCGTTGCCCGCCTCCTGCGGGCGGAGGGCTATCCCTGCGCCGTGGGCGCATTACGAAAGGAAGTGATCGGATGCTGGTTCTGATGCGCGGTGCGGGCGATCTTGCAACAGGCACGGCTCTGCGCCTGCACCATGCGGGTTTTTCCCTGATTTTGACCGAACTGCCACAACCGACAGCCGTGCGCCGCACGGTCGCATTCTCGGATGCGGTATACCGTGGAACGGCTACGGTCGAGGATGTCACCGCACGCCTGTGCCGGAACGAAGAGGAAGTACGAACGGCACTTCGGCGCGGTGAACCTGCCGTCATCGTTGACCCTGCCGCGGAAAGCCGCACGCTTTACCGGCCGGATGTGTTTGTGGATGCTGCGCTTGCAAAGCGCAACCTCGGCACACACATCACGGACGCGCCGCTCGTCATCGCCCTCGGCCCGGGCTTCACCGCAGGCATAGACTGCCACTGCGTCGTGGAAACGATGCGCGGTCATACGCTTGGCCGATGCATTTATGAAGGTTCCGCCCTGCCCAACACCGGCGTGCCCGGCAACGTGGGCGGCTATACGAAAGAGCGCGTGCTGTATACGCCCTCCGCGGGCGTGTTCCATCCCCTTCTCCCCATCGGCGCGATGGTTGCCGCCGGCGACGTTGTCGCGGAGGTCGACGGCATGCCCATCCGCACACAGATTGCAGGCTGCCTGCGCGGCATCCTGCCGGACGGTCTTTCCGTTCCCGCCGGGATGAAAGCGGGCGACGTTGACCCGCGCTGCGCGCAGGAGCATTGCTTCACCGTCTCCGACAAGGCGCTTTCCATCGGCGGCGGCGTGCTGGAAGCTATACTCCATTGGCATGCAAAACAAGACAGTTGACACTTCAAGCGCGTCCGCATATAATTGCCGTCAGGGAACACCCCCTGGCGGCAAAACGCCAAACAAAACGGAAAAACGGAGGTAAACCAGATGGAGCGTTTTATTCCAAAGGAAAAACTCAGCAAGAAAGCCCGGAAGGCGCTTGACCGCGCAGGGCGGCGCACCTGGGAGATCAGCCCGGTGAGCCGGAAAACGGAAAACAGAAAACACTATGACAGAAAGAGAGCCCGGAAGCCGGAAGACGGCATCGAGCTCTCTTTTGTTGTCTGAACTTTATTAGCGGCATTAGCGGCGCGTCCCGGCTCCGCTCCGGCGGTTTTTCCCTGCCTTCCCGTTTTTGCCCTGTGTGCGTGTGCGCTTGTCGCCGCGTTTTTCCTGCGCACCCGTTTCCGTTTTTTCCATGCGCGGCGGCACGAGTGCATGCTTTCCAAAGCCGATGAGATCCTCACGCCCCGCCTTTTCAAGCGCCTTGCGCGCAAGGTCGCGGTACTGCGGCATGAAATACTGCATGAGCGCCCGCTGCATTGCCTTTTCCGATGCGCTCTTCGGCACATAGACCCGCTCGCCCGTGCGCGGATCAAAGCCCGTGTAATACATGCAGGTGGAAAGCGTCCCCGGCGTGGGGTAAAAATCCTGCACCTGTTCCGGCCGCTGCCCGGTACGCTTCAAATATTCCGCAAGCTCCACGGCCGCGTCAAGGTCGCTCCCCGGGTGAGAGGACATGAAATACGGCACGATATACTGCTCTTTTCCAAGGTTGCGGTTGAGCTGCATGTATTTTGCCTCAAAGCGGTCATACAGCACGGAGGCGGGCTTGCCCATCAGCCGCAGCACCCGGTCGGACACATGCTCCGGCGCGACCTTGAGCTGCCCGGAAACATGGTTCTTGATGAGCGCGCGCAGGAACGCGTCGCTCTTGTCGTACATCACATAGTCGTAGCGGATGCCGGAACGCACGAACACGCGCTTCACGCCCGGCACGCCGGAAAGCTCTTCCAAGAGCGCGATATAGTCCCCATGATCGACCATCAGGTTTTTGCAATGCTCGAAGCCCAGGCACTGCCTGTCCGCGCAGACGCCGCTTTTGAGCTGCTTCTTGCAGGCAGGCTGACGGAAATTCGCCGTGGGCCCGCCAACGTCGTGGATGTTTCCCTTGAAATCCGGCTGCTGCGTCAGGATGACCGCTTCCCGCAGGAGCGAAGCATGGCTGCGCGCGGAAATGACGCGTCCCTGATGGAACGTGAGCGCGCAAAATGAGCATGCGCCAAAGCACCCGCGGCAGGAGGTGAGCGAAAACTTGACCTCAAACAGTGCCGGGATCTCATTTTGATAGGAAGGATGCGGAGCGCGCGCATAGGGCAGCTCGTATACCGCGTCCAGTTCTTCGGTCGTAAGCGGCGCGGCAGGCGGGTTCACGACAAGGAAAGTGTCCCCATGCGGCTGCACAAGGCGTTTACCGCGGATCGCATCCTGCTCGCGGTACTGCGCCATGAACGCGGAAGCATACGCCTTTTTGTCCCGCGCCACGGCTTCATAGCTTTCGATCGTTTCGTACTCATACACCTGCGCGAGCGAATTCGTCATGTAGCAGGTGCCGTTCACGTAGGTGATCTGCTCCACGGGGAGGCCGCCTGCAAGCGCATCCGCGATCTCGACGATCTGCCGCTCCCCCATGCCGTAGATGAGAATATCCGCGCCCGAATCCGAAAGGATACTGCGGCGCACCTTGTCATCCCAGTAATCGTAATGCGCAAAGCGCCGGAGACTCGCCTCGATGCCGCCGATGATGACCGGCACGCCGCGGTACGCCTCCCGCACACGGTTCGCGTAAACGATCGTTGCGCGGTCCGGGCGTTTCCCCGCTTCGCCGCCGGGCGTGTAAGCGTCGCTCGAGCGGCGCTTTTTCGCGGAGGTGTAATGATTCACCATGGAATCGATGTTTCCCGCGCTGATGAGGAACGCAAGGCGCGGCCTGCCAAGGCGGCGGAACTCCTCCGCGCTGTGCCAGTCCGGCTGGGAGATGATGCCCACCGTGTAGCCATGGCTTTCCAGCACGCGGCTGATGATCGCCGGGCCGAAACTCGGATGATCCACATATGCGTCGCCGATGATGTATACGAAATCAAGCTGCCCGATGCCGCGTGCGGAAAGCTCCTCGGCCGTGGTAGGCAGAAATTTTGAGGTGTCGGTTATTTTATCATGCTTTGCCATGGTTCTACTTTACAGCAAACGCCCGGTCATTGCAAGAGGACGGCAGCACAGCAAAAGGCCGCAGCGCGTGCAGACGCGCTGCGGCTTCCGTTTTTTGATGTTATTGCTGCGGCACGACCGCAAAGAAGCAGAGCTCCTCCGCCCCGTCGTTGATGAGGCTGTGCGCATGCCCTTTCTCGCAATAGTGGCACATCCCGGGCGTGAGCATTTCCACGCCATCGTCATAGAGCGCCTTGCCCGTGCCGCTCAGGATGTAAATGATCTCGCTGCTCGTCTCATGCGTATGCATGCCGATGGAAGCGCCCGGCGCAAGCCTGCCGCGCAGGATGCGGTTTTTTTCGTCCACGTGCATGTTGGCGCGTATCTCCTGCTCGCCGCCATAGAAATTCTTGAGCACGGTCAGCTCCATTTTTGAAAAATCAATCAGCATCGTTCCGTTTCCTCCTCATTCGGTCTCCATGTTTTCCCCGGCAGCCTGTTTTTTCGTTCCGCCCGCCGGTCCAGCATTGCGTTGAGCACAAGGCCGGCGACAGCGAATACGCCGCCGATCCACTCCTGCAAAGAGCCGCCCGTGCCGGCAAGCACATCGATCATAAGCCCCGTGAACACCTGCCCCACGAACAGCACCAGCGTGAGCTGGAATGCCGGCATGCGCGGCGTCACAAAGCTTTGCACGGACACTGTGACCACGCCCATCAGCCCGCCGAAAAACGCCCAGACAGGCACCGCCCCAACGGTCTCCGGCAGAAGGGGGATATCGGTGAACAGGCCGGACAAGAGCCACACGACGATCGCCACGGAAAGCCCCACGGAGTAATTATACCACGTGCTCACAAAAAGGCTTGTCTTTTTTGCGAGCAGCGCGTTCACGCTGCGCGAGATGACGAGCGTAACGCCCATCAGGAAGGAAAGCAGCACCGGCAGCACAGCGGTTTTTGCACCGAAGAGCATGCAGGCAATACCGGCCACCGTACAAAGCAGCCCGATGAGCTTTGCGCCGTTGAAGCGCTTCACCGGCATGTGGAACAGGCCAAACTGATCCACAAAAAGCGAAGCTACCGTCTGCCCGAACAGGCTCAGCGCGACCATCGCGGAAACGCTGATGCCGCCGGTAAACGCCGCGTTGTTGCAGACGACCGTGATCACGCCGATTGCGCCGCCGAGGAAAATGCCCGGCCGGAGACCGCGCACCGCAAACACGCGTTCATGGCGCACAAGCGCGATCAAAGAAGCGGGAAGCAGCCCCACGACGTGGATGATTACGCAGGAAAGATACGGTCCAAATGCAGCCGAAAGGTTTCCGTTGACCGTCACCATCGCCGAGACCAGCACGGCGGTGGCAAATGAAATCAGATAATACATGGCTTCTCTCCTTTTCCGCACAATAGCATACGCCGCCCGCTTGACAAGCGATATGACATATGTCATATTTGTGCAGGAGGATCACGAATATGAAACAATTGCCGATTTCAGAGGAACAGCGCCGCATGGCGGCAGCGGCCGGGCTCCCCGTGGATGCGCTGTCCGGCCTCTTTGCGCTCCATTTTGCGCCGGGCGAATCCATCTGCACGGCCGGGCAGCCGCTCGCCTTTTTCATGCTCGTGCTTTCCGGGCGCGCAAAAGCAAGCGTCCTTGCGGAAAACGGGCGTGAGCTGCTGCTCTGCTTCTCCCAGGCGGGCGACCTCATCGGCGACCTTGAGTTAATGCTCGGCACCGCAACGGCAGAAACGAGCATCCGCGCCATTACGGACGTGGTGTGCGCCGGCGTCCCGCTTGCGCGTAACCGCGAAACCCTCCGCACGGACACCGCGTTCCTCAACCATGCCGGAGCCGCGCTCGCGGGCAAGCTGCGCAACAGCACGGAAAACTGCTCGCACATCATCCTCTATCCGTTGGAAACACGCCTCTGCGCTTACATCGCCGCCACAGCACGCGGCGGCATGTTCGCCGAACCGCTCACGGAAACGGCGGATCTCATCGGCACGAGCTACCGCCATTTGCTGCGCGCGCTCGAGCGGCTCGCTTCGGAGGGGCTCATCGCGCATACGGGGCGCGGGCGCTATCGCATTCTAAATGCTCCGGCGCTCCATGCCCGGGGAAAAGGGCTGTATGCGCTTGTGTAAAAGCCCGCAAAGTGTTGCGGCGCAGGCCGCCATGCGTATACTGAACCCACCGGCAATCCCATGCAAACCATCATTTCGTTCTGAGGAGGCAAAGAGCCATGCAGCAGATCCGAATCATTGAGCTTCCCCGGATGAAGGTCGTAAAATCCGGCCCGATCCGCACGGAGCAAGCTTTCAACGCATTCAACAAGTGGTTTTCCGATTACCATGCATCATTGCCGTGCCAGCTTTCCCCGCGGGACTTTATGTGGTTCAACGAGCGGGAACAGGCAAAGGAATGGATCTACGCGCTCCCCACGCCCACGGGCGCGGACGAAACGGACTGCGGTGGTTACGCCGTGGAGGAGTTCCCCTTTGGCCTCTACGCCGTGGCAGTCTGCAAGGATGCGGACCTCGATGAAGCTGCGGACTGGATGAAAACGCAGCAGGAAATCAAAGACTGGGTGGAAAGCAGCGAGCTCTTTACGCTGCACGTCAACGCCGAAGGCACAGAGGAACGTTACCCCATGTTCCATATCGTAACGCCGGGTTGGCTTCAGGAAAAAGGCTTCAGCCTGGAGGACATGTATGTTCCCATCCATATGAAGGAATAACGTTTTCTTCTGGCTCATTTCCTTTGCTTATAACAAAGCTCCCGCCCGTATGGCGCAGTGGTCATAAGCCAGTTGGCAGTCACAGCGTTTGGTTTGAACTGCTGTGGCTGTTCTTGTATTCCTCTCGGCTATGTGATAGCATGGAACAAACAAACTTGCAAATCGATTTTTATTGAGGAGAGAGCAGGCATGCAAATCAGTCAGTTTTTTATGAATGGCGACATAAAAGGCGCAATTGCATACATGCGCGATCACGAGGAATTCAAAGACATTCTTCCTGCGTATGTCGCGATTTTTGAAGATTGTGAATACCGCACGTTTGATATACCGGACATACTCAACGACATCCTGCGTTTGTATCAGATTTATTTCCGTGATACCTTTTATTGCGGGTTGCCGGAGGCAAAGGCCGCAGAGAAGCTGCTGACACAACTGAAAGTGCTCCTGGATGTGCCGGATGCAGAGGAAGAGTTTCTGGCCGAGAAGCTTCAATCGGTGTTTGAAGCGAAGGGCTATCATGCGCTTTTCGGAAAAACCCAGGGATATTACGGCCCGTATATCTGGAAGGATACCGTTCCGACAGTCTACCGTGTCGAGCTGCCGGGCGGAACGGCGGAATATACAGTCAACATTCTTAAAGGCTTCGTATTTCGAAGCTGGATGGATTATCTGACCTTCGGCAGGTTCGGGACAGGCGGCTGGGCTTCGCCCGATGGCACGATCAACTGTGTTGAGCAGGCGTATAATTTTGAAAGCGAGCGGTTTCTCGTTTCTCTTCTGAAGCACGAAGCACAGCATACCATGGATATGAAACAATTCCCGGGAATCACCCCTGCGGAGCTGGAATACCGGGCAAAACTTGTGGAGCTCCATTACTCCAGCGATTTGGGATTGCTGCAAAAGTTTTTATCGGAAGCGGATGAAAGCAAAACGAACGATAGTCATGCAATCGCTTCTGCGAGGATTAAACTCGGGTTTGCAGGTACGGATCAAATGAATCTCGGCGGCATCCAGGCACGGGCACTGGAACTGCTTCATGCACATACGAAAGAAATGGAAGAAAAATATGGGAAGCAAAAAACAGTGTCCAATGGTTGATTACAGCAAATTCCGGTTTGCCGACCAGATAAGGGCACATTTCTATACGGAGGATCCCCGTATGTACGCTCGATGAGCCAAAACACTCCGGACACAGGAATTTCCGGAGCGTTTTGCGTAAGGGCCAGCACCCCTTGCGCTGCTTTGCAGCGATTCATTCAGCAAAAGACGTGATCATGAAAGTCACGTCTTTTGCTTATTTTACTGCCTTCTGAACACCGCCCAATACGGGCAGGAGTCTTTTTGCTGTTTCTATCCTTTATTTTTGCAGCTCCGCAAGGCGCGCCTGCTGCTTTCCGAGCAGCGCCTTTGCGTTTTCAAGCTTCTGCCGCTCCTCCGCGATCACGCGCTCCGGCGCTTTGGCCACGAAGCCTGCGTTGTTGAGCTTGCCCTCGGCACGGGCGATGTCGCCCTCAGTCTTTGCGATCTCCTTCTTCATGCGCTCGATCTCCTTGTCGATGTCCACAAGGTCGGTGAGCGGGATGAAGGCTTCCGCAAGCTGCCCCACCACGGAGACTGCGTTTTCCGGAATGCCGGACTTATCCAGCTGCACATGAACGCGGTCCGCGCCCGCGAGCTTCATCACATAGGGCGCAGCCTCTTCCATCGCCGCCGTATCGTCCGCATGCGCCACAAGAGTCATGGAGACGCGCTTTGCGGGCGGCACGTTCATTTCCGCGCGCACGTTGCGGATGGAACGGATGAGCTCCATGACGCCTTCCATGGTGGCCGCTTCCGCCGGGAATGCAAGCGCCGGGTCATACTGCGGCCAGGCCGCGCGCATGATGGTCTCCTCCGCGCCGGGCAGGTTCTGGTAAAGCTCCTCCGTGATGAACGGCATGAACGGGTGCAGCAGCTTCATGGAATTTGCGAGCACATGCACGAGGATCGCCCGCACATTCGCCTTCGCGGCAGCATCCGCGCCGTTGAGCCGCGGCTTTGCCATTTCGATGTACCAGTCACAGAACTCCGTCCAGATGAAATCGTAGACCTTCTGCGCAGCAAGGTTCAGGTCGAAGGAGTCGAGGTTGCCCGTCACTTCCTTGGTGATGGTGTTCAGGCGGTGGAGGATCCACTTGTCCGCCATGTCGAGCGCAGTGCGGTCGATCTCGCCCGGCGTCTCATCGCCAAGGTTCATCAGCACAAAGCGCGCGGCGTTGTAGACCTTATTGCAGAAGTTGCGCGCCGCTTCCACCTTCTTGCTGTAGAAGCGCATGTCATTGCCGGCGCTGTTGCCAGTCACGAGGCTGAAGCGGAGCGAATCCGCGCCGTATTCCTCGATGATCTCCAACGGATCGATGCCGTTGCCGAGGGATTTCGACATCTTTCGGCCCAGCTCATCGCGCACGATGCCGTGGATGTAGACGGTGTCGAACGGCGCTTTTCCCGTGTATTCCAGGCCGGAGAAGATCATGCGGCTCACCCAGAAGCCGATGATGTCATAGCCCGTCACAAGCGTGTTGGTGGGATAGAAGTACTTGAGATCCTCGCTGTCCTCATCCGGCCAGCCCAGCGTGCTGAACGGCCAGAGCGCGGAGGAGAACCACGTATCGAGCGTGTCCGGATCCTGTGTGAGGTTCGCGCTGCCGCACTTCGGGCAGGCGCAGGGCGCTTCTTTTGCCACGATGGTCTCGCCGCAGTCCGCGCAGTACCACGCCGGGATCTGATGGCCCCACCAGAGCTGGCGGCTGATGCACCAGTCGCGGGTGTTCCTCATCCAGTTCATGTATGTTTTCGTGAAGCGTTCCGGCACGAAGCGGATCTCGCCTTTCTCCACACACTCGATGGCAGGCGCGGCAAGGGGCTCCATCTTCACAAACCACTGCTTGGAGATCATCGGCTCGATGGTGGTGTGGCAGCGGTAACAGGTGCCAACCTCGTGCTTGATGGGCTCCGTCTTTTTCAGGTAACCGCCCGCTTCAAGGTCGGCAAGGATCGCCTTGCGCGCTTCCATGGCTGTCATGCCGGCATATTTCCCGCAATCGAGCACTTCCGGCTCGCCCACCGTGGCGCGGCCGCTTGCGAAAAGCGCATCCGCTTCCGCTTTGTCCGCGGCGCCGGTCATATGGCCATCATAGGTGAACACGCGTACGAGCGGCAGGCCGTGACGCTGGCCCACCTCGAAATCGTTCGGGTCATGCGCCGGGGTGATCTTCACAACGCCTGTGCCCTTTGTCATGTCAGCATGCTCGTCGCACACGATGGGGATCTCCTTGTTGAGCAGCGGCAGCACCGCATGGCAGCCGTGCAGGTGCGCATAGCGCGGGTCCTCTGCGTTGATGGCAACGGCCGTGTCGCCGAGCATGGTTTCCGGGCGGGTGGTTGCAAGCTCAAGCATCTCGCCCGTTTCCTTCACGGGGTAAAGCAGATGCCAGAAGCTGCCGTCCTTCTCCTCATGCTCCACCTCCGCATCCGAAATGGACGTGTTGCAATGGGGGCACCAGTTCACGAGCCGGTTCCCACGGTAGATCTTGCCTTCTTCATACAGGCGCACGAACACTTCCTTCACCGCGTTGGAGCAGCCTTCATCCATCGTGAAGCGTTCACGCTCCCAATCGCAGCTCGAACCGAGCTTGCGCAGCTGCTTCACGATGCGGTTGCCGTAGGTGTTCTTCCAGTCCCATGCGCGCGCAAGAAAACCGTCGCGGCCGAGCATATCCTTCGTGAGTCCTTCCTTTGCCATGGCTTCCACGACCTTTGCCTCCGTCGCGATGGAAGCATGGTCCGTGCCGGGCAGCCAGAGCGCTTCGAAGCCCGCCATGCGCTTATAGCGGATAATCGCGTCCTGAAGCGTCTCATCGAGCGCATGCCCCATGTGGAGCTGGCCGGTGATGTTCGGTGGGGGGATCACGATGCAGTACGGCGGCTTGCCGCTGTTAGCCTCCGCGTGAAAGTATCCGTTTTTTTCCCATGTTTCATAGAGCCTGCTTTCCACAGCGCTGTGGTCATAGGCTTTGGGCATTTCCCTGTTCATTGGGTCGTTCCTCCTGTTCTTTTCGTTCACAATAAAATCATAAAATAAAAAGAGCCTTTCGCCCTCAAAGGACGAAACGCTCGCGGTACCACCTTTGTTGGGCGCGCACACGGCGCAGCCCCACCTCAAAGCGCCTTAACGCGGCGCGTACGTCCCGACTTACCCGCGCGCATGGCACACGCTCAGCCGGAATGCTCCGAAGCGACCTTCCGCGCCTGCCCGCCGACAGCCCTTGCAGCCGGTGAAGCCGTCTCTCTGATGCAGGATGGGGCGCGTACTCCTCTTCTTCAACGCATTCGTTCAATTACGCTTTAGTTTATGCGGAAAGCGATGGTTTGTCAAGCGTCCTGCGGATTTTCCTTCAGCTCACAATCACAAAGGCCATGCATCTCTTTCCTGAACCTCATTGACAGTCATTTGACTGTATGTTATACTATAGACAAACAAAGGGATGAGGAGGTGTCTGATGATCGGTCTTTTGCCCGGTTCCACGATCGAAGCGGAGCTTTCGCGCCGCGGCATTGCGGAAAGCCTCCTTGCGCCGATGTTCATCCCGGGCGGGCTCGTGCTTTCACAGGTGGCAGAGATCACCGGGCTTGCACCCCACACCATCCAGAACTGGATCAAGCGCGGGTTCGTTTCCCCGCCGAAAGCCAAACGGTACTCGCGCGATCAGCTGTCCCGGTTGCTCATCATCAACGCCCTGAAGGATTCGCTGCAGATTGAAAGCATCATTGCCCTGTGTGCGCACGCAGGTGCGTTTATGGGGGCGGATGGCATGAACGACGCGGCGCTGTACTTCCGCTTTGCGGACGCGCTCGGCGCCCTTGGCGCGGGAATCCCCGCGCGCGGGGCGATGCGCACGGCCGTGGAAGAATCGCTTACGGATTTTAACGAGCCCTATGCAGGGGCAAAAGCGCGCCTTGTGAATGTGCTCGAGATTATGCTGCTCGCCTACTCTTCAAGCGTGCTGCATCAGAACGCGGAGCGTCTGCTCAGGGCGCTCGATCTATAACTTTCGCTTACAGGGGGAACGAATATGCTTGCTTGGTGGGAATCTCTGGATGCGCTCGCGCGCGGATTTGCCTTCGTTGCATTCCCGGCCACGGCGCTGTTGCTGATCCAGACCGTGCTGACGCTTCTGGGCCTTGGCCACGATGCGGACGCGGATATGGACCTTACCATCGACATCGACGGCGATGGTGTGCCGGACATACCGGACATCAGCGCAGCGGATGCCGCTTCCATCGGGGATCAGGACGCGGGCGTCGGCGCGGGGCTTCAGCTCTTTTCTCTGCGCGGGATTATCGCGTTTTTCGCCGTAGGCGGCTGGGCAGGGCTCGCTTTCCTGCGCAGCGGCATGGATCGTGGGCTCGCGGTGCTGCTTGCCGTTGCATCTGGCGCGCTTGCGATGGTTCTGACGGCGCTGATCCTCAAATCCTTCCTGCGCCTGCAGTACAACGGCACGCTCGATGTGCGCAACGCAGTGGGGCTTTCGGGCACGGTCTACCTCACCATCCCGCCCGCTCGAAGCGAGGCCGGCAAGGTGACGCTGCTCCTGCAGGAGCGGCTGACCCAGCTCGATGCCGTTACGGATCGCGAAGCGCCCATCAAAACCGGCGCTGAAGTCATCGTGGTGGGTATTTCCGGAAAGACGACGCTGATCGTGCAGCCAAAGAGCTGAGCGGTCGTTTCATACATCATTCAAGCACAATCAAAGGGGGTAAAGTCAAAAATGGAAGGAATCATTGCCGCAGTTGTCATTGCAGTGCTGCTGTTCTCGCTTCTGCTCGTGCTGCTCACGCGCTATAAAAAGTGCCCGTCGGACAAGATTATGGTCATCTACGGTCAGGTCGGCCGCAACAAGGATGGCACGAGCAAATCGTCCATCTGTATCCACGGCGGCGCAGCGTTTGTGTGGCCGCTCGTGCAGTCTTACCAGTTCCTCGATCTCACGCCGATGTCCCTGCAGGTCGACCTCGTCAACGCGCTTTCTCGCCAGAACATCCGCGTCGACGTTCCCTCCCGCTTCACGGTCGGCATCTCCACCGAGCAGGGCGTCATGCAGAATGCCGCCGAACGCCTGCTCGGGCTGAGCCTCACCTCCATTCAGGAGCTTGCCAAGGACATCATCTTCGGCCAGCTGCGTCTCGTCGTCGCCACGATGGATATCGAGGAGATCAACACCGACCGCGACAAGTTCCTTGAAGCTGTCTCCCGCAACGTGGAGACCGAGCTCAAGAAGATCGGCCTCCGGCTCATCAACGTGAACGTGACCGACATCAGCGATGAATCCGGCTACATCACGGCACTCGGCCGCGAAGCCGCAGCAAAGGCCATCAACGATGCAAAGAAGTCCGTTGCCGAAAAGGAGCGCGACGGTGCAATCGGCGAAGCAAACGCCAACATGGATCAGCGCATCAAAGTAGCCCAAGCGAACGCGACCGCCATCCAGGGTGAAAACGATGCCCGCATCGAGGTGACGCGCTCCAACGCGAAGCTGCGCGAGCAGGAGGCGGAAGCCCAGCGTATCGCCACCGCAGCGGAAAAGGTGCAGGCCGCAAGAGCGCTCGAGGAATCCTATTCCGCGGAGCGCACGGCGGAAGAAGCTCGTGCAGCGCGTGAAAAGGCCACACTTGAAGCTGACATCATCGTAAAGACCGAAGTGGAAAAGCGCCGCATGGAGCTCGAAGCCGAGGCACAGGCGGAGCAGATCCGCCGCAAGGCCCGCGGCGAAGCGGACGCGATCTACATGCGCATGGAAGCGGAAGCGCGCGGCGCGCAGGAGATGCTCATCAAGCAGGCGGACGGTTTCGCGCAGGTCGTCTCCGCAGCAGGTTCGCCCTCCGACGCTTTGCGCCTGATGCTCGCGGACAAGATGGAAACGCTCATGCAGATCCAGGTGGACGCCATCAAGAACATCAAGATCGACAAGGTCACCGTCTGGGACGGCGCAAACGGCGAAAAGACCGCCACCGCAAACTTCCTTGCCGGCATGGCAAAGAGCATCCCACCCATGCAGGAGCTGTTTGACATGGCTGGCATGCAGCTGCCGAACTACCTCGGCACGCCGAAGGCGGAAGAGTCAGCAGAACTCACGCCGGATGCGGCGGAATAAATCAAGCTATGACAGAACAGAGGGAACGCCACTGGCATTCCCTCTGTTTATTGTTTATTTGCTGTATAGGCGGCCCGCCGCCTTATGGGTTCACTCAGGAGCCGGAAGTTTGTGAGGTGCTGGCGATCACCTCATACACCACGCTCACCTTCGCCGTGATCGAAAGCTCGCCCGTGCTCACAGCGATGCTGTCCGCGCTATCTTCTGCCGGCATTTCATTCGCTTCCGGGCGCAGCATGTTATCATAGGCATACGGCTGATAGCTGTTGCTCACTTCGTTTACGGATACGGGGATCGGCGCAAGCTCAACGCAGAGCGCCGCAGCAATGGCATTCGCCTTGCCCCGCGCTTCGACCACCGCCGCGGTAAGCGCGTCCCGATAGGCGCCGCTCGAATCGGACACCGTAAACGCAAGGTCATAGGTGCCCGTGGCGCCTGCGTTGATCGCATCCGTGATCACGCTGCCAATCGTGGCAATGTCGCGCACGGTGACGCTGAGCGTGTTGCGCATGGAATAGCCCACAAGCTTCGCCGGCGATTTTTCATAATCATATTCCTCGGAAAGGTGGATGTCCTCCGTTTGAATGTCCGCATCCTGAACGCCGTTTGCCTTGAGCGATGCGAGCACAGCCTCCGTCAGTTCCGCGTTTTTCCGCTGCGCATCCTCCGCCTGTTCCTCCGTGGTATTGATCACAATGGAGACGGTCGCCATGTCCGGCACAAGCTTTACTTCACCCGTTCCGCTCACCGTGAGCGTATCGCGCTGCGGTGTTTCCTGCGTGATATTCACATCCGGCGAGATCACCGTGGATTGCGGCCGCACCGTCTCGGCGATCTGTTCCTCGGACTTACAGCCCCCCAGCACAGCCATGCATAAAAGCGCGGCGCTCAAAAGAATCGCTTGCTTTTTCATTCTTTTTTCTCCTCATATGTTTTTTCATCATCTTTATCTTTGTTTGCTTTCTTACGCGCCCTGCTGCGTTTGCACACCGCACGGATACAGAAGAATATTGCGGTGCCGATCAGCGCAAGCACAACGAGCACCGGCAGATCCGAAACAAACCACACGAACACATCAACAAAGAATGCTCCCACACCGTGCAGCGAATCCGAAAAGCCCTCTCCAATGCGCTCGCCCACGGTCTTTTCCGCGACAGGCCCTTCACGGTAAACGGTTTCGGATACCGTGATGCTGATGGTGGTGTAGTCGATGAGCGCATCATAGCGGCGCAATTCGCTTGTGAGCGATTCGATCTCCGTCGTTACGCGGGCAATCTCCGTTTCAAGCGCGAGCACGTCGGCAAGGTTATCCGTTTCCACAAGGATCCTCTTGAGCCGCTCAAGCTGGGTTTTGAGCACAGAAAGGCGCGTCTCGCTGTCGAAGTATGCAGCGGTCACATCATCCGTATATGCATGTTCGCTCTGCACGGTGCCCATGGCTTTCGCATCGGCAAAAAACGCTTCCGCTTTTTCCGCAGGGACGCGCAGCGAGAGCGTGGCCGTCCTGCCCCTGTCACCGTAAACTTCCGGCTTTTTGCCGTCAATATACGAGCTTTGGAGATAGCCGCCCGCCGCATTCAGCCGTTCCTTCAGGGCGGAGATCAGCGAGTCGAATGCATCTGTCTCAATAGAAAGCTCATAGGTCAGAATCACCTTGCGGCCGCCGTATTGCTCCGCTGCATCCTCCGAACGCTTCACCGCCTCAACATCCGCTGTGAGGCCGTAGGATGCGTCATATCTCTCGAAAGAAGTGCTCGTTTCCATCTCCTGCGGCTCGCTCGGCATAGCATAATCCATCATCATTTCATTATTCTTGGATGCACATCCGGCGAAGAAGAGTACGCTCAGCATTCCTGCTGCAATGATCCTGATTTTCCGTTTCACGAAACCATTCCTCCTTGCGTTATTCTGTTTGGGGGCGCGGTATGCTTTATTATACCGCATCATTATAACGCAGGCGAGCAGTTTATGGTTGCGAATTCCTTCAAATTGTGGTAAACTGTGTTTTGTGAATTTGCCGGAATGATGGAATTGGCAGACGTGACGGACTCAAAATCTACTTCGCCATCCCCCGTGACATTCGGCAAACCGCCCGCATTTAGGGCATTTTTGACAATCGAATATCCGATTTTGCTTCTATATCCCTCCTAACATCCCTCCGTTTTCCGAGATTTGTTCTGGGGGATTGAAGGTACGCCGGTGTGATGGAATTGGCAGACGTGACGGATTCAAAATCCGTTGTTGGCGACAACGTGTGGGTTCGAGTCCCACCACCGGCACCATGCCCGAAAACCAGCATAACATCTAAGGTTTTCGGGCTTTTCTTATCCCTCCAAAATCCCTCGATTTTAAGAAAAGTATCGTTATTTCGGCTGTATCCCTCCTGCTTTGGAGGAATATTAGGTCGGAAAAACACTTAAAATCGCATTCGCCGAGGACACTTTTGAACTGTAATCCAAGTGGGTGTAGATGTTGGAAGTCGTGGATATATCGCTATGCCCAAGCCATTCTTGAATCTCTTTCAAGCTCACACCATGTGCGTACAGGAGACTGGCGCAGCTATGCCGAAGATCGTGAAATCTGATCTTTTTCAGCTTATTATTTGCAAGGACAATAGCGAAGTTCTGTGTAATGAAGTTTGGTCTTACAAGCTCGCCCAACTCATTCACATAAATGTAGTCCAAATACTTTCTGCAATACGCGCTGCCACATACCCGCCGATTGGTTTCTTGCTCCGCTCTCATACGAAGCAGCAGCTCCTCAAACGGTTTTACCAACGGCAACGTGCGATGACTGGACTTTGTTTTCGTCCGCTCCTTGTCAATCATAGTTACCTTACCGTCCAACATGACTTCTGTGACGGTATGCTTGATTGTGAAGGTTTTGCGTTCAAAATCGATCGCGTCCCATTTTATGCCGACGATCTCACTACGGCGCAAACCGTAGAATGCGCCAAGGGTGACGGCAAACTCGATACGCTTGCCTTTGACGACGGAAAACAGGTTTTCCAACTCCTTTTCGTTGTAGGTGGTAGCTACATATTTGTTCTTCTTTGGTCGTTCTACTCTATCTGCTGGATTGAAGTCGATCAAGCCGAGCTTCAGTGCGTATTGGAGCGCCTTTCTTATGTTGGCGTGACGATGAATCACAGTATTGGCGCTTACCTTCTCCACATTCAAGCTATACAGGTAGTAGTCTTGAATATGTTTAGGAGTAAGTTCCGAGAGCGTAAGCCCCTTGTCCCTAAAATAAGGATTGATGCGGCTTTTGATTACCATAGCATAATTGGCATAGGTAGTAATCTCTACGCTGTTCTTCATCATTTCCAGCCATTCCAACATAAACTCCGTAAACAGGATGTTCTTTGGATTGTTCTTGCTATCGCCGGAAACGCCGTTGTCAAAGTTCTGTCGGGCTTCCATGAGCAAGGCTTCCGCCCGCTTTTTGTTTCCCTTAATAGGAAGCCCTGTACTGATGGATTTGGTCTTTCGATTGCCAAGAGCATCATTGAAGCTCAAAACAATTTGAAAAGTCCCGTTTTTTTCTCTTAGGTGTCCTGCTACCATTTTATAATCCTCCTTTTGTTGTAGCAGCCACATTCACCCGTTGTTGACGATTTCAGTATAGCAACGGGTAGATAGCGACGCAAGGGTACGAAGTCAGCCGCAACGGATCACATTGAGGTAGGTAAAAATGTGGAGCTTCGGGATTTTATAGGTGCGCCCAACTCTGAAATGAGCGATCTTGTTTTGATGTAGAAGCCGATATGCGGATTTTTCGCAGATACCAAGCATCTCACTCATCTGCTCCACAGACACAACATCGGGATAATCACGAAACATAACCCGATAAGCGTCTCGTTTGGATAATGTAGAATTCATGATAATACCTCACAAGTGTACGCTGTAAATGAAACGGCGGCCCATGTGAATCTGCATGAGCAGGATAAGCCGCCGCCCTTTCCGTTTCTTCTTAATATGTTCATGCACACCTATTCGACACTACTTCCCGATGTGCAGGGGCAACAGCCTCAAACCGACCAATCAGGTCTGCATAGGAATTTCACCTCTCCCGGGTTCTCCGCGAGCCGCTCCCATTGCCTGCGACGTCGTCGGAGCTGATTGCGCTATGGTCGCCTCGTTGCAAGCAGCAAGGCTCTTTCGCTCCATAGCTCCTCCTCTCCCCCAAAAGTCTAACGACTTTTCGGGAGCCCCTTATGCGTTCGGACTGTGGCTGAACGGAAGTATCATTGTCTGCCGTATGGGTCGTGGCAATCGCGTTAATCGCTCGCCATGCGGCTAATGTGTTTGAGTAGTTGGATTTTCAGTTGTTAAGGTGCATCAGAGGAAGTATGTTCCCTCTAATAACCACTACATAAAACGGCTGTTTTCGGACGGGGTACAGCTAAAAAAGCTGTATCTTTTTTCTTAACTGCGTCGTCGCCCTGCTGATGGAGCGCCGCACGGCGCTCTCATCAACGCCCTCTATTGCCGCAATGCGCGCATAACCCATGCCGAGTACAGCGTGGGCATACAGCCGTACCAACTGTTTTTCCGTCAATTCCGATAACGCCACACAAAGCTCGTTATGCAGACATTTCTTTTCATAGTCCTCCTGCGCTGACGGTGCGAACAGCAGAGCTTGCAGTTCGATTCCGTCATCCCTGTCAAGGGAGAAATACGCCTTATAGCGGCGAATGTATTGACGCTGCGCTCGTTCGATTTGCCGATATAGCATCAAAATCTCCGCAACCTCGTCCGGAACTTCGCACATAACATCGGCGGAATATATAGACGAATAGAAGTCTCTCAGATTGATTGTTTTCATAAGTAACCTCCGTAAAATCTTGATTTTTGAATGGAAAATCAAGAAGAAACGGAGGCGCTCGGATGTACCGCAAGCTCGGCTGAAAATGAAAAGCGCCGTGAAACCATACGGTTTTCACAGCGCTTGACAGACGGATTCCATAATCCATCATGTGTTCTTTTATGGATAAAGGAATTCACTCATCCATATTGACTGAGCTTTTGTTTTTAAGAAAATAATGCAAACATCAAGAACTAAGCTGAAACAAGATTACTCCATATCGTTTTGATTATTGGCTCGTGCTTTGAGATACACTCTGCTATTCTTGTATCCACGTCACAGTTCGCGCATGAAACGTCTCTTAGTTATATGCAAAAGTATCATTGGGCAATACAATTGTACCTATATCGTACCATTCGGCAAACCGCCACTATGCTGCCTTAGACCAATCAAAGCCTGCCATTCTTTTGCCAACGCTGTGATATAACTATCATAACGATGGTACTGGTAAAGAGCAGAAAGTAATCACGTAGTAGGCGCAATTCGGTTGTAAGCTCAAAAACAAGCGTGACGCTGGGCAATATGTAGAGCAGTACGTTCTTTACGGATGCAAAAGGGATTGCCCATGCTATCAGTGACGAACAAAGAGAGATTCCTGTTGGTGCAATAATGCCAATATACTTGTTGTTCGTAACCGCAGAAAAAGCCATGCATAGCAGAGCGTAGATGAAGCCAGAAGCAAAGGCGTTTATTGATGTCAGAAGAGCATATTGCAGCATTGAGCGATGGTATATGTTAACAAAGGCTCCCCCAAGAATCATTGTTCTGGCGGAGGGCAGCGGATCAATTGCGGCAAAAAGAGCTAATGTAAGCAAATAGCCTAATAACAAAGCCATGCCCCCGGATATTCCAGTAGAAACTACCCTTCCCATTACATATGATCTTCTGGTAGTTCTTGCGATTATAGATTTCACATATCCTGTTTGGATGTCATCGATATATGCAGTAGCAAATGGCAGCACCGCAAGTACAGGCGCAACTACGGGGCCGTACCCAGAAAGGCAAAAAGCTGCAAGAAAGCAATTCAGCGCTCCATATGTACTACTGTGGTCTGTGGGATCGGGATATATTAGGAGGCATTGAACGACCCCCCCTATAATAACAATGAACACAGACAAATAGAATATCCATGAGGTAAATATGCGCTTTAAATCCGTCCGTAAAACGCCCATTACTTTTCACCCTC
Source organism: bacterium (assembly GCA_022778545.1). Lineage (GTDB taxonomy): Bacteria > Bacillota > Clostridia > Christensenellales > CAG-138 > UBA1685. The sequence goes on along the minus strand of JALFDW010000042.1, from coordinate 4,944 downwards.
TTTCTTCAGCAAGCCGTTGTTTATAGAATACGTGACTGTGCAAAGCATTTGAACATCCTCCGGTAGATGGGTGGCAATGATCATTGTGACGCCATCCTTAGACAAGCCATGCAAAACTTCTCGCATGTGATCAATACTTTCTGCATCCAGATTATTCATGGGCTCATCCAAAATAAGCAATCTTGGGTTTTCCATCAGTGCTTGAGCTAATCCCAGCTTTTGGCGCATGCCAAGGCTGTATTTACGGTAAGGGCGAGCATCGCTGCTATCTAAGCCTACAAGCTCCATCGCTTCTGATATTCTCTTTGGAGATATGGTGTTTTGGATTTCTGCAAGTAGCTTGAGATTTTTATATCCGCTGTACTGTGGAAGAAACCCCGGGTGCTCAATAAGAATCCCCGTGTTCCTCGGGAATTTCCCACTACAAATATCATCGCCAAAAACCCGTATTATCCCGGCGTCAACGCTTATCAATCCACACATGGCTTTTAGAAACATGCTCTTACCTGATGCGTTGCGTCCAACGATGGCATAAGTTTCTCCCTCATTGGCTTCAAACGAAACGTTATCCAAAATAACACGTCCCTTTATCTGTTTACGCACAGATTTCATACAAACCACTTGATTATCCATACTATCCTCCTAATTCCTCATAATGATATTTTGCTCAGAAATGTTTTTTTGCGAGATACCAATAGAATTGCAACCGCAAAAAATAATATGTATATTGAAGATGCAACGAATAAATGAAGGTATGCGCCTCCCGAAGCCAACCCCTGCACCAACATCGTTGACCCTACTGGCAAATATATCATCCATCGTGGCATAGCGAGACAACAAAATGTATATAATAAAGCCGAAGAGGCACTAAGTTTGCTGTTTGCGAAAGTGAGCATGGTAAACAGTTGAATGAGCAGTATCGTTGTTATGCGCACAATGAAAAACAGCACAAAATATATCATGTGTGTTGATGTGAGATAGTGAAGTTCACTATATAAGAAGAGCGATTCACTTTCACCGCATAGCTTCATACCTGTCAATAGCCATATAATAACTGATAATATAAGGGCATAGAGTATGGAAATGAGTATGCAATTTATCATTTTAGATATGGCCCATACAACAATGTTTCCGGTGCGCAAGATTGAGAAATAGCGCCTTTTGTGAAGTTCGGTTTCGAGGTACCCCCCGCACCAAAGCAATATCATAGACAGCGGGATCAACGAAACGATTACTGCAAGGAAAGAATATGGATGATTTGCTCCATTACCCCCCATCATGATTATTAAAATATCCTTCATAAGGCTGCCCGTTTCACCTATGATATAAGCACACATCGAAACGCAAAACACGCTTGCCACAATCAGAAGTGCAAATAGCCATGTTGACCAGAAACTTTTCAAGTCTATCCACGCAATTCTAAAAATATTCCGCATCAAAACCCTCCGCCTACGCTAAAATCGTTTTTTTTGATTTTAACATATATTGCGGTACTCATTCCGCAATTGATCAGCATAAAATATAAAAAGGAGAACAGATAGCCCGGACGTTCGCCGGCGCCTCTTGGGAAAAGGAGAATGTTATCATAGGGCAGAATATAAAGCGGATTTGTACCTATGATGTCATATAACTGGTAGTCCAAAACAAGGCCTACAAAAACAAGGATGAGCAAGCCCAGAGGAAGTTTTTTCGACATGAGGTTCCCAAATAAAACCAGTTGAGCCAGGAAACAGCAACGCAAGAAAAACAGCGTAATCGCCAAAATACAGGCTCTTAACGGGTGCAATCCAGACTGGGCAAGAAACGCCATGTCCGAACTGAGCCTATGCAAAACCGGTAGCAGCGATGCCCCGGATAATACCGCAACCGCAAAATGTGTTATGACACAAATTGCAGACAGAAACATGCAATAAATCACAATGAGTGTTATCAATGATGCCGATAGATGTCTGCGGGATCCGGTTCTTAAAATATAATATAAATCCCAATATCCTTGACGAGAAATGTCCCCAAAGAGCACAGCAAGAAATATTATGGATGTTACCATTGCAAATGTTTCATTCTGCATATGGTAAATCAGGCTTTCGCAATATGATATTTCCCCATAAGCAATGGTTATTTGATTGAGGTTTAATATTGCATCCCCTAAAGCAAGCAGCAATACTATAATCCATCGCCAATGCTTTTTTGAAAGCACCAGTACTTCGCAAGATTGAATGTATCTGTTCATCGGGTTCTCCTGTGGCCGCATGAAGCTGCCGTCCTTCATGCGGCCAAACCTCTGCAATTACATTAAATTTTTGTCATCAGGTGACCACGTGCCCTCAAGATAGATTGAGTAGATAATCCACGGGTTTTTGTTCCTGAGCTTGTAGTAACCAGTTCCGCCAGCACTGGATAGGTAAGGCATTTCCCGGCGTTCGCCCTGATAAATGTCTTTATGGACAGAAGTCGCTGCCGTTGTGCCGTCATTTTTCATAATGGTACTCCAGAACATAGTATCTTCTGTCGGCAGTCCGGCTTTATAACAATACTCGTTGTTGTTAATGCCGCGAATATTGGCCACCTTTTTTTCTCGCGCGGTCGGGTATGTTATCTCCTCCGCAAGCCCCATTGTCCTATAATACTCTCCTATGTCCGGTGTAAGCGCATATGCCGCTACCGAACTAAGGAATACAGCGGTCAAGACTGCAACAATACCATAGCGCAGGAATTTCCTTTTCATATACTATCATCCCTCTCTTTTTTAATATTTTGACTGTACTTTGAATACTTCAACAGAGGATTGAAGCAATCCGCAGTTGAGACTACACTACGATCGGTTCCACATCCATATCTCCCGGACTGCATGGGGCCACTTACAAGTTGAGATATATTGTAGAACTATTCTTTATCACCCCCTATGCATTTGCTAATTAGTTTATTCCGAAGCTATTCCTTCGGATAACGGCAGGGAATAGGCCCAGTCAATAATTTCGTATTCAGGTTCTGATTCTACCCTGCGGATAAGGAATGCAACAGTAAGCTTATTGTTACCTTGCCTGAAGTAAAACTCATCATCCGGTGCCTGCTCATAGGACACCTCAATACCGCAAAAACAATGGAATAAAAATGTTTCTTCTCCGTCAAGCTTGTATACAATCGCATTGCCACGGTCGAAAGTTTCAGACTTGATCTGATTCAAAATGTTAATCGATAGTGAGCCATCCTTGATTTCAGTTAAGTATCTTTCAAAGTAGCTGTTTTGCTTAACATCTGATTCAAGCTCACCGCTCATATAACTGTATAATGAATCGAAGGAAGTGTTTGATACCGTGCGATAATCAATAGCATAAAGCGTAGATACAAACTCTGTAGCAATTTGCTTTACAGTTTCATAATCACCGATTGTCACGGCTTCACCATTATTTAGGGAATGTTTCTCAATTAGCCAAAGTACAGCATCCCTTTTTTTCGCGGGAATTTTCTCGACATCATTTACGGCTTCTACTCCATCTGGCTTAAATAAGATATCCCTTTGGGAAAACACCGCTGATTCTTGGAATTCTGTCAACCGATAACCATCATCTGTTTCAGAAACGTAAAGCCATAGTTCAAAAGATGTATCTCCGGGGACAAACCAGGGTTCTTCGTTGTAGAACAGATTGTTTTTTCCACCCTCTCCGCGAGTTTGTAATGTAAATGTTGCCCACACCATTAGGGCCTCTCTGCCCGATGCATCCCGAACCATATCCACATACCCGCCATTTGCAATGGACAAATATTTCATCAAAACATATATATCATTCTCCTTGATATTAAGGATATGTTTTTCAAAGTATTGGCTTTTGCTTACAGCAGCGGAAAGCTCAGGTATCATTAGCTGATATGCATCGGTGAGAGCAGCTTCATCTGTCGCAGTATAACTATGGCAGTAAAGTGCGACTATCAGCTCATATGTGAAATCATACAAGACATCGTATTCCTCCCGACTTAGCTGTATGGTTTCTGTGGTATGCCATTCTGTACTGCATGGCTTGCTGAGACGCGAACTTTCCACTTCGGACAAGAGGATATTCTCTTCATATGTATCCGCTGTATATATTGGGGTGTTTGGAGCCATTTCGCAGCCAAACAGTCCTAACAGTATCGGAATAAGCAGTACCATGAGCAAACATGCCGCTTTTATTTTCATGCGCTTTTATCTCACTTTCCGTCTTAATTTGTATTGTTCAACCATCAACTACATGCAGCTTACAATACGCAACAACCATTGTCAACAATACTATTGTAAACATAGTATATACATTTGAATAGACTTAGTGTATTATATATTTAGATTAGTATTCTCGACGAAATCTATGAAGGAAAACATATGCAGCAGGAAGCATTACAAAGCCATTTTAAAAGAGGGGTAGCCACTCTGTGCATACTATCGCTGCTTAGCGAGCGGGAAATGTACGGCTATGAAATTGCGCAAGCATTGGAGACCATCAGCGGCGGGAGGTTTATATTACCGGAAGGCACACTATATCCTATCCTGTATCGGCTTGAGGATGACGGCTATTTGGATGCAAAGCGCATCCGGGTAGGTAAACGTATGACCAGGGTGTATTACCGTATCTCTGAGCACGGGCAAGCGTATTATGCTGCGCTATTAGAGGATTATAATTCTATCCATACCGGTGTACAGCTGATTTTATCTCGCAGCAATGAGGAGAATGAGAAATGAAGCAGTCCGAAAGATATTTCAGGCAGGTAAAAAGGCATATCCCAATAGGTGGATTGCGCAAAAAGGAATTCCTTTGCAACTTACAGGAATCCCTTGCGGCATACGCCGCTAAAAATCCCTCCGCTTTGTTATCTGATTATTATGCGCACTTTGGAAAACCCGAGGACATTGCCGTGTCGTTTCTTTCCGAAATGCCATACGCAGAAATAAACAGCAGGATGCGAAAAGGTCAC